>JAWOCD010000040.1:0-120408 GCA_046483985.1 Promethearchaeia archaeon
AATTTCGGGAGCAAAATGGGCTATATAAATTTTATACTAATCAGTACTCCTACAATGGTAAAATTTATCGGTATATTCTCTATTTTATCTCAGGAAATTTTAAACAGCCGGGGCTATTGCCCAGTCAGAGAACAGCTTGTGATGCTTGTTTATTTTTAATTAATCCGCTCATTGAAAATGTATTTGATGATGTGGATACAATTATCCAGCAGATCGCCGCAAACCATCCCAAGACTTTAATTGTATTGATCATGCAAAATATTTTTGGAAATTTAGATGATCTCACCGAGGATCTCCAAGATTTAGCAATGAGAAATGGTAAAAGATTGATGGACCTAGAACAGAAATATAAACTGAAATTGTTCTCATTAAATTATAATTTGGAAGAAATTCAATCTTTAGAATCGGGAGATCCTGAGTTGAGCCTCAAATTTTTCAAACTTTTTAATAATGCGTTTTATAGCGTAATCCATGAAGCAATTGAACGGTCAGAATCCCCAGAAATACGGCAATTTATACATAAACCATAACTTAACATTTGAGTTATACTATCTTTTCCATCCGATTCGTTATCTTCCTAAGCTTTGTTTTTGGAAGATGGGTGACTTCGGCGAATGTGTCTTGGTCAATTTCTTTCTCAAGTAAAAGAAATAAGGTAGCTGCTGCGAGCGTTTTCGGATACTTTTTCGCCAATTTAGGCGATTTGTCAGCCATTTTCCTTAAAATCCTCATTGCATGCATCTGAATTTTTTGAGAGATTTTTGAGGGAAGGCGGGTGCTGATTAATCCTACATACTGTGCAGGCGTTCTCGGTTGGAATTTGAGATTCACATCTAACGTGGGAAAGATTTGCTTTGCGATTACATTCTTACTAAAATTTTTTAAAATTTTATTGGGAACCCCCATAGGTTCTGCAAAATCATTAATGAAACGCACAATTTGTTTATCTGCTCGGACTGCAGCATAGAGCGATGAAGCAGTTAAGAGATATTTTGAAGGAGGTGATTTTTTTATAGTTTTGAGGTCATTCGTATTATTTAATAAATAGATAAAGGTTTGACATATACGCTTAGCCCGTTCTCGAATATACTCGGGAAGAGAAAGCTGGGAACTTAATTGATTGAACATCTGCGCCATGTCTTCGAATTTCTCATCGAAATCTTCTTGCAAAGCTTTTTGGGTGCTTCGTAACTTGCGCAACCGATGGATATCCGACTTTTTTAGAGTTTCTCCTTGACCATCTCTTCTTGAAATCGAAATCTCTGTTCTCCATCCGCCCTTATTGAGTGCGGGGGAACGCTCTTCTCCCAAGTCTTTTCCGTGTACTATCCCGCAATTCCGGCATACCAACTCCCCACCAACTTTTTCTATATCTGGGTTTGAGCAGCACTCAAACTTTTCCTCGTTATTCTCCTCGAAATTGCGTGTCACATATTATCCTCTCTTCTTTTATTCATTTCTCCTATATTTAAATAAAAGCAAGACGCTTTTTGTAATTAATTATCCAATGCATATTTGTTCACTAAGGATTTGTCAACATAAATATATAAAAATTAGCCATACTTTGAAATAATGAATTGAATTTTTAGAAATTTTTATGAATTCCTATTGATTTTTCTTATAAAGAAAATAAAACAAGAATATCCAAAGTTATTCAAATGGGTAAGGGAAAATTAAATAAAAATGTTCTAGGAGATTTTTTAGAATCCGAATGCGAACGGCAACTATATTTGAATTTGGGAAAAAAACGGAATAAGTGGGGGCTCGAGGAATATAGTATCACAGAATTAGAACGGCCCCGAATGGGAAATTACATTGCCCAAATCGGAAAAGAATACGAACAGAAAGTGTATCGGAGGTTGAAACAATCAAATCCCCCGTGTCTCATTATAAATCCACGGACAGCCAAGGAAAGATCCTCTCCTCAATTAACAAAAAATTTTTTATTAAAGATTTCCAAGAGGATTCGTAAAAATCCAGATATCTCCGAATGTTGTTTATTGGAGTACGATTTTCCAACCCCTAAAGTCTTTATTCTGGATCTGTTTCAAATGAATGAGGGAACAGTTAATTTCGAAGACCAAGAGCCTCCCACCGCCTATTCACACGCTTTACGCCCGGATATCTTGCTTATTGGAAATAAAAAAGGACATAAAAGGAACGATATAGGAGATATATTAAATGAAAAAAACCCCATTCTGATGATGAATACGGAAGGAAAGATCGAAGAAGTGCCTGAGCATATCCGAAGGACAAAAATAGGAATAAATATAATCGATATAAAAGCAACGCGGAAGGAAAAGATTGGTAAACGGCATTTCTTTGAAATCATCTTTTACTGGAAAGCATTAGTGGCATATTTGGAGAAACTTGGACTTGATCATCAATTTTATGTGCGAGTGGATAATAATGGGATCCTTCCAGGATATAATGATGTTTCAACTTTGGAAGTTCCAGTTCTCAGAGATCACATCGTGGAACTGCCATTTGCAGACTCTTTAGTTCTATATGATCATATCTCCGAAACGTTAACATCTCTGTTTCATGTTCTCCCGCGTAATATCGAAGATATCCCTATTCGATTGCAACCCATCTGCGCACGATGTGATTATCTAGAGGATTGTAAAAAACAGCTAAAATATGGAGAGAAATACCCGCGCGAGGAATGGGATCTATGTCTCTTGCCTTATATGTCTCAGAATATTTCCGAAGAGTTGAAAGATTTAGAGAATCCCGGCTTCGATACCATAGAGGACGTTGCCCGGCATATTTCCGAATATTCATCCGAGTCCGTTCCAACTCCTTTATATGCAGAAAAGCCATTCTTGAAATATCGAGCCCTTTCCCTATTGGAAAATGAGATGAAAACCCCGGAAGCCGGAGAAATAAGTTCTATTGCGATTCCACGAAGGAGTCCGATATCTTTGGTTATGGATTTTGAGACCGACCCCTTACACGAAATTGTGAGCGCAACTTCCTTTAATTTAAACATCTTTCTCGCGAGGTGGAATTCTAGGTATACCAAATTTGGTCAATGGTGGACGGTGTGGACCAAATATTTAGAAGGGAATTTGCCCTATCAAGGCGTACTTAATAATTTGGATGAAATATTGGATAGTATCAACTTCAGTAATACCAAAATACAAAAACAAGTTTCAAAATTTAGAAATTCCTTAAAATATCTCATAAAGCACCGAGAAAATAAGAGATACCCTTGGCTTATTCTTGAGAAACGGTTCAAGAGCGGGGAGAGCAGTTATCACAAATTAAACCTACGATTTGCCCTCATCAATGAGAATTTTACCCGAAAGAGCGAAAATCAGTTTGCTAAGCGACTCATCACTCTTTTACATGCAATCATCATTTTTATACAGACCTTGGAATTTTTCCTTTCCACTGAAGAGGATTTTCTAAATTCGGCGGTATATTATTGGTCTTGGATCCAAATGGATCACTTACAAGAGTTTCTGGAGCGCAATCTGGATTACATAAACGATGATCCCGCATTACGGGAAAAAATGCTTTATATCATTCGATGGTTTAATCCATCCGAATCGTCGGTAGAACATCCATATCATCATAAAAAGATATACGATCTCCGTGCGTTTGCAGAGAACACGTTAAGCGTCCCGTTAATTATTAATTATACCTGGCATGGTGTAGCGCATTATCTTTCTACTCGACCACGATTCGAAAAATATTTCGGCGGAAGGGAACAAACGTTCTACCACGTTTTTTGGAACAAGCATTTTAACTATATTGATTTCCAGCAATGGTATAAGTATATTTCCCATAAAAAGAAAAATGAAGCAAGGGAAGCGAATAATCAAAAAAACGACCTTATCAAACAAATGATAATAAAGGTCCGGACCATTGATAAATTACGGGAGATTTTTCAAAACCTCGGAAAACGTTTTATTGCGGGATATAATAAGCCAAAACCCATAGAAGACTTTTTTGATTTCGATCTGAGGGAAGGGACGCATCAAATTGCAAAAATGTGGCATCTATTCGAACAATATACTGCTGCACGTGATAAATTGGACAAAGATAGGTTGAGGTCCCTTTTTCCAGAATTTGGGATCGGTCGGTTGGAGTCGGCTAAGACAGAAAAGCTTACAATGATACCCACTACAAGCGGTCGGTATAATAATTTTTACTATGAGTTCCAACTGAGAGGTGTATCCTCGAACGTGAAAATCGGCGAGGGAAGTTGGGTCACCCTTATTCCAGAACTTATCCGTCACCAGCCACGTTTTAAATTATATCAATGGCGGGTCGTCATAGAGCGGATGGAGTGGAGAGATGACCATTGGCAGGTTAGAACCCGTCCGTGGAGTAATAATATCCTCGAATATTACCTCGATGACTTGAAGTCATCTATAGATTTTGTGGGACCTGATCTTCAACAATTGTATCGAGAACAATTAATACTCCTGGAACAAAAGGAACTCGAATCGGATGGATATTCTCAACCCGTAACGATCAAAGATACCTTTCACATATATCCCAGGGCATCGAATCCTTGGAAGAAAAAATTGAAGAATCTGTTCAAGAATTATAATTTCGGAAAAAGCTGGCTGGGAAAAGCACTTGCATATAGGTGGAAAATCAGCAATAGAAAGGATTTTAGCTATCCAAAGGAGTTCCCCTATGAAAGCTGGTTACCAGATGTATATATGTACGCCCCCTATCTATTGCCAGAATATAAGGAACATTCTGCCCCATTGTGGACATCAATCTCGCCGACGCCAGATCCTTCCCAACAAGAGAGTATTCTCGAAAGTCTTAACCATCCCATTTACGGTATCCAAGGACCTCCTGGCACGGGAAAGTCCCAAACCATCGCAGCCTTAATAGACGAATTTATTCTTAGAAATTCAACGGAAGGAAATCTTAAGATATTAGTTACCACGTTTTCTTACGCTGCTTTACGAGTTGTACTTCGAAATATTGTAAATAGTAAAAATCTCGATGGAGGTCCTACCACGGCGGCCCGATCCACTTGTGCATTTATGCGATCCAATAATAGGGAACGGCCTTCGGTTGACGAAACGTATTGGGATATCACATTTTCCTCAGGGAACAAGAGTCTCACGGCTGAAAGATCTCCCAGCTCGGTGGATCCAGATCAATCCACCATACAAGAGGAGATTAGCGAGGAAACGTCCGAGCAGTTGGCGGATATCCTTTGTAAGGATAAAAATAATCTGATCTTGTTCGGGAACGCTCATAAGTTGGTACAGTTACACGAAAATACTTATGGAGATTTTAAATTCATAGATCAGGATAATTTTCAGTTTGATCTCATAATAGTGGACGAGGCATCCCAGCTTCCAGTAAATTATTTCCTTGCGTCTCTCCAATACGTTAAAAAGCATAAAATGCAAATTTTATCTCGCCACCCCAATGCAAAGTCGGGAAACGAAATAACTTCACTCGATGAGTTAGAAGAATTATATATGGAAAAAGTTCCAGATAAAGGGGGAAAAGAGAGCACAATTCAATTAAACGATCTCACAAACGTTGTCATCGTGGGTGACCAGAAACAACTTCCTCCCGTGCAACCGGTGAAACCGCCTAAAAAATTAGAACCCATCCTTGACAACTTGTTCGGCTATTATTGCGACTATCATGATGTCGCTAATAAGCAATTGGAGTTCAATTATCGCAGTAATCAAAAGATTGTGGATTTCACCAATTTTCTAAACATCTATGAGAATGAGATCATACCGAAGACGAACAGCGATGCAGAGATTAGGGGAGATTTAGCAAACATCAAAGCATGGAATAAAACGCACTCACTTCAGATTGTTGACTGGATTCAAGAGGCATTAGATCCATCGATTATTATGGGGGCGTTTGTCCACGGAAAAAAGTATGAAACAGCAGTCAGTGAACTAGAAGCGGAAATCGTTACCTTGTTTATTATGGGATATTACTTGATGATTATGCCGGACTTTGAAATCACCCCAGAAAAATTGGAAAACGCAGAGTTGGATTTCTGGAAAGAAAAAATAGGCGTAGTAGCGCCCCATAATGCGCAAGGTCGGTTAATTATTAAGAAGGTTTACGACTATTTTGTTAGGTATCAGTTGAACTTTCTTCCCGAGCGAAAACTAATGAATATATTAAAAACAACCGTGGTTTCGGTGGAAAAATTTCAAGGGTCGGCCAGGGATGTGATTATTGCTTCAATCGGTATATCCGCCAAGGATCAATTAATGGCTGAGACGGAATTTATTTACGATTTAAACCGTTTTAATGTGTTAACTTCACGCGCCCGGAAAAAGTTTATTTTAATATGTAGCGAAAATTTTCTTAAATACATTCCAGATGATCGGGCATTAATGGAAAATGCCGCAAAAATTCGACGATTTGCCTTGGATTTTTGTTCGGAAGAAAGGAATATCACCCTTGTAAAAGAAAATGGGAAGGAAAAAATTCAATTTCGGTATCATAATTAAATACATTTGTTAAATTTGATAAGTTAATAATCCTAAAATAGACGGTTTCACAATAATTATATGTGAAAAACCGAAGATAAATTAAATAAAAGAAAAAGTTTTTAAGAATTACATAAAAAAAATGACGTCTATAACTGTCTATGATGGAGCCAGAACCATTGGGGGAACTAAGATTTATCTGGAGGAGGAAAAAGAGGGGATTCTACTTGATTTTGGGATGAATTTCGCAAAAGAGAGGGAATATTTTCAAGATTTTATGACCCCACGGAGATCACGTGGAATTTATGACTATTTAACTCTCAATCTCATCCCGAAGTTAAATATTTACCGGAGAGATTTAATCCCCGGAGATATCTTTGTTTCGCAGTACCCCACCCTTAATATTCAAGCGGTGTTACTCAGTCATGCTCATATGGATCATTTCGGAAATATTGGGTTATTGCGAAGGGATATTCCCGTTATCGCATCCTCCACAAGTATTGCCTTAATGAAAGCAATCCTCGATTCCTCGAATTCTAGCCTTAGTAATGAAGCGGCTTTCTTTGGTGAGAAGGAACAAAAAGAGAAAGATAACAGAGTAATCAAATCAACGTATGCAGACCACTATATAGGACGTCATTTTTTTAGTGTAGATTCTCTTTCTCCTGATTTGAATACTTTTATGAAAACTTGTACAAAGGCTAAGACCAAATGCATTAACGGGATAGACGTCTCTCCGCTTGCAGATTTTAATTCCCAATTTCACATCCAATCTTATCCTGTGGATCATTCCATTTTGGGGGCAACCGCCTATCTCATTGAGGGAGAAACGACGGTCGCCTATACGGGAGATTTCAGATTACATGGTCGGCAAGGGGAGCGGAGCAAAAAATTCATCAAAAATGCAAAAGATGCATCAATTTTAATTATTGAAGGAACCCGGGTGACCAGAGAAGACGATTACATTATTTCCGAGGAAACCGTCTATCAGAACTGTCTGAGCACAATTGAAGCTGCACAAGATTTAGTCGTAGTGAACTTTTCTAATCGAAATGTTGAACGGTTGGAAACTTTTAAAAAAATTGCGGAGGATGTCGGGCGTCAACTGGTTATCCCCGGTAAAATCGGGTATCTGTTAAAGGCATTGGAATGCGCCGATGGTCAAGACCATTCAAACAAAATTCGTCTATTAAAGAAGTTAAAAGGTTCTCATAGGACGTGGGAAGGTTATATTCTACAACCAGAGGATGAGGAAATGGAAAATACAAGGTTATTCGGCGAGTACTTTACCCAAGTTGACCCTCAAAAGATAAAAGATGCCCCAGAACAATATATCCTCTGCTTATCATTTTACGATCTAAAACAGTTATTAGACATCAGACCCAACACGGGAACCTACATTTATTCCTCAAGTGAAGCATTCAGCGAGGAATCGGAGTTTGATTTCGTGCGATTTTACCACTGGCTTGAATTCTTCGGATTTAACGTCCATGGCATGTCATTAGAACAGATGAATGGCGTAGAATATCCTGTTTTCACGGAAGGATACCATTCTTCCGGTCATGTAAATAAAGAAGGTTTGCGATGGGCGGTAAATACAATTGACCCAGATTTGATTATTCCTGTACACACGGAGCATCCGGAATGGTTTGAGGGAGAATTTGATGGCGTCCTTTTACCAAAAGAGGGACAAGAATATACCGTATAAAGAATGAGTTTACCCGTTTACCTAAAAACATCTCATTCCCAATTTTTATCTTTTTGGGAATGATCGGGAGATTCGTTATTGGATACGAGCTCTTACTGCAAAAAATATATAGAAACTTTATCGAAAAATACAGAGATGAGATAAAAATGCCCTTCTTTTTACCTACCAGAGAAGATTTCGACACCGCGGATTCGGAATGGTTCCAGAATAAGTTCTATAACCTCACCGAAAGGAACTTCTTTACCAGCGTTCAAAAGCTTTTGGAATTTCAAGAGATTTCCGAAAAGGAGAAATCGGACTTGCATAATCTCTATGAAAGGATTACCTATAGAAAACCGATTAAAAACTGTTATCGGTTCGATAATCTGACAGAGGCGAAGGAAACGGAGTATTGCGATAAAGAGGAAAAATGTTATGAGGTTTTAAAGGAAAAAACGGAGATTATTAATCATTGGTCATTTTTACGGTATGATCCTGTTAACTCTGTCAATGTCAATGTTAATGTTGCAGATTCCATCACCAGAGAAGAAGAAGATATGCAAGACCCAAAATACATTCGGATAATAGATAATAATGCCGAGCCAAGTGAGAGAATTAACCTTTTACAAGCAAAAACTAATTCATATATCAAAAAATTGGCGCGGCACCATAGAGTATTAATTTCTTATTATCACGAAAATGAAGAAGCTCAAACATATATCAAGGAGTGTGCTCGGAAGATCATCTCGGCTGATAATACTGGAAGCCATAACTAATAACTATCATATGTTTTCTTTTAAAAAATCCAAAAAAGATGTGGAAATATTAAGTTTAAAATTCATCTCCGGTATGGAATATTTTCTCGGGGGTTCAAAGAGGTAGAAAAGGCCTCTGAAATTTTTGATGATTTAGAACAAAAAGGAAAAATTATTGACGATAATGATGTACTTATGGTGGGATCATGCTTGCAAATGGAATTAAAAAGATAATTACCAGAAATATTAACCTCTTCACGCGAATTGAGGGAATTGAGATTGTTTCCTACTAAAAATTCTTAGTCTTTCCCTTTAATCTTTCTGATTTCTAAAAGTTATCGTAATGCGTAAACTTTTTTTCAATCCATAATTAGTTTTTTATAATTAGAAATAAAACAAATTTAAATTACATTAATCTATTAGATAAATAATTATTTCTGATCAAGAGTTTTACTGATCACGATGTCAAAACCGATAATAATAAAAGTTATCACCGCTGGTGAAGGTGGTGTGGGGAAGACTACTCTATTACACCGTTACATAGATGATGTCTTTCTGGAAGACACCAAAATGACGATCGGCGTAGAATTTTTTACAAAAGATTTGGTAATAAACGGCAGAAATATATCGCTCCAATTATGGGACCTTGGAGGGCAAGATCGGTTCCGTTTCTTGCAAAAATCTTACGCCAAGGGAGCAAAGGGAGCTTTGTTAATGTTTGATCTAACCCGGTTTCAATCCTTGGAACGAATTGATCAATGGATTGAAATTTGCCGAACATCCGATCCAGATCTCCCCATTTTGTTTGTTGGTACTAAGTGGGATTTAAAGGATCAAATTCAAATCGATGATGAATATGCAAAGGAAATACAACAAGAACACGGGTTTTTTGATTATATAAAAGTTTCAAGCCTTACCGATGAAAATGTAGATGAGGCTGTAGAAAAACTCGTGAAAAAAATTCTGGAACGCATAAATAGCTACTGAGTTCTTTAAATCCTCTTATAAATTATATACTTTTAGGAGTCCATTCTAATTCTTAACATATAGGGAATAAACCAAAAGTTTTTTAGAGAGCAATGCTAATATATTATTGAACTTATTTTTCTAATTTAATTTTTAAAAAACCTTAAATCAATTTAGGAAAAAGAAAAAAGAAAGGTGGAATGAGGACAGTGGATAAACAAGAACAAAAAATAAAGGATAGCGAAGGAAAAGAGATAGATGTGGAAGGGATCATAGAATCTGAAAAAAAGGATGAAGATGAAGATCTGACCACGCTCTTTGCTGTACGCACTACGATTAATCAAGAAAGTAATGTCTTAAAACAGATATTTTATCGTTTTAAAATTTTGGATACTATTCCTGATATTAAAGCAATGTTGGTAAGTCCGCTATTACCAGGGTATGTATTTTTAGAAGCCTCCCAGAAACGCGATGTCCAAGTTGCTATTCAAGGCATTTCCCATATTAAAGGAAGAATTGTGGGACAAATTAAGTTAGATGAGATTAAACACGTGTTAATTCCACGGTCCGTAACTGAGTTTCTCGAAGTGGGTGACAAAGTGGAGATCATTAGCGGAGTATTTGAAGGGTCTAAAGCCAAAATCTTACGAATGCCCCATGACAGCTCAACAAGCGAGGAAGTGGTTGTTCGGTTATTACAAGAAGAAACTCCAATTACGATTAAAATTCATGGAGATTATTTAAAACTTATCGAAAAGAAAAAAGAAAAGAAGGAAGAAAAGAAAGAAGAAATTCCGGAAATTCAATCAAAAATGGCGGAAGAAGAAGTCTCCACAGATTTGGATCAATTCAGTTTTGAAGATGAGATAGAGACAGATTTTGAGGATGATTATGTGGAATATGAGGACGAAACATATGAATATACGGACGATGAGGATGAATTCGATGAGGATGACGAATGGGCTAAGTTTGATGGATTCTAATTTTATATCTTTTTGTTTTTGTCATTTTCTTTTGCTAGTATTTTAATAGTTTAATTGATTCTATTAGAGTAATTAATTGATGTTAAGTTGATCCCATCATGATTAAGAATATTTTTATCATGAAAGCTGATACTGGGGAATTAATTTTTTATAAGGCCTTTCAAGATATCTTTAACATCAAATTAACGAGCGGATTTCTCAGCGCGATTTATTCCTTTGTAAAACAAACTCTGAAAACGCATAAATTAAACGAGATCGAAGTAGGACCCTTTCGCTTTATTTTCGAGATTGAGAAAATAGATGACACAGAACTGTTATTTGCGTTATTTAGCGACCGTACGGACAACTTAGTTGAGTTGCGGAAACAACTCATTGAAATTAAAAATGAATTTTTAGAGAAATACGATATTTCCTATGTAAACCGTAATTATGGGGGTGAGATCTCTCAATTTAGCGAGTTTGAACAAAATATCAACGAAATCCTGGATAATAGTAAAGATATGATCTCAGAAGAAATTAGAAATGATATCTTAAAGGTCTTTAATGAACTTCATACATTTTCATCGTTTGTTATCTCCTCTGCACTGTTAACGCAAACGGGACGGGTCATCGTATCCAATTTAGATGAGAAGGTGTTGTCGGAAATAATCCGATTACTGGAGGGGAGATTTCTCATAGGAAACAATACCATCAATGAACTCGTCACGCTCGAGAAGTTTGGAATATTAAGCTTGGCGGGCATAGAAGAAAATTATATTTCCGTGATACAATTCAAAAAAAGTTGTCCCTTTGAAACGGGCTTAATTATCGCAAAAAAATTCAAGAGCAGGATCAAAAAACTGATTTATTAAGAGCGTTTGAAATAAAAGGTAGCAAAAAATTAAAAAAAAACCGCCGAATTGACAAAATCAAAAATTGAATTTTGTCTAATCCAAAACTGATTTTTCTTTTGAATTAACTGGGATTTGAATTATTATATATTTTTTCCTTTTTTTAAAAAATTTTTTAAAAAATACAATATAAACTAAAATAGTTTATATTGAAAAAATCGAAAAAAAAGTAGATGAAAAAAATGTCAGATGAAGAAAGAACTAAATTTCAAACGCAAGCCATCAACGATGAGATTTTAGATAAGTTGAGCTTAAAGAACCGATATAAGTTTTTGAATACAAACATGCTTCCGTTATTGGAACCCGATGAGTTCAATTTCTTAAAAGAGGTTCAAAAATTTTGCCGTCGGTATGAAAAAAACAACGATATAACCCACGGACCCGATGAAGATATTTACGATTGGATCGAAGATTTTGGAGAAGAAGGATACATAGACAGAGCAGATCAATTTGCAATGCTTGATAACGTTGATTATGGAGATAAATGGGGTATGGCAATGGAAATTATGCGTTATATCGCCGTAGATATGTTCGATCCGCAATTTTCAATGGGTGCAGGAGCCACAGTCCTTGCGATCAATCCATTGATCGAACACCATGAGGAAATTCCAGTACGATTAGAAGCTTTGGAAGATATGGTAACCGGAAAATCGGCGGGATGTATTTTAATTACTGAACCAGAGCGCGGATCAGATGCAGTTCATCAGCTTACGGAATGTGAGGAGCAAGAGGATGGAAGTTTTATACTAAATGGTACGAAAATCTATAATACCAACGCCCCACGATCCGATTGGGCAGTGGTCTATGCGACTGCAGAGAAAAATGTCGGTAGTAAAATGGCTCAATTTTTGGTCAACACCGAATGGGACGGCTGGAATTGTGACAGAATCTATATACCATGGGTTCCTAAACTCCATCTCGGAAAAGAAGAATTAGTGGATTTGAGAGTCCCTGAAGAATATGTTTTAGGTGGAGTAGGAAAGGGCCGTGCCCATCTTTTCGAAGGATTAGTCCCAGAACGCATCGGTATTGCAATGATGAGTTTAGCAGAATGCTGGGGAGCTGTTACACATGCAGCAATTTATGCAAATAACAGAGAACAGTTTGACCAGATTATACTTAAATTCCAAGGAGTCGGTTTCTTACTTACTGATCTCTGGGCTAGAACAACCAATTTAACTCTCGCATTAATGCGATTCGCTGAATCTTATGACGAAAAAATGGAGAAGTTCGGCGGAGAGATTCCAAAGAACATCTCACAAGCTCTCGTAGCATCGGCAAGTCAAATGAAGTATCATTGTACTAAACTGTCGAAAGAGGTTTGTTATGAAGCCGCAAATTCAATGGGCGGGGCAGGCCTTTGTGATAACACTATGATGCATGATTATTTGAACATCTCCCGAATCCAAGAAATTGTTGGCGGCTCACGACAAATTCAACAGTATATCATGAGTATGTCGTTGAGACAGCTTTATAAAATGTCTGGAATTAGATAAGCGTAAAGCAGATTAAGGATTATTATAAATCGGTCTGTTAAATTAACTTTTTCTTTTTTTTTATACTCTTTTTTTCTAATATAAAATTCAAGGTAGATCAATTTCTCGCAATTAAGAGGTCTTTAGTAAATAATTAAGTTAATTAGCCCCTTCTCATTTTTTAATAGAGATGGAGGAATATCATAATAATGCGAAAAAAATTTGAGACATTACTCAAGCAAGTTACGGATCCGCGAACCCTTAAAAGAGCACAGCGTATTAAAAAATCCTCGCTGAACATTATAGAAATAAATAAATCCGAGTCAATCGTTAAAGCGACTATTCAAGGTAGTAAAGTAGTACCTTATAAGTTGAATCTCAATCTATCTAATGGAGTATTTTCCAAAAGCATAGAGCATGATTGCTCCGATTATTTACATAGAAGAAAAAAGAGAGGACAATTTTGCAAACACCTCGCCGTGTTATTTCAGCATGTATTTGACCAAGATAATCACTTTGCGTGCACTTGTCTCAAGCAATTAATAAAGCAACGGGAAAATGCACTGCTTAGCCTCGAAGATAATGGAGATCTCAATCACTTTATTTCTCCAGAGATTGAAGAAAATCTCCATTTTGAGTGCCACGGGTTTCAAGAGTTTTTTGAAAAGGTAAATTTAGACAAAATAACTCGTAATAAACTTGAACTTATCCTCACAGAAGCAAAACAATACCCCGCCGCTTTAGGGGGGCATCATGGGGCATATCAAGGAGGATTATTTGACCACATTCTCTTGGTGACAAATTATGCATATTATTTGCACAAAACCATGCATAACCAGACTGATCTTAAGAGGGTTGTGTTAACCGCGATCTACCACGATTTTGGGAAAATATCATATTATGGATATAAAAAGAGCATCCCAGGTCGCCGCGTTCGAATTTCGAGAACAGCCTTACGAGACATACAAAGATATATCCAGTTAAAATATCAATATTCGGGAAAAGACCCTCATGTAGAAAGCGCATTAGGCGTGGTACGGAAATTTAATCTCCCAGCTGATCGAGAGATTGAGCGTGGAATAATTTTTCATCACGGATCATGGAGCAAATATAAACCAAACGCCATGAATAAGATTGCCACGGTAGTGCACGTGGCAGATATGATGGCATCTCAGGTCCTCTATATTTAAAACCCTTGTGACAAACAAAAAGGATATTGAAATTAAAAGACAAAATGGGTTAGCAACGTGCCAAAAACAACTGCTAAGACTACAATCACCATAAAATAAATCCAATTATTTGTTAATATTTTCTTCTTTTCCGGTTCTACTTCTATTTCGGGCTGTTTTTCAATCTTTGAGGCTTTTTGAGGAGTCTTCTCTTTTGGTTTTTCTTTTTCCTGGTCTTTTACTTTAGATCTTTCCGCAAGGGATGCTTTCTGAGAAGATGGGGGACGTTTTACAATTGGAGTTTTAAATTTTCCCCCGTAAGCTTCCACAGCTTCGATTATAATGGTTCTAACTTCTTCTGGAAGCTCTTCCCTCATGATCTTAAAATCATGGGACTTAAAATCAACACCAATCGTGAGTTGATAATTTTCGGAAAAATCGTCATCAATAAACGTTTTAATCAAGGTGGATTTCCCAACAGCTGCAGGTCCTGCCAATAAAACTTTAAATGTAAAATGACCCTCCCCTCGAATTTCTCCTAAACGGGGTCGTAAATCAAACAAGCACATAACAGCCAACCGATTGAACAATACATCGACATTGTTATTTTCCAAAGCGGAAGTCTCAATATATTCAAAAAGGTTAAAATTATTAACTTTTTTTAAGATCTCTTCGCGAGAAACAGTTTCTCCTATGCTTTCTTTAAGATCTGACTTATTTCCCACTAGAACTATGGGAATATTATCTGTAATTTTTCGAAGCTCTTTATGATAAGTATCCACTTTTTTAAAAGTTTCCGGGCGACTTAAATCAAATACAATTGCGGCAGCAGCAGTTCCCTTAAAAAAGTCCTTCTTGATCTCTTTAAAACGCTCTTGTCCGCCCGTATCAACTATAGTCATCGATATTTTAATCATTGTAAGCCTTCTCAGAAAACTCTTTTTTTTTCATTATATTATAAGGTTTTAAAAGTTATAAACATTATAAAATTATGAAAATAATAGATAATATGGGGAATAGTAGAGAATTGAACTACCACGGCATAGATGGCGTGGATTCGTAATATATTGAGGATTGCTGACATAACATCAGTTTGACATCCTCTCCAAACACATTCACCGTAGTCCCTACGGTAGATTCATTATGAGTAAAGAGCTTGATAGTATTTTCTTCTAATTGCTTTATCCCCTCTTTTTTGATATTTTTGGACACATTTACTAAATTTGATTAGAATAAACAGCTCAGATCTCAGAAATGATTATTGATTTCTTTTTCCTATTCTTGGATGATCCCCTTCAAGCTAATAATTTAAATTTAAAGAGCCCTAACAGCGTTTCTTTTTTAAAATTTATAAATTAAAAGACTAACTTTCTTGTATATCGTATTTCTAGTTTTCTTAATACAATCATAAAAATTTAGTAGATGAGATCATGAAAATGATAAGATCACTTAATCCCGCAACTTTAAAAATTAATGAATCGATAAAAGAAACGAAATCAGAAGAATTGATAAATATCATAAAAAAAACGCGGAAAGTACAGACAACATGGAAAAAAACTAGATTACAAATAAGAAAAGAGTTAATGAGAAAGTTATTAGAGTATATTTCTGAAAATATGGATGATATCGCTAAGATTATCCATAATGAAACGGGCAAACCCCGGATTGAGGCAATCAATTCCGATATTATCGCTGGTTTGGGAACTATAAGATATACCATTGATGTCTTAGAAGAGGTGCTTAAACCAGAAAAAATTGAATTCACCGGGATGAAAATTCCCATGTGGTATATGGGACGGTCCTCTTACATCCATCCGCAGCCTTTAGGTGTACTTGGAATAATTTCTCCGTGGAATTATCCGTTCGGAATTCCATTTAGTCAAATCGTAATGGCGATCGCTGTTGGAAACGGGGTAATTCTTAAGCCCTCATCGGAAACACCGCTTATCGGACTAAAAATGAAAGAGTTATTGGAAAAAGTAGGATTTCCTAAAAACTTAGTTCAAGTGGTCCCGGGACGAGGGAGCCGAATTGGATCTGCCTTAGTAAAATCTGATGTTGATAGAATTATCTTTACCGGAAGTGTTGGCGTGGGAAAAAGGATTATGGAAATGGCGTCTCAAAAGATAAAACCCGTTACGTTAGAATTGGGAGGAAAAAGTCCCATGATAATACTGAAAGATACGGCTCTTAAAAGGACTGTGAGCGGTGCAATCTGGGGAAGCTTTGTAAATGCGGGGCAAACATGTGCTGGGATTAAACGGATTTATGTTCAAGAAGAAATTTATGATGATTTTCTCGAGTTGTTTAAACAAAAGGCGGAAAAATTAAAACAAGGTTGGGATTGGGACGATCCCGAAATTTCTATAGGACCCGTCATCAATGAAAGCGCATTAAAAGATATGGAAGATCATGTAGCGAGGGCAAAAGAGCAAGGAGCTACGGTTCTTACTGGAGGAAAGAAAAGAAATGACTTAAAGGGCTACTTTTTTGAACCCACAATTCTTATTAATCTTTCTCAAGATATGGACGCCGTTCAAGAGGAAATTTTTGGTCCAATTGTAACAGTTCTAAAGTTTTCTTCCAGTGATCAAGCAGTTAAAATGGCTAACGATACCAGTTTTGGTCTATTTGGTTCGGTTTGGACCACCGATCTCGAGAATGGAGAAAAAATTGCAAAGCAAATGACTATGGGAACAGTTGCCATTAATAATCATGTCTATACGTATGGATTACCGCATACACCATGGGGCGGCAATAAGAACAGTGGGATAGGACGAACTCACGGTAAGTTCGGGTTTGAAGAACTGTTGGAGCCCCATCACATCCACATTGATAACGGGAAAATTAAAGAGGATCCATGGTGGCAGCCCTATAATAGAGAGAAACTTAAATTACAATCGGATATCAATGACGTCTTATTCCGAAAAAAATACCTGAAAATGTTCAAATTAATAAAAAAGTTAAAAAAATAGTTGCTTGGATTTTGACCAGAGGAGGAAAAAGTAG
The DNA here is from genome assembly GCA_046483985.1 of Promethearchaeia archaeon. Classification (GTDB taxonomy): domain Archaea; phylum Asgardarchaeota; class Lokiarchaeia; order Sigyniarchaeales; family SOKP01; genus JAWOCD01. The sequence goes on from JAWOCD010000040.1 coordinate 17,381, forward strand.
AAAGCCTTTATTTTGGAAAAAAATTCAATAATCGATCTTAGATCCGCATTCTGGACAATATTTTCCACGCGCTCTTGCTCCACATAACGGACAAAATTGATGGCTCTCATTTGGTTTTGTCGAGCTTACTTCCTCTTCATAAGTTGTTTCTATCACATTTTCTCTTCTTATATTTTGGTTGCGTTGATATTGGGGTCTTATATTAGCTTGACGATTCTCTTGGCGTTCCGAATAATTCCATCTCCTTTTTTCCATCCTCTTTGCACGATTTTTACTGGAGATCCCGGTGCATAACAGACAAAGTCCAAGAAATGTCGTTGAGAACATAAAAGGAAACCACAATAGTAAGGTCCAATCTAAAATTATTAAGATCAAACCTAATGCAATCAAAATATTGCTTCTCTTGTCCGAGTCCATTTTATTTATCTTTTTTTTCCTTATTTATATTATTAGAAATAAAATTAGCATAATAATTTAGCTATATATTTTGCTGTGAACATGAGATTTTAACAAATCAAAAATTCCATATTCTATTATGATTTATAATAAGTATAATACTATTCTATATGACCTTCTTATGGTAGATTTTGAGCAATTTATCAAGTATCTCAAATCGCAGGACTTCTATGACGATCAAATTTCCCATATTGAGCATATTAATCCGACGGAGGCGAATTACGGGAAAATAAATAGACCCTTATGGGAGAGATTACAATATTGGTTACATAAAAACCAAATTAAGTTATGGGCTCACCAGACCAAGGCCATAAATGCTATTAGAAGGGATAAAAATACAGTGATTGTGACCTCCACCGCATCGGGAAAATCGCTCTGTTATAATTTACCGGTATTAGATCATCTCTCAAAGGACCCCAACAGCACGGCGCTTTACCTCTTTCCTACGAAAGCACTAACCCGAGATCAGTATACCACTTTGACCAGTCTAATGTCAGATATCAAAATTAATCTCGATCGGGTGGGCGTCTATGACGGAGATATAGACTCGTATCAGAAACGGAAAATTTTAAGGGACGCAAATATCATTATGACAAATCCCTATGGCTTGCATTATTACCTTCCTTGGTTTAAAAAAAAATGGCATCGGGTCTGTCAAAATCTAAAATACATTGTGTTAGACGAGATTCATATCTATCGCGGAATTTTTGGCAGTAATTTTGCATTTCTTCTTCGCAGGCTGAAGCGCATTCTGGGCTCTTACGGGGTAAACCCCATATGGATATTATGTAGTGCAACTATAAAAAATCCCGGGAAGTTTGCCTCTAAACTTGTTGGGGAAGATTTTGTAGTGATTGATGAAGACGGATCCCCCTCTGGCCCAAAGAAAGTTATCCTCTGGGACCTTCCTTACGATGAGACCTCAAATAAATATCGCTCTGCCCATCAAGAGACCCAAAATTTATACAAAAGTCACCTAAGAAAGAACATTCAGACTTTGGCTTTTACACTTTCTCGAAAAATGGCAGAGTTGCATGCAATTTGGACTCGTAATTCTCTAAAAGGAATAAAGAATAAGATTGTGAGTTACCGAGCGGGTATTTCAAAATCCAAGCGAAGAGAAATCGAGAACGCCCTAAAGCAAAGGGAAGTCCTAGGGGTTAGCTCTACGAATGCTTTAGAATTAGGTATTGATATCGGGTCCCTTGACGCCACGATCAGTTCTGGATTTCCGGGGACTATCTCAAGCTTTAAACAGCAGATCGGGCGTTCCGGGCGGGGGGCAAACCTCTCTATTTCTACCTACGTACCTATGCAAAATCCCTTAGATCTTTTTTATATCCATAACCCTGAGAAATTATTCGGACCTATCGAAGAAGAGGTCTTAATATCTACTTCTAATCAATACATCGTAAAGAATCATCTATGTTGTGCTGCAAAAGAAAGTCCCTTAACTATAGATGAATATACAAAATTTGAATTTGACGATAAAGATGAATTCGAAGAGATTCTCATTGCTTTATGCGAAGAAGATCTTTTAATGCAGCGCGGAAAGAAATATTTCTGGAAAGGCGGTTTTTATCCCAATAAAGAATACAATTTAACTAATCTTTCCGATAATGCTTATAAAGTTATGCTGCAGACACCTGGTGGAGATGTATTACTTACCACAGAGGATGAAAGCTATGTATTTCGTGACCTCCATCCAGGAGCAGTCTACTTATATGAAGCAGAGTCCTATGTCGTGAGTGAATTAGACTTAGATCAAAGAGTTGTGTATATTTCCAAAGCTGATGTGAATTACTATACTCAATCGTTAAAACATACTGAAATTACGTCCTTGGAAGTATTGGATGAGAAACAAACGGGCCCGAACGAAAATATTACCGCGTTTTTTGGGAATGTCAAGGTCGAATATGATTATTATTCCTATAAAGTGATAGACACGGTTTCTCAAGAAATTATTTCCCGAAAGCCATTGGAGAACATCCCTTTAATTGAATTTGAAACCCAAGCGTTCTGGTTCTTAATTCCCTTTGAATATCAAAAAGATTTAGAGATGAAGGGATTGGATTTAGGAGGGGGAATCCATGCCATCGAACACGCTATGATTGCCATCAGTCCCGCCCTTGCTCAAATATCCCGCTGGGATTTGGGTGGGGTATCCATCGATTTTGACCCCATTGAACAACAACCCGTGATTTACATTTATGACGCCTTTAAAGGAGGTATCGGAATTGCAGAATCACTATATTACAATTTTAACCAATTGGCAGCTCTCAGCAATGATTTAATGGAAACTTGCGGCTGCGAAGGAGATAATGGATGTCCAGGCTGTATCATGTCAAGTCGTTGCGGAAACAATAATTCCCCTCTCTCTAAGGAGGCAGCTCTCTTCCTAATGGGTAAAATGTTGGATAATTTTAGTGAATAAATAATAATATATTTATTTGCTTCTAAGGATTGCTGTATTCCTTGAACCTCATCAATTTTTTCATACACATTGAATTTAATTAAATGTATACAATATTCATAGGAAAACTTATATGCTTCTTATTTGGAGGCATTTACAGTAAAAAGCGAGCAAAAGCAAAAGGACAGACTGGTTGGGGCACCTCACAACAACCGAGATATCGGCAAAAGAATGTTCAATCCCAATATCGAGAGAGCAGGAATAGAGAAAAAAAAATGTAATTGAAACTACCTATGAAGAAGAAGTAACGCCCTCTCAGACAGGAGAAATGCATAAATTTTGCCCTATGGTTCGAAAATCAATTAGCAAAGTCTTTTTCCGAAATAAAGACTTTGAATTTCTTTATCTTCTGGCCAAAAGCCAAGACCTTGAGATTTTCCCAATAATCTATAATTATGCTTCTTATAGAATGGAATTGATTTATAATTCTTTTCGCTCGTTCCCAAGCATACTCCTTTAACCCCTTTTGAGATTAAATGATCTTCAAGTGACTTTATAAGACGAGTCCCGATTCCTTTCCTTTGATATTGGTTAAGAACATCAATATGTAGATGTGCGGGATATTCTTCCCAATATGCTATTTCATTAATCGTTTCTCCCGTTTCTGGTTTACTATTTTTGAGAAATCTCCTCACAATATGAAAATCGCTATGGTATCGCCAAGAGGTGTAGATATATAAGCGAAGAATTAACTTCCATTTGATTTTCTGTTTATATATCTTTTCATATTTCTTGGTATCTAAACTGCTCAATGCATATCCGATAATTTTCCTTTTATTGTTTTCTTGAGTGACAGCCACAAAACCATTTTCCGGTTCATATTTAGGATAATAACTGCAAAATAGGAGACCGAATAAGTTCTTATCCGAAAAGTAAGGAGATGCATCCCCCCCATAATATCCGCAGTGAAAACATACATTAATAATCTCATCCTTATCAGATTTCCGACATTTTCGTATTTGTATGGAATTCATTATTTTAAAAGGTAGATTTATAGAGAAGTATTTAAATTTCAATATAGGAAGTTTTTAATTTATTAAGATAATTAAATAATTAGCATATTAAATAAATAGGTTTCAAAATGTCTGAACTAGAGTGGAAGAAAATAGGATTTAAAGATTTTATCAGTCAGTTTGGTATCGGTCTTGTCTTAAATCATGCACCTTCCATTCTTTTTTCAAAAGAAGATACCGAGCATGAAGCTTTTCGATCGTTAATTGGTTTTTTTCTCGTTTCCGGAGGGTTGCTCATTTATGTAGCTGTATCTTTAATGTTAAGTCCTATTTTCTTTGGCCTAATCCCTTTTATAGTGGTCATAGTTGTGGGAGGAGTAGCAGACGGAATCTTATTTTTCAATTATTTACGTTCAAATGTAAATATTAAACCTATTGAATGCTGGATTGAAATCCACAGAGGGAAAAAGTCCAAGAAAAGTAACCAATTTTACTGTTTTACATATTATCCAATATTTTCAGGAAAATGCCATCCCAATAGAGCAAAAAATGTTATTCTCAAATTATATCAAGATGAAATTTTAAAATCTAAAATAGATATCACTCAAATCGAAGTGTATGTGGAGATAGACCAAAAGCAAAAAACACTTGAAAAGGAAATAGGATATTTTTTTCAAAATGGAGAAGGGAAACCATTTACAACCGAGAATATAATGGAAAACAGATGGAAATTTTTTCCCGAGGTCAGAGCGCAAAATGAGAATTATATTGCAATTGCGAACTGGTACCATCAGTACGAATGGCGGCGTGATTTAGAATTAGATTTTGATAAGCTACACGTATATGCTCCGTGGGTTATTCAATCTTGGAATGAAGAAAACTTAAAACCATTAACTGAAGCCTTTAAAAAACAGATATTTTGGAAAGAACGGGGTATCGATTCAATTCCCAAACTGAAGCCATGGATTGACGATTTAAATAAGCAAGAATATGAAAATATGGATTATTTTCGAGATTTACAAATGGTTGAGAGAGCCATTGACGAGGTTATGGGGGAAAATGTAAAACTGGAAGAATTAAGCGACATAAAAGAAAAGATATTAGAATTTAAAAAATTTTTTAATGAATTAGAGTAAATCTTTTTTCGCCAATTTTTCTGCATATATATCTTCATTGTTTTTATATTCCTTTAATTGTCTTTCAAGGTCATTAATTTTAGCTCGAAAGTCCAAAAGAAAGCATCCTTCAATCTTCTGGGTCTTTTTCATTCTTTTCGGTTTTTTTCCAATCTATCAAGTTCAAATCCACTTTGGATGTCTCTAATTTCATATTGTTATCTTTAATTAATATATCTTTCGGTTTTTCGGAAAAGATTTAGATATCAAATAATGCCGCCCTTAAACTAGCCGTTCCGAGATCAAAAGCTAAAATAAACTTATCTCTCATATCTTCTAATATTGAACTAGCATGCCCTAAAGGACGGTGTTTTCTTTTGCCGTCTATGATAAATTTTGTAGTCTTAAATTATTAATACAGAGAAATTATATAAAGATTATAAATTAAACATAAAAATATTGGAATTGTTGTATTAGATTATATTAGATAGGTTAAGAAGATTAAAAAAAAAATATAGAATAAAAAAGTATTCTTAATACTTTAACGCTTTATTTGACCAGAAACCCAATCATAATAGCCTTCTTCTTCAAGATGCTCGGGAATTTCTGCGAAGAATTCTTTAGTGATATCCTTCATGTGTTTTGCAGAGACAGGGTGAAACATCATAGCAAGATCAAGTCCTACAAGCGCCAAACACAGAGCATTTAGAATCTCCCATAAGGGTCCTCTGTATTCTCGGGCTCCCCATCTACTCCCCGTTTCCATGGCCATTTCCTCTGACATCCAAGCCTCACGCGCTCCCCAAGCATTGGTAGTTCCTCCGCTGATTGGGAAGGCAAGTGTATCTTCGCCTAATAGTCCAGCCATTCTCATTCTCTGATAAATACTGAAGGAGTATTCAAATCCATACCCCAGAGTAGCACAAGTTGGATCCATGACAATTCTTTTACGTTCAAGCCCTAATTCCATAGCATCCTTATTCATTTTAATTTGATTGTTGAGATCTAAACTTGTCCAGAGAAGGCAATTATGGTCGTATTCCACTGCAACAGGCACTACATCTTCCCATGTCCCTTTATCTGCCGCAGATAGCAATAATACATCATCTTCACAGACAGCTGCTAGCTCTTTGAACATTTTCACGTCTTTTTTCTTGTTTCCCGAACAGCCAATAAGGACCGGAACATCAACGGCTTGCAAGATTTCCTCAAAAATCTTTCTGGATTTCTTTACGGGCCAATCCAATGTACCCGGATCAATCCCTAAACTATGGAAAGTTATACACTCCGCTCCATATTCATCAATTGCAAATTTTGCCCATTCTGCCGGATCAGCCAAGACCTCTTCATATTCCAACTTGATTGGTTTGGGAAGATGCATTTTATCTCCCATGTCAAATACATCGTAAGTGACCAATGGAGGATTAGGATTTTTCTTCTCTAAGCCAAGAAAGTTATAAAAGGGAGGAACAGTTTCACCGCCAATGGTACATGTTTTCCCGTTTTCTCTGATGAATTGAATGGTCTCAATTTCACCAGGATATTCAAGGTCTAATTCAAATTCGGTCTCAGTCCATTCTGCTTTTCCGAGCTGCTTAGCTCCTGGCATTCCTGTAGCTCTTGCAGCTGTTTGGACTACTGTGGGAAGCACTTGTAATTGGAGATATTCCGCAAATAAATCTACGTCTTTTAATTCAATTTCCTCGGTATTATTCATTAATTTGCTAAGTTTTTTACTAAGATCTTCAAACGAAATATGACATCACTCTAAATTTTCAATTCACATTTAGTAATTTGAAAAACATTATAAGAAATATAAATTTGATGTTTGAAAAACATAATCATTTAAATATGTTACGCGTCGAAATTCGTCACATTTTTTAAAAAGGCGTAAAAATTTCGCATTCTTAAATGCGTTTTAAGGATCGCAATCAGACAAAAAGGGGAAAAACCATGTAAAATTTCATAAATTGTTATATGGGAATATTCACCAAGACAAAGAGGAGAAATTCAAACTTTAAAACTTTTCTTAAAGCCTCATATCTCAAAACAATCAAACTCACGATGATAAGTTAAGAGCAACATTTGTTAATTTCAAGTATTCCTAAAGTTCAAACCCTATTCCCAAGTGCTTCTATTCTTATTATAGAAAATCTCAATTTGTGGAGTTCTTATACCTTTCTAATGAGTCACGGATACAATCTTTGGCTTCTTTCTTTCCAAACCAACCTTGGACTTTTGATTCCTTTCCTTCCTCTAATTCCTTATAACGTCGAAAAAATTGTTTAATTTCGCTTAGCAACCCTTTTTGTATATCTTCATATCCCTCAGTCTGACTAAAGAAGTTATCATTAATCGGTACTGTTAAAATCTTGTTATCCTCTCCAGCCTCATCTATCATTTTTAACATTGCGAGGGGGCGTACCTGCACGATTGAGGGGGAAGTAAGGGGAAATCGGGTCCATATAAGGGCATCTAAAGCGTCTCCATCCTTCGCAAGAGTCTGGGGGATAAAACCATAATTTAATGGATAAATAAGCGAAGAATGTAACACTCGATCCAACATTAGAAAACCGTCCTCCATTTCATATTTATTACGACTCTGAGAGGGGATTTCTACAACCACATAAAAATTCTTTGGAATATCAGTTGTTTGTTGTTTATCGTGATATTTCATTTTTATTCTTTTAATATTGAGTAGGTGTAATAATAATAACTATAAAAAAAAATGAACAATGCTAAATAATTCTATCGTCATTGAAATATAATTGGAACAACTGGTAAAGCTGATAAGGAAGCCATAAAACCCTGCTTGAGGGATTATGCCTTAGAGTTCTCCCCCTTTATATTTTTTTCGCCCGAAAATCAATGTAACTCCGAACCAGTCGCTCTTTCGCAATTCTTCGTATAATAGAATTCCCCATCCTATGCCCAGAAGGAAAGGGGTTTTTTGTGCTGAATTCTCCATTACAAATTAAGGTATTTTTATCTGTTATTGAAGTCTCCCCGCCTAAAGGGATGGGGACTTCTTTCGCAGATCGTTAAAAATTAGAAACAAAAAAAAGGAAGTAACATTTAATAAAATTGAAGAGGAGTTCAAACCTCTCTAAAATTAATAAGCAACAAAAAAAAGAAGAAAACAGAATTATGAGAAAAAGAAAGAGTCAAGGTCGAGATTTAGCGGTAAAAAACGCATTGATCGCTGAGGATTTAAAGAAAAATTATGGTTCCATTTTAGCCCTTGATAATATTTCTTTCAATGTCTTAAATGGAGAGATTTTTGGGTTTTTAGGTCCTAATGGAGCGGGTAAAACAACTACAACAAATATCTTTACAGGGATAATCCGACCTACTTCTGGAGTTGCAAAAATATTTACATTCGACATTTCAAAAGAACCCGTAAGCGCTAAGAGATTAATAGGGATTGTACCGCAAGAACCATTTGTTTACGGTGAGCTGAGTGCGTGGGATAACCTAATGTTTAAAGCAAAAATGCATAATTTAGGAAAAGAGGAAAGAAGGCGGAAAGCTTCCAAATTACTAAAAGAATTTACTTTATATGAAAGGCGTGATAATAAAGTAAGTACATATTCGGGGGGGATGAAGAAATTATTAACTATGGCTATAGCATTAGTTCATAAACCAAAAATTTTATTTTTAGACGAACCAACAACGGGTTTAGATGTTCGGAGTTCAAGAAAAATTCGAGAGAAAATTAAGAAATTAAACCGTACAGGAGTAACTATATTTCTCACTACACATAATATGGAGGAAGCTAGCCAGCTTTGTGATAGAGTTGCTATAATTGACAATGGTCACATAATTAGTATTGGAACACCAGATAAATTAAAAAAAACACTGCAAAAGGAATTATTAATTGAATTAGAATTAAAAGTTGAACCCAAAATTCAAGAAAGAATAAAAAAAAGTGTCCAAAGCTTTAAGAGAATAAGAGAGATAAAAACCATTAAAAAAGGATTGAAGATATTAATTGAAGATCAATCGATCTTATCTGATTTATTTCATTTTATCCATGAGAATGAGATAATAATTTCATCAATTTATACAATAAAACCAACACTAGAAGAAGCTTTTGTGAGAATCATAGACCAAATGACTGAGTAATCATTAATAATAAATGAAAACGAAGAGGAGAAAAGAATTGAAAAAATTAATTGAAGAATTTAAGAAATGTCTTTATATTTCATTAAAAGATCTAAAACTTTACTTTTTAAAAGGTCCAAATTTAACTTTTGGGATTCTGTTACCTGTAGTATTATATTTAGCATTCTCCGCTGGGAATGAAGGAAGTCTCGTAAATACAATTCCCGGTTTAATTTCGATGGGTATTTTTTTTGGGGCTGGTGCTATCCATGCAGTATCTATCCCTCTTGAAAAACAGTTAGGAACCATAAAAATGGTTCTTACAACCCCCACAAGATTTCTAACGGTAATTTGTGGGAAGATTTTAGCGGGATGTTTTTTTGGACTAATTTTATCCTCATTCTATTCTCTTACCATTTTTATTTTTTCATTCTCTTTTTCTTTATCGATTAATTTTTTACTATATTTTACAGCTATATTATTATCTTCACTTATGGCTTCCACTTTTGGAGTTTTCCTAGCAACCCCTTTTCGAGAGATTCCTCAAGCAATGCCTCCCGCAACAGTAATTCGTATTTTTATGGTTTTTATTTGTGGAGTTTTCCAGCCTATAAGCGATCTGCCGATAATCTTTCAAATGGTGGCATATTTTTTACCTCTTACCTATTCTGTTCAGTTATTTGAACAAGCATTTGGAGGACCTACTTTACAACTTTTTAACTTTTTAGTCAATATTGGAGCATTATTATTATTTATGATTTTATTCCTAATTTTAGGTTATAATATATTTAAAAGAAAAATTGAATGACAAACAAAATAAAAAGCCACTATAATCATTCCATTAATCGGAGTAATGCAAAATCAATCGAAAATCCAATTTTTATAGTCTTTTGTATAAGTTTTTTTACATTTTATAATTCCGCTTTTTTTAATTTATAACAACTTTAATCATATCTACCCTTAATTCTGAAAAGAAGCGTGATATCTGGATATATATGAATAAAAATTATTATAGCAAAAGACTATATATGGATATTAAACCCTTATATTATCCTTGTATTACATCTCTTTAAATAAAGAGATTAAAAGGAATGAATATCAAGATGAGTATGGCAAGAACATCAGATTATTTGGAGTTTTACGGGATTCCTCTCAAAATGGACAAGATTTTTACGGTCCAAGATGAGTAGGGATCCAGTAAGAAGGGATCTCCCCCGTATCCTCTTGAGGCAATATTTAAGGCGATCATATATAGTCTTTTGCATAAGTTTTTTTACATTTTATAATTCCGCTTTTTTTAATTTATAACAACTTTAATCATATCTACCCTTAATTCTGAAAAGAAGCGTGATATCTGGATATAATATGATTAAAAATTATTATAGCAAAAGACTATAATTTAGTCATTCAATTCTAAAAGTTATCGTTTTAGTTAGCTCTGCCAGTTGTTTATTTTAAAAAATGCAACTTTTTATGACAAAGAGAGCAAGATTCACTTAAGAATCAAAAATTCGGACATGTTCCAAACTCATCGAAAAAAGGGATTAAAAAATATAAAAGATAACTTTAAATGTTTATCGATAAAATTTATTGAATAGAAAGGTGAACTAAAATAGTAAAAGATGTATTTACATTCATTGTTGGTGGAAAAGCAGGTGAAGGTGTAAAGAAATCTGGATTATTAGCTGCGAAATTGTTTTCAAATGTTGGAAGATATGTCTTTCAAAGAGATGACTATATGAGCTTAATTCAAGGAGGGCATAATTATTCCGTAGTAACGACAGCAAATAGACAGGTGAACAGCCAATATGGAAAGGCAGAGATAATCGTAAATTCAGACGAAAGGAGCTATAAAAAGCACAAGGACAAGTTAACGGAGGATGGGATACTTGTTTATAACTCGGATGTCCAAGAAGATGTAGAAGGATTTGGAGTTCCCTTTTCCTCCAAAGCAAAGGATTATGAGGCTGTAAAGTTAATGTATGGGGTTGGTGCATTTGCTGTACTGACTGCAGCCTTAGGTCAATCTAAAGAAACTTTAAAAGAAATAATTAAAGAAGATCTTCCAGAAAAAACATGGGAAAACAATATTGAATATACGGCTGAGATATATGATATCGTAAATTCAGAGATAGGGGGAAAGTTTGAACTCGAAGAAGGAACGCAAAAAGAACCGATCCTAACAGGAAATGAATCATTATCCTTAGGCGCAATTGCAGGAGGATTAGATTGCTATTATGCATATCCAATGACTCCAGCCTCTTCCATACTTCACTTCTTAGCAGATCATAAAAAAAAATTCAATATTTCAGTCGTTCAACCAGAAAACGAAATCTCAGTCATTAACATGGCAATTGGCTCTTCTTTTTCTGGAGCGAAAACTATGGTTGCTTCAAGCGGGGGAGGCTTTGCACTCATGAATGAAGGATATTCTTTAGCTGGTATGAGCGAGGCTCCCTTGGTTATAGTGCTTACGAGCCGCCCAGCTCCGGCAAGTGGTGTCCCAACCTATACAGAGCAAGGCGATTTACAATATGCACTTAATGCTGGACATGGAGATTTCCTCAGAATAGTAGCTTCTCCCGGTTCTATTTCTGAGGCTTTTTATCTTACCGCTGAGTTGCTCGACCTGACGTGTCAGTTCCAATCCCCTGCAATTCTTTTAACCTCAAAACATCTCTCAGAAAGTCATATGACTGTTGATTTAGATTTAGAAAAAGCCAAATGGGCAAAATCTAAGTTATATACCGGAAATAGCGAATATAAACGCTATTTAGATACAGATGATGGTATTTCTCCGCTGAAATTTCCCCCTTCAGAACAATTGATTAAGTGGAATAGCTATGAACATAACGAATTGGGGATAACCACCGAAGATCCCGAGATGACCACTAAAATGCACGATAAACGGTACCGTAAAAGGGAAACTTTAATAGATCATATGAAAGATATGAAAACGGTGAATATATACGGAGACAGTGGTCCAGTGATTTTTACTTGGGGCTCAACTACGATGAGTGTCCTAGAAGCACTTCAATATGGAGATATCAAGGCTACTGTTGTTCAGCCCATTTATTTGCGACCCTTCCCCGTATGGGACGTAAAAAGATATGAAGGTGAACCCGTTGTTACTGTGGAATTAAATAAATGGGGTCAATTTACAGAATTTCTTAAAGGAAAGACTCAAATTCAAGTTAAAAAGCTAGTCAATCAATATAATGCCCGCCCTTTTGATCCAATTAATTTATCAGAAAAACTAAAGGAGGTTATCTAAAAATGAAACTTGAGGAAGGTTTGGAAACATATGCAGAGAATACGTGGTGTCCCGGTTGTGGAAATTTTGGCATTTTAAAATCCGTTGAAAAGGCGATCCAAAAACTTGAAGAGAAAGGATATTCCCGAGAAAAGTTTGCAATCTCAGCCGGAATTGGATGCCACGGAAAAATATGGGATTATCTCCGGTTACATGGTTTATATTCTTTACATGGAAGACCTGCGGCAACCGTCCAAGGGATTAAACTCGCAAATCCCGAGCTTAAGGTGATTGCATTCTCGGGCGATGGAGATGCTTTAGCAGAGGGTATATCTCATACGATATTTGCAGCAAAACGAAATTCAGACATGAGTTTAGTCTTACACAATAACCAGGTGTATGCGCTAACAACAGGACAATTTACTCCCACAAGTGAAAAAGGATTCATAGGACCTTCTACCCCAGAGGGGAGCCCAGAGGATCCGCTAAACCCGCTATCCTTAATGCTGGAATGTAATGCTACCTTTATTGCCCGTGTTTTTCCGGGAAAATTAGATCATATGGTAGAAACACTGGTAAAAGCCATAGAACATAAGGGGTTTTCCTTTGTGGAAGTGTTACAGCCCGCTGTTGCTTATAGAAATACATGGGCTTTCTTTACTAAGAATACGGAAATAGTTGAAGATAACGAAGATGATTATGAGAGAGCAATGGAATTAGCAAAAAGAAAGGATAAATTACCAATAGGTATTATTTATCAGAATAAAGAAAAACCTGCATTTTATGAAACTCTCCATGGGGAGCATAATCCTATCGATAATCGGATGTCAAGAGAAAAGCGGTTAAAAACAATGCAAAATTTCTTAGATTCATTATAATCTCTAATATTTTACTTTTTTTATTATTTCAATGCAGAAGAACTTGGTATTTCTCAAAAGATTCTTGGTTTTCCAAACGTTGAAAAGTTCAAGAGAGTCCCCTCGTTTAATTTGTTTATCCACCTCTTGGGTTATCCTTCGTGGTAAATTATAGGTAGAAGTTAATAGAAATCGATAAGAGAATTGATCTCCTTTATTCTATCAATAATACCTTCGGTAAGTTCTAAAGAACTTAGGTCTTGACTTCTGATTTTCTCTACCATCTGAAAAGCAGGCAACGGTACAAGTTCTTTTTCATTCGTGAAATTACTTTAAAATCGGTTTATCCATTTGATAATGTATAATAAAAGAGTTTAGATTCAAAATGGGAAAGATTATTTTGAATTTTAAATTATTTGAGATATTATATGTGTCATTAAAACTCATCAAATGAATTATAAATTAAATAGTTGAGAAAATGTATGACAAAAAATGATGATAAACAAAAAGCACTTCCCAATTTTACCGATAATTTTAGCGAATGGTTTAACGACGTCCTTTTTAAGGCTGAAATCATCGACTATCGATATAATTTAAAAGGTTGTGGAGTGTGGCTTGCCTACGGATATAAAGTCCGTCGCAACGTGCTTCGAATTATGCGGAATTTACTCGAAAGCACACCCATTCCTCACGGTGAATATTTATTTCCATTACTTATTCCCGAAAAGCAATTTATGAAGGAAGCGGAACATATTAAGGGTTTCGAGGATGAGGTCTATTGGGTTACTCATGGAGGAGTTACACCTCTTGATGTGAAATTAGCGCTTCGGCCCACCTCGGAGACGGCAATTTACCCGATGATGGAAAAATGGATACGTTCACACCAAGATTTGCCACTCAAAACATACCAAATCGTCAATACTTTTCGCTATGAAGGAAAAAATACCCGGTCCCTCATCCGAGTTAGAGAGATAACCACCTTTAAAGAAGCACATACTTGTCATGCTGATGCTGAGAGCTGTGAAGGTCAGATTCAGGAAGCAATCGGCGTCTATAAACAATTTTTTGATCAATTAGGCGTTCCCTATATCATCTCATTAAGGCCAAAATGGGACACATTTCCAGGGGCTCAATATTCAATCGCATTTGACTGTATTTTCCCCCAAACGCATAAAGCCTTGCAAATTGGAACGGTCCATAATTTAGGGCAGAATTTTGCAAAAACTTTTGATATAACCTACGAAACAATTGACGGAGAACAAGAGTATGTCTATCAAACATGTTACGGAATAAGCGAGCGGGTAATTGCCGCACTGGTTGCCTCACATGGCGATAATTATGGAATTAAATTACCGTCACACATTGCGCCAATCCAAGTTGTTATCGTTCCCATCATCTTCAAAGAGAAGAAAGAGACTGTTTTGAAGGAATGCGTTAAAATAAGGGATGAAATAGAAGATGCAGGTATTCGAGTGAAACTAGATAAACAAGATATTCGGACCGGTAAGAAGTTTTATCATTGGGAGTTACGGGGAGTTCCCCTCCGCATTGAAATCGGACCAAGAGAATTAGATGATGAAAAAGTATGTCTGGTACGCCGTGATTCAAAAGATAAAGAATTTATTGCTCGGAGTGATGCAATTAAAAAGATAAAGAGCATGCTGGAAAAGATTCAAGAAGAAATGCGAATAGCAGCAAATACCCGCCATAAAGAGTGGATATTAAGAACAAATGATTTACGGGAAGCATTAGCGTTTATAGATGAAGACAAAGGAATTGCCGAAATTCCCTTCTGTGGAACCGAGGAATGCGCAAGTGTAATCGAGAAAAAGATAGAAGGGTTAACCTTTTTGGGAATCCCAGAAGAATATTTAGAGCAGTTAAATGAGGAGCCTAAAGAAGAAAAAGAATTATATTGCGTTAATTGTTCCAAACCAGTAAAGGCATATTGGAGAATCGGAAAAACATTTTAATATTCTTATTTAATTTTTTAAGTGGCACTTTTTTCTCTATATCATACCCACCCCTCCAATCAATAAAATGTCCATCTATGGGAAATAATAGCGCGTCAGTTGCTTGTTAGACTCAATCTGAAAATAATTACTCTCCATCCAGAGCACTTGAATATAAAAAATTTGTTCCGCCCCCTTTTCGCCTTATAAATAATCTCTGTATCCAGTTTTACATAGGTCTCGGATGGTCTTTTATCGAATAAAAGCAGATAAAATTCTCCATTCTCATAAGGTTTAAGAGATAACTCTAAGATCTCCTCTTTTTCCAAGGTAGCCCCAAAACACATGGAAGATCTATCACATAACTTGGGGAATTCCATAAACAAAAAATAATAAAAGGATCAATAAGAGAGCAAATATCAGAGTTCTAACCGATAGTTTTTTAGATTTCATGGAAACAATTGAGATATAAAAAATGTATAAGATTAAGGAAATAACAAACTATTGGTTTAAAATTTTTTCTCTCGCAAAACGAGCCAAGCCATCTTTTGCTATAATTTCTTGGAGAAATTGAGGCATTTTCCGTATCGAGAAGGTCTTATCCGTTGTGAAATTGGCCAACTTTCCTTGATGAAAATCCACCTTAATTCGATCTCCATTATTCAACTCTTCCACCTGGTCAAATTCAATAATTGGAAGACCGATATTTATGGCATTTCGGAAAAAAATCCTTGCAAACGATGGGGCAATCACACAGTTAATTCCGGCTGCTTTAATTGCAATAGGAGCATGCTCTCTGCTGGAACCGCTTCCAAAGTTTGAGCCGCCCACCAATATAGTGGCATCCAGTTTATCCTTTTTTTCTTCAAAGTCTTTATCTAAGTCTTGAAATACATGAGCAGCCAGATGTTCGGGATCGCTTTTATTTAAATATCGCGCAGGAATAATCAAGTCGGTATCGATATTCTTTCTTCCATATTTGATGACTTTTCCTTCCATAATTTCTTCACATTTCCTTTTAATTCAAATTATAAATATGCTGGTGAGGTAATATATCCTTTTATTGCTGATGCTGCGGCAATAGCTGGACTCGCTAAATAAACTTCACTTTCCTTGTGACCCATTCTTCCTATGAAATTGCGATTAGTCGTGGAAACTGCTTTTTCTCCCGCCGCTAAGATTCCCATATGTCCGCCTAAACAAGGACCACAAGTAGGGGTTGAAAGCACAGCCCCAGCTTCCAAGAAAATTTCCACGAGGGCTTCTTTTATGGCTTGGAGATAGATATCTTGAGTTCCCGGAATGACTATACATCTTATTCCCTCATGGACTTTATTCGATCTTAAGATTTTTGCCGCAATCCGTAAATCTTCTAATCTTCCATTCGTACAAGAGCCAATAACCACTTGATCTATGGCAATTTCCATTCCATTGACCTCGGAAATTGGTTTAGCATTCTCAGGTAGATGAGGAAAAGAAACTTGAGGTTCTATCTTATCACATTCGAATTCATATTCATCCACATAGTCTGCATCTGCATCGCTCTCATATAACTTATAATCAGTATTCTGGGTCTTTTCCAAATAACTCTTAGTTATTTTATCGGGAACGATGATTCCATTTTTTCCCCCCGCTTCAATCGCCATGTTACACATGGTGAAACGATTGGCCATAGAGAGATTTTTAATAACTTCTCCTGTAAATTCCATTGCTTTATAAGTAGCGCCATCCACTCCAATTTGCCCAATTGTATACAAAATGAGATCTTTACCAGATACATATTTAGAACGCTCACCGGAATAACTGAATTTAATAGTTTCGGGAATTCTAAACCAAACTTGACCCAATGCCATAGCAACTCCAAGATCAGTGGAGCCAACACCGGTAGAAAATGCGCCAAGAGCACCGTACGTACAAGTATGGGAATCGGCACCAATGAAGACATCTCCCGGAGATACCAGTGCTTGTTCGGGAATCAAGCAATGCTCAATCCCGACTCGTCCCACTTCAAAATAGTTTACAATGTTATGCTCATGGGCAAAATCTCGAAGTATTTTACATTGTTCAGCAGAAGCGATATCCTTATTCGGGGTAAAATGATCAGGGATTAACATAATACGATTGGGATCAAACACATCTTTATCGGTTCCTTCGACTATTTTCTCAAATTTTTGAATGGCAATAGGTGCCGTGATATCGTTAGCAAGACACTTATCCAAATCTGCTAATATGAAATCTCCCGCCACAGCATGTTCATTATCGCAATGCTCTCTTAATATTTTTTCAGTAATAGTAAGTCCCATGACTAAAACCTAAAAGACAAACCAAATTGCTTAAATAATTAGATTAAAAAAGGTTTCATTCTCTATAAATTTTTTCCGAAATATCCCCAAAATCATTCTAATTTAAGAATGTTATATATCTCTGGAAAAAGTAATGATATTGGCACTTGAGTAAAGATTTATTGTCTAAATTCATTGTCTAAAATCCCAAATCTTATAATTTCTTACAGAAATTTTTTAACTTTTTATTATTTTTTTATCTTACTTTTATGGTAATCAAATAAATAGGATGTCACGGATAATTTGATACTAAAAAATTTAGAATTCGGGAAATATCATGGCTTGGGAAATGACTACATTATTATAGACTGTGAGGATTATGATATCCCTGACGAGAAAAAGGGGGCCCTTGCGAAAAAATTATGTGAGTTTCATTTTTCAATTGGCGCCAACGGGCTGATATATGTTTGTGATTCAAAACAAGCGGATATACGAATGCGAATTTTTAATGACGACGGTACCGAGGCAGAAATGTGCGGAAATGGTCTACGGTGTTTTTCTAAATATGTATTCGAAAACGGGATCATCAAAAAAAATAAAATCAAGGTAAAAACGGGTAAAGGAATTTTAGAAGCCAAGCTTTCCATTCAAGATGGTACAGTCCAGAGTGTGGAAATCGATATGGGAACGCCAATCCTAAAATGTGAGGAAGTTCCGGTCATATCCGAATCAAGGGAGGAAAGATGTATTAACGAGCCTTTAAAAATTCTGGATAAAACGTTTCAATTCACGGCAGTTTCAATGGGCAATCCACACGCCGTAATCTTTGTGGATGAGATGTTAAATGATGAGGATTTAGAGAAATACGGATCAAAGATTGAAGTGCATGAGCGATTTCCCGATAAAGTGAATGTGGAATTTGTCAAGGTCATTTCGGAAAATGAGAGCAAATTACGTGTTTTTGAACGCGGTGTAGGAATTACGTATTCTTGTGGAACGGGAACATGCGCTTCTGTTGTTGCCGGGACCCTACTAAATAAATTTAAAAAAAATAGCCCCGTAATAGTTCATAATGATGGAGGAGACCTTAAAATTACTTATACTGGTAAAACTGTATTTTTGAAAGGACCCATTAAAAAAGTATTTATGGGTCATATTGAACAGCTAGAAATTAAATAGAATCAATCTATAATTACAATAGATCTTTACGAATAAAGGTAGATAAGTGTGGAATATCAAGAGTGGTTAGAAAGAAAAGATTTACAATATGCCGATGGAGTACTTCATATCGCCGGGATGAGCACTATTGACTTGGCAAAAAAATATGGTACTCCCTTATATGTAGTGAACGAAAAACTTATCAGAGAACGATATCGTCAGTTAAAAGAAGCCCTAGATTCCGAATATGAAAAAAATGATGTACATTTTGCCGTAAAGTCCAATTCAAATCTCTCAATATTGCAGATCTTGGACTCAGAGGGAGCAAAGTTCGATTGTACCTCTCAAGGCGAGATTTATACTTGTTTTCAAGCGGATATTGCACCGGAGAAAATCATTTACACCGGGAATATGTTTACCAATGACAATTTAAGATATGCTTTAGACAATGATGTGATGATTAATTTGGATAGTATAAGTCAATTAAAGCGATTAGCAAAAATCTACGAAGAAAAAGGAAAAGATATAGAGAACGGAATAATCTCCTTCCGCATAAATCCAGAATTTGGTGCGGGGCATCATACGCATACAATAACGGCGGGTAAAGAAATCAAATTCGGCATTTTAGATGAACAAGTATTGGAAGCATATACATTGGCGAAAGAACTGGGATTTAAAAGATTTGGCATACATACACATCTAGGCTCGGGTATTATTGACGCCAACGATTATAAAGAGGGGATGAAGCACTATTTATCTATCGTGAAACAACTTGCTGAAGGATTAGATCTTGAATTTGAATTTGTAGATTTTGGTGGAGGGATGGGTATTCCATATAAGCCAAACGATGAGCCGTTTGAGATGGATTTATATGATGAAATAGTTATTGAACCATTTAAGAATTTGGTAAAAACTGGACTACTTGGTGAGCCGACTCTCAAAATTGAGCCGG
Source organism: Promethearchaeia archaeon (assembly GCA_046483985.1). Lineage (GTDB taxonomy): Archaea > Asgardarchaeota > Lokiarchaeia > Sigyniarchaeales > SOKP01 > JAWOCD01. The sequence continues at coordinate 36,936 of JAWOCD010000040.1, forward strand.
GGAGATTTATTTCGTGTGAATCTACCATTATTTTAACACAGATCAACACGATTAAAAACAATGGATACAAATGGTTTGCGGGCGTAGATGCTGGTTTTAATGTATTGATACGACCGGCAATGTATGGCTCTTATCACCATATTATGGCTTGCAATAATAGAGGGGAAAATGATACCATCACTTACGATATTGTGGGGCCAATTTGTGAATCTGGAGATATTTTAGGAAGAGAGAGAGAATTTCAAAAATTAGAAGAAGAAGAATACCTTGCGATTCTTGATGCAGGAGCCTACGGATTTACCATGAGTTCACCTTATAATTCACGGCCACGTCCGGCGGAGGTACTACTTCATGAGGGTACATCTTATCTTATCCGAGAAGCAGAATCATACGAAGATCTCTTAGAACACCAAAAAATCCCAGACTATCTTAAGTAAGTGTTAACAATTTGGTTTTTCTCGCCTCCGCTAATCTTTCCACAAGTTGATACGAAAGTTTGGCGGGAAGTGGGATCATCTCTGGAGTTTCATTGATTGCATATCCGACCATAAGTTCCATTTTCTTAGTTTTATTGAACAAAAATTTAAAATAATAGAATGTTTTTATTGTCTTGAGATAAAATTATAAATGAGAAATATTTGGGGCTTGGATACCCTCCAGTGTTTCTCGATGATGAGTCGACACAATGAAATCCAGAAATGGATTGATGAAAATGACTGACCTGCTCTGATATTTTATAATTTTATCTTTCCTTTTTTCTCAAGTTTGAGGGTGCTCCAAAATTTTATCAGCTTCCATAATTCGGAAAAAGTGAGTTAAAAAAAAAATAAAATAGGAATTAAAGACCTAACACTTCTTTGGTTGTATATATTTTATTTTCATCCGCATGAGCGATGAATTTAATTGCTTTTATCGCCCCAGAAGCGAAACATTCCCTGCTATGGGCTTGATGTTTTAGTTCAATTCGTTCGCCTGGTCCAGCGTAGAGGATCGTGTGGTCTCCCACGATATCCCCGGCTCGAATGGAATGGATACCAATCTCGCTTTTGGCTCCCACCTTTCGCTTATTGGGACCCTTTGAGCGTCCAAACTTCACAACTTCGTTTAAGTCACAACCTAGCGTATCGGCAATAATCTGTGCAAGTGTTAAAGAAGTTCCCGAAGGGACATCACGTTTTCGGTGGTGATGCGCTTCAATAATTTCAATATCCCAATCGCTTACATACGCTGAGAGGATAGAAGCCATTTTAAACAAAATATTGACACCTGTTGCCATATTTGAGGAAATTACTGCTGGCGCATCGTTTTCTTTTACATAAGTTTGAAAGTTATCGAAAAATTCATCGGATAATCCAGTAGTCCCAATAACGCATCGAATCCCTTTTTGTACACAAATAGAACAGTTTTTTTCCGTGGCTTTTGCAACCGTAAAATCAACCACAACATCGGGCGTTGTTTGTTCACATATCTCTTCTAGGTTCTTTACATTGTTAATTGTAATCTCTTTGGGGTCTTCAACACCAACTACACTTGACAATGTTTTTCCTACTTCTATAACATCACATGCAGCGACTACTTCTATTTCTTCATCTTGGAGTGCTAATTTGCTAACTAATTTTCCCATTGAACCACTGGGGCCCAAAATTAATAATTTTATCATATAAATCACTTCATTATTCTTATAAAAAATAAAAAAATTAGAGAATGTTTAAACTTTTCAAAACTTTTTTGATCATTTCACGACTGTCCTCCACTGGAAGGGTAAGCGGTAATCGCAACCTGTCATTCATTAGACCCTTTAACCCCGCTGCATATTTTACCGGTCCGGGATTTGTTTCAATAAATAATACCTTGAAGAGATCATATAGGTCTAACTGCATCTCTCTTGCTTTATCCCAGTTACCTTGCAACATTAATTCCGTAAATTCATGAATCCTACCAGGGATGATATTGGATGCAACGCTGATAACCGCGCGCCCGCCCAATGCCATAATGTGGTAAGTTAATGCATCATCTCCGCTCATGACAATAAAATCATCGGGTGTGGATTTAATAACTTTAGTAATCTGATCGATGTTCCCGCTGGCACATTTGATTCCTACAATATTATCCTTCGAATAGGCAAGTTCCGAAACAGTTTCGGGATCAAGATTACGAACCGTTCGTCCTGGGACATTATAAAGAATTATAGGGGTATTTACAGCCTCGGCAATGGCTTCGTAATGATCAATCAATGAATGTTGGACGGGTTTATTATAATAAGGAACAACAATCAAAAGACCGTCAGCACCCGCCTCTTCTGCATATTGGCTGAGCTCAATAGCTTCTCTTGTGGAATTACTCCCCGTGCCCGCTAAAACAAAGGGATCTTTTCCGCTTTTTTTTGCTTCATCTATTGTAATATCGATTGCTTGGCGATGTTCTTTATGAGAGAGGGTTGCACTTTCTCCAGTAGTCCCCATGGTAAGTAGTTGCGCGTTGTTGTCTATTTGAAAACGAATAAACTCCCGATATTTCTCCTCATCAATTGACATATCCTCTTTAAAGGGAGTAATCATTGCGGTACATACTCCCTTCAATTTATCTAATTTTGACATAATATATTCACTTTGTATTCAGATTCAAAATAACTAAATTAAATATTGTTAAAAATGATTTATAAGACTTATTGCTTTATCTTTAAAAAAAATAAAAATAGAGGGTATCTTTTTATTTATTTTTCTTGAGTTTTTCCTTCGAAATGTACCCCATCCGGCTCTGGAGGCCAAAAAGCGGAATAAATCCGTAACTAAGTCTCTGATCGAAGGAACTTTTGGTCTCATACGTTGCAAGGTTTAAATCATAGATGCCTTGCTCTGATTCTCGTGCCACCACATTGGCACTTCCCTTATACAGCTTAAGTTTTACGGTGCCATTCACCTTTAGATTCACTTCATCAATAAATGCTTCTAATGCATCCCGTAAGGGATCAACCCATAAGCCTTCATAAGCTAATTCAGTCCAGCGCTGATCAACTATCTGCTTAAAAGAGTTTTCATGTTTGGTACATACATATTTCTCCAAGTCTTTGTGTGCTTTAATTAAAATCAACGCCGCTGGTACCTCATAGGTTTCACGTGATTTAAGTCCAATTGCTCTATCTTCCATATGCTCTATTCTTCCAACTCCATGCTTGCACCCTAATTTATGCAATTGTCCAATTATTTCAACGCTTTCTATTTCTTTTCCATTAAGAGCTACTGGAACTCCTTTTTGAAATCGAATTGAAACGTATTCTGGAGAATCGGGGGCATCTTCGGGGGAGGTTGTCCATACCTTTGAATCCTCGGGAGGTTCAATTTCGGGCTTTTCTAAAATATCGCATTCCGCACTTCTTCCGAAGAGGTTCTCATCTGTACTATATTTCTTATTTTGGTTGGAGATTTGAATGTCATGTTCCTTCGCATATTTCATCTCCTCATCTCTTCCCATATTCCATTCAATCATGGGTTGAAGCACCTCCATTTCAGGGGCATATGCCTTTGCAGTGACATTAATTCGTATTTGGTCGTTGCCTTTTCCAGTACATCCATGAGCGAGACATTGAATACCTTCTTTTCTGGCAATCTTGACCGCTTCTATAGCAATTAATGGTCTGCCCACAGCAGTGCTTAATGGATAAACTCCTTGATATAACCCATTTGCTTTTATTGTCGGAAAGATATACTCTTTAACAAATTTCTTTTTCAAATCCACGGTAAAATGTTTGACCGCTCCTAATTTATATGATTTTTCTTCTATTTCTTTAAATCGAGAAGCGTCTGCGAATTCTTGACCCAAATCAGCAGTGAACGTATAAACTTCTGCATCATAGGTTTCTTGTAACCACTTGACCATACAGGAGGTGTCCAATCCGCCTGAAAACATTAGCAATACTTTATCAATATCTTCTTTTTTTGGTCCTAAGCCACTCATATTTTAACAACTCGATAATATAATTAATAATGATATTAAATATAATGTATTAATAATAAGAGAAGATTTGTTTTGAAATTTTTGAATTTATCAAAACAGCATTTATTGATTATGATTATAAGATAACAATATTAGAATGTTAACCAAATAATTACCAATAATTGTAATTACCTTCTAATTTAGAGGCGGTAAAGTCAACTAGAGAATGGAGAGAGAAATTGGACAAGTATTTTGAGCCCTTTTATAAAAAGCTTCAATAATGTTATTTTAGAGAAAGAGAGAGTTTGAATATAGGCAACATTCAACTATATTGCACTATTTAGGTTACATTGTCAAAAAATAGCATGCGGATATAAAAATAAATACCCGTGAAGCCATTTTCTGCCAAACTCCTTGGCATACACTCTTCAAATGTGGGTATATTCTAGGTCTTGGAAAAATAAATCCAATTGCTTAGTACATTTATCGCAAAATTTAGGAGACTTTTTATCAGTGTCCTTTAATTTTTCAGAAAACAACATTACACATTCAGAACTATCACAATGACGGAGTCCGAAAGTATGACCTAACTCATGGAGGGCTTCTTTTAAAATTCTGAGCTCTTCTAAAGATCTGTTTTCTTCTCTCCTATAAAAACTTTCTTTAAGCCGAGTCAGCGAGATGAGGGACACACCAGAGTATGGTAAAAATTGCTTTTCTGGAACGCGTGCCAGTCCGAAAATAAAGGTTTGAAATTTAGAATAGATATCTTTGTCTATTATTGCCAATGTTCGAAAATATCCTTTTTTCCGAATAAATAGAATGACATCTTTCAAAACACTTGGGGCATGGTATTGTTTCCTCAAACTATTGTAATTAGCTTCATTTAACAATAAAGATTCAGAAATTATCCTTACATTTAAGGAATATGTTCGGAAAAACCACTGGAGGTCCTTTCTGAGAGTAATTATATAGGAGGATTCTGCCTCCCCAACTTTGAGAAGATGTATTTTTCTATCCATTCCAAAATAATAAGTAGTGATTTGGTTAAATTTTTAACTATAAGTTAAAAAGGGGTTTGTCAAAAGCGAAAGAAAATATTTGGGTTAGTGATTTAAAAAAATCATGGATATTGAAATGTTTTCAAAACATTTCTTAATTTTTTAGCCAGTTTGGGCAGATATTCGTAAGATTTCTTTTTAATTCGCTTGTTAAGGCAAAGGGTTACCAAATATAATCGTTTACCGTTAATATCTAGTTTTCTTAGGAAAATAAGCCCTTCTCTGCTGGATTCTTCTTTTTCAATCGGAAATTTAAGATTAGTTACAATATCAGTTGTATTAATGTCCCATTCTTCCAGTTTTTCAATTGCTCTTGTCAAGCGAGGGGCCACGGACTCACATGTTTTTTGATAATAGTCTTTTGTCGCACGACTTGCCAAAATAAAACTATGAATATCCAATAACACGGCAGCACTGTTAAAAGTTGTGGCCATATATTCTTTAAGGAGGGTTTGGAGTGATTCAGATTTCGGTGAAAGGGAAATGACTCCATCTGAAAATGCTCTAATAATAGTCTCCTCATTATAAATCGATGTTTCATAATAATTGAGGTTAAATTTTTTTAATATTTCAATCTGCGCTAATTGGCTTTTCAGATTATCGACATTCTCCTCAAATTCATTCTCATCTCTCAAATCGGGGTCATATTTATGTAATAGAATAAAAAAATGTAAATTTCCATCATTTAAATCAAATACAATATTAGCTATTTTTCTTAGATAACTTAAGGCCTCGGGATATCGCTCGATGTCTTGGACATCAATTATAAAATAGACAGTCTTAAGATTAGTAAAGTATTTTTCTTTACTTTTTAAATAAATTTGACGATAACTTCTTTGACCACCCAGATCCCAGGTAGACACATCTAATCCTAGCAAAGAGATTGATGTAGTAGAGATATCAGCTTTTTTAGTGGGAGATAATTTATTCAATAAACTGAATTTTCCATTTAAGAGTAATAATATTGAAGTTTTTCCTCCGTTATCAAGCCCGCAAAATAAGATTCTTTCTTTCCTTCCTATGTTTTCCATTTGGATTGCACTCTTTTTAACCTCTTATTTAATTTACTCGTTTTCGGCAAGTATTCCGATTAATACACAACAAGCTCTAAAAATAGAAAAAAATTCTGTTGCCGCTTTTCTTACATTAATATTATTTCAGATCTGTTATTTAAAGTTTACAATTTTAAATATTAAATTAAATGATCAGACCAATTCTTATAGAATGAAAAGATTAAAATTTAAGAGATAATTCTATAATTTATCCCTTAAAGGATTTTTAAAGGGGAAAATAACTTCTTTCTTTGAAAAAATTATTGGAAAACCTTGGGAGGGTAGTCTAGTATGGTATGATTCCTGGTTTGGGTCCAGGAGGCCAGGGGTTCGAATCCCCTCTCTCCCACCATTAATTTCTTTGCCTAAAAAATGATATCTCTCAAGTTAATCTTCTTTTAAGAAACCCTCAAGAAATTTCCGAACCGCTCTATTATCTTTTCCCTTAAATTGAGGTTCTCGTTTTTCTTTTAACGCTCTTGTGGATTCCCGAAAATCGGCTGTTTTAAACGCAGCTTGATTCCCTTCGTTTTCTAAATCTAATGTAGTAGATAAAAATTTTCGAAAAGGATTATGAATTATTCTTTTCATCATTCGAATAGAAAGCGTGGGAGAGTGGGGAGGTATCAATTGTTTTGCTCTATTCCGACAGTGTTCGAGTAATTCATCCCCCGGCAAAACATCATTTACCAACCCCAGATCCAGTGCTTCATCAGCAGTAATTTTATCACCAAAATAAAGGATTTCTTTCGCTTTTTGAAAGCCTACATAAAATGGTAATAAAAATGAGATACTAAACTCAGGTATTACTGCCCGTTTGACAAAATAAAACCCTAACCATGCATTTTTTGCCATATATATCAAATCTGCTCCAATCAAGGGTAAAGTAATTCCTGCACCAATGGCTAAGCCGTTTATTGCGGCAATTACGGGCTTAGAAAAATCCCACAATTTCATGGAAAGTTTTTTTTGGGCAATATCTGTCAAATCAAGTTCTTTTCTTATTTCGGGAGAGATGGAGGATAACGCCTTTATATCAAAAAAACCGCCTGATGAAAAAGCATTTCCTTCTTTCGAGCCTTTTATGATTAATACCTGTGCATCCTCATCTTCTTCCATATCTTCAAGAGCGGTTTCAATTTCTAAAAAAGTAACATGGGTAAATGCATTCCTTCTCTCGGGTCGATTAATGGTAATGGTACAAATTCCATCTTCTCCTTTTTCATACGTAATATCATTAAGTTCTTCAATATTCATTTGATTTTAATTAATAAAGCTTACTTTAAATAATATTATCATAAATAGAAGAAAAAAGAAAACCAAGATAGAACTTATTTTTTAATTAGACTTATCAGTGCTGCGATCAGTTCCCAAATTATTAGTATGCCTAACATAAATCTTTTTACAAGTGCAAAGGGGGAATGAGCAATAGCATACAAACTCGGAAATTTGGTCGGATTAAAACTCATCAATAAGATAAAGATGTTTTCTAGTGCATTACATCTCGCTGCAACTATTGCCAAAACTGCCATAATCATACATGAATTACGCCAGATGGTCCCTTTTTCAAGTCTTCGGCTGATTAGGAACACAAGGCTAAAAAAAGTAATCCATAACTCATCATAAACCCGTAATCAAGAGTCTCAGCAATATGATAAACGTTCAAATCAGCCATAAAGGTATAATACTGTCTCATATACGCAGCACTGAATGATAATTGACTTTCCATAAGATTAGCGGGGTTGCCCGAAAGCATAAAAAAAATAACTCATTCTCAAGTAAATAATAACTAAAAGTATAATGCTTAGAATCAGGAATCTTTTGATATTCTGCGCCGAGATCCACGTATCTCTTTTCTCTAAAAACCTAGTCTTCCATTTAGAAAAGATTTTATGGCTATTTATATTATCGATCACGGAGGCTGATTAAGAACCTTGTTTAATTCTTTTGAAATTTTATCTGTTTTTTTGTCTTTCATCCAATAACGAATCTTTTTCGAGTGTAAAAATTCTTGAATCTTCTCATTTAGTTCATGTAATTTCTGCTTTTCCTCTTCAGAAAGTTGTGGAACTTCCTCTTCTACTTCTTCGGTAACCTCTTGGATTTCCTCTTCTATTTGCGGGATTTTAATTGGCTCTTTGCCTTGAATAATACCTTTTCTCAAGATATTTTTTATATTTCTAGCCCATCCTTCAATCCATGCATATGCTCCCTCTTTTTTGGGATCATTTATTTCTATGTTCTCGCGATCCACAATTATTAGTTCATCAGGACAAGAATTTTCACAAGCGCCGCAATAAAAACAAGACTCTTCGTCGCACGCAATTTTGCCGTATTTTTGGATATCTTCGGCACTTTCAGGTATGAAGAAGGACTCCACGGGACAGATATTTACACATGCTTTGCAGCCTTGTGGGTCACACTTCCATAGCATTCGTTTTTTAATCCTAACTTTGCCTTCAATTGGAGAATCAATATGAAAACACTTTTCTGGACACTGCTCTTCAATTTTATGGTATTCCTTAACGTGATGGCGTTCCCGAACTTCTTTACATAATTGACAAATCTCATTATCAAGATCAAACTCACATTTATCCGTATCAATTTTAAAGAACTTACCAATGGATGGATACTCGTTCAAATCGAATTTCCCTTCTGGTTTTACATGCTCGTGAAACGCATCATTGGGGCACACCACAGCACATAACATACAGTAGCAACACTTTTCATGGTCGATCATCATTTTGGGGTTGCTTTCATCTAAAATCTCCTGCGCAATCTCGGGGATGGGACCTAATTCAATTGCGTCAACTGGGCATACAAGCTTGCATAAAGAGCAGCCAATGCATTTAGTTATATCATAGGTAAGTTTCTTATCGACATCCTTGTACCTCCAGTTCATAATTAGCTGTTCTGGTTGAATTTGCAGTTCCTTCTCGATTTCCTCTTCTTGTTCTTCTTGTTTTTTAGAAGTTTCTGTAATGTTTACTCAACCTTCTTTTTAAATGTCTATTTTTTGTTAATTTTTTACAATAATTAAATTCTATTATTATTATCTATATTGAAATAAATAATAGAATGGAGGATTGCTGGTCTTAAGAAGAAATCTTGATAAAAAGAATCAGGATCTCCCAAGATTTTAAATCTAACTTGGCGAATGAGAGGAAAGAAAAGAGGAATTAATTAGAGATCAATAAACCAGAAGTCTTCGTCTTCACGCAAGATATCCAAGATGCCCGATAAATCGGAAAGCAAAATTTCTGTTGAGACGCGTTTTTGCTCCCTCTTTACAATATCCATGTTGTTGAATAATTCATCTAAGAGATGATCAATCTTGAACCGATGATATCGCTCGGTGTTTGAGAAAATCGAAATAAATATTTCTTGTCCTAAATTTAAACTCTCTGTAATAAACTTCTTTTTTGACTGTCGTTGTTCGATATTTTTCATTAATTGTTGCTTATATCGCTCGTTCAGAAGGGTTTTTAGTTCCTTTATGAAACATTCTTTTTGGAGCAGTAATTCTTTCCTTTTTTTTTCTAAATTCTGGACGGTATCTTCGATTTTTTTAATCTGTTCCCCTAAAAATTTCATTTTCTGGTTTGGAGTTTTAGATTTTTCATATTCCTCTTTACATGTAATATCTTTAAGTTTTGTAAATTTTTCGATATCCTCTTCTCCTGCAGCTTTATAATCAATGCTAAAATAATCTGGGGTGATATCAATAGTGACGGATATGTTACTTTTTATTTTATATCTGCCGCCTCGTTTCTTTTTTGGTTTTACTTTTTCAATGAGATCACTTTCTTTTAATATCTCTAATTGACTGTGTACTGCTTGTCGACTTATATCTAATTCGTGCGCTAATTCTGAGGTTGAATGGGGAACTTTTGCAATCTTGGATAAAATGATTCTTCTGGTCGGATTTCCCAGTAACTCTAAAAGGTTATCTAAATCGATAATCCCTCTAACTCCTTCCTCTTTTCCCGAATCTGTTTGCATTTTCCATCCCTCATTGATATTTATTTTTTGAATAGATTATAAAAAAATAAATTAGAATTACATATATGTTCCTTCTGGAGGTTTTCTCGAACGTTTATGGGCTTTAGTAGCCATATCGGCTGATTTTAGAACCTTTGTAATCGCCTCATCAAAATCCTTTTTCGAAACATTAACCGCTTTCACCGATTCTGGATCGTCTGTATCTATTTCCGGATTATCAACAGCTCTCCGGATAGCAAGTAAAGTTGCCTCTTCACAGATAGCTTCGACGTCTGCCCCTGTATATCCTTCTAATTGACTGGCCAAACTCTTGATATCTATATCATCACCTAAAGGTCTATCTTTAAGGTGAATGCGAAAAATTTCTTGTAATTCTTCCTCATTAGGCTTCTCGATTTCAATATGTCGTCCGAATCTTCCAGCTCGTAAAAGAGCGGGATCTAACATGTCTTGCCGATTAGTTGCTGCCAATAGAATTACTTCTTTCAATCCTTCTAGTCCGTCCATTTCGGTCAGTAATTGTGATACCACTTGTTCGGTGACTTGTGAGCCCGCGCTTCTCCCTCGCAGTCCAGCAATCGCATCAATCTCATCAAAAAATACTATACATGGTGCTGCAGAGCGTGCTTTTCTAAATGTCTCGCGTACCGCTTTTTCGCTCTCTCCAACCCATTTCGAAAGAAATTCAGGTCCTTTCACGGAAATGAAATTGACTTCGGTTTCATGGGCCAAAGCCTTAGCAATCAAGGTTTTTCCAGTACCCGGCGGGCCAAATAGTAAAATTCCGCTGGGTGGTTTGGATTTCATGTGAGAATAAAGTACCGGATATTTAAGCGGCCATTCTATGATTTCTTGTAATTGTAATTTTGCATCCTCTAATCCACCTACATCGTCCCAAGTCTCCGTGGGTTGAGTTACTAAAACCTCTCGTAACGCCGAAGGCTCAATGCTGGCTCTTGCTTCTCTGAAATGGCTCATTTTTATCTGTAAGTTATTCAAAACTTCTGGAGGAATTGATTTATTTAAATTTAGCTTCGGAATAATTTCCCGAATTGCTAACATTGCCGCTTCTTTTGCCAATGATTCCACATCTGCTCCAACAAATCCATGTGTTTTTTCTGCAATTTCCATTAAATCCACATCTTCATGAAGTGGCATTCCGCGGGTATGGACTAGTAAAATTTCGTACCGTCCGTCCGTATCTGGGACTCCAATCTCTATCTCTCTATCAAAACGACCAGGACGACGCAATGCAGGGTCAACATCGTTTACTCTGTTAGTTGCTCCAATAACAATAACCTCTCCTCTTGCTTCCAATCCATCCATAAGAGAAAGTAATTGAGCAACCACTCGACGCTCGACTTCTCCAGTTACTTCACCACGCTTTGGAGCAATAGAGTCGATTTCGTCAATAAAAATTATGGCCGGGGAATTCTTCTGGGCATCATCAAAAACTTTTCGCAAATTCTGTTCGCTTTGGCCATAAAACTTGCTCATAATCTCAGGACCACTAATCGATTGGAAATGAGCGTCCGTTTCATATGCGACTGCACGTGCTAATAAGGTCTTTCCGGTTCCCGGAGCTCCATGAAGTAATACGCCCTTAGGAGGCTCAATTCCAATCCTCTTAAATAATTCGGGATGTCGTATCGGTAATTCGATCATTTCTCGAATCTTTTGGATTTCTTCCTCTAATCCTCCAATATCTTCGTAAGTAACTCGTGAGCGTTGGATTTCCTGAATTTCCTTGTGAGTTTTTTCGCTTAATACGATTTTCGTATCTAAATCCATTCTCACAGCGGGCGATTTTGGTCGATAATCGACCACAACAAGGTCCACTCGGTGCCCGTAGGAGTAAAAGGACAAAATATCTTCTTTTGTGATCACACGGTTTTCAAGGATCTCTGCAAGCTGTTGGGAATTGCGTAAAATAATGGATTCCTCTAAACCCGCAAAGGTTACCTCATCTGCAACTTCTGCTTGAATTTTTTTTATCTTCACGAGGTCATCAACTGATGCTCCTATGTTCCTCCTTTGTGATTGATCTAATCGAATCACATTTTTTCCAGCATCTTGTGGTTTACCAGGATAAATATGAGCAGCTGTCTTCTTATTTAATGGAGGATATAAAATTTCAATGACATCGCCTGTCTTTAAATCGAGTTCCGTCATCACATCTGGATCCATACGGATAAAACCTTTTCCCGCATCGTCTTTAAAAGCATCTTTAATTCGTACCTTTTTTCCCCCTCTATCTTCGCTTGTTAATCCACTCATTTTTATTTCTCACGTTTTTCTTATTTTAGTTTCATTCATTCGTTTTTTAATTAGAAAATATTAATACACAATTATAAACTCGTCAATAATAATTATAAAAAAAATTATTTACGTGCAACTTCTATGACTGCCAGACCATTGTTATATGCTACTGAGGTCCTCTCTGCAGAAGACTCAAACGGTAAACGGATGCTTTTCACATATTTTTTTGATTCTCCCTCAGCTGAAAAACTTAACGTTCTACTGGTGGGAAATTTGAGTATAATATTATCCTCTTCCACTCCAGGCACTTGGATAATAATCTCCACTTTGTCGTCCTTTTTGCACATTTCCACATCGGGATCCATTAATTCACATTCTTTCTCTTCTAACCCAGCCTTTTTCTTTGTTCCTTGGGGTGGTTGTAAGGACAACTTTTCGGCGTCTATAATCTTCTTCTTCTCTTTTCTGGCGTTGCTCATGACTTTCCGGAGTCTCTTCATTTTTGGCGAGCCCGAAAAGAACCGCTTAAATAACTCGTTCAATTTTTCACGGTCCATGTCTCCTTCAATCTTTATTTCCGGTTTGTCCATGCCTGGTTCATAATGATATGAAATCTTGGTTCCCTTAAATTTGTTATCGGGGTCTAAACCGAGTTTCTTTTTTAATTCCTCGTCCATGTTCTTGATCTTTCTCGGATTCAACCCTTTTTCTTCGTCTGAAAGGACAAAGAAGTCCACATCAAATCCGTCAATGTTTTTATCTAAGAATTTCTTTAGCTTCTCTATGAAGTCATCACGATCAAACTCATCATCTTTTGACATTTTATATTACACCTTTTTTAGTTTTTTTTTCTCGGTTTATTTAAAAAAAAACTTTTTTGTTAATTAGTGATTTACAAATCTATTTTTACAATTAAAAAAAGATGTTTTCCCTATATAAATGTTCTGTTTTGAGTTTATAACTCAATCTCACCCTATACTTATGTCCCCGAATCCAAAAAAATACGAGTTAAGAAACCCAATCATTCATTGAAACTTCAGCAGACATTCTCAGAATGTTCCAGACTTTTTTTGGATAAACAAAAAGTGATATTGTAGAAAAAAAATAGATAGGATTTACGTTTTATGACTTTTTAGTTCTTAAAAGATGAAATTACATCGGAAGTCCTTGTTAAGAGTTCAAATGCCATGGTGGGACGTTCCCAGCTTGAAAGACCACAATCAGGCCCTACATATTGTAATCTATCCCCATAATGTGAAAGGGCAAATTCTAAATTTTTTTTAATTTGTTCCCGTGAATCAATTAAAGATCTTAAGCCCTTTGTCGTTTTTAATGTATCCCAATCTTCGCCTTGATCAATTTTTTCCGCGATAATTCCATCGATATTTGTTCTGGTGATCCCGACTCGTATGAATTTATCAGCCTCGACGAGTTCTTGTTTTGGTATGACATTTGATGAATCCGATGCAAATTCGCATGTTAAAATATCGATATTTTTTGTCTGATAGATCAGATCTGCTCGATTAAGAGTATGAAGATGAATTTGGACATCCGCATCCACCCCTTCCACGCTTTTATCCAAGATTTGGACAATCTCGGCATTGTCTACATTAAAGAGATCCGTGTATCCAAAAGAAGGCTCATCTATAGAAATGGTGGTTGTTTTTAGATATTCTTTATCAATTAACGAGTTCTGAATAAAATGGTTTACAGACGTGGCGAGGTTCATTGCTAGGTCAGAGTACACGGTAAATTGGTGTTTTTTTACATAAAGTTCGATAGGACCCGTTACACACACTTTTAGATGAATAGAGTCTCCATGCTTCTCATAATACTCTTGAGCGTATCTATCAATCACATAAACTTCAGGAAGAAGTGCTTTCCTCTCCTCTATAAGATCCGGTTCCACCTCATAATCGGAAAGCGGCTTTAGAAATTGGGTGTGCATATCCAAATGCTGCGGATAATTTATTACTTCAAGACCCGCATCAAGTTTATACTGAAAACTTTCAAGAACGGGTTCGATAAAATAAGTCTTTATTCCTCGGTGTTTGAAGATATCAGCATCATTCACCAAAGATTTGTAAGCCAACCAATAATGCTCGACATATTGGTCTTTATCAATATACTCAGGAAGGGGAAAACTCCCCACATCATCATATTTTGGAAACTCCATATACTATCAAAAAAAGGTTTCAATCTCAATTAATCTTTTTCTTTAGAGAGGCAGAACGAAATTTATTGTACCCAACAAACTAATTTATTTGAATGAATTAGAGAATTACCGTAACTTGGACGAGGCAATAAAGGACTTAAAACCCCAGATAAAAATGATAGATTTAACTAATTTACTCAATCAAGCAATAGATTAAAAAATTAAGTCAAAATAACTAAAAAAATAAAATATTAAAAGTGTGAAAAAAAAATTAAGCAGAAACAAAAAAAGTTGGAGCGAACTGAATTTAAAGATGCGCGAATGATCACCGTACTATGGGAGACAAAGCCCGAAATTGTCGAACGGGTCTTGTCCCCCTTTGCCGGTCGTCTCTTTACCGGTTGCATTGGCATTTATCGTGGATTACCCCAGTACCAATCAAGGGCTCCCCTATCATGAAGGAACCTTAATGATCCGCTGTCAATATGACGGAGTGCCCGGAAATTATTATTGCTATGCCCGTAACTGACGATAGATCCATGATAGGCGGACGGGAGATCTTCGGCTTTCCGAAAAAAATCGCGAATGTCCACTTGGAAAAGAATGAAAAGCAAGTCTATGCATATTCCGAGCGACTTGGGACGAAAAACATTGAAATTAAGGCGGATTTATCGAAGAAGTTTAACGACCCAGAAACGCCACAAATTATTAAGGAACTCGGCTTGCTCCCCAGCCGTGGGAAGAACACTATAAATTATAATTTCAAATATTTTCCAGCACCCAACAAGGACGGATTTGATTATGACCCATGGTTAGTGAGGCAAGAAACGTCCGTCGATCCAAAATCCTTGGACATGGGGGAAGTAGAAATTAGGCTTAATTCTACGAAGCATGATCCCTGGGCGAAATTGAAGTGGTAAAACCGCTCGGGGCATTATATATGAATACCGATAACACAATGCTCCCCGGCCAAAAAATGGCTGAAGTCGATTCCGAAGAATTTTTACCCTATTCCTATATCGCATGGGATTGGTATTAACCTTCTTAAGGCTTTTTCTTTTTATTTTTTTATTTATATTTATTTTTTTCTTTTCCTTTTCTTTCCTTCCTATTTCTTTTCAAATGACCTATAATAAGTTTTCATTAGTTTTAATAATATTTTCTCATTAACTTATCAAGTTGTCGTTCGTCAATTTGGAATAGTTTAAAAAATAGTTGATCTATGGCCCTTTTCAATTCGTCACAACTGAGAGACCCTCCAGTTTTTTCGATTCTTAGACCTTCTTTTAAAATTCCCCTCTTTTTGAGACTTCTTGCAATCGACTTTAGTTCTTTTTGGAAATCAAGGTTTGCGGAGGATTTTTGATTACTTTGACGAATTAACGTAGGGATTAGTTCAGAAAATTTGCGTATTGCATTCATAATTATTAATTGGGTGGAATCTTTTGGTTTTTTCATGAACCTTTTTAATATAAAAGAAGGAATCGGGATGGAAGATTCTAGTTTGGTCTTGCTCCGTTTAATCTTTACATTTTTGGCCTTGAATAGGAAGCGCAAAATCTTCGAGTTGAGATAGGCAATCAATAGGAAATAGTCAATTTCCAACTCGGGAAACTTTTTCCAGATAAAATAGGTATCTGACGTAGCATAATATTGTTGGGATGAAAATCCAAATTCATTTGTATCTAAAATATATTTAAAGAATATTTTCTTGTGGGAGTCATAATAAGACTCAAGATCAAGTAATTGAGAGGTGTCTTTACTATTTTTAACCCGAACAAATGCACCTCTTCGGGGAAAAAAAAGGTCTTCGGGATTTTCTTTCGCATTAAGCAGGGTTTTTTTAAGAGTATCCTCATATTGCGTGAGATATTTATGGAGTGTGGGATATTTTTTTTGGATTTCCCTAGAAAGTTTCTCCCCCGAAATGCCTTTAAATTCATTTTTATTGAAATAGATGGCAAATTTAGGACATTTTGAAGATTGATGCCCATATGAGACAATTTCCTTGCTTTTATACAATTTTTTTATCCGCTGTCTTTCCTTTTTATTCAATTTTTCAAAGGAATCTCGGATTTTAATAAAGAATTGTCCATCTTCGATTCGAATCTTTTTTCCTTCCTTTAATACAAAAATCTCATCACTAATGAAAATTAATCCATTACGTATCAAGAAAAAGTCTTTAAGATATTTAATTTCTCCATCATGTCTACAATAGTTATAGATCTTTTGCACAATATCTTTAACTTTCGATGGATATAACAGGCTCCAACTTTCCGCAGGTTGCAAATCCTTATTTTTTGTAGCGGAAATATATTGATTGATTGAGGGAAGGTTCTTGTCATTCAAAAGAGAATGAAAAACGGTTTTGGTTGACCTATTGGTTTTGTTAATCGAAATTATATTAATTTTTTTACTCTTCCGAGGAGATTTTTTAACAGATTGCTTTTGAAGAACAAAAATACAGTTATGTTGACCTTGAGCATCTGGAAATATCTGCAAATTCGAAAGATCAATATATTGAAGTAATAAACATTTATCAAGAATATGGGGTTTGAGATATTTGATGCCTGTTTTCTTAGATTTAGTAATCCAGTAATTTGTGGTAATAAAAGAAAGCAAGCCTCCCGGTTTTAGTTTCTCAATAGCCAAATGAATAAAATAATAAAAAATATCCATATTTCCCACAAAATATTTCTCACAAATCGAAAATTTCTTTTTGTATTCTTGAAATAAGTCAGCATTATAATTTTGGCCAAGATAGGGGGGATTTCCGATGATCATATCATATTTCTCATTAAGAGGTGCCCCTAAAAAATTCTTGAATTTGAAATGGACTTGGGGAAACTTCTGTCTGAGTTCTTCTTGTAACCGGGAATCCAACTCATAGGCAGTGATATGCTGAAAATTATTACCAAGTAAATATTTTAGAAATATTCCTCCCCCCGCAGCGGGTTCCAAAATGTGTGCCTCAGATATTTTTCTGGATAAGGGAAAACTTTCTTTCTCACTTTCATAAAATCCAATGAGGTTTTTTACCATAAATTCAGCAATATAAGCTGGAGTAAAAATTTGACCGATAGATACTTGACTGCGTTTATGTTGCTCATTAGCACACATTAAAAAAGATAATATTTTTGAGGTTAAATAATTTTATAATTAGCCTTAGCCGTTATTAATATATTCGGGAATTAACAAGATAAAGTTACTCCCTTTTGAATAGTCGTTTTTTACTCTATTTTCTACCCGAATATGGCCATTTAATTGATTGACAATCCTCTTCACTAAAGATAGGCCTAAACCCATTCCCTTTCCCGATTTTTGCTCAAATTTTCTCCTCTGAAATATTTTATCCTTGATCTCATCTTTAATGCCAATTCCATTATCAATAATCTCAATCTGGATAAACTGAGTGCTCTCACGAGTTATTTTATGGACTTTTATGTTAATTTCAATTAATTTATTATCATTATGCCTTACAGCATTTATCAGAATATTTTCAAACACATCTTGCAACATATTATTGGCCTTAACATATAAATCTTCATGAGAAAAAGAAGTGGTAATCTCTAGATTTTTTGATTTAAAACTTTTTTCGATATAATTAATTGCATCAAACAATATATTTCTTAAATCAAATTTTCTTAACTTGATCTTTTCTTCTCTATTAAATTCCGTTAATTTGCGGACATTCGATACTAATTTTGTACCCCTAACGATTTGCTCTTTGATTATATCCAAAAATATCGGAATCTTTTTTCTCTTTTCAGGACTTTTCATATAATTTTTACTTAAATCAACTGAAGTATTAATATTTTGTAAAATATTGCTTATATCGTGGGCAAATAGATCTTTGTATAACTGGGTATGATAATAGGATTCTTGATAACTTTTTTGAATTTTTCTTAGCTCGGTAATGTTTTTTCCGACTTCAACCGCACCGATCAATTCTCCTACTTCATTTTCAACGGGATAAGCTTTTAATTCCCAATATCGACCGTCATAGGTTGTAGTTTCATCCATACACGGTTTTCCGGTATCCACAGCTCTTTCAACGGGACAATTTTCACATGGAGTCGGACGATTATTCCATATTTCATAACATTTTTTACCTTGTAATTCGGCTTTGGTATAATCTACAGAATCAGCTGCCGCAACATTTGTCCAAATAATGTTATGATCCAAGTCTTGGAATGCAATCAGTTCTGAAATACTCCTTAAGATAATCGACTTATCTCTTTCCGATTCTTTTAACTTCTGTCGAGCTCTCTTTTCAGCCGTTATGTCTAAAACGGAAATAAAGGTCGCAGGCTCATCTTCATATTGAATCGATTTAGAATAGACTTCCAACCATATTTCTTCCTTATCTTTGCTATAACTCTGAATGGTACAATGGTTTATAACATTTGTATTAGAGTTTTGTTCTTTTAGTGTTTTTCCTTCAACAGAATCTCTATATCCTGGAGATGTATTTTCAATTATATCATCTAACGTCCATTTATGGAGCTTTTCTATATCATAACCCAGAATATCTCCCATTGTTTTATTAACGTATTTTACGTGGTTATCTTGCAAGATAAAGATCCCCATTAAAGAATGTTCGGTTAGATTTCGAAATTTTATTTCGGACTTTCTCAGCTGTTCGGTTCTCTGTTTAATTTTTTGCTCTAACTCGAGATTAAGGTTCTTAAGTTTTTGTTTAGATTTTCTTAATTCCAATTCAATGTCATGTTGCTTTAAGGCATTTCCCACAATATCCGCGGTAATTTTTAGTAAATTTAATGCTGTTTTTTTCCATTTACGGGAGGAGATGTTATAATCAAATCCAATAAATCCAACCACGTTTTCGCCCTTATATACAGGAAGATACAAGATGGAATCGATATTTTGATGGGAAAATAACTCCCTTTCGGCTGATGCTTCAGGCGGTAGATTATTGATGTTGGGATAATTAATAACCTCTCCCTTAGAGATCTTAGTAAAAGTCCATGAATAATCATCCATAGGGATTTCTTGGAGGAAAGAGATTTGGGATGATATTCCCTCAGCACACCATTCATGAGTATTACTGAAAGTATTTTTCTCCTCATCCAACTGAAATAAGTAAGCACGACTCGCGTCTACAAATTTTCCAATCTTTCTCAAGGCAAAATTAATCTTTTCATCGAAATTTTTTAATTCTACAAATTTAGAAGAAATCTCGGACAAAATACTTTCAAGTTTTAATTTCTGATCCAATTTATGTGTCTTTTTTTTTAGTTCAGAAATGTTATGTAGATACATAATCACATACTTCGGTGGAAAATAGGTATATATTGCCCTAAAATATAGCCGCTCTTTAGAATCTTTTAGTTTATATTTGATTTTTTTTGAAATTTTTTTCTTTTTCTTATAAGCATTTCCCAAATCATCCACTATCTCTGGTTGATCTTCATAAAAAGAAGAAGCTGAAACGTCTGAAATGTCTGTGGAATCATATATCATGCCTGCCGAAAATTTATATCCCGCTCGATTATATCCTGCCAAAATCAGATTTTGATCTTCTTTTTCCCAGATAAAAAAAGGATCAGGAAGATAATTAATCAATTGGGTGAATTTTTCCGGAATTTCCTGTTTTTCGTGTGAATGCTCCAAGAAACCACAAAATTTTGGTTAAATGAATAGGGATTAGAAAAATATATCAAATATATATTATATATGTTAAAGAATTTCTTTTTATATTTTTGTTTAATTTGTTTACAAAAAATTAAATCCATCCCCAAAACGTTAGGGCTAAGTTGGATCCTTCTTTCTCCCTCAATATTCGTTCTTGCTGGTTAAAAATGGCTTCTTTACGGTTATCATCAATTCCTTTTATATTGTCTCGAATTTCAATTCTTGCATACCCTTCCTCATCTTTCGTTACTTCTGTGATTTTTATGAAAGTTTTGGCTTTTTAATGTTTGTTAAGCAATTTTTTTGCCCATTTTAATTGATCTTGGATGGTGCTCAAATTAGATCTTACATTTTTATCTTTTTATGACTCAGAAAGCAGCATAAAGATTATATCGAGAGGAAATTGAATGATTTGGGAAATATTTCTAATGTCATGATTAAAAAAAGAAAAGAAAAAAACGTTGGATGCTTTCACCCGTTTAGATCATTTAGTTAAAATTTATTCGCCTTTGATAATTTTCTCTAGATAAGGGAAAAATCTGGTGTAATGGACTGCCATGCAATGGATACCGTCAATTAAATCCTTGCTTTTGAGCTCTGTAATAAATGGTTTAAAGTGCTTATAGTTCAGTTCGTCGTACATCTCCCTCTTCTTCTCTTTATTGGGGGCATTTTTCTTTACGTCTTTCCAACTCGCAAGGACCTCTTTTGGAACATCTACTCCAGGCACAAACATATCAAAACCTTTTGCAATACCATAAGATTTCATCGGAAAAATTCCAAGCATTATCGGCACATCATATTTTTTAATTTCTTTTAAAAATTCGATGGTTTTGTCGATATCATAGACAACTTGTGTTTGAAAGAATTCTGCTCCTGCTTTTGCCTTTCTCTTGATTTTAAGCACTTCAGACATCATCGGATCTGCATTTGGATTCGCAGCCGCACCAACATGAAGAGTGGGTGGATGTTCGATTTCTTCTCCATTTATCTTCCCAGTATCAACCATTTCTCTTACCATCTGAACAAGAGTAGCGGAATCTAAATCAAATACGGGTTTACATTCCGGCATATCTCCCATTGCAGGATGATCTCCGGTAAGTGACAGTACATTCCGAATTCCTAATGCATGTGCTCCCATAATCATTCCAGCAATGCCTAATCTATTACAATCTCGTACAGTTAATTGCCATACACATTCCAAACCCGTCTCATCTTGGATAATTTTTGTAGCTGCCATCGAATTAATGGTGACAATGCCCAGCGGACTGTCGGTGACGTTCGCGGCAGTCACATATGGAGCCATTTCCTTTGCCTCTTCTACTGTATGGGAAAGATCGCATGTTTTCTCAGGTTCAAGTTCTCCAGTTAACACAAAATCTCCACTAGCTAATTTTTCTCCTAATTTTGAATATATTTTCTTATCTGACATTTGTCTAATTCACCTCTATCTAAATACAACCTCTTGCTGGTGCCCAGTATCTGACCAGTCTCGAGGTTCTCGTAGTTTTTCGAATAAATCTAACCTTCCTAAGGCTTTTAACCGCTCGAAAATTAGGACCCAGCCGCAATCTCGTTCGTAATCGTCCACTTCACACTTTCCTTCCACCATACCGCCGCATGGACCATTCATAAGTCCTTTTGCGCACGTAGTAATAGGGCAGATGCCTCCCGTATAATTTAACAAACAGTCTCCGCAAGCTCCACACCGTTTATAAAAACGTCCGATTCGCTTAGTTTCCCCAATAAATTCTGTGTTATTGGTAATCAATACGGGAACATCAGCATAATCGGAATGTCTCTTCTGAAGCACATGGGTAATACTGGCAACCCCCAATCCGCAACTTAACGTAAGAACCGCATCCATCTCAGGTAATATATCTCTGACCTTTCGAAGGTCTTTCATCATCACCCGATTGTCACAAACATCTTCGGCAACGATGGTGGTTAATACTTCATAGCCTTTTTCAGTGAGTTTTTCCTCCCACTCTTCAGCACCTTCGGTACCGCCAGTCTGGCAGAGTGCGGCACAAGTCCCGCAACTGACCAACAAAATCTTTTCTACGCCAAAATCTTCTAGCGCTTCAAAAACCTCTTCTTTAGGTTTTTTCGTGGTAATAACTACCATTTTTATTATACCTCTTTAAGTTATTTAATTATTTATGATAACATTTATTTTGTAGTTAGGAAAATTAATGAGAGAAATTAAGGTTAATCCTTACATATCATAAGTGAAATTATAGTAGAGCGATCTTGTCATCGTGAACATTTTCGCTTTTCAGATATACTTTCTCTTGATTATTGACGAAAATGATAGTTTGAGAGGCTTTTTTATGTCATTTTCAACAAAAGCATAAATCGAATATGAAAAGTTATAATATTTTTTGAATTGAAGAAAAATTTGGGTATTGTTCAATCAGATCAAAATAAAGACGAATAGGAATTAATGATTGATGAATAATTAATAAAAAATTCAATACTCCTAAAAAGCTAGATTGAGATTTATAGATTCAAATCGATAATTTTAAATCCTAATGTCTATTATTTCTATGTGAGTCTTAATAATAAAACGATAAAGGAATACACAAAGAATTGGTGATTTAAATAGCTGTAACTTACATGAAGAAGCTGGAAGAAGAACCAAGATCATATAAATCCCAGTTTACGCAATTAACAAAAGGTATAAACTTAAAAGCTCAAGAATGGATTTTATCGAAGGTCGATACCAACCAATCGATTCTGGAAGCGGGTTGTGGAACGGGTTTATTAGCACATAAACTAGCCCTTAAAGGAAATACGGTGAGGGCAATAGACAAGAACCCCAAAATGATAGAATTTGCTTCGGACAAATATCAGCAAGATAAGGAGAACAATCTTACATATCAAGTTGCTTCTATTGAAGATTTACCAGTTGATCAAAGATCACAAGATATCATCATCAGTACCTTTATGCTTTCGGAATTAAGGCCATTTGAACAGCAAACTTTTCTTCGGAACGCTTGGAAGGCTCTAAAAGAGGGGGGGAAACTAATCCTTGCTTCAGAATTTATAGCCTCA
The DNA here is from genome assembly GCA_046483985.1 of Promethearchaeia archaeon. GTDB lineage: Archaea > Asgardarchaeota > Lokiarchaeia > Sigyniarchaeales > SOKP01 > JAWOCD01. Next base: position 60,110 of record JAWOCD010000040.1, read on the forward strand.
GGTATATGGAAATTGGGCTTCAAGTTAAAAAGATGGAGATATAAAAAAAAATTAGAACGCCTTAAACTCCCCGCCACTCATCCCTTGGAAAATTTTTACCAGTATTTAGAACCAATAGGGTTTAAAATTCTTAACGAAACCAAATGGAATCACGGCACTATCCATGTACTTGAATTACAGAAGACAATTAGAGGAGATCTGGATCAGAACGATGAGGAAGGATTATCTAAAAATAAACCAGGGTACTATCGTCCAGAATCCCTTAAATTTAAGGGATTAAGTTCACAGTTAAAAATCTACCGGTGTCTTTTTACGGGACAAATAGATAATGTGCCGATAGAACCTGGAATTTATCAATCTGGCAATCCTGATAAGGAATCACCAATCATAGTTACGGCAAACTATTACTACACCTATGCAAAGGTTATGCGCAACTTAGAAGGGATTGATGCTTGGGTTTTATGTGTTGATACAAATGGAATTAATGTGTGGTGTGCCGCTCGAGGGGGAGACTTCGGTAATCAGCAATTATTAGAAGCGATAAACGCCACCAATATTCAAGACCTAACAGACTCTCGTACCCTGATACTCCCTCAATTAGCCGCGGGAGGGGTTGCGTTACCCAAACTTCCTGAAGATCCAAAAGATTTTCCATTTTCCGTAGAATATGGTCCGATATGGTCCAAATATCTAAAAGAGTATCTCAAACAAGAAGGGGGGCAGAGAAAGACTCCCGAAATGAAACGAGCAAAATTTACGCTTTCCCATAGAATCAGGGCGGGAGTGACCCATACCACCTTTCTATTCCGAAAAATCTTTGCAAAACCTCTGATAGTGATTTTTTTGGCTCTTTTCCTCCTTAACTACTTTAATTTTATAAATAGATTATGGTGGATGGGGGACCTCATTTTATGGCTTTTAATCCCCAATTTACTCATTCCAATCATATATCCCCTTTCCCAATTTACAAGAAAATTTATCTTTAAGGGAACCTTATTTGGTACTATAAATATCTTCCTCTCGGGTTTTATCTCATGGGTAATGTATGGATCCTTACTGTATTCTGCACTTAATTCCATACTTTTTTTCTGGATAACTTTCTTCAGTACAATGTCCTTTAGCGGTTATACGATGTCAACAAACCCCCGAAAAATTCAAGAGGAATACTCAACATTCCGTAAAATCAACGTTATTTTACTGTTATCAGCGATAATATTAACATTTTTAAGTTTAGTATTTATTTAATTAATGGAAATATCTAAAAGAAAGAAATAGAATATAATAATTAAAGAAAAATGGAAGTGTTTGAATGATATGATTCGAAATACAATAAATGACAAAGAGAATTCTAGTTGTTGTTCGTCTCCTAATATGGGAAATATTATGGGGGCACTTGATATTCCGGTTTTTATTGATCCGTCAAAATGTGTAGGATGCGGTTTTTGTGAAGAATTATGCCCCTTTGGGCTTCCCAAAAATGACGGAAAGGGAAAATATTATGTGGAGGCCCCCGAAGAATGTGTTGAGTGCAGTGCATGTCAGCGAAACTGTCCTGCAGATGCAATCATCTTGGAGGAACAAAAAGGATGTGGGTGTTTATGGGATGCAAAAAACCGAATAAAGGAAAAGAATAATACATCTAAATGCTGTTAACATAATGAGATTTCTCATAAAAATTCTCATTTGGATTCTTGTATAGCAAACTTGCAAAACGCAATTTGATCTTCCAAGAACTCAATAAACCTTTTCTTTTCGTCAGATTTCTCAACAGATTCTAACTTACTCAGTATTTCCTCTAGTTTTTGGACTACTCGTTTATTTTTAACAGGATTTTTCTTATCTCTTTATTTTTATCATTTGTCATTTTTACTCACCATATGATGATTCTGCCATTCGCTCTGCCAATTCTTCTTTCAATTCTCGAATAAATCGGTTTAGTTCTTCACTTTGAGAAAGAAATTCTTCATTATGCAGCCCATTTATTAAAGAGAGAATATGAATTATGCCAGAAACCTCCTTATCACATGTGTGCCCGAACCGAGGTGCTCTGCATTCATGGCAGACACGGAGAGCAAAATCTTGGAGAGTTTCAACATCCAACTTCTTATTTTGTATAAACTTAGCACCTGCCTCTGAAGAGCCACAAGGAGAAACTCGTCTAATTTTTATAAACTTTACATCTCCATTATTATCTACTTTAAGATCAAAATTAGGTTTTCCGAATTTCTCAGCAAAAGCGTCAATCTCTTGAATCCGCATATTGGGTTCTAATGAACACATTGTGCGCGGACCGATTGATTTTGAATTTATATCTTTTACTTGCCTTAATAGACCTCTCCCAGGAGTTATCCCTAATATTAATGGTTTTTGAAGTTCTGCGATTTCTAATATGATATCTGGGTGCCTAACATACACAACATATAAGTCACATTCTGGGATTTTTAAATCTAATCCATCATCAAGCATAATATTCGGTGAAATATCGGGAACTTCAATCCAGTTAGTGGAAAAAAATCTCTTAAAGTTTTCATAAGCTCTTTCCCCATATTTTCCATCTGTAATTAACCCAATAGTTATGACTCTATCTTCTTCATTCATTGTTTAAGCTCTGAGAAAAGGATTTAGATCAAAAATAAATTAGTTATTTTGTCCCATAGAGCTCGTCAACTTTTTGAGAGATCTCTTCCGCTATAATTTTTGCTAATTTCAAACCTTTATCTCCTAAGCGTCTTGAACTATCTGGAATTAATTCTGGGTGGGCATCCATAAATTCTTTAACATTAACCATCGCCGCGGGTTTTCCACTATATTTATCTACGGCAACCCTTGCACATTCCTCTTCACAGCCTTCTACAGTAATGGTTGGATGATTCTTAGCAAAATCTCTCTCTTCTTGGCCTCCATGTCTTTCCAAACCCCCAGCCATAAAGAGTGGTTGGCATAAAATGATTGTTCGATTGGGACGTAATTCTTCAACGACCATTCTTGCAGCCGCTCTTGTTAAGGTACCCCCAACTAAATCTTCTCCACTACAAGCGATAATCCCTACTTTTTTTTTCAACTTAATCCTCCTCCTTCTCATTATTATGAAGTAATTCATCTACTTTAGTAGCTATTTTTTCGGCAAGTTTTTTTGATAATTTTTTTGTATTTTCGCCAATGGGTATAATTTTTTGTTCTGGTTTAAGATCTCGATTCTCTTTTACCACATCTGTGGTCATAAATTGAGCGTCCACCTTACCAGTAGCTTTTTTGAGGTCGTTAAATGAGCATTTTAGAGGGCATCCATCAACCGAAATTACATAATTTTCTTTCATTTTTTTGATTGTTTCGTCTTTCCCCTTAACAATCAATGGTAAACATTCGATTTCTGCTTTTTTTTTAGCCAATTCATCCACAACAATATAAGCCGCTTCTCTGCCAATGCTACCAAAAACTTTCCCTATTCCACTACAAGGTATAATATATACTTTTTTCTTATTCATTTCACATACATCTATTCTTTTTTATGATGATTTTTTTCCTTTTCCGCTTTATCTTTCATATATTTAAAATAATCTGGACCATCCATCAAAAATTCCTTATCTTCTTCAAAATTTTCTAATTTTATTTCGGCAAACCACCCTTTTTGATAAGCATCTTTATTCAATAATTCGGGTTGGTCATTTAAGTTGTGATTAATATTTATAATCTCTCCAGAGGCAGGAGAAATAAGCTGCAGAACCGTTTTTGTAGATTCAAAATTCCCTACGTCATCAAATTGTTCAATCTTTTTACCTTTTTCTGGAAGATCAACAAATAAGATATCACCAGCACTATTTTGTAAATAGTCCGAAATTCCAAGAAGTGCAGTATCTCCTACTGGTTTTACCCAACAATCGTTCTCATTAAAATAGTATCCCGATTTTGGGACTCGAAATCTGTATTTATCGATAACCGTTTCAAAATAGTTAATTTCATCAAATTCTCTTTCTTTGCCTTCAATTTTCTCCTTAGGCTCTGTTAATTCGTCCATGATATATTTAGAAATTTTTTCTACTAATTTTTCTCCTTCTTCAGTTAAAGTTAAATCCTTACCAGGTTTCATCTTAAATTTTTTCAACATCTCCGGTATTGAAACTCTTAAAACAATATTGGATTGAATATTCTTAACTAATTTGGTTGCACAACGTGTCATACATCCATCGATAATTATGACTTTATAGTTAGTTACCATTTCTTCATATTTTTCGTTTCCCGAATTCAATGATACCGGACAAATAATTTTGATATTATCTTCCATTTCATTGAGTTTTAAGGCGACTTCTCTTGCGACTACGCCAAGAATCTTATCTAATCCATTACACGGCAAAACACATAGTTTTTCTTTCATAAAGACACCCTAAAATTTTTTATTTCCCTCTAATCTTTTTAATCTGAGCCTTAACGTCTTTTTTATCTGGAAAAGAAAGTGCGTCCAAAGGACATGCTTTTGAACACGCTCGACAAAACACAACACAATTATGGGGATGTTTAACAATTAATTTTTTTTCCTCGCTTTCTATTTTTTCAAAGACATCATGCGGACAAAATTCAGTACAATCCATACAAAAATCGCACTTATCATAGTCTATTGTTGGATGCCATTCAATTTTATTTCGTGGGACTCCCATAAATGTTTCTTTATTTGAATCATATCCCTTACTCATTATTCTCATCCTCCTTGATTTCTTTTAATGTTTTTTCTACTAAATCCACGGCTTCTTGAGTTGTCATTTCTCTTATATCTAGAGGGACTAGATCTTCTTTAACATCTAATCCCGCCTTTTTAAATGCGTCCTTGAATAGTTTATATTGCATGGTTGCAGCACATCCAGCAACCATATATTTTTTTCCAGCTTTTAGAAAATCATCCCAAAACCTATCGCCATCTTCCTCACATAATTGTGGGTGGATAAATCCGTATTCCACGGGTAATTCAATTCGAACTTGGTTAATGAAATCCCAAATATCCATCTTGGCAAAACCAGGACATTTTCCCGTGCAGACACACATTATAAATCCAATCTTTTTTTCTTCTTGTGCTTCTGAACTCATTCAAATCATTCTTAAGTTTAATTTAGTTTTATTTAATTAAGTTAACTTTTTTATATTTATAAATGTATGCATTAATACGCATAGATGCATAAAGTTTCTCTCTTATATTTTAAATTCCTTAAACTTATATTAGAATAAGAATATTTTTAATTTGAATATATGTAAAATAATACATACATAAATCAAAATGGATCTAAAACCACTAAAAATAAAAACATTAAAAGCATTATCGGATGAAACAAGATTAGAGATAATAAGTCTTCTACGTCATGGTGAGGAGCTTTGTGGATGTGAGCTCGAAAAGGTAATTGATAAATCCCAATCGACAATCTCCAGACATTTAAAGAAACTTGAAGAGGCAGATTTGGTCGAAAGGCGAAGAGAAGGAGTTAAAGTACTTTATAGAATTAAAGATCCTAAGATATACAAATTACTAGCTGTTCTTAATAATTTAATAAAAAGGAACAATAAATTTAAAAAAATCGTAGAACTTCAAAAAGAAATAAAATAAACAAAAGGTGGAATGATTAAATTGAAAGAAAATGAGAAATTAAAGATCGATATTTATGTGCCATTAAATGTTTGCTCGTGCCAATGGGAGGGTTTTATGAACTCTATATTTGCAGAGCTTAAAAAATACAAGGAGCATATTGATTTCCAAACAAAAAATCTTAAATCTGAAGAAGCAAGGAAATTAAATTTGCATGGAAATAGTGTAGTTATTAATGATGAGGAAGTCGTTAAATCTTCGTTTAATCTCAAGAGAAAATTACCGAAAATCTTAGAAGAAAAGGGCTTGATTTAAAGTTGAATGAACACAAAAAAAGTCTTGATAATATAGTTTTAATTCCTTGTTCTGGGTCTGAATATAATGGGGAATTAGCCCGCCAAGTAGCTATTAGATTAAATGACGAGGGAGTTATTTCCAAAAATAGTTCTATGTTATGTTCGACTACATTTTTAAAAAACATCTTGCTCGAAAAACAATCCTTGGTGGATATCACAAAAAATAATCTTAAATCAAGTTTTCTTATTGTAATAGAGGGATGTAAAAGTTCGTGTAAAAGTCTTATCCTTAAACAATTAGGGATAAACCCCGATATGATTTTTCACGTAGATCAAATTGTACCCAAAGAAAGATTAAATCTGAGTGATCTTGAGGTCTTTAAAAACCGTCCTCGACTCAGTAATATTAAAAAAGACGATATCTCAAAAATGGTTGATTATATTATAAAGAGTCTAAAAGAAAAGGGATATAATCTTAATTAAACGATTCGGAGTTTACCACTAGAGTGCGAGAAAGCACCGTCCTTTGTTGTTCAATTAATATAAATGGATACATTATAGGTCGAAAAAGTTGGAAGTCAATTTTTTAGTAGCTTTTTTAGCAGGATTAGTAATCGGAGCAACACCTTGTATTTTGTTAATGCTTAGTGCTTTTGGATCCTCTTTAATATTAAGGGGAGAACGAAAAAATTTCATTAATATTTCCCTCGGTTTATTGTCAGGTTTTGTACTTGGATATATATTTATTTCCATTATCTTTTTATTTTTTGTGCCAATGTTTGAGATGCTCTATTATTTCAAATATATATTTGCGGGAATCTTGATTTTTATAGGAATTTGGCAAATTCTTGATTATAAAAATGAGGACAGCAGAGTTTTTAGTACACCCCAAAAGGTAAAATCAGTATTGAAAAATTTTATTAAAAAAAGAACAGGGACTTATGCGCTTTTAGTTGGAATCATATTTGTCTTTATTAAAATGCCTTGTTTTGGCGGTGTATATTTGTCCCTTCTTTATAATCTGCATAAAAACCCTCTTCTTTATGTATTTATAATGTGGTATATAATAGGTATGTTAATGCCTATCACTCTGATCTTGATTTTACTCCGATTAGGTTTAAAATATAAAAAAATTAATAATTTCAGATTAAAATATCGGCCATATTTGAGGTTATTAAGTGGAGGAGTTTTAGTATTTCTTGCAATCTATTTACTGATATAGGTTGAACTATTCACGCCTAAAGGCGTGAGATACATATACACTATTGGGTGATCATTACATTTATTTTTCTAATTTTGATTCTGGACCATATAAATCTCAAAGGTTTATTAAACTCGTGGACACAATTTATAATTAGTAGAAACTTAATTGAATAATCTAATTTTGAGGAGAAGATCATGCTTTCCGAAGACACAATAATATTGTTCGGAATTACCCCTGGGGTTACCGAATTCCGAAAAGTTTATAATATGCTCAAGTATTTTATGAAGGAAAAGAAGGAAATCGACTATAATGACAGATTTAACATCATCTTTTTTACTGGTGAGGGGCCCAAGTATTTTGAGGATTTTACTTTAAATCCCGCTCATCTATTAGAGACCCTTAGTGACTCGAAGTCCGAGATAATAGAGGCGGATATTGCGGGGGGTATCTTTATCTCTGCTATGTACGTTGTTGAAGTATTTCAGAAGATCTCGGGGAAGTGCTTTCGAATGATTATTCTTTCCGATTCGGGATCAAAAAAAATTCCTGAAAAACAAATGTCCTTTCTCTCCGATTTGTTAGAAAAAATTACGGATATACCATTCATTATGGACGCCGTTCGAATAGATGGGGATGACCCCCGAGATGATTTACGATTGATGAAATTAGCGCGACGGACTGGAGGAGATCTTTATGAGATTGACGAAATAGATCAAGAAGCTGCAGAAGCGGAAACCTCTGCTAAGGAAAAGGAGAAAACGGTAATCGAAATGCTTGGAAAGTTATCCCGAACTCCACTCAATCTTGCCAAGAAACTGAAAAAAGAAGTACAAGAAGAGGAAATGCAGGAAAAAGAACAATTCAGCGACCTCCAAGATGTCTTAAATCATCTAAAGGGCAAAAAGAAGGTGGAAGCCGAATTATTTGAGGTAAATAATATGGAAGATATTCCTCCAAAAAAAAGGGTATTTTATGAGGGATTAGGCGAGCCCCTTCAGCCAGTAGGCGGGGAAGGAAATAAACGGTGCATGATCTGCTTCACGTCTTTAAAAAATCAAGAGTTACTAAAGTGCCCCAATTGTAAGAATATTGCACATAAAATCTGCTTTGCCATCTGGGCAAAGAAATCAAACATAGGCATTCCCCACATATTTCGATGTCCTAATTGCTATAGTTTAATTAAAATGGACAGCGATTTAATTAAAAAGGTAAATAGAGTGAAAACGCCCACCATTGAGGTGTGTAAGGATCTTGAAAACGTTTGCTTGGAAGAATACTTGGAATCCTTGGAATCTCCCGAAGGACCTAAAGTGATTACCTCAGAGGAAGGGAGTTTTAGTGAAGTGGAAGAAGAGACGGAAGAAGAATCCAAACAGAAAGTGGAAACGGAAGGAGTATCTAAAAGGGCAGAAACAGATGATAAAGAATTGAAAATGATATGGTGTCCCAAGTGTGGAAAGATGATTACCAATGAATATAATCGCTGTCCACAGTGTGGATATAAATTAAGAAAAGTAAAACCGAGCGAAGGGAGGGAAGCAGCATCACAACGGCAAGAAGAAGCAGAGATTTTATCACAAATTAGTGAACTAAAGGTCAAGGAAAAAAGCGATCTAAAGGCCAAAAATCACAGGCAAGCAATTCAAAAAGCCCAGAAGATTAGAAAGTTGGCCAAACAGTTGGGAAAAGAAGAAATGGTACAAGAACAAGAAAACTTTATAGAGAAAGTAGAGGAAGAACGGAACCTTGGAGAGATGAGGAAAGATTACAATAGGAAATTCAGTTATTTAAAGAATAAAGTCAGCAATTTACTTAAACACAATGCCATTTCCAAAGCCTATCAAGCTGTAGAGGATTTCTCTGTACAAAATGAGGATTTAATTTCATCTCTTGCAACCCCCGAATATGAAAAATTTAAAACAAAGATTACAGATCTGTATCAAGGAAAAGGTAAACAAGAGAAGAAAAAGACCAAAACAGGAGGGATAAAACAAGTAAGTAGTCAAGCAACTGAAGAAGATATTTGGGAAAAATTGGATGAAAAGGAAGGCGAGATTAAATCAAAGATAGGGGAAATAACAAAATTAAACGAAGCTCGGAAACAAATCTCTCAAAAAGTTGAAAATCACGAATATGATGGAGCCATCAAAATTTTAAACTCCGCGATTGATGACATAAGCAGTCAAGAACTTGCAGAATATAAGAGGAGTTTGCAAGAAAAAAAAGCAAAAATTCGGAGAAAAAAGAAAAAGCATAACAACTTGTCCAAAAAAATAACAAAGGAACAAAAGAAATATGAGAAGAATCATAAGAAAGATAATCTTTACGCTGCATTAAATTACGCCACGAATGTGAAATTGTTGGCAGGACAATTACAAAACGCTGAACTTAAAGAAAAGTATTCCGAAATTGAGAAAGATCTCGTAGAGGAAATAGAGGATCAAAAGGAAAAAGATGTCGTTGAAGGAGACGAATTGGAGGAGGACCTGAAATCCTTGGAAGATACCATTAAGATCGAGTATTTTGACGATGACCTTATCCCAATTATAAAAAAATACCATTTAGACGAATTAGAACAGAAACACGCGAACTCGGAAAAGATTATTAAGGTTGCTTCCAAACGTTTAAAAGAAAATCGTAATAAGATGAAAGAAAAAATAACGCAAGAGCTTATAGTATACTCTTCGAATGGTGAAGTTTTCCAAAAGCAAGCCCAACTCGGAATTGAGAGAATAGAAAAGAGCAAAAAAGTCAAAAAGGACGTATTCAAAAAGATCGTAGAGTATAAAATAGAGTATAAGCCCAATTTCTCTGCGAAAAGAATTGAAGATCTAACAATTCAATTGAAGGTACCCTATCACTTCAAATTAACATCGCTTTTTATTCACGAGCAAGAATTTATCAATTTAGCGATAAAACAACCAACTAAAGGTGGATTAAAATATTCTTTTATATTGGAGGATTTATCCCTTTCACGGGGATTCTCCATTCATTACCAGTTGGAGAGACATATTTCAAGGATTTTGCTCTTTACAAAAAAGAACTATCTGTACATGATCAAGTGCTTTTATAACGTTTCAGTCCCTTCAAGTGAAGCAAGCTCGAAGATTTTATTGCCCTTCGATATTAATGATGCACAGGATTTTAATTGGTTAATCATCGAAGATATATTTCCAATAAATTACAGCCCAGTTATTCTTGAACCAGAAAACTTGGAATGCGCAGAATCCTCTCTGGACGAAAAGGGAAAATTAGTCGGTTGGATTTTGGAAAATTTATCCGCGGGCACTCACTTATTTCAATATTTATTAGTTTCACCAGAGAAACTCGCATTACTAACCAATTATCTTCAGAAAAAGCTTCAAAATGCAGATGCATTTTTACAACACGGGAATCTCATAGGTTTCAAAAAAAATGTGGAGGAGCTCAGTTCGATCATCCGTAAAGAGCTAAAATCATAAAGTTCGCACCAAATAAGGAAGAGCAGATACCCAAAAGTACCATTCACGGTATCTATGAAGGTATAGCAAGAGAGGAGGAGTCTTTTCTCACAGAGAGTGTGTATTTATCTACATCCTCAGCTAATCTAACTTCAAGAGATTCCCTGAAATATTGTTGTCGATGCATTTTTGAAAAGAGAGGAATTTATAGATTTCAAAAAAAACATAAAAGGTTAAAATAATAAACTCCCATTTAACCGTTAGAGTGCGAGAAAACACCGTTTTTCAAGGCGTTGATGAATCGCACATATATTTATAAAAGAGCGCTACTATAATGTAATTGATGGACGATAACCAAGTTCATCTCCAACCGTAGGGACTACGGGGCTGGCGTTTGGAGAAGATGTCAGACTGATGGTATGTCAGCAATCTTTGATGAATTACGAATCCATCGCCCTTTAGGGTGTGGTGGTTCAAATGTTAAACACAAATTTTAAAGCAAATTTTTTTCTGAATTGTGATTTATGATGGAAAATACCCGCAGTGAAGATACCCTTATATTCAGTGGTTTAACCCCTGGGATTACAAAGATGAATGAGATTTATGAGTCCCTAGAGCATTTTTGTAAAATTAAAAAGCAAAATGACCCAAGTGAGCGATTTAATCTCATTATCTTTCAAAAAGATGGACCCAATTATTTAGAGAAATTCACTCTTAAACCAGAGAATATAGTAGTCGCTCTAAAATCCCTAGAGCCGATGATTGTTCGGGCAAACATCGCAGGCGGAATTATGGTGGCAATTACCTTTATTATTGATGTATTTAAACGAATCCCAGAAAAAACTTTCCGGCTTATTATCCTCACGGATAAAGGTTCACTTAAAATTCCGGAGAATTATATCCCTGTTTTAAATAATCTAATTGATAAGGTAAAGGATATGCCTTTTTTTATCGATATTGTGCGGCTCGATATCGATGACCCTCGAGAGGATCTCAAGTTAATGAAACTTGCACGTAGAGCAAATGGAGATATTCATGAAATCAATGATCCAGAATCCTTATCAGCAATTTTGGAAGTGCTTGCTCTGAAGCGGGAATTAACCTACGAAATCGGAGCAAGAGATCAAGACCTTGAAATCCCAAAGGAAAATCGACCCTTTTATGAAAATCTTGCCGATGAGCCGGTGCCTGTTTCTAAGGAAGATAATCTCACTTGTTCAATTTGCTTTCAGCAAGAAAAAGCGGAACTGGTCAAATGTCCGAGTTGTAATACCGTTGCCCATAAAAGTTGCTGGGCAAAATGGGCAAAAAACTCACAAATAGGAATATTTAACGTGTTTCGTTGTCATAATTGCTTTAATCTATTAAAGTTCGATGAAGAATATGTTTTTGCGATTCAATCGGGAAAGGAGCCAGCTTTAGAAGAGGAAAAAGTGAAGGTCATTGAGGTGCAAAAATACTTAGAAGATTTAGAAACTGATGAGGGGCCAGAGATAGTGCAAGTAGAGGATCCAATACCGGTTCCCGGGGAAGATACTGGTTTCCAATTTGAAGAGGAAGAAGAGGACGATTATATTCCTTTGAATGATGAGGAGGTTAGAATAATCTGGTGTCCTCACTGTAATACCATAACTTCGAACGAATATCGGAAGTGTCCTAACTGCGGATGGTCTTTAAAAGATGTAGATTAATATGTCATTTTTATTTTTTGAAAATTTTGTGAATTGCCAACTTTTAGAGATCTTAATGTATTTGATTAAGAAAAAAAATTACTATTTGCTGCATCTATATCAGATATTATGCTTTTAGAACGATAGTATTATTATTTTTTACAGGAAAAGACGAAAATACCCGAAAACTGAAAGAGCATAAAGTTTTAAGCGGGCAAAGATTTTATTCCCACGGAAGAGAAGAAACGGAAAAAATAGAATTTTTATCGAATTATTTGAGAGTTTTTTTCCGAATGAATCGACAAAATTCCTAATCTTTTTCTTATTAATGACGGAAAAAGTCAGAAAATCTGAAAAAAATATCAAAAATAATAATTTCATTTTAAAATAAGTACTGAATAATTAGTCTAAAAGATTTTTTTGGGGGAATTCCGAATTTCGTAAAAATAGGTTCAAAAAAGTTAGTATATCAAGGAGATTGCCATTTTGCGTAGGTTTGGTTAAGAATCTTAGTCCAATAGATTTATATATGCGAATATTCTAAATAAATAGTAGAAACAAAAAATTAAATAAAAAATTAGGAGGTTGAAAATAAAAAATGTTTCAGAAAAAAAACAAACAAGAAGCTAAAATTGAACGAAAAGAAGTTCAATTATCCGATGAACAGAGATCAAGGGTATACAAATTAGCGCAAAATGTCCCTCAAAGAACTCGAGATGAAATATGTCCTGCAATCTTAAATATCTTATTGAAAACGGAAAAGGGTCCTCTCAAGAATGAGTTAGGAAAAGTAATCTTTCATCTTCAAAAACAAGAACGATTAAATACTGTTATTGGACTCGAGAAACTATTAGATGGCGCATTAAAAGTGGCACCTCAGGAATTATTTGATCTTCTTGAACATGGAGATAAATCTGCTGAGAGATTAGCTCAAGAAATAAAACAAGTTCTCTAAAAAATTTTTAGTTTTTCTTTTCTATTTTTATTAAGTTGTCGTATCAGAAATCATTCTGAGCCCAGTCTTCTCCGTCTTCTTCTCTGGAGATACTCTGTAAAGGACTCCAAGAACTCTTGTTCGGAAGATCAATCTCTCAAAAAGACCAGATCAGTTAATACATCTTCGATTTTTTTTGCGAACTTTTTTTGGATGAGTTATTATCTTTTTTTCTTGCTTTCTCTAACATCTTATTCAAAAAATTTTTAAATATTTTAGTTATTTCATTAATATGAAAGAGAAAATTCCTAAGAATGTACGGTCTCAAATCATATTCATCTCAGTTGCCGCATTAGGCGCCAGCATTTTTTTCTATTTTGAAGGAGGCATTTTCAACACTTATATTAACAACATTTTAGGGTTGGAATATTTTTTCATTGCTCTCATGGTAAGTTTATCAGCCATTATGGGGTTAATTTTTACGTTTGTATTTGGGGTAATTTCGGATAACACCCGGTCTGAACTAGGACGGAGAAGACCCTATCTCCTTTTTGGAGTTATTGCAGGTATTACAATGATCCTTTATTCATTCTCGCCAAGTTATATTTGGTGTCTTATTTTTGATGTGATTATAATTGGTGTGGCAGCAAATGCCTATAATGCAGCTACTAAAGTTATCATTCCAGACGTGGTCGCCATCCAATACAGAGGGAGAGCAAATGCAATAACTAATCTCACAAAAACCATTGGCGGGCTTATTCCATTAGGTCTTACTTTATTGGCATATGAATTTTTTACTGTAGAATCAGAAAGTGGTTTAATTATCTCACAACAAGGATTCTTTTTTCTCCTCTTGTTTGGGGGGGGTTCGTTCATTCTCTGTGCCGTAATATCATTTCTTAAGATAAAAGAACCTTTAAGCCCATCGCAATTACCTCCTAGAAAAACCTTTAAACAAGAATTAAAAGAAACATTCAATATAGAAGCACTCAAGGAGAATAAGGAAGTCTTTAAAATGATATTAACACTCACCATTTTTAATATAGGTCCTAAAGTGATTTCTATCTACTTATACCTATATATTTTAAGTTTAGGGTTAGATACCTTATTATTGATATTAGCAGTTGCTGTTCTCGGGCCATTAACATTTCTGTCAACATATTTGGCGGGAAAATTTTCAGACATATATGGTCGTAAAAAAGTTGCAATTCCCCTTCTGATTATTTCTGCGATTGGATGCGTTTTCATGCCATTTGCTGGAAGCGGGAACAATGCTATAATTCCTCTTCTTTTCTTCGGAACCTTTTTTCTATTGCAAGGTATGACCACGGTTAAAGTTCCGATCGATGCTTGGAAACAAGATCTCCTCCCCGAAAATAAACGAGCTCAATTTGCTGGCATAATGAATATCGCAAATACTCTCAACCAAATTCCTGCTGCATTTCTTGCTGCAGCAGTTGCTGATACTTTTGGTGTTCAATGGATTTTTCTCGTAGTTGCCATTTTCTTTGCTATTTCCATCCCCTTCTTCTATAAAATTAATGAAACGTTAATAGAGGACAATTTGAGCTAAAGAAGTCCAAGGAAAAGTTATAATGGGGATACTTTTTTGTCCACTTTTATTTGGACCTTCATAGACTTTTCAAAAAGTTTGTAAGTGAAAAAAGTTCGATTTCTTCTTTAAAAAAAGAAGGAGAACAATTAGATTATTGGATCCCTATTAGGAGATCGATTTTTGATAGGTTTCAAAACAACACAGACTCTTTCTACACTCTTTATATCGCTCCGTGCACGAAAGTTTTCTAACAAGGCATCTAATTCATTCATATCGGGTACTCTTACTTTAATTAAAATTCCGCACTCCCCTGCTAAGAAGTAAACCTCCTCACATTGGGGGAGGACCTGCGTCTCACGCAGTAATTCTTTAATTTCGCTGCTGGATTTCGGAATGAGTGTGACAAATGCCATGATACATTTTTCTTCTTCACGGCAAATATTGATTGTGAACTTTTCGATCACTCCCTTCTCTTGGAGTTTGATCACGCGCTTTCGCACGGTGGACTCCGACAGATCGACTTGCTCGGCAATTTCTCGATAGGGACGCCGGGAATCCTCGATGAGCATTTCTAATATTTTTTTATCTTTCTTATCTAAATTTTTCATATATTCTCATTCCTCCTTTATTGGTTCTTATGAAGTTCATATATGATTCTTTTTTGGGTTCCTTTCTATCTTATATAAAAAAAAATTTTAAATTTTTTATTTTTGTGGTTCTCGGGTCTTCCAGAGATGTGCATTCTTAGAATTCTTTAAGTAAAGGGTCAAAAAGTCGTTCATACTCGACAGCCATACAGTGAATTCCCGCAGCCTTCGTTGTTCTCTTGATTTCCTTGATAAAGGGTCTGAAAAAGTCCAAATTGATTTGATCAATAGCTTTTTTCTTTGCTTCCTTGTCATCTTTGTAATCTTTCTTGACTTTCTTTAGTGAGCTCAGTAATTCGTTTGGAACGCTAACACCCGGAATATATTTATCAAAATACCAAGCTATACCGTAAGCTTTCAGCGGGAAGATGCCTAACAATACTGGCACGTTGAATTTCTCCAATTCCTTCAAAAACTCCTTCGCCTCGTCAATATCAAACGCAGTTTGCGTCTGAATGAAATCCACACCTAAATCTACTTTCCGAGCCACCTTAAGAATCTCTGGGGCCCGCGGCTTGCTGTTGGGGTTCGCCACGCAGCCAACGTTCATCTCAACACTCCCACCTTTAATTTCATTTCCCTCAAGATCCGTTCCTTCATCTATGATCTTATTGAGCAATTCCAGGAATTGTGTGCTGTCGAGGTCATATACAGCTCTTCCTCGTTTATGGTCGCCAAGGGCCGTATGATCTCCAGTAAGGGTAAGTATATTTTTTATTCCAAGTGTTGCCGCTCCCAATATATCTCCGAAAAGCGCCACCCGATTTCTATCGCGAACCGTCACTTGCCAGACCGTTTCTATGCCCACTTCCTCTTGTACCTTATAACTCGGGACCATCGAACACATGTATGCGTCGCCTTGGGGACCGTCTGTCACATTTACCGCAGTGATTTGCCCTGAGTCTTTCATCTTCTCTGCTGACTCGAGTATTTCGCTGAGATCCATAATCTTTTTTGGTTCCAACTCTCCTGTGAAGGTAAATTTTCCATCTCGGAGCGATTTCATCAATTGAGAATATGCTGGCCGTTTAGCCATGTTCCTTCCCCTCCTGCTGCTCTTTTTGGATCTGCTCAAAGGGTTTATTAATTTCAATAAACGAAGGGCTGGTTCGAAGCCGGTAATCTCGCGGCGATCGATATTTCCTAAACAAATCGAGCCTGTCAAACTTTTTGAGCCGTTCATAAATTTTTACCCACGCACATTCGTGTTCGTAACCACCCACCTCGCACATGCCGTCTACTTGGCCTCCACAAGGTCCGTTACTGAGATGCTTTGCGCATCCCGCCATGGGACAAATACCACCCGTTTCCGCCAGAATACATTCCCCGCAAGATTCACAGTATTCCACGAAGGTATTTTCTCCTTTATTTTCGGCACCGCCAAACATACTATCTTGCGCCGGAAAGGTTAAAATATCCTTCAAGACGCGATTCATCATAACCACGCCGAGCCCGCACGCTAAAGATACGATGGCATCGTAATCCACCACATGAGGACTCACCGTACTGGCCACAATCCGATCATCGCATTGCCGCAGCACTGTAATCGATTTCCACTCCAAGTCATTTCCTTCGGTCTTGGCTTTCAATTCCAAGAGTTGCCCAAGCACCTTCGCCTCATTAATCGAGCGGGGAGGCTGACAGCAGCCGTCACAGCCCGCAATCAGTATCTTGTCGTACGGTTCAATCATCCGATAAATTTTGTCTACTTCCTTTTGTTGAGTAATTATCAAATTATTCACCTTATATGCAATTCATTTTTTTTTTTTTTTTCTTTCCTTCAATTTGGTTTATTATTTTAAATTTGAATTTGTTTAATTTGCAGTTAAAAAAAATTATTGGTAATTAGGTTTTTAATTTTTCCATCAATTTTGTTGGTCGAATACTGCGCTTCATCAAGTTTAATTTGTCAACATCTATGCCTAAGGCTATTGCCATGATTTCCGGCAAATATAACACGGGAATGTCAAGATCGCGTTCTGATTTCCTGGATAACATACGCTCCTTTCGATCATACTGGGTAATGCACGCTGGACAGACCGCTATGAGAGCGTCAATTTCTTGCTCTAGCATGACCAGTTCGGTCATTTTCTCTTCAACTAATTCCTCTCCAATTTCATCTTGTAATCGGGCACAGTAACCGCAGCATTCTAATTTTGTTGCAAAATCAATAGTGTTGCCCCCTAATTGATCCATAATGATATCAATTTTTTCCGGGCGTTCCGGATCATCAAATTGCATGATTTCACTTGGTCGAATCAAGTGGCACCCATAGTGCACCGCAAAGTTGAACTCGTCTAAGGGGCGAACGATATTTTCTTTAATGGTTTCAAGCCATTCCGGTTGACTGAAAAGTTCTACAAAATGCCATACCTTGGTGGTACCTTTATACTCATAGTTGATATTACTGAGGATCTCGTTTACCATATTAAATTTCTCCTTATTCTCATGCAACAGAACTTCCACAGTCTTAAGGGTCTCATAACATCCCGAACAAATGGTCATCACATCTAAGCCCATTTGCTCCGCCAATGCCAAGTTACGTGCACCCATGGTTAACCACGCATCGACATTAAGCGATTGCATGGCAACCGGCTCGGGACAGCAGCTGGCACCTTCTATCTCCTGCATTTCCACACCTAAGACCTTTGAGACCTCTCGAAATGCCTTTTCCAGGTGCGGCATCTTTAATGGGATGGTACAACCCAAGAATAATGCAAATTCCATTAGTCATCTCCCTCCTTTTCATGTTTTTGGGCTATCATATCTTTTAATCCCGTTTTCTCCAGAATATAGTTTATATCATCCAAATTAGGCGCTGATATTTTTGGCAAACCCATATTTTCCCGCCTTCGGTTGATATTTTTCTTCATGCGACCTGTAAAAGGCACAACAAATCCATTTTCGCTGATCACATCGACGGTCCCCGAATATTCATCCGGAATTCTGCCTTCTTCAGCCGCCAAATTCCGAAGTAAGGCCAAGATAAACGAATAATCAACTCCCTTGGGGCAACGTTCCGTACAGCGATGACACAAGGAACAGGTCCAAACGGATTGACTGGATAACACCTCATCTTTTAATCCCAAAAGACACGATGCTACCACCCGATGGGGTTGCATATCCACATACTCGGTGACCGTGCAACCCGAACTACATACGCCGCATTGAATGCATTTCAAAAGCGTTTTCGCACCAACCTTTTCGGCAACTTCATACCGAAAATCTTTATCTAAGTCCTTATCCTTTTTAAATAATTGTTCTGACATTTTTTCTCACTTCAAACAGAAACTGTTTTTTCCTCCTTTTGTTCTTTTTCTTTGATATTTTTTTCCTCTTCCAAGGCAAGTTTATCGCCGAATTTCTCATGGTCAGAGAGAGGCCCAATTTCTTTAATCTGGTTCACAAAATCCGTGACCACTTGGGCGAAGCGTTTGCCTTCACTCGCAGATACCCACTCAATTCGTAATCGATCTGGATTTATCCCCACTTTATCTAATATCTCATGCAAGTCACGATATCGGCGGAGGGTATCATAATTACCCTCTAAATAATGGCAATCGCCAATGTGACAACCTCCAATCAATATTCCATCGGCACCTTCTAAAAAGGCTTGAAGTATGTAACTTTTTGGGATACGTCCTGAGCACATCACCCGAATTGGCCTAATATTAGTTGGATATTGGAATCGGCTGACTCCGCATGTATCTGCACCAGCATAACTACACCAATTACATAAAAAGGCAATAATGCGTGGGCGCTCATCCACAAATTCTCCTTTTACCGCCTCTTGAACCATAGGAATCAATTGTTCATCGGCAAAGTGTGACATCGTAATAGCTCCAGCAGGGCATGCAGCCGCACAATCCCCACAGCCTTTACAGAGCAATGGATTTGATTCAGAGACTAACACTTCCTTTTCAAAATTCACACCGATGGCTCCGAAGTTGCATACTTCTTCACAGCGCTGACATGCAATACATTTCGATGGATCAACCACAGAGACTAAAGGCTCATTTTCGACCATCCCCGTGATAAGGGGGATGAGCGCATGAGCTGCCGCCGCTCTGGCTTGTGAAATTGAATCGGCAATACTCTTAGGTCCGTGGGCAGTACCTGCCAAGAATATTCCGTCTGTTGCAAAATCAACGGGCCGAAGTTTAATATGAGCTTCTAAGAAAAATCCATTCTCATCACGAGGAACCTTTAATAACTCCGAAAGCAATTTAGTATCATATGGAATCAAGGGTGTAGATAAAACCACTCTATTAGCTTCAATATCCAAGTTTGTTTGTGTAAGAATATCCTTTACTGATACTGTGAATGTGCCATTATTGCGCTCAACTTCAGGATACTCATTAAAGCGCAAATAATTGATCTTTTCCCGCGCATCCCAGTAGTATTGTTCTTCATCCGTACCTACCCGAATATCCCGATAAAGAACATAGATTTCCGAATTCGGGTAATTTTCCTTAACATATAATGCATGCCGAATCGATTCCGAACAACAAATGAGGGAACAATACGGAACGCCTTTTTCGGGGTCGGTTTGACGTGACCCGACACAATGTATAAAGACTAATGTTTCTCCATCTTGTAACTCTTCATTCCTTAATTTTTCTGAGAGTTCTAATTGTGTCATAACGGTATCTTCTGTTCCTTCTTCGCCATAGTGATACCAGCCTTTTGGCTTATATTCATGGGCGCCTGTTGCTACGATGATAACGCCCGTATTAATTGCAGTAACCTCGTCTGAGGATTTATCGTATATTTTAATGTTAAAATCTCCAATGGATCCCTTTACATCCTTCACTTTTGAGTTTAGATATGTTGTAATGTTGTCATATGCTTTATATTTCTCTAACTCTTGCGCGAGAAATTCACGGGAATTAATCCGATCAAAATTAATGCGATAGATCAAATTTAACTGACCGCCTAATTTTTCATCTTTTTCTACTAAATGCACTTTATAGCCTTTATCTGCAATCTCCATGGCAGCAGTTATGCCCGCAATTCCTCCGCCAATTACTAGGGCTTCAGGGATTACTTCTCCCTTAATCGGTGTTTCAGGTTTTAAAAAGCGAGCACGAGCGACTCCCATGCGAATTAAGTCCTTAGCCTTGTCGGTTGCCTTTTCTTCATTGTTCATATGAACCCATGAGTCCATCTCACGAATACTAACGAAATTAAATAAATATTCGTTCAGTCCAGCTTCCCGAATAGTCTTTTGAAATAGGGGCTCATGTGTTCGGGGAGTACATGCAGCCACCACTACCCGATTTAAATCCAATTCCTTAATTTTCTCCTTGATAATATCTTGGGTCAGACTGGAACAGCTATATTTATTATGCATTGAAAATACAACATCAGGGAGTGTTTCTGAGTAGTCCACAATCTCGGGAATATCCATATATCCTCCGATATTGATCCCACACTCACAGACAAATACTCCTATTCGTGGTTTCTCTTTTTCCTTTACTGTTTTTAAAGGAGGAAGTTCTACCTTTTGTTCCTCTTCGCTTAATGGTTCTGCGTGTAATGCCGCTAACGCTGCAGCACCTCCAGCTTTTGCAACGGAATTAGCAATATCATCTGGACTTTGACAAGACCCCGTTACATAAATTCCCTCCCTCGTGGAACGCAGATCCTCCGTGGAATCTTTAGTCTGAAAGAATCCAAGCGGATTGGTTTGAATACCTAAAATTTTTGCTAGTTCTTCAGTCCCAGCTCGCGGTACAACGGCATTCGCTAATACAACCAAATCAAACCGGCTGGTTTCTACCTCCCCCGTATCTAAATTTGCGTGTTTTACGAGAACGTCTCGAGCTTCGGGATCTTCACGCACATCTCCCGGAATCCCGTGATTGTATTTCAACCCGTATTCATTTTTTGCACGTTCAATAAATTTTTCTTGATTCTTACCAATTACCCTTGTATCGTTATAGAAAATTGTAACCTCGGTTTCGGGAGAATGCTCTCTGGTGACGACTCCCTCCTTGGCCATATACATGCAACAAAATTTAGAGCAGTAAGCACATAAAGATTCATTTCGTGATCCAACACAACCCACAAATGCCACATTTTGAACATGCTTATCATCGGAAGGTCGTATAAGTTCGCCTCCAGTCGGTCCTGAGGCACTCAACAATCGTTCATATTGCATTGCTGTAATGACATTCGGATATTCCTCATAATGATAACGAGCCAGAACCGAAGGATCTAAGAGATCATAACCCGTCGCAACTATGACCGAAGCCACATTATATTCAATGATTTCATCTTCCATCTCGAAATTAATTGCGTCTGCTTCGCATTCCTCTAAACAAAGCTGACATGCGCCCTTGGTTAAGTAAAGGCAATTCTCTTCATCAATCGTTGCTTTTCTCGGCACGGCTTGCGGAAAGGGTATATAAATCGCTTCCCGATTCCCCATTCCCTCTTCAAATTCATTAGGTATTTTTTTCATCGGGCATTTGGCCGAACATTGTCCACATCCAGTACATTTATTCCAATCAACGAAGCGTGCTTTTTTTAGTATCTTTACTCCAAAATTACCTACTTTTCCAGATACTTCTTGGACTTCAGAATATGTCAATAACTCAATATTTGGATGACGAGCAACCTCCACCATTTTTGGCGCAAGAATGCAAATTGAACAGTCAAGCGTTGGAAAAGTTTTATCTAACTGAGCCATCCGTCCTCCAATTGAGGGAGACTTCTCAACTAGGATCACTCGATATCCTTGATCCCCCAGCGTAAGGGCAGCTTCAATTCCTGATATTCCGCCTCCGATTATTAATATATTATTATTTGCCATTTTTAATCATTTTTTTGAATTATTATTCCAATTTTGATTATATTATCTAAAACAATGTGTTTTTTACTGATTTTTTGTGGAATCCGATATTTCACCAATGTAATAACGATTAATTCCAGTAAAAATTATTTACCAATATTTAGATGTGATAAATTCATATATAAATCTTGTGTATTTTTAAGGTTTTCGTCATTCTTGTTCGAAAAAGATCAGAAAAAGTGATAATTTGATCATAAAAAATTATATGATATAAGAAAAAATTAGGAAAATCAGAATGTGGGGACGAATTTTTCCATAACAGTAAAAAAATTGAAATTCTCTACTATTTTTAAAATCCTTAAGTAAGTAAACTGATATGCATCCTAATTCAAATGTTAAACATTTTTCAACGTAAACCATTCTATTAAAAAAGAAAAGTGTTTCATTTGAAATTTGTTTAGGGAAATCAATTGAAAGTGAATCCTATTCACTAAACAGAAAACTTTTAAAACTATTTTCATTAATTTTATTGTAAAACTAAAAAATGTTTGATTATCAAATGATGGTTGATTAAAAAAATGGTATCATCAAAAACTTCAGCAGAAACTATAAGCATTGAAACTGATGTACTCAGTCAAGAGAACCTGGATAAGTTAAAGGCACTAAATAATGAAAAAATATTACAAGTCGTTGGAGAATTCGTCAAGATATGTAAACCTTCCAAAGTAACCGTAATTACGGATTCCGAAGAGGATATCCAATATGTGCGGGAAAAATGTATTGAAATCGGTGAAGAGCGAAAATTAGCCACGGAAGGACATACTGTGCATTTTGATGGATTCCAAACTATGGAATATCATGACCAAGCCCGAGATAAAGAAAATACCCGGACACTCATTCCTGAGGGCGAATATGAATCACCGTGGATTAATACGATTAATAGAAAGGATGGACTTGACGAGATTCTTGACATTATGGATGGATGTATGCGTGGACATGAATGTCTCGTCCGATTCTTTTGTCTTGGACCCACAGATTCTAAGTTCTCAATCCTAGCCTTACAATTGACCGATAGTTTTTATGTTGCTCATAGTGAAGATCTTTTATATCGCAAGGGATACGAACAATTCAAGAATATGGAAAATTCCGATGATTTCTTCTATTTTATTCATTCATCGGGCGAATTAATCGGAGATCCCCCTGTGACGAAAAATATCGATAAACGACGTATCTATGTTGACTTAGAAGAGGACCGCGTATTAAGCGTGAACAATCAATATGCAGGAAATTCGCTTGGACTCAAGAAGCTTGCACTGCGATTAGCGATTCATAAATCCAGTCGCGAAGGGTGGTTAGCGGAACACTTTTTTGTTTTAGGAGTCCATCCCAAAGATAAGGAGCGCGTTTCTTACTTCTGTGGTGCCTATCCCAGCGGTTGCGGAAAGACCTCAACTGCCATGCTTCCAGGACAAACAATCGTCGGAGACGATATTGCCTATTTGCGTCAGTGGGAGGACGGACATTGTCACGCAGTCAATATCGAACAAGGCGTGTTCGGTATCATCCGAGATGTTAATAAAAGGGATGACCCAGTGATATACGAAACAATTACGAACCCAAAAGAGGTTATCTTTTCAAATGTCTTGATTAACAACGGAGAGCCTTATTGGTTAGGGATGGAAGATGATACTCCAAAAGAAGGATTTAACTTTTCAGGAAAATGGTGGGAAGGAAAAGTTGATGAGAATGGAAGGAAAATTCCGCTCGCGCATCCAAACGCTCGATATACTGTAAGAATCGAAGAATTGAAAAATGCAGATCCCAACCTTCATAATCCTGATGGCGTCCCTCTTAATGCAATCTTCTATGGAGGGAGAGATTCAGATACCATGCCACCCATATTAGAAAGTTTAAATTGGGAGCATGGAGTTTTCTTCGGGGCCTCCATCGAATCGGAAACCACTGCACAAACTCTAGGGAAAACCGGCGTTCGCAAGGCCAGTCCAATGGCAAATTTGGATTTTATTGTGGTACCTTTGGGCAAATATCTCAAAAATTATCAAAAGTTCGGAAAAACAATTGAAAATCCCCCAAGGATCTTTGCAACGAATTATTTCCTAAAAGATGAAGATGGAAATTACTTAAACGGTATGTTGGATAAACTCATATGGGTAATGTGGGCAGAAGGGCGTACACATGGAGAGTTTGATGCTATCAAGACGCCCGTAGGATATCTTCCAAAATACGAAGACCTCAAGACATTGTTTAAGAAATACCTCAATAAGGAGTACAAACGGGAAGCTTATGAAAGGCAATTTGGAATTCGAGTAGAAAATCTCTTAAAGAAAATCGACCGTATTGGCAACATGTTTAAACGAGGAGATAATGTACCTCAATTCTTCTGGGATATACTGAACTCCCAGCGAAAACACTTGAAAGAACTAAAGAAAGACAACGGAACGGATATTATTCCACCATCTACGTTCCAATAAATATTCTTTTATTTCTTTTTTGAAATTTCAAATTCTTCTTAACATCTTATTTTTCTTTTTCATCTTCAATTACTAATTTTCTTTTACTTTCATAATAATTGGAATCTTCACATTTTATTAATTAGTATCTTGGGCCAAGAGTCTTATTATCTGAGGAAAGATATATTCGCAAATATCGAGGTTGGAGGCCCCGTGCAAATTGATAGGATAACGACCTTCAGCAATCTCTCTGTTTCCTTTAATCAAGCGGACCAGATCCAGGAAAAAATCCTTTGATGGTTCTCGACTGCCATAGTCTGCTTGGCAGTATCATGCCGAAGTAAATGAAGGAGGAGGTAGAGTTTGAATTCCTCTAAGCGAGGAGGAAATTATTTTTTATTTATTTTTTAAACTAAAAAGGTCAAAACTTATATATTCAAAAATGTTAGATCAAAACTGAAAAATTCTAAAATTTTTCTAATTTTTATTAAAAAAATTGATTAGAGAATAACTAAGAAAAATGAAAAAGAAAATAAATTTAATTAAATGATAGTTGGAATTAAGGTTGGAAGCCTTCTTCTTCAGCCGAACTTGATTTTATGATCCTGTCTATCCTTAGGATTAGTGTGGCAAGTTCATTTCCTGATTTAATAATACTTTTCGGGAGCTCTGCGGGTTCCACAAGACCGTATTTTAGATTATTTTGAATGGTATCGGCCACTGTATCAATTCCGATCCATTTATCCTCCTCGGTTTTATGCGCTGCGCGTAACTCTGTAATCCGTTCTATTTCTTCTAAACCCGCATTACGAATAAGGGTAATTGGAATCTCTTCCAAGGCTAATGCAAATCCATTAATTGCCAGAGATTCCTTACCAGATACTTCATTTGCATAGGTTTTCAATTTTTTTGAAAGTTCAATATACGTGGCTCCTCCTCCAGCAACAACTTTTTTTGTATCTAATATATGAGCCAGAACAGAAAGCACATCGTGCATTGCAATTTCGGCAGTATTCAGTACATTGTCCAAACCTCCTTTCAGTAAAATCGTCACAGATCCGGGATTTTCACAGCCTTCAAAGATAGTGTAATCGTCCATGCCAATTTCCTCAAACCTGACCTTCTGAGCATAGCCAAGATCCTCTTCTGAAGTGTTCTTTACGTCATCCACTAATTTTGCGCCCACAGCTTTTTCAACGGTTTCAATGTCATCCTTTCCAACATTCTTAATCCCTACGATTCCTTCCTTGGCCAACATTGCATTAAATTTGTCAGCTTGGTCATGGCTATTGATCACCATATCTACCCCCAGATCCGTAAAGATCTTCAAATAGGATTTAAGCATATTGATTTCTTCATCCTTAAATTTCTGGATATCCTCGGGTTTTTGAATTTTGATATTTGCATCATATTCTCCCGTGCCTGGCTTTATTTTTTTCCGGATTACAGCAATTTTCGCATCTGTGATAAGATCGGGCATATTCATATGTTCTTTTCCTTTTTTAAGATAGATGCCGTTGATCAATTCTGAATCGCTTAATGACTTTCCAGGAGATTTCACCAATTTAATATCATTAACATCAGTCAAGGTTTTATTTCCTTTGACGATTCTTACAGCCTCTAACGCCAAATCAGCGAAAAAATCTTTAAAACTAAAGACTCCCCGGGAATTCATCGCAGTTTTTGCCGCATTCAATAACATTTCTTCATCTTCTTCGGAAATCGTCTCTGCGATCTGATCCACTATGGAAATCGCTTTTGTAGCTGCTTTTTTATACCCTCTTGTAATGCTTTGAGGGTGAATCCCTTGTTCGGTTAGTTCCAACGCTTTTTCCAGCAAAGATGCGGTAAAAATAACGGCAGAAGTGGTGCCATCCCCGATCTCATCATCAATAGACTTGGCTAAATTGACCATCATATTAGCACTCACATTTTCGATATCGAGCTGCTTTAAAATCTCTGCGCCATCGTTGGTGATGGTGCTATCTCCAAGAGAATCTACAATCATCTTATCCATTCCTTTGGGACCAAGTGTGGATCTCACTGCTTCTGCAACTGCTTTCATCGCCTTCACATTGCGTTCTCTGGCTTCCTTTTCTCGCTTTTGTTCTGTACCTTCCCTCAATACTAATATAGGAACTTGAGACATAATTTTACCTCAGTATAATTTTGTGTCGTGTTTAATTTTCTTTAATTATTTTAAGATTAATTTTATCTATATTTTAATTAATTTACCTTCAAATTTATTTATAATGATCTCTAAATCATAATGATCAATAAAAAATATTTCCTATAGAAAAAAAGAGGAAGATTTAAATTCGAGCTAGGTAGATTCCAGATTTGATATAAATTCACATATCCCTTTTCTTATAAAACCTATTTTCTTTCTCGCTTGCTTTCCTTTTATCCCGTAAAAAATAAGAAATCTCATATCCAAATTACCCTAAAAGGAAGTAACTCACTATTAACTAAACTCAGATTTGTACGTATGATTCGTTTTTATATTCTTTCAAGACCATATTAGAAACAGAACGGGTAACTGGGTCTTTCTCGTTGATTTCTCTTATGAATTTATGGACCTCATCCGATTCTTTGAATCGACAAATGAGCGCTGCGGATTGCTCTCCTGTTGTATGAAATACGGAGCAAACCTCCTTTCTTTCAGCCAGATTGGATAAAATTTCAGCTGTATGTTTTCCATTAATTTGAATGCGAATTAAAAAGGTCAGTTTATAGCCCAACTTTTTGTTATTCAAGCGAATGGAATATCCTTGAATAATGTTATTATCCTTTAATTTAGCAATTCGATTGTGAATTGTTCCAATTGAAATACCCAGTTTATCCTGGATTACCCTGTAACTGGTATTTGAATCTTTTTGTAAAATGCGGATAATATCCCGATCTATGTCATCAAGCTTTTTCATAATAACATCCTTAAAAGTCAATTTCGTCCAGAAAATTTTTCTTCATATACGATTCATTTATAGTAGTGAAAAATATTTAAAATTTTTCTCCATTCATCAAACAAAATCTAGAAAATATTAGAGCAAAGTGAAGATTGTTAAAAAAATATCCTAAATGGAAATAGAGAATGAAAAATTTTAATTTTAATATCTCTATCAAGTATTATTTATATACATCCTTGGGATCAAATACCATTTTCCCCTTATCGTGAAATTCGCCATCTTCCTCAAATTCTCGATAAAAACAGGAATAATGACCTGTATGGCATGCAGCAACTTTTTGTTTGACCTTTAATAGGATCGTATCCGCGTAACAGTCCACGAAAACATGCTGAATTTCTTGGGTATGTCCGCTTTCTTCTCCCTTTTTCCATAATTTCTGGCGAGATCGGGACCAATAACAAGCAATGCCTGTCCGCAATGATTGCTTCACAGCTTCTTCATTTGCAAAGGCTAACATCAAAATTTCATTTGTTTTATAATCTTGGGCAATCATAGGAACTAAATTCCCTTTAATTTTAGAAAAATCGAGTTTCTTGATAAATGTATCAATTTCCTCTTCTGAAAATGTTTTCGGCATATGACATCCAACTTTTTTTATTAGTATGTAAGATAAGGATTAGAATTATAAATATATTGACCAAAGAGTGATCTTAATTTACGTTAAGCAGTTCACGAGCTTTATCAATCTGTTTTTTCTTCTTTTTGCGGTGCTCTTTGATAAACTTAACTACTTTTTCCACGCACTCTTTTTTATGAGTTCCGCACAGTAACTCACCTTTTATACAGCGCTCAAAATCTTCCGCTAGTTTTTCATCCGATTCTTCAAATGCATACATCATAATCTTATAAATCATACATTTCTGCGGTTCTCCACCTAATTTCTCTTGCATTTCTCTATTTTTTCTCCCTCCCGTATAGGCCCCCATAATCTTTTTCCGAATGGACTTAATGGGCTCATCGAAAGTAAAATAGCTGTTGGGATTCCGTTTTGACATCTTATCAGTACCATCTAAGCCAGGTAATAATTTATGATATGTCGCACCTGGCAAGAAAAATGCGGGACGGATGACCTTTCCATCCTCTTTTTTTTCTTTATAATAACGTCGTGTGAGATCGCGAGTCAATCGAATATGAGGATCCTGATCAATTCCAACCGGGACAACTGTAGGCTGCACCCCATCCTTAATTTGCGGTAAGACTATATCGCCCACTTGGATCAGAGCGGCTAAGTATAACCCAAATGGCTTTTCTCCATAAATGGCATTAACCATATTTTGGGTCAGAAGTCTCCCTACTTTAAAGGCAACATCCTTCACGATCGGTTCTTTTGATTGTCTCCAGATATATGCACTATCCTCGTCCACTTTCAAGCCAAGAGCGAGGATATCTGCCAAATTATCTACAGCTGTTGCTTGAGCCTCCTCATAGGGGATACCATTATCTTCCCATGATTCGATATCCGCAATACAATAATAAGCTTTCCCTCCCATCTTCTGAAACTCCACAATTTCCATCGCGGTAGTGAGCGTTCCCAAATGAAAGGAGCCGGACGGCTTAATCCCACTCATAACAGCCCACGACTTATCTTGATCAATAGCTTTTGCAATGGTCTTAAGCTCTCGATGGCCAAATATAATTTTTCTGCGAATAAATCGATTTTCCATAAACTTTTGGCGCGTGAGTTCATCAATACGCTCGATTCCGAATTCATCGATTAACCTTGTGTAATCTTCCTCCAAAATGTTTGAAGAAGACCACGG
Organism: Promethearchaeia archaeon; assembly: GCA_046483985.1. Classification (GTDB taxonomy): domain Archaea; phylum Asgardarchaeota; class Lokiarchaeia; order Sigyniarchaeales; family SOKP01; genus JAWOCD01. The sequence continues at coordinate 89,415 of JAWOCD010000040.1, forward strand.
GTCTAAGTTAAAATTTCCAGACATTTGATAACCAATTCTCATATATTTTTTTAACTTTAATTGGTTAAATAAATTCGTTATTCTTAAAGAGTTTTCATATCTGAGATTTACTAAGGAAAAGGCCTTAGATTAAGACGAGAGAGAAATTCCAAAACAAAAAGGGATGTTTAAGAATGATTAGAAAGATGGGATTATGAAATCATAATTTTTTAGACAAGATCTTTCAAAATCACGGTGAGTTCTTCTAGAAAGTCCGGGAAAGTCTCAGTTAAGTTATCTTGCAGTTGTTTTTCAAGCAAAACAGATACATAAAAGGGGTGATCATTCACAGTTATTCGATGCAAATAGGAGACCAGATTATCTTCCATCATAAAAAAATTGAAATCCGTCTCGACCTCTTCTTCCTTCATTCTTTTAAGCAAATAGAGATGTTCTTTAATGGATTCTAGCAGCTCCACGTAAATTTCTGGTTCAATTCGTTGGCTATAAAATTCGCTCACGATGATCCCATTTTTATCAAATAATATTAAAGATTGACATTCAAATTCATCCAATGTATAGACTTCCAATAATTCAGACAATTCAAAAAATTTCTTGTCAAAAACTGAGAGGCCATATGAGATTAATTGAATTATAGAAATTATATCAAAAATAGAGGATGATTGGAACAGCAGCTGAAAGGAAGAATATCGTTCTGAGATTTTTTGTTGTAGTTCTTCCATATTATGAAGGAGTTTTTGATTATTCCGGATTTCGGGATCCATTTTATGAAAAGTCACTATTACTGGAATATCCATTTCCTCTTCTTTAAAATAGTTCATAATTGAGTCTAAGTAATTAAGAGATTTAGCATATGCTTCTTCATCTTGAATATCAATAACGTAGAGGAATAGATCGATATCCGCAAAATACATATCTTTATCCTCAATATATGTAGCCCGATATTTTTTTTGGCCACCCATATCCCAAAAATAGACTTGATTGCCCAAGAAATCTGTTTTATGATATTTCACTTTGACCGTTGGTCTTAACTCTTCGATCTCTTGTAGAAAATCAAATTTATTATCAAGTGCGGTCAGAATTGAAGTTTTTCCAGCGAAATCGAGGCCGCTAATGACTACTTTAATTATATTTGATCTATCTTGCATAGTTAATTATAAATCTTATAGTAATGATATAATAAAGGCTTATTGAAATAGAAAAATATATATAATTTTAGAATTTTTTGATTGGCTCAATTTTTGGATCATTTCTCTACCATCAAATATCGCCCAATTTTTTCATATCCTCCTTATATTCCCTTAATAATACAGCGATGTCATAGTATTTAATATAAAATCCTCGGTTAATTCTTTTCAAGAATATTGCTAAAACTAAAAATAATTATAGTTGGTGTATGGAATGGATAAAAATATTGATGATTTTATCGATTCGTTAAACTATCAGTTGCAGATAAAGGAACAGTTTTATAAGAAAATACCTTTTTCAGACCAAAAGAATATAAACAAAATGAAACCAACCTGTTTTACAGAGGAAGTGAAAGGTACTAAAAAGAATTACCAAGAGATACGGCGTCACAATATTTATAAGGTCTTAATAAAGGAATATATGCAAAAAGTAAAGAAAAAAAATATCTAATTTTTTTATTCTCTCTTTTTTTTATTGCGTTTCAGAAATTAAATATAGGCAATTTCAAATTTTCAGTTATAATGAACGTGATGAAGTTAGTCTCCCATAACTGTACAGTATATTTTTCGGTTTCTCGGTTTTTCGTCCAATTCAAGAAAGATAATTTGTTGCCATGTGCCTAATATTGCCTTTCCATTTTCCACCGGGAAGGTTTCGGAAGTCTTAACTAAAAAGCTTCGCAGATGACCAGCACCGTTGTGATCCCCCCAAGTATCATGATGCTTGTAATCCTTATCGTATGGAATAATTTTCTCAAGGAATTCTTCGATATCGTGTTTTACTAAACCCGGTTCGTATTCGGTGGTCGAGATGGCACCAGTAGAGCCAGCCACATGGACATTCACCATCCCTTTATTAATTCCACTATTGCCTACAATTTCTTGCACATTATCGGTCAGATCAATGATATCACAATAAGGTTCGGTACTTATCGTGAAACTTTCAATTTTTGTTGGCATACCAATTCACAGAGGTATTTCTTTATTTGCTGAGAGTAAATAATGCTTTTTACAACAAAAATTTTATTAAAAATTTTGCGTTATCCAACGAAAGATTATTACATTCAAGAGAAAAGATATATTATGGGAAACGATAAACTCGATGAGTTTTACGATAAGATTCACGACTCAAAAAATAAAATTCCGAAATATGCATCCATTAGTGTACGGCCAGGAAAAAAGGTGCTTGATTTTAAAATTAAAAAGATGGCATCGAAAGTTCTTAAGATTATCGCACATGAAAAGGATAAAAAAGGCTGGTTTACTCACTCCTTTCACGTCCCTATTAAAAACTTAGGATTACCAGATGATGCAAAAAATAAACACATCCTTCGATATTTTAACAATCCCCGGAGAATTCGGGGTGATCAAGGGACACGGGAGATATTGGAAGATATCCTAAGGAAATACGTGGAAATTCTTCCAAAAAGGAAAAAACACTACTTCCGAACAAAAAGATTCAAAAAGAAAAAGGATTACTCAGCAGGAACGAAAATTAAAGGATTCTAACAAGCTAGTTCTTATTCAACTTTGTACTAGGTTTCAGAAAATAGATTACCCCGTTTATCTTATTTTAGTACCAGACGGGATATGAGCGGCGACATCTCTATCTAATTTTAAAATATACGGTTGATTGCCCACATCGGCGGCTAATAATAGTCCCTCGCTGCGTTTGCCCATTATTGTTCTTGGTTCGGCGTTTAACAAAACAATTACCTTGCTATTAACCAGTTGATCTGCAGAAAATCCTTCCGGAAGATTCGAGATAATTTGCCGAAACCCTTCAGTACCGCATTCTAATTCAAATCGAAAAAAGTTCCGGGATTTAGGGATTTCTTCACAGGTTACTACGGTAGCAACCCGCAAATCCAACTTTGCCAATTCTCGTAATCTAATCATTTTCTTCGAGGTATCCTCCACCCAGTGGCATTCCTTCAAAACTGACCTTCTCTGGCTTCTCCGGTTTTATTCCTCTATATGGATTTTCTTGGTCGGCAATTTTTCGTGCAAAAATAAGATACCCGGTATGGCCTATCATACGGCCATTTGGTCTGGTAGCATTTTCCTTTATCTGTAAGTCTCGTTTTAAGAGTTCGCAGGCATTAATTTCAAAAAAGCCTTGTTTTTTAAAGGCAAAATAAGTCTTTTTAACTTGTTCGATGGTTGGGGAAAATGAGACCACCGTCCCACTTAATTTGAGATATTTCTTTACTTTCTTTATGGCCTTCCATGGCTGAGCCAGATCTAGGACGACCGAGTCAATATTTTGGAACTCAAAATCGTCCTCAATTATATCTCCTTCCTGGATGGACACAACCTCATCTAAACCCACTTTTTTTACATTATGCTTTGCTTGTTGCAACGACTTATGACGCACATCATAAGAGTAAATATGTCCATGTGAACCCACATAGGCACCCAGAATGCATGTTAAAGCACCAGACCCACATCCTGCCTCCAGCACCTTACTCCCAGGACCGATTCCTGAATACATCAAGATTAAACCCGCATCTTCTGGGTAGATGATCTGCGTTTTTCTCCGGATATGTTGCACATAGTCAGAGATTAACGGTCTTAGCACATAAAACTTGTATCCTTGGGTATCTCGAGGGCGAGAAAACACAACAGAGCCGTATGGTTTTCCGATAATGTCATCAAATTCGATATATCCCCGATGGGTTTGGAAATTCTCGCCAGGTTTGACTTTTACAATCCATCTTCGTCTATTATCTAAAATTAAGAATACAATACTATTCTTCTTGATGACATGATCCGATGAGTCGTTAATCGCATTCATTTATAAAAATTCCTTTAATTTTTTTTGTTCAATTATGTATTAATGTTTTATTTCTTATTTCATTTCTCCATTACTCTGGAAATTTCTTATAATTTGAAAGAATTTAGAATTTATTTTCATAAAATATAAAAATTTTAGATTTTTTTCTATAGTAAGATTGAGAAAGAAACAGTTATAAATTCTTTTTATAAACATTCTTTGATTATCAATGAGTAAGAATAAATCAAAACCTAACTTTTTTCAAATGCCCATTAGTGACTTGCAAACGAAAGTTAATGAATACAGAGAGAAACGGAATAAGTTAAATAAAAAAACTAAGGAATATATCAAAAATCTCCAAGAGATTGAAGCAAAAATCAATGAATATTTAAAACTCGCCAAAGAGAGATATAAGAAAAAAAGAGATTTGTGGAATGAACGAGTACAAAAGTTAAAGGACAAGAAGATTGAATATAAAAATCTCTTAAATGAACTGTATGAAAAGAAAAATGCCCAGCATAAGACGAATAAGGGAAACGATAAAAAGTACTATTCCATCAAAGGAATTGAAAGAAAAATCGAAGCATTAGAACGCAGAATTGAGACGGAAAATCTTGATATCCAAGAAGAAAACGAAATCGTGGATCAAATTCGGGAATTAGCAAGTGAAAAGAAAAGAATTAAGGAACAACGTAAAGAGGACGAATCATATAAACTAGACCGAAAAATCGAGATTGTGAAAATTAACTTGGACAAAATTTACGAGAAATTGGATAAATGGAGCAATAAATCTCAGCAAAACCATCAAAAAATGCATGAGATTTATGATAAAGTTTCAGAACTACGCGAACAAAAGAGTAAATCGGAAGAACAATTAATCGAAAATAAAAAATTAGCCGATGAATATCACGAAAAGTTTTTGAAGGCAATGCGTGCTAAGCGAAAACGGACCAAAGGGAAAAAGGGATATCGATCCAAGAAACGAAGATCATCACATCGTGACAGAAGAGGAAGAAAAAATTGGAATAAAAAGCAAGCAGAGATGGAGAAAATAAAAAAATCTAAACTCGAAAAAGCTCTGGAAAAACAAAAAGCTGGGAAGAAGTTAAACATCTTTGAAGCGAGATTGATTTTAGAAAAAGGAGATTAATTTTTTTCAAAAAAATTTTTGATCTTTTTATCATTTCTATTTTTCATTATGAGAGAATACTTTACAATAAAATTTAATTTAAATTCTAAATTCTCTTCTTTATAATCTTGGAAAATAAAAATTTGATGTAAATTGAGTGAAAAGTTATCTAAAATACGGTCTATCCTTAAAGCCCATCACAAGGAGATGAAAGCGGGAATTCCGCTGATTGCTTCGGAGAATATAACTTCTCCAGCTGTAAAAGAGGCGGTTAATAGTGATTTTAGTCATAGATATGCAGAGGGGTGGGTTGGACAACGGGTATACGCTGGCTGTAAGTATATCGATAAAATTGAAAGGCTTTGCATAGATTTAATGAAAGATTATTTCGATTGTGTTCATGCGGATGTACGTCCTATCTCGGGTGTAATGGCGAACCTGGTTTTGTACAACTGTTTTACATCCGAAAATAATGGAAAGATGTGTGCTATGCCTATCCCAAAAGGCGGCCACATCTCACATGCTCCCAAATATACCAGTAGCGGAAAGCCAATTCACGGGACTGCGGGCACAGTTAGGGGATTGGATATTAAATATCTCGCCTTTGACGAAGACGAAATGAATATTGACCCTGATAAGTCAATTAAAATTATTCGTGAATTTGAACCAGAACTGATTTTATTTGGCGCTTCTGTATTTTTATTCCCCCACCCCGTAGAAGAATTAAGCGAAGTTGCAAAGGAGGTGAATGCCAATATTGGCTATGATGCAGCGCATGTAGCAGGATTAATTGGTTCAGGCTTTTTTCAAGATCCGCTACGAGAAGGAGCCGATGCGATGTCATTAAGCACCCATAAGACTTTACCTGGTCCTCAGCATGGGGCAGTTCTCTCTGACAGAGAGGATTTAATAGAGCCGTTAAAATCTTCAGCATTTCCAGCACTATTTAGTAATCATCACCTTCATAATGTCGCTGGATTGGCTACTTCCGTGGTTGAGATGCAAGAGTTTGGAGAGAAATACCATAAACGAGTTATAGAAAACGCAAAAGCCTTAGGAGAAGCCTTACATGAGCGTGGTATAAATGTATTATGTGAGCATAAGGGATTCACTGAATCTCATCAAATTGTCGTCGATATCGCAAATTTCGAGAAGTCTATAGGTCTGGGAGGGGATATTGAAAAACTCTTGGAAAAGGCAAATATTATCTTAAATCGGAATTTACTTCCTTGGGATATTCGAGAGGGAAGACATTATATGAATCCTGGCGGTTTGCGGATTGGTACAAGCGAAATTACCCGACTAGGGATGGGAAAAAGCGAAATGGTCGATATTGCAGAATTCTTCAAGGAACTATTGGTAGATCAGAAAGATCCCAAAATTGTGAAAAAAGAAATCGCTGCGTTCAAGGAAGATTTCCAAGAAGTAGAATACTGCTTCCAAAGTTCAAACGAAGCATACAAATATTTGGAATTTTACTAAGATTCAGAAGAGGTTGAATGAAGATCTATTTTTTCATCTCTTTTCAATTTCATAACCACCAAGAAAAACATAAAAGGATCATAAAATTTTTCTTTTATAATGTATTTCATAAGTTATTATAGTCTATTTATTAATGAGTCCTTTTATTAAAAATGAGTATAGAAGTTCTTAACAAAACAGACAACAAATTAGTCTTTATCGTTGAGGGTCTCTCAATTGAGATGATCAACGCTATTCGGAGGATTATACTCACTGAGATCCCCACTATGGCGATTGATGAGGTTATTATTCTTAAAAATGATTCGCCCTTATACGATGAGATTGTCGCTCATCGCTTAGGAATGATTCCCTTAACCACCGACTTGGAAAGTTATAATTTACCGCTAGAATGCAGCTGTGAAGGATTTGGATGCCCGCTGTGTCAGACCTCTCTAACATGTGAAATTACCAATAATACAAATAAGCCGATGGTAATCTATTCGGGAGATCTGAACACAAATGATCCAAATGTCAAGCCCATAAATCCCAATATTCCTATAGTGAAAATTAACGAGGAGGAGGGAATGATTTTTGAGGCATATGCCGTTCTAGGATTGGGAAGAGACCATGTAAAACATCAACCAGTCGCAAGCGTGGCTTATCGATATTACCCCAAGCTTGAATTTGATGATTCTAAATGCAAAGATTGTCCAGAAAAATGTATTGTTGCACAGAGATGTCCAAAAAAATTATTTGATTTCTCTAACGGAAAAAAACCGAAACTGGCAGAGGACTATTGGAAAACTTGTACATTATGTAACTCTTGTGAGGATACTTGCCCAGAAGATGCAATAGAAGTAGGATGGGAAGATCAAAAATATATCTTCAACATTGAAAGTGATGGAGTACACTCTTTTGAAACGATCATAAGCAAGACATTTGAAGTGTTTGAAGAAAAAACCGAAGAGTTTATCGAAAAATTGGAAGAATTAAGTGAGAGCGAAGAAATCTAAAAATTATTAAATTATCAAATTTTTATAAATAATATATTTTATCAGAACTAAACGAAGAAAGGAGTAAAATATGTCACATAAAGTCACAGGGCCTTCGAATTTCTACGTCAGAAAACTTATTCGAGACCTTAAGAAAACGAAAAAAAATATTTGGAGAAAGGTATCTGAGAAATTAAGCAAGCCAAGAAAACATAGAGTAGAAGCAAATTTATACCGGATCAACAATAAAACAAAAAAGGACGATATAATTGTCGTTCCTGGAAAGGTCTTGGGAACAGGAAATTTGGACCATAAGCTGACCATCGGTTGCCTGGATTATTCACGCTCGGCAAAGGAAAAGATCGAAGCCTCTGGAAGTACTTTGTTATCAATAGAACAATTATTAAAAGAACATCCAAAGGGAAGTAATGTGAAAATATTTTATTAGCCCTTAAACTAACTAAATTAAAATGGTTTTAAGAATGGAACGAGAATTTTTATTATTTGATGCAAAAGATAAAATCTTAGGAAGATTCTGTAGCCAAATTGCAAAGAAAGCACTGTTGGGTTATAATATTGTAATTATTAACGCTAAGGATGCCTTAATAAGTGGAAATAAACGGGATATCAAAGAAAAATATCTGGGCCGGTTGAATGTTAAGACAAGCACAAATCCGCGAAAGGGACCCTTCTGGAAAAGAAGACCCGATTCGTTAATGAAATCCATAATTCGGAAAATGCTTCCCCGTAAGAAATTAAGGGGGAAAAAGGCGTTAAAGAGGGTCCACGTATTCATTTCCGATATACCAGATCGGTTCAAGAAGAAATATCCTAACTTACAAGAACAGAGCCTTCCGAACGCAGATAAAAACCGATTAAGGTATTTTAATAAAATTACGACCCTTGAAACTTTATGCACAAGAATGGGTTGGAAAAAAGGAGTTGAGGTGTAAATAAATGTCTGAAAAGCAAAAAGTAGTCCAAGCAACAGGAAAAAGAAAAGAAGCAATTGCAAAAGCCACCCTTCGATATCCCGCCAAGAAATCAATTAAAATAAATAATGTACCCTTAGAGATTTATCAGCCCGAAGTAGCTCGCCTAAGGATATTGGAAGTCTTACGAGTGGCATATCATGAAAAATTAGATAAATCCGCTATAACCATCGAAGTAAATGGAGGGGGGGCTATGGGACAATGTGATGCTGTCCGATTTGCTATTGCCCAATGCATAAACAAATTTATAGGGACGAAAAGAATGGAAAATACCTTACGGGAATATGAAAACAATCTCTTATCGGGAGACTCAAGGCGGGTTGAACCGAAAAAATTCGGCGGGAAAAAAGCAAGAGCCCGACGCCAAAAATCATTCAGATAAAATTATAAATTTTTTAATTCCTAACTCCCTTAATATTGTTCTGTTTTTATTCCTAATTTTTCTAAATGCTCTAAAAAGGATGGATAAGAATCATTTACAATTTCTATATTTTCAATTTTTGACGGTTCATTGGCAAATAATGCAGCAACACTACAAGCAAGTGCAATTCGATGGTCATTCTCATGATTAATATGAGAACCAGTTAATTGTTCACAATGATGGATGGTTAGAGTATCTTCATCCTCCTCAAGTTTAACTCCCATTTTTTTGAGTTCACGAGCCATAACCGCAATCCTATCACTTTCCTTAAGCCGTAAATGTTCAGCGTTATATAATACCATCTTACCTTCTGCAATTGCTCCACATACTGCAAGGATAGGAAAAAGATCTGGTATATTTTGACAATTCACTTTGATTCCATGCAGGGGATGTTCTTTTCGACCACCGTGTACAATAACTTGATCGGTTTCCTTATTAATCTCAATATCTGCCCCCATTTCTCGTAACAATGTAATAATTTTCTTATCTCCTTGAGGGTTATTGAAATCCAGATTATTAATGGTGACTGTGGACGGCTTTTCAGTTAATGTTGCAGCAGAAATAAGGAACGCAGACGAGGAAAAATCACCTGGAACGGAAAAGACTTGGGGGCGGTATTTTTGATCAAAGGAAATGTAATATTTTCCGGTTTTTTCCTCATTTAATTTTTCAATCACATTAATTCCAAATTGATTCAGCAAATCTGTAGTGATTTGAATATAGGGATAAGAGACCAACGGAGTAGTTACGTTAATTTCAACAAACGTGACATTCTTGCAGACGATCGCGGGACTTAGCATTAAAAGAGCGGTTACAAATTGAGAACTGATATCTCCCCTTATCGAAATGGCTTCACAGTCCTCATCCACTCTCTCAATAAATAATTGATTTTCTTCCAATCTATATTGAGCACCTAAATTTTTTAAAGCATCCAATAAAGGGTGAATGGGTCTTTTTCTTCTAAAAAATTCTCCGGTAAATTTAAGTCCCCCCTTCACGAGGAGACTTAAGGCGGTAAAAATTCGCACAGCGGTTCCAGAATTATGACAATTTATAACTTCGTGATAAGAATCATATGTATGTTTTCGACCTGAGATTACATAGGAATTATCTTCTCGGGGATTTATCTTTACTCCTAAGCGTTTTAAGATATCTATAGTAACCGCTACATCTCCAGTAGTAAGAGGATTTTTGAGTATGGAAACTCCCCCACTTAAGGAAGCCGCAATAAAACCTCGGTGCGAATAGCTTTTTGAAGGCGGTGCCGTTATTTTTCCATTTAAACTTAAAATCGGATTTATCTTGATATTAACCATTATTATTAATTAACAATTACAAAAATTTAACAATTATTCAACAAAATTATTAATTGATAAAAAATGGCAGATAATAGCTTAGGAAACTTCTTCAAAATTACCTCATTCGGCGAGAGTCACGGGAAAGTCGTGGGCATTATTGTCGATGGGGTGCCGGCGGGATTAGAACTGAACCACTCTTTTATTCAGAGTGAACTAAATAAACGAAGACCAGGGCAATCTGAAGTTACCACTTCCCGAAAGGAAAAAGATAAAGTGGAGATTTTATCGGGAACTTTTAAGGGCAAGACCACGGGAGCACCGTTAGCCATGATAATACGGAATAGGGATAAGGATTCGTCAAAATACGAAAAATATAAAAACTTTCTACGACCCTCCCACATCGATTATTCTGCTTTAAAAAAATATGAAGGTTTTGCTGACTATAGGGGATCGGGGAGGTTCTCGGGAAGGATAACCGCGGGGTTTGTAATGGCTGGGGCGCTAGCAAAACAAATCTTGAAAAAATATAACATTTCGATTTTTGCTTATACCCAGAGTATTGGAAACATTGCTGATGAAACTGAATATAAATTAGAAGATATTAATAAGGTTAGGAAATTAAGAGAGGAAAATGTGATAAGAGCAATAGATCAGGAAAAAGCAAAAGATATGGAGAATCTTATTAATCGAGTAAAAGAGGAAAAGGATTCAATCGGGGGAGCGATTCATTGTACGGTAAAGAATTTACCCGCAGGAATAGGCGGTTCAGTTTTCAATAGTTTAGAATCCATAATTAGTAATGCAATTTTTTCCATACCTGCCGTGAAAGGAATCGAATTCGGCGCCGGCTTTCAAGCAACAAAAATGAAGGGGTCTCAACATAATGATCCGTGGATTATCGAAAATGAAGCAATAAAGACCTCTAAGAATGATGCGGGAGGAATTATCGGGGGCATTTCCGTAGGAATGCCAATTACTTTTCGAGTGGCGATAAAGCCCCCTGCTACCATTGGTAAAGTGCAAAATAGCGTTAATATTAAAGAAATGAAAGAAACTAAGATCCAAATTGAAGGAAGACACGATCCTTGTATTGTTCCAAGAGCGATCGTTGTAGTGGAAGCAATAACCGCCGTGGTACTACTAGACAGATTAATGATAGACGGTTTTATTCCAAAAGTGCTTGATTGAACTACTCATTCAGATGGCTAAGAAAGAATTTGAGAACTATTATCGGGAGCGACGAAAACATGCAATGTTTATTATATTAATGTCTCAACCACATCTCTATCTTGCTTATATTGATATTCAGAGCAGAGAAAGGTTCAATCAGTAGGCTTGACACTGTTATGACACATAGGACAAGAAGAAGCGGTATATACTTCATTTACTAACACTAACACTATTCCAAACTCTTAAGACTTATTTTGAAGTTTTCTTTTCTTATTTCTGTAATATTTGGAAAGTTCAGATCTCTAATTCCTTTCCAATTTTTTGATAAATATAAGTTAATTTCTTAAATTCTAAGAAAATATTATATATATTAAGAATTAATCATTAAACGAGTACAAAAATAGAATGTCTAAAGATGTTAATACTTCGGGTCAATGGAACGAGTTTTATGTAAAGAAAGGGAAGTACTTGGAGGAATTATCTCAAAATCATTACTCCAACAATGAATTTAAAAAATGTTTGGAACTGCTGAGCCAAGCTCATTCGCTGTACGAAAAAGGGAATGCCCAGGAGTTAGCAGCCAAAGCGAAAAAGAAATTTAACGAGATTAAGGCTAAACATTTTAAAAAGAAATAGCAAAAGCACTCAATTATTAAATAAACCATACTTCTTCAAGTTCTTCAAAATCCTTTCTATATGACTCCCCTCCCAAAAAATTTTTTCACAGTTTTGACATTGGTAAAATTCATGAAAATACTTGAGGGAATTTTGATTTATTGAATCTTTTGCTTTTTCTTTATCAATTTTTGACAAAGGCGAATTGCAAACTGAACAGCGAGCAGAATCCATATCAACCCTATAAGAGAGATTTAATTTTTTTTTTAATTTTTGTAAATTGATATAGACATCTTCTCCGTCAATGTAAACCGCTCTACTTTTTCCCGCAATTTTATAAAAAGGGAAATCTCGAGTGATGATAATCCTTTCATGGGACCGTGCATATTCAAGCAATTTTTTATCTGGCACCGGATCTTCTCCAAAATAATCTCTTAATTCTCCAGCATAGATGGCATCATAACCAAACATCCGTAAAAATCGTGTCAATTTGCCAAACATTGCATCGAGTAAAAACCTCAATTCTTTTCCTCTTCTCTTATTTTATTAGATAAGAATATTCATTGAACCACTCACGCCTAAAGGCTTGAGATTCATACTTCCTAATGCGTAATACACACACTAGACAATAAAGGGGTGTTCTCCACCCCCGAGATGAATGTCCCCGAAGGGACGGTGAACGTGATTATCTTTTTTAAGGATATTTATACTTCCTGCTACATCTCGGTCATTTCGATATCCGTATTCCCTACCCTCGAATGCTTTATCGTTCTGTTTTACTTTAGATTGACACTCTGGACTAGTCGTTATAGAGACCTTGTGGTTTACATTATTGGATTTGAGGGAGTTCCAAAAGGATTTCCACGATCTGTCCAATTTTCTAAGTATTTGTTGAGAATACGAAGAACCTAACTCTTTATAGTTTTCGTGGGGTTTTAAGTCGCGATATTGCTCTGTATAGAATGAAACTTCTTTATCCTTATCGAAAAAGGATTGTCTTCTGTAATAATTAGCTAAATTCCAGACAGCACTACTACTGACCAACATAATCTTTAGAATTTGCTGTTGTTGTCTGTTTGGTTTCAATTCTAAAGTATTAGTCCGAAGCATACATAGTAGATAGTGTTTCCATTATTTAAATCTTTTGGTTAATGCCGTTCTTAGGGGAAAATTGGGACAAATTCATCCTCGCCCTTAGGGATGGGGTATTCTTTTGCCTTTAATGATAAAATAGAGATTCATATTATTAATTTTTAGAAATTAAGAGAAAATTTTTTTAAATATCAAGTTCATAATTTAACTAAAAAAAGGTATCATATAAATGACAGATATACAAGAATTAATGAATAAAGCGGTTCAATTTCATGGACATACATGTCCTGGAGTGGCTTTAGGAGTTTTAGTATCAAAATATATTCTAGAGCATGGAAACGAGTTTTCAATTGATGAAGAATTGGTCGCGGTCGTTGAGAATGACAATTGCAGTGTAGATGCACTTCAAACTTTATTGGGCACCACTTTCGGGAAAGGAAACCTCATTTTTAAAGACTATGGGAAAAACAACTATGCTTTTTACAATAGAACTAAAGAAACCGCGGTAAAATTAATCATGAAAGGAGAAAAATATAGAGATCAGCAATTAACGCGAGAGGATCGAATCGAAAAATTACTAAGTTCCCCACCTGAAGAGATTTTTGAAATCAGAGAGATAGAATATAACCCTCCCTCAAAGGCCCAGATCCATGAATCGGTGAATTGTGGTAATTGCAGGCAACCCACCATGAGTACAAGGATAAAAACGTTTAAGGGGAAGGAATTATGCATTCCTTGTTATGAAAAATTTCAAAAAAAAGAAAAAGGATAACAAAATTAAGTGTAAAATTAAGTGTTTATGGTATAATTACGGACAATATCGTTGAAATTTAATTCTAATCTCTCATTACCGAATTCTATGAGAGTTTCATTGCTTCCAAACTCTTGGGTGCAGAAATCGTTGTCAAATCGGGGATAATCATTAACTTCTATTTCTTTTCCTCCTACTTCAAATGCTCCCCTCCATCCCACAGTCGCTTTTCCTTGAGAGGGGGAGGTATATTCTACATTATATCCTATTCGTTCTGGCTTGACCTCTAAATCAGAATCCAAAATATTAGATTGAAAATCATCAAACGAGTTATAATCTTCTTTACTTCCTAATTCTACAATCCAGACATTTTTTTTACTGTCCACCCGCAATTCATATTCTGTTTCCCATTGTGTTGGTTTATACGAATAAAGGGCGATATAGCCTCCATCTTTTTCTCCGAACGTCCATCCGTCTTTCTGATTAACATTATCAAAAGCAGATCGGGGAAAATATGCGTGTTGGTAAAATTTCATTCCAAAAACCGCATTTAAAATAGTAATCAAGGCTTCTCCTTCCAAAGGCATCATTTCTCTGTCATATTGAATGATTCCCATATTTTTATAGAAAACCGCACGGGGCTTCCACCCCCCCATCCAATTTTGATCAAAGTTTTTCGTGATCCCGCTGGGTGAGTTCGTAAACACATATGCACTGTCACTTAGACTGGCCTGCCAAATGTGCTCTTGGAATCCATTCATTCCTTTCATATGATCTTGGGCGCCCGAAAGTTGATAGTAGGGGGTTCGGTAAGTATAAACATCTGCTTCTTCTAAACAAACTCCCCTTGTAAGTAGGCCTAGATCTTCACTGTATTCACCAACCGATTTTCCACGGAAAAGAGCAGAATATTTAAGAAAATCAACTAAGATTTGAGGACCTAATAGATTCATAGGATCAAGATTATATTTATCAATCATATCGAAAGATGTTTCAATGGTCTGCGGTGCCATCGGGGCCGACATCCCCCACCAAAAAGGCATCTCTTCTTCAGTATATTCTATCCCGTATTTTTCTCCCTCATCCATATTAATACTCTGATGTTCCCAATGTTCATGAGATTGGCTCGTATTTTCAGCTATTTTTTCCAATATAGGGGGCGGAACATAATGATCGCTTGTCGCTAATGCATTCGCAGCCTGGTCATCACTTTTACAAGGATTATGCTCTCCAACACCAAGCATTAGCCATGCAGACTCTGATACCCCGTCTCTACTGCCATCAGTTCGGCTACCGTCATAACAACGACCCATACTCGTTGCAAAACGGTTCTTAAAGTAGTTATTTGCGAAGTTAAATGCTATTAAATCCAAAAGCATAGCGGCTTTCTTTGCTATTTGTTCATCCATAGCAAAATCCACCAAATTAACCAGCGCTGTGATATCTATTTTCAAATAGGTATTTGAATTCCATTCAGAGAATCCGAATTGAGCCCTCCGATCGAGCCAACGATTGAGCAAGGATTTGGCATGATCAATATGATCCTGTCCCGTCATACCCGAATAGGTAAAGGTATCATTTGGAAATAATTGACCGATGAGATATTCTGCGGTGTGACACATGATTTGATGATTTTCGGTATACACAATTGCTGTATTTGAGTCAGTAGATTCAGTAAACCAATATTTGCTCTTACCAAGTGCATCGGATATACTATGTCGATGCTCCTCTTTTAATTTACTCCCATTAATATCCAAATAGAGAATCCGTAAAATCGTATTCCATTTAAAATCCGGCATATCTTCAAAATCATAGAGCCCAGGAATATTATCTTCAATTGTATCATTATTTAACGGGTCGTCTACATAGATCCTTGCCGATTGAGAGGGTAATCCGTTACTATACCTACTACTGTTAAGATATCTACTCTTCCGTTCCAAGAATCCAGAAGTCGCATTATAATTTGCGGTTAAGTTAAAATTGCGCGGGAAATGGGTACGCATCGAATAATCCCAATCTTCCTTTTGCGGTTTAGATACGGCGAGTCCTGAACTTAATTGAGGAAGTAAGATTAAAAAACTAAAAAGGACAACCTTTAGGTTTTTTTTATATTTCATTTAACTTTCCTAAATATGTATAAAATTGTAATGTAATATAGACTTATACCAAATTATATGCTGCATATTGATATAAAATATATTAAACTATAATAATTAAAAAGGAAATATTTATTTTTCTTCATATTAAAATTATTTCAAGATAATACTTAATTCTCATATTCAAAACTATGATTGTACGAGAATTTACCGAGGAAGACATAGATGGAATCAATAAATTAATGAAAGATCTCTGTTCTTTAAAAGGACAAATATTTGATGAAGACCGGTGGCAAAATAGTATCAGAGAAGATTTGAAACCGAATAGCAATTCAGAAATTTTAGTAGCTATCGATCAAGACGATAAAAACGTTATTGGAATGGCGAATTGTTCCGTTAAAACGGCAGAAAATGGTACAAGATTTGGTTATATCTCTAATTTAATTGTGAAAGAAGGTGAACGCGGCAGCGGTGTGGGGGAAAAATTAATGAAAAATATGATAGATTATTTCAAAAGAAACCATATCCGCTCAATTCGACTTGCCTTGAAAACAAATTTAGATGAAGCAGCCCGATTATTGTTCGTAAAATTGGGATTTAAGGAAATCATAAGAATATACGAACTGAAAATTTAAAAATGAAGTTCAAATAAAATGCTAAATTATTAAAAAGAAATAGAAAGGAATTATATACTAAAAAATGACTGATAAGGATTTAGAGGAAGGTAATACTCTTTTAGTGAAAGGGCCCGCCCGTGTCATAATAAACGAGGGTAAACTGGAGATTTTCGGTAAGGTGTTTACTTCTGAAATTAAGGAACCGGAAGTGCAAGAAGAAGAGGAAGAAAAAGAAGAAGAGGAAGAAAAAGAAGAAGAGGAAATAGAAATCTATGATGAATCGGAATTTGAAGCACAAAATGTCTTAATTATTCCAAGCGGTTTTAGATATCCGTTACATGCTTTAGAAGATTTGGAATTAGAAGTTCATGTCAGTAGCGAAGATCAAATGGAAGAACTAGAAGAAGATACCATACCAGATGAATGGAAAGAACTAAAAGATACCATGTTAGAAGATATAAAGGAGAAAAAGTTCGAAGAGCCGTTAAAAATTATGGTAATGGGGCTTAGTGCCGGAAAAACCACATTAATTAAATATCTCGCCAATAAATTATTGGATAAAAATCTCAAGATTGCATATTTAGATTCCGACTTAGGACAGCAGACCGTTTATTTTCCGACAACAATAAATATTGGAAAAATTGAAGAGCCAATAGTGGCGAGTGAAGATATTGAAGCGGAAGATACGGTATTTATTGGAGCCACCTTCCCAAAAGGAAATTATAAGTTCATTGTATCTCATGCATGTGAGAACCTTATTAAGGATTACTATAAAAATAACCCAGAGACCGATGCAGTCCTTATAGATACCGATGGATGGATTAAAACGGAAGCAGGAATTGTTTATAAAAGTTTTTTCATACAAACTGTTGATCCCGATCTGATTTTAGTTTTTAAGGACGAGGAGATTGAGGAGTTTGACGAGATCCTTAATAAAGCTGAGGAAAAAGAGGAAAGGGAAATTCTTATCATTGAAGATGAAAATAAGTATTACTACGAGAAAAGCAAGGAAGAACGAAGATGGATTCGACAATCAATCTTTTCAAAGGGCTTTGAAAATTTCCAAAAAATCACAATTCCGCTCTCTTCCAATGAAATTGAATTTGTAAAGTTAGACTATGACGAGGAGAACGATCAAATTGTAGAAAAAGAACTAAATCCAAGAGAAATTATTGATCTCCCGTACCATTACGTAATAATCTCTATTATGGACGAGGAGGATAATATAATTAATTTAGGACTGTTATTTGTCATCAATTTAGAAAAGGATTATGTGTTGGTCTTCTCTGATTTAGATTATAAAGAGCAAATGCGTGTAAAAAAGATAATGCTGGGCTCTTTGAGATTGAGCACTAAAGGTAACCACCAAGGATACCTGTACTTATAGAACTGCAAAATTTTTTAAGTTTTTATATTATAGATAATTCCTACAAACAATTAGACTAAATATTTAGGAACGTGAAAGATTTTTGCTTCTTAATTTGATTCATAATGTGCTTTTATTTGTTATACTTATCGCCTTTGCTGTGTATCTCTTCATAATTTCTTATAAATTTCGAGAGGAAAATAGATATGGTTTTAATTCTGTATTATTAACAGCCAGCATTTTATTGTTTCTCGCATTTATCATTCTTTCTATCGATTGGTTATTACCTTATCCGCTCAATGCTGCAATAAATATCTGGATTGGAATTATTTCATTGGTCCAATGCATTTATTACATTATTATGAGAATTAAATTTAAAGAAACAGGAGATAAAGAGAATATAGAAGAAAGCAGTTATGAGAATGGAGAAATTAAAGTTAAACGGGAATTATTAAGAAAAAGTTTTCATTCCGTGATTATTTTAGTGATTTTTTGCTACTATTATTTTGCGCCATGGATTAATAGAGTAATATTTCAAGTATATCTTGATGGTCCAGATCTGTATCATTCGATATGGAATATAACCGAGTATCCCTTACCTCCTACCACCTCATCGGATTTGGAAGTAGTATTTAGTTGGACATTAATGCTTTTCATTAGTGCGCTGTTATTATTGCTAATTCCAGATGCATTTAGAATTTATAATAGAAAATATTCGATATTCTCGGGAGTGTATAAAAAGGTAATAAGACTAAAAGAACTATACACAGTGGGACCCCAAATTTATTTAACCTTAGGATGTACCTTCATCTTTCTACTTGCAGTACTTGGGATCTTTATCCCAAGCGTAACTTTAGCTGCGATGCTGATTGCAGCTTTTGGTGATGCGGCAGCCGCAATATTCGGAAGAAAGTATGGAAAGCACAGATTCAAAACCGTTTTCCAAAAAGACGAGCTGAAAAGCTATGAAGGGTTAATAGCTGGTTTTCTTGTATCCTATTTTTCGGCATTTTTCATTGTGGGACCATGGATTGCCCTAATGGGGGCACTCACTTTTACAGTATTAGACCTCCTTAATCCTAATGTAGCAGATAATGTTTCCAATCCGATCTTATGTACCTTGGTGATGATGATTCCTTATTGGATTACCATTTAATTTATCAAAAAAGGAAAAGAAAACTCCATACTTTAGGATGGAGATGATTTTTGCGTTTAAATCACTAAATTTAGTGAATATAAATCTTACGCCTTTAGGCGTTAGTAGCTCAATGTTATTTCTCCTAAATTATAATATCAATAATAAAAGGATGATTTCAAGGGATTATGTTTATATGAGAAAATTAATTTTAGATTTTTATATATAGTGTGTTTATGATTGATTAGGGATGACTGAAGAAAAGAAAGAGAGATTAACGAGTTTCGTGGATTTAATGTCAAAAGGAAAGATCTCTGATTCTGATTTAGAATTAGTGACTCTCGGAAATAATTTGGGATTAGATTTAGTATCCTTTAAAGACTTAAGGGAATCCCAGGAAGAGGAATTTGCTGATGAAATCAGAGAATCCGCACTTAAGAAATTAAGAGAGAACAACGACAACGAGTTGGAAAAAGATGATTTATTTTATGCGGGAAGCATAGATTTCATGGTCTGCGATGAACCCAGTGGAAAAAAATATTTTTTACTCGAAACAAATGGTGGATCCAACCGCGGACTTTCAATTATTACGGAAAAGCAGCAAAGAATGATGTATGGAGGATATTTTGAAGCAATAAGACAAGCAATAAAGAATAATAATCAAGAAGAAAAGCAAATGTTAATTCTCGTAGGTGTTCCCATTAATGATGGATTAATCCATGAAAAAGCTATAATGCTCGAATATTTCAGAAAACAACTCGAACACGACGGAAAAACAGTTAAGATTTGTAATGTTCAAAATTTTACAAGCGATCTGGAAAGCAATGTGATTTTCTTAATAGCCGATTATGAGCAACTCTCCACGAGACTCTCATTTAATAATAATTGGGTAATATTTCAAGAAGAAAAAGTCCATGTATTAATTGGTGATGGCATTGCCAGAAGATTACAAAATCCTGAATTCCATAAAATCATAGAAAATAATTTTCGGCAGTTAAATACCATCATCGTCAATCCAATTTTCAAAATCACCGATGACAAATCATTAACCTATTTGGCAAGTTATTTTGCCAGAAAAACCTTGGAAAAATATAATTTAAAATATTTACTCTTTTCGAAGGCTTTTGATGAGAAGGATCTCATAGAAAAGTTGGCATACACCATTAAAAATTATGATCGACCGTTCATCATTAAACCAAATGGCGGATCTGGAGGGGCAGGAGTAATACCCATTTCACCTCAGGAGGATCCTGCCAATATAGAGAATATTATCGAACAAAGTAAAAAAGAGTTTTTCGATAAATTCTTGGAAACCCGGGATCCCTATCCATATACCATCCAAGAGATGGCTCAATTCTGCTTGATTGATTGGATGGGGGGGCGTCACACCTTTGATATCCGTATATATCTTGCTCAAAAATCGGGGGAAATCATCCCTATTGGAGGTTTAGCTCGTATTGCGCGGGGTAACTATAGCGGGAGCTTAGATAAGCAAGAATTTGTGGTCAATCTCTCGGGATATGATGGAAAGATTGAGGTACAACGTGGGAGGGGGATATCTGAAGAGAACGCACAGTTATTGAATCTCTCTAAAAAGAATCTCGTAGATATATTCTGTATCGGATGTGCCTTATTTGCGAATATGGCCGAAAATTATAGAAAAATAATCAATTTCGATGATTGGGACGAACTTATTGGGGAATAAACAATAAAATGAACCATAAAACGTTAAAAAAAATTTTAGATTTACCAAATCGGGACTCTTTTTTTGTTGAGATTTTAGATAAATTGGAGGACTTTTGTGAGCTAGAATATTGTTCGTTTTATAAATTTGAAACGAATGAGGGGATAATTCCCGCTCTAAAATTCTGTAAAAATAAGAATCTTGAAGCAGTGAAATATTTAAAAGTCTTTGTCGGTGCGCAGCATAACGAATATAATGGCCTTTTTGGCATTATTGAATTCCTCGAAAAAATAAAGAAAGGGCAAAAAGATATAGAAGATATTCTAAGAGACGATCAGCACATTATTTTTTTCCCGCTTATGAATCCGTACGGATTTAAAAATCCCGGTAAAAATAATAAATCGGGATATTACCTTAAAAATGGATCAAACCTAAATCGATTTTGGCGGCGTACTTTCGCTCCAGAATTTGAAAATGGAAAAAATGATTTAGATGAGTATTCCATCCCAGAACATGCAAAGCACGTAAAATCTTTCCTCTCCCCGTATTGGGAAAAAGAGGATATTACAATTTATTTATTAGATTTTCACGAAACATCTCTTTTAAGACGGTTTCCAAAAGAGTTAAGTTTAAAATTAAATGAAAAGTCCATAACCTATAAGTTTGACCACTGGCTAAAAGAGGGGATCATTTTAAACGTTATAAAACTCTACGATATCCCTTACTATCGAAAACCGCTCTTCTATAAGTGCGATTCGTCAGCAGAACACACCCATTTAAATCTTTCCATCAAACAAATTGACACCGTGTATGAAAAACTCCTTCAGTATTTAAGTGAAAATCAGGGAAAACTTCCTTTTTATTTCTGCTATAGTAATAAAAGCGAAGAATACTGCAAAAGATTGGCGAATAAAGTCTATGAAAAAGTAGGCGACATTTTATGGGATACTTATTACCCAGCATTCGACCACCATTTCCACGATCACGGTTGTTTTGTTAAGATGAGCGATGCTACTTCGAGAGATAATGTTTTAACAATGGAATTGGAATCGGAAAAGCATTTTTATAAAATATTCGAAGAGGTTAAACTATCAAGGAAAGATCCCCAGTATTATGAAGAACGGCTTGATTTAATAAACAAGGGTTTGAAGTTAGCTATCACATCTATAGAAACGATGATCTCACTATTTTGAAATTTATCATGATGCGTCCTCAAAGAATCGAAGAGCTGCTGCAATAAGGCTTAGTTCATTCTTCTTTTGGGTGTGTCCCCCCTTTTCGAAAACTAATTGTTTCCGTGGGTCAAGATCCAAAATATCTCTATTTTCTTGAAAATTCTGTATATCAATAACTCTATCATTTCGAGAATGAATTAAGAAGATGTTATTTGATATTCTTTTCCAAGATTCCGGAGGGATAGATCTTTTTGTATTCTTAAATATATAATAAGGGGAAAGAAGTTGATTTTCTTCTTCTGAAGGAAAAATTTTTACTCCCTTAAGAGAATAAAGTAATAATAAGGCAAGATTTAATCTTCTAATGAGGGCTTTATATTTTGAAATCGCAGAGATTGCCACAATTTTATTGATCAATTCATTTTTAAAGGCTGCAGTGATGGCTATAACTGCGCCAATACTAAATGACACGCAATTGATCTCCATGTTCTTGTATTTATTTTGCGAGGTAATCCATTCAATGATATATTCAAAGTCTTGAACTCTTTTTTGGAAATCACTTCGATGACCGAGCTGTTTTGACTCTCCAATTCCTCTGGCATCATAAGATAAAATAATGTACCCGTATTCTGCTAATGCATATGAAAAATAGTGAAGATCTTCCTTAGTATCCGAAAAACCATGGTTCATGACAACAAAACCTCTGGGGTCCTCATCAGAGTGAATTATCCTTTTTTGGATTAATTCTGCACTTATATTCCCTTGAGGGACGTTAATTTTAATCTCTTTTTTTTCGCATTTATCGAGTTGTAATTGCGTCCACCGATCAAACCACAGATCCCTGAAGCTCCAATAAATTTCAAAGGGTGTGTAAATGATAAGAAAGGTTGTAGAGGAGAGGATTAAACATGTAAGGATTGTATTTCCCCAGGAGGCATTCATATGCCAAATAAAACCACTAAAGGCTAAATCAATAATTATTAAGATGAACCGCTTTAGATTTTTGGAAAGCAAAATTAATCACAATTTTTATATCAAAAGGGAAGAACTCTTTTCTCTTAAAGAGATAAAAAATATGAAATAATAAATAATTTGGTTAAAATTCAAAAATCCACAATTTATTCCCTCTACTAATGAAAGATTACTTATTTGTCTGCTTTATCAAGTGGGCAACCAAAGTCATCCCGAACTTTACAATTTAGATTTTATTATATGGGATAATGAAAAAAAAGAGCGGGTAAAATATGGAGATTTAACTCTTAAAAGTTGAAATTCGAAGTTATATTCGTGGAAAGAATTAAATATCTTCGATTTTTACGGCATTTTGTAGGGTTTGTTTAGCTTTTTCTTGTTCTTGTGACGGCATTTTGCAATTCACATTTAATTTCCAAAACCGGTATTCATGATTTAAATACGCCGGACAAGTTTTTCGTATGTCTTCTGGGCAATCCATGAGTTGCCAACATTGAAGTTTCTTATCTTCATAAAATTGATGGAATTGTTCGGGTAATTCCTCCCAATTAAACTCAGTTTTTTCCAAATGATGTTTTAAATCATTTGAATTATAAGTATTCCAAAATAGAACAGTCTTATCCTTATTTTCATCTTCGCGTATAAAATCCAATAAGCCAGCCATGGCTTTTCCGGTATAGGTTGTTTCTAGCTTAAATCCCATCTCCTTGCCACACAACTCAGTTACTAAATCAACTGCTTTTACGCCTCTTTTCGTTTTAACTCCATATTCCGAGCCTAAATATCCTTGTAAAATCTCAAAGTCTTCTTCCCTAACGTGAATCTTAGGGATGGAAGGATCTCGTTCTTGGAGGTATTCCAATGCTTTATTAGAGTTCTTGGCAATTGATTCCGAATTTACGAACATCTCATCACTTACCGCTACCACATGAACTTTTGACTTTAGACCCACTAACTTACACCCGGCAATTAATCCCGCCGCAGTACCAGTAGATCCTCCAGCTACAAAAATAGCATCGGGTTCGGATGTAATCCCCTCATTAATCTGTGCTTTCAGTTCATAAACGGCATTAATAAAAGCGACTGTTCCAAGCGGTGTACCGAATCCTCTTAAATTGGAACCTCCAGGTAAAATTACATAATGTTTTGGATGAAATAATCTGAAGAATAACGCTTTTAATGCTACTCCGATATAATTTTTAGCATAATGTAATTTTGCGCCGAAGTAATTACCTAATAAAAGCGAGCGTTGCACATGCCAGGTTAGAGGTTGCTTCGCCAGAAAAAGATGACATTTTAAATCTAATTCCTTACAGATAATGGCAGAAGCAAGGCCGTGATTGGTCCCCACCCCACCAAAAGTCATAATACCGGTTTTTCCATTTTGAAGAGCGTCAGCAAAAATAAATTCAAATTTCCGAAGTTTATTGCCCCCATATATATCGTGATCTTTATCATCACGTTTGATATAAATTTGGGCATTAGAGAGATTTAATTCTTTTTCCAATTCTACTAATCTATCAATTGCCGTTGGTATAATGGTAAGTATTTGAATCCGAGGTACTTTTTCCTTAAGACCCGGAAATGCTTTAAATAAGGGCAAAACCTGTTGGGAATTCATATATATTCTAAATAGTAGATTGTATAAAAAAAAATTGGGAAAAACATATTCAAAGCTTGCTTAACTTTCTCGCACTAATATTGGCAATTAATTAATATAAACCTACTCTTTTTTCTATTACACGTGTAATACCTATATCCAGAAAGTTCCGAAAGGCATTAAGAAAATATTTAATAATATCTCTGAGCTGGTTTTCTTCTTGATGATCTTCCCTATAATTAATTTTTACCAAGAGATCACATAACCGCTGTAGTTCTCTTTGAAATTCAGATATCAAATCTAAATCAATTCTCTGATGATTTTCCACAACACCTTTCAATAATTCAGAAATATCCTTTAAAATATGGGAGTATTTATGAATAAATTTCTCGGGAACATGTTGAAGATTTAATGCTTCATTAATAAAATCGCGAACATATAATAGAATAACTCGATCCCCTAAAAATCGGATAATAGGAAACTTTTTATAACCACTTGAAATAGGATATTTGGAAAGCCCCGTAATAAGAATTCGAGTACCAAGGGAATACTTGCGATCGATTTCTGCTAATAACATTTCATTATTTTCTCGGAGAGTCCCGTCAAGTAGGTTATTAATAATGCTAGTAAACACATGGGCAAGATCAGACAATACTTCAGGTACATCAGTTTTATTGGAATCTAATAAAAAGTTAACATAAAATTCTTGGGTATCTAATGTTTTAAAATCTAATCCAATAATTTCCTTGCGGAGATCAATTAATAATGCATATAATTCATCTTTATTTTCCTTGTTATATTTCACGTAAATTTCATCGATATTTAGTTTAAAAGCAGAAATAATGGCTTGCCTAATTAAATTCGTCGGCCACTCAGAAGAATCTAACTTAAAGACTGTTTTTCTCTCCTCCGTGTCTGCAGATTGCACAACAATAGTTTTATCATCTAAAGGATAAAGTGCCACCTCTGATTTTGCCTTCAAATTTGCTTTATTGGTCCAATCTTGTGGGAATGTAATAGCCTTTGAATTTCCGAGATTAATTATACTTCTTTTATATTTCTTTTTAAGATCTTTTATCTTATTTTTTAATTCATTCATTTTAGAATTTTATAAATTTAACCGAATAATTTTATGGATAGAATAATATTCACACAATTTTCTTTGATTAAATTAATACAATCTAGCTCAATAATATTAATTTATTTTTTAATATATATAAAAATTTGATAAATATATAATTTTCTCATTTTATTATATCACGTTCTTAAATTTAATATTAATCTATAAAAATCCGTAAGAGCTCAAAATTTGCTTTATTTCTTGACACAACGTGTTATTCCCCGTGAAGGCAATATATTGATCGTTTATCTTTTCTATGAGCGAGGTTAATTCACGTGAGTCATACACTTTATATGCCGGTAAATCATATCTTGGATTGAAATATTTGAAGGAAAACTGAGGAAACACACCTTTTTCTTGGAAAGTCTCGCAAATCTGTGGATATTGATCACGATGTTTCGGAAAATAATGCATGAGCACAAATGAATTTGACAAATCACGAAAAAATTTAATCTGATCTTCAAATGTGTCAAGAGAGATTTGAGATTTCAAATCCCATTCAAAGGAATGAGTAAGTTCGTAATATAATTGGGAAAGGAATTGATTAATTTTTCCAACTCTAGATAAATTTCGGGGAAGAGATCGAGGGAAGGGGAGTCGTTTGATAAAGCTGGCATTATAGCGAAGATATCCCCCTGACATATGTAGACTGCTAAATAAGGTGTTAAATACTAAATTTAGCAATTTTGAATTGAATATAGTTAATAATGCAAAAAGATCTGCCGAATCCAATGGAGGAATTTGAAGAAAGTATAATCCCGTAATGTTCATAAAAATGCCGGGATCGTACACGAATGTAAGTCTTTTGGCTATTTCCCGGAAAATCAGTTTTTCTTGAGATAAAATTTCAAATTTCTCAGAAAAATGCTCGTGGAGGTTACAATAAGAAATAGGGAGATTATAGCCCGCAATCCGGATTTTTTTTTCATATTTAATGACATAGGGAGATAAATTTCCAGTTCCAATAAGAAGCAAATCCTTATTGTTGGATTTATTATCAGTGATATCTTCGAAATGCTTTTTCCATTTTGTAAAACCAAAAGGTCTGTAGATAATCTTTAAATCATCGAAAATGCTATCAATCGGGTCATATTTTTTATAGACTTCAGATACGATTGAGATGTGTTTCGAAGTAGGAATTACATGTGAAGGAAACTGATGAATAATCCTTTGGAAGTATTCTGTCTCCTCAAAAGTATCATTACGGAACTTCTTTAAATTATTGCACCGCTTAATCCCAATCTTGTTGCTCTTTATGTCCTTAGGTTCGGATTTTTGAAGCGTTATAATAATCGGATATGTTGCGGCTTTTTTAAAAACGTCAAGACTTGATACATCAATAATCTCCCTTATTGTGGTTTTCTTTAACATTAAATTTCTAATCTTAATGCCATAATCTGCTGATAAAAACTTATTTGTTATGAGAAAAGAGATAATACCTTCTGGCTTAAGGTGTTTTACTGCTTGTTCAATAAAAAGAATGGAGAGATCAAACAACTTATACGCAGAATGAAATTTTTGATATAATTGCTTTTTATAATCCATTGCAATAGACTTGTTTTCAATATAGGGGGGATTACCTAAAATGAGGTGGAACTTTTGAGAGGAAAAATTCAAAAGAAAATCATGGTTGGTGATATTAAAGTTAAGATCGCTCTTTTGATTTAACTCTAAGATTTTATCAATTTGTTCGAAATTCAATGGTTTTTGGAGAGAATCTAATTGAAGATGGTTTTTCTCATTTTTATAAATCCATAATAGAAGATTTAATTTGGAGATCGTGCATGCACTTTTCTCAATGTCATTTCCATAAATATTGCGTTTAATAATTTTCTTCTTGAGGGCTAATTGATCTATAGCAGATGAAGAAAGCATTAAATTCAGTTTAAATAACACCCTTGAAACCGAGACCAGCCAGCGGCCAGAGCCACAAGCGGGATCTAGAATTTTTAAATTTTTCAAGAAGCGGGAAATTATCTGTGTTTGTGTTTCCTCAATCTCTCCCTCCTGTTCAAAGAAGTACTTAACAGCCTCCTTTCCAAAATCGGAAAGTATTATGCGAAAGAGGTGTTCAATAATATTAGTGGTCAATTGCTTCGGTGTATAAACATCTCCAGATTTTTTGCTTTTCTTCTTCCTATTTTTATCTATATTTTTCTCGAATACGGAAATGAATTGTCGTAATTGTTGATAATATTTTTTCTTTTTCTCTGCTTTCATTAATTAAATTTTAGAATTAGAATAATAAATTTTTTTGTAAACTTTAAATATCCGGTTAAATACTCAATAAAATATGATACAAAATAAGTTTCTAGAAGATTTAATTGCAAAGCCCAATACCATCTCCGCTCTGGAGTTTGAAAAAATAAAGGAGATAGTAAATAAAGCAACCGAGATCGCTAAGGATGAAAACCGATTAATTGAAATCAACACCCCAAAGAAAGAGAAGATCTTTGTGTTCGGTGATATCCATGGCAATCTGCATTCGTTAGAGTCAATTTTAAAAGAAATTAAAAGGGAGAAACCACAATATATTATTTCCTTAGGAGATATCGTGGATCGAGGGTCTTATCAGCTCCAGTCATTAATAATAATGTGTGCCTTTAAAATTCTCAATCCGGAAACCTTTTTTATTCTCAGGGGAAACCATGAGACCTTAGAAATGAACAGATCTTATGGTTTTTATAGCAATTTTCTTTCACGATTCGGAGATGCAGATAAATTCGATGTAATCTTGGATTTTTATAATGCTCTCCCTTATTGTACTTTAGTAAATGAAGCAATTCTATGCGTTCATGGTGGAATTCCCAAGAATATGGATATTTTAAAGCAACTGAAAAAATTAAAGACAGAGGAGATAAACGAGATTGATTTAAAAGCCGTTGATAAGTCCTTATTTCAAATGATGTGGAATGACCCAAAAGAAGAAGTAAATCATTTTCAACCCAGTTATCGGGGTTCCGACATTTTCTTCTTCGGAGAGGACGCATTAGATGAATTTATGGATGGGAATAATTTAGAAACAATTATTAGAGCTCACGAGGTCTTTCCAGAGGGCTATCGATGGTTTTTTGGAAAAAAACTAATAACTCTATTTTCGGCGGAAAATTATCGGCCCACGGTTGCTAACCCCGCTGTCTACGCTATAATTCAAAATGAAACACAAATACGCGTTAAAGCGTTAGAGAAAGACTTTTAAAGTCTGTTTACATATAAAATTAGCGTTTTACTAACTCTGGAAAGTTCTTGACGATTTTCGGGTGGTTTTTAATTTCATCTTGCCATCTATCTTCTTTATCCGTTTCATACGAGAGGTCTTCTTCTTGTATGGTCTTTTCCGTGGGTACATAAATAAAAGCCTTAATCAGTTTTTGGGTCTTAAGTTTAACTTGAGTCCGTTCACGTCTGTAAATCCCGACATCCACACCTTCATAGAAATCAAGTTTATCTAATTGGATCTTGGTAACGCTAAATAATAACGCCCAAAAAGCATCTCCTTGTTTGGGTAAAACATAAGGAAAAGGATGACCTTTCGGTAATATTCTTACATAATCAAGAACTTTACATGGCTTAATCGGGATTCTCTCATAACAATCGTAATATAATTCGGTAATGAAGGTTCCATAGCCCACGACTTTTTTTAGTTGATTGTGGATAGACACCCTACATCATAATAAGGGGATTGATTTAAATAAAATTTTTACAATAAAATATCCAAGGATCCTTCTAATGCATCAAAATTTCCAACTAGAGGGAACTCTTATACGAGTTCATTAGCATCTGGCTTAATAAACAAAAGATTATTTCCCCGAATGAAGATCTCATTATATTTTGCTACTGGCGAACCGTCCATAATTTCCGTCGCGTCTTCTAAAATCATATTCATATATGCATCGATTTCCTTTAATAAGCCTCTATATTCGGTCCCATCTTTTAATCTTAAGAGAATCTGGGAGCTTTGAGCATCTTGTAAAATATTTATCGGATTTTTTGACCTTGTGCGACGTTTTTGATTATTATTCCTTTTTCTTGACATACTTTAAACCTTTGAAAAAAATACAATTTATTATTATATATTTATCAATAATACCTTAAAGATAAATTTTTTTAAATTATTAATTTAGTGATTAGATAAGTAAATAATTGTATTTGATTTTAATTGAATAATACCGGTCTTGTGAGGTTTGAAGAAAGAACATAAAAATGCTCAAAAGAAAGAGAAAATCATCAAGAAATATAACTCCTCTGCTCAGGTTTACGATCGGAGATATAAAGATCTCCAATTTAGAAAATTTAAACTGAGTTTAGGAAAAATTGATCTTTCAGAACGAGTATTGCTGGATGTAGGGTGTGGCACTGGGCTCTTATTAGACTTTTTAAGCCACTTTACTTCCTCCATACAAACTACTTCCTTTCTCTATGTAGGAACTGATATATCAAGAGAAATGCTTTATATTTTACGAAAAAAGCTGAAAGATATGGTTGTTACTAAGAGTAAGATCGAGAAACTTCCCACTTCAATCCACCTCGTAGTGAGCGATGCAGAGCATTTGCCCTTTCGACCAAAGGTATTTGAAACTATTCTTTCTTTTACTGTGATTCAAAATCTCTCTAATAACAAGCTATTTTTCAGAGAAGTACTCGATCTTATTAAAAATAAAGGGGACCTGGTCCTTTCCACTCTTAAAAAGAAAAAAACAGATTTAGAGGATTTTCGTTCATTCTGTAAATCTCGTGTTCACATTCCAGAAGAAAACGAGATAATCGGCACTGAAGATGTCATCTATGTAGGGAAAACATTGAAGTCTCCCCGCCTAAAGGACGGGAATTCCTACGAGTCCACTAAGCGTTAGCTGGTGGGCATATCTTAGGGCTGTGTGTCGTAGAAAATCCGTTCCATTGCTTTAGAAAGGATTCCTCCTTCAAAGAGGGTTGATGCGATAGGTCAACAGATGTGAGAAACTTTACCATAATATTAACGGCGGAATTTAAGTCTCTATCCATCTTATGACCACATTCACAACTAATATGACGCTCGGACAAATCGCGTTTCGCTTTTCTTCCACATTTTGCACAAGTCCGTGTGGTATAAGACTCGTCAATTCTTATTACTCTTTTACCTATTTTTTCTGCCTTATAGGTTAAGAATTGGACAAATCTCCCCAATGAACCCGTGTTTTGTAGTGAGTGGTTAAGTGTTTTGTTTGCTCTGTTTTGTCTGGGTGATTTTGTACTTTTTTTCTTCCGTGCCATCTGCTTCACATTCAAGTCTCCTACGATGATCGTGTTTGCTTTTGTATTCTCCACGATTTGCTTGGAAATCTTGTGTTGAAAGTCTCTGAGTT
>JAWOCD010000047.1:0-13911 GCA_046483985.1 Promethearchaeia archaeon
GTTGCTACAGCTTCCACAGTCCAGACCGTTAGTGTGTTTATAGTGCTCTCGCCAGTATTGGGCCCGAATCATTGAACTGGTGGAAGCAATGGAACTGATTAAGCAATACCTCGAAGATCCAGACATTGTCAATCCGGACTGCAAGACCTTAGATGTCGAACCGAAGGAAGGAGTGGGTGTCGGTGTGACCGAAGCTCCGCGCGGTTTATTGTTATATAATATCTGGTCTGACGCCGAAGGAATGTGCAAGAAACTCAATCTGTTAGTTGCCACGAACCATAATATTGCCGGCATTGAGAAATCCTTAATGCATACGGCAAAACAAGTATTCGAAGATAAGGCATTGGACGGATTAGACTTGCCAGATCCTTGGATTGAATAAACGAATAAACTCAAATTAAAAACTCAATAAAATTAAGTGAATAAAAAATGAGTGAGGATGTACCTGAAGGAGTAGTAAACCTCTTAGAAATGATAGTCCGCTGTTATGACTGCTGATTATCATGTGCCGCCCACATCACAGTTGTTGATGAGGATGGAAAAGAGCTTTACTCTCGTGAGATGAATGTTGGTTTAGGATGAAATATCCAATATAAATAGTAGATTGGATATGACTGCCCATGCACGGGTTAAAACCAACTAATTATGTAGAATAAAAATAGATTTAAAACAAAAAAATCAAAAATGTGAAAGATTATGACAATGGATTTCGAATTTAGAAAGCAAATTATGGATTTTCATATTGGGCCTGATTTAATTAAGTATTGCTATCAATGCCGTAGATGCACGGACAATTGTCCCGTCTCGGATGTCACCGATGAATTTTACAGCAAGCAGTATGACCCAAGAGCAAATATCTTAAATGCTCTGTTGGGATATAAGGATAAGATTTTTTCTGCTGATCCGATTGCCATTTGGGGTTGTACTGTATGTGATACATGCGATGAGGTCTGTCCCCAAGACATCGAATTAACCGAAATTTTTACCTTTCTTAAGAATAAAAGTATTGAGAAAGGAGATGGGCCAGATTTTCTCTATTCTCAAGCACAGCTTATCTTTGATGAGGCAAAAGCAATTCCCATGCAATCCGCAATTGAGCGCCGACGCAACCGATTAGATTTACCGGAGATTGAAGCACCAAATACTGATGAGATTCAAGAGTTATTAAAGACTGTAGGAACCGATAAGAAATTAAAAAACGAGGTTAACGAATAAGATGACAGAGTTTAAAATGTTTGAAGGCTGTACCATCGGGAACCGAATTCCGTTTATAGAAGCTGCTTGCCGTAAGGTGTTTGATAAATTAGGTATTGAAACGTCCGAAGCACCCTTTTCATGTTGTCCAGATCCGACAGGAATGAAATCATTTGATAATGATGCTTGGTTAACTATTGGAGCAAGAAACTTATGTCTTGCCGAGGAAGAAGGTAAAGACATTATTTCCTTGTGCAATGGATGTGCAAACACCCTTTCCGGTGTAGAGCATGAACTAAAGCGCAATTCCAATTTAATGGACAAGGTAAATTCTGATTTAGCCAAAATTGGCAAGGAATTTAAGGGGGCTATTTCTGTGGAACATTTTGTTGATGTCTTACTGGAAAAAATTGATGGAATCAAAAATGCCATAGAAAAACCCTTATCCGAATTAAAGGTTGCATGCCATCCCGGTTGCCACTATATGCGACCAGCAGAATGGATGGAGGCGGAAGAGGATGTATTTCGTCCAAAAAATCTTCGGAAACTTGTTGCCGCAACTGGGGCAACACCCGTTGATTATGAGGAAGAAGTCTTATGCTGTGGTTCAGCTGTTTCAAATGCCTACGAAGAACACGGCGAACAAATTCTCAAACAGAAGCTTGATTCCGTTAAAAAAGCGGGAGCAGATTGTATAGTAGTAAATTGTCCAGCATGCTTCCAACAGTTTGATACAAAACAACGCGGTCTATCTCGGAAATTTGAAGAAGACTATGATATTCCAGTCCTCTATATCACGGAGCTGATAGCTTTGGCAATGGGATTTGAGTCCAAAGAATTGGGAATGAGATATCACAGGACCCGATTACGTAACTTTTTAGCGGACCTAGATTTGTAGAAAAATCAGCAAATTTGCGTCAAAATTTAATATATATTACCTTTTTTCTTTTTTTTCTATTATCTCGAAAAATTAAATGCTCCTTTTACCTTTTTGAATTTTTTCCTAAATTTTTCTTTTTAGAGGAGAATTAATTAAGAAGAAAATTCTATTATTGTATCGAAAAGGAAGTAATAATTTTAATTAACGAAGGATTAAAGTGTAATAGAGAAGGAGGAACAGAATCAATGGATAAAAATGAACTCTATGTACTAAGAAAAAAGAAGATTAAGGATGAGATCCGAGCGGCAAGGAGAATTATAAAAAAGAGAGTGGAGCCGCTAAAAATAGCAGATAAGTTTATTCACGACTCGTTTGAATTAATGAAAGATAGAATTGTGAAAAATAATCCTGAAATCAAAGATGAAAGATTAAGGGAAAGAGTGCATGAGATATTAGATATTACTCGAAAAATCAAATCTAAACGGAAAAGAGGTAGAAAAATTGGCAGAAATTGAGAAAGTCCTTTCTCGTTTAGAAAAAATATTTAATACTACAAAATTAAAATATGTTATTGTTGGTGGTATTGCCGTTATCCATTATGGTCATGTGAGAGCCACCCAAGATATAAACCTAATCATTGAAGATAATCCTTCAAAAATTTCTCATTTCTTGAATCTATTGGAGGTTTATGATTTTGGTGTTATGAATAAACAAATTAAAAAGGCATACCAAGAAAGAACCCACTCTTCTATATTTGATGAAAAGAGCTTTTTAAGATTGGATATTAAAGTAGCCGATAAACAAAGGGAACTAGAGGTTCTTCGTAACGCTAAATTTAAAAATATCCTTGATTGTAACTTATCTATTGCTCCTTTGGAATATATTTTACTCGGAAAAATTATTTACCTTGGAAAAATTGATGATATCCCGAATTCAGAATTAATGGAATATCAAGATGTGGGAG
Organism: Promethearchaeia archaeon; assembly: GCA_046483985.1. Lineage (GTDB taxonomy): Archaea > Asgardarchaeota > Lokiarchaeia > Sigyniarchaeales > SOKP01 > JAWOCD01. The sequence continues at coordinate 3,039 of JAWOCD010000047.1, forward strand.
ATTTTTTGACCCTTTTTTATACCCATAAAGACGAGGTAGATTTAAGCTTTCTTAAAAAAAAAACTAACCAACTTGGTCTTAAAACGACGCTTTCTCGTCTCCTAAATATTGATTTTTGATGGAAAATTAAACCTTTGAGAACTTTTCAGAGATTTCATTTAGATTCTTTACATTTTTTTTCAATTCCTCTGGAAGTTTCTTAATTATTTTCTCATCTGCCGTACAGAATATTTCTCCCCAATTTATACTTAAGGCAATATAAGCAGCATCATATATTGAGATATTATGCCTTATAGCAATTTTGACCATACTTTCCCTGATTTCACCTTGTATTCTTTTTGACGTAAATCTATAATTTTCTAAACTTACTCCAGCATTATTAATTTCTTCCCGAGTGAATAGTCCGCTATATTTCAAGGCATTTAAAACTTGATAGAAGAGAAAATGTGGAATTATTAATTCTACTTTCCCGTCTAAAAATTTATCTCTAATCATTAAGGCTATATTCGAATTTTTCTCTTGAATAAACCACTTAACAAGGATATTAGCATCAACGATTAATTTATCCATGATTTTTTAATCCCTTTATTTAGAATTTGCGTGCCTTCCTTCCCGAAATTTCTGGATAAGGTCCACACTGTTAAAATCCTTGGGAGCTTTTTTTCGTATTCTTTCATTTATTAGGACCGCTTTTGCCATATTCTTTTCTGTTTCATTTTGGACTTTAGACTCAATGGTCTGACGGATTATTTCGCTCCAATTAACGATCTGCGAAAGAAGTTCTCATCCCTTTAGGGAGGGGATTACGCTTCTTTAACTTAGAAATAATTTTCTTATTGAACTTAATGAGAATTTTTTTATTCTATTTTGAATATTATTAAATAACTCAATTTGAATTTATACGATATATTATGTGTCTGGCAATTCCCGGAAAAATTGTTGAATTGAATAAGGAAGAGCATAGCGCTATTGTTGACTTCGACGGTATTAAGCAAAAAGTCATTGTTGCAATGGTGCCCAATCCCGAAGTGGGAAAATATGTGGTCATCCATGCCGGATATGCGATTGAAATCATGGGAGAAGAAGATGCCATGGAAGCAATTAATCAGTGGAAAGAAATCGCTGAAGATCAAGATATGGACATTACAGATATAATGTAAGATCTTTTTATAGTCTTTTGCGTAAGTTTTTTTTTAGATTTTTAATTCCGTCTTTTCTAAGTTACAGCGACGTATAATCCTATCTCCACTTAAAATACTGAAAAAGACCGTGATATCGGGATATAACAATATGATTATAAAGAATATATTCCTCTTTATTAAATACTATTTTCATGTTTTTCAGGTTCTTTCGATGATTTTCTGAAAAGCCGATTGCTGTACCGATGATTTTCTGAAAAATTTTATGTGTGAGATAAGAATTGAGAAATATCCTTTTAAACATCGAAGATCTCGAACTTTAATTCCTTCAGTTTATTGTACAATCGTTTGAGCGACTTCACTCCGTCCGAATCGGGAACATAATCCAATGGCGATTCACCTTTTAAATCTGCCTTTCCTAATTTATGATCAAAAGGAATAGAATGATATAAGGGAACTTCCCAATCTTTTATTCGTTCACGAATAATATCTAATTGACTCTCATCAACTACTTTATTGGCAACTAAATAGATATTGATAATTCCTAATTTCTTGGAAAGATTAATGATCTTCGCGCATAAATCCAGTGATTTTTGGGAGGGTTCGGCAATAACCAGCATTACATCTATGCCTTTAGCGGTTCCTCTCCCTAAATGCTCCAACCCGGCTTCAAAATCGACCACCACGACTTCATCTCGTTTCACAAAAAGATTGTGTAAAAGCGTTCGGATAAGTGCATTCTCGGGACAAAGGCATCCCGTTGCGGGGTCCTCAATTGATCCTAATACTAACAATTGTAGACCGTCTGGTCCCTCCACTTTAAACCTATCGGGAATATCAGCCACTTTAGGATTGATATTATAAATTCCCGTTCCTCCTCCTGCAACGGCAGTTCTCTCTTCTATTAATTCTTTCATCTCCGAGATCGGAACAATTTCTTCTTTTCTCTCTTCGGATATTCCCAAGGTATAGTTTAAATTCATGGCCGAATCATTATCGATTGCAAGCACTTTAAATCCATCCTTGGCGAATAAGCGAGCCAGAGTACCCGCCACAGTGGTTTTACCCACTCCTCCTTTTCCAGCCACAGATATTTTCATTTTATTTTTTTCTCCTCTTTTCCATTTATTTAAAAACCCAAAATAACTTAAATTTTTACATTACAGAACCGAATATCATAAGGCCATGAGGCTTACTTTTATAAGTGGTCTTTTCGGATCGAAATGTTGAAAATATAATATCCATATTATATAGTTGGATTGGGGTTGCATATTTCTAAACAGATCATACTCCCCCACGGGGGGACATTATAGGCTGAATCGGAATTTGAAGGTTTAAATTAATTCATTTTAAAAGAATAAGTTTAGAATTTCTCTAACTATTGCTCAACTTTTAGACCGTCATTTCGCATTTTTTGCATTTTCTTCGATACTTTCATTAATTCTCTATAAAGTTTTTTATTCTTTTGGGGGTCTGTGGTCTTCATAAGCTTTTTGTTAAGCTTTTTTATTTTCATAGTTAGATCTACAAACTGCTGCGGAGGCTCCAGTTGATATTTATATTTTCGATTTCCATCTTCATCTAATTCCACATAAACCCATTTCTGAGCTTTCTCAGACCAGTTCCATCGATTTAATCCGTGTTTTCTCATAAAAATCACGTAAAAAAAGGAAGTGATTATTGATTTTATTCATACTATTAATGTAATATTAATGTAATATTAATGTTTTAATAATGCCAATTCCAACTATATTTCTACTAAATAAAATAATTCTTGATTTTTAATTTCTTTCATAATAGGATTGGTTTATTGATTCTTAAGACTTTTGATGGTTCGAATGACTGCCTCCCGTACATCTGGATCTCGGTCTTTACTTAAAATCTTCAAAATTTTCTGGAGCTTGCCTTTTCCTATTAAATTATTTGTATAAAAATCTGTTAAGGAATTTGCAAGGGAAAGGCGTATAATCCAGTCTTGATGGTTGGCAAGTCGTTTTAATTGGATTGGATGATGGGGATCTTTTACATTTCTTAAACATCTAAGAATCACACGGATGATTTCTCGGTTGGAAGTTTGATGTAAGACATCATTAATCACTTTTAATACAATTTCTTTTTTTCTGTCCGCTAAGAGCCGATAATTTACTTGAAAGAGCAATTCAAAAAGATCCAAATTTACCGGATTGGGAGTATTTTTTAATACTTTTACTAAAATGTTCTGATACCGCTCTTTATCCTTATTAAAATCCTCCTTTACATCTTTCTGTAAATTTCCCTTCTCTTTATTCGGCTTTAACTTATCTTGTAACTGTTCAATTGTTTGGCTACTTTCTTGTTCTTTTTCTTGGAGAATTTTATTTTCATTTTCTAATTTTTCAATTTTTCGGGTCATATTTGCAATGGTCTCATAGGCGTTATTTAACTGATATTTAATGACTCTGTAGTCTTCATTCATACTAATGACGTCTTTTTCCGCCTTCTTCTGCATAGCGTCTTGTTTGTCCTTGTCGCCTAATACACTTTGTGCTACTCTTATTTTTTTTCGAAACTTTTGGATCTTCTCAAGCAAGATATCTTTTTGGAAAGCTGAAGTATCCGTTGGGTCCGGCTGATTTTGGAATGTATTTTTTTCTTCAATATTTTCCTCAATCCAGTCAATAAATTCTCCAGTATATTCTAAAAAATTGTCTAATCGCTGTTCATATTCTTCATTTTCTTCCGTTAATTGGATAATTAACTTTTTTGCCGTTAATAACTCATCTTTTACTGGTTCAGAAGCATATTTGTCTTTTTCGCACTGCTGGATCTCGTGTTTTAGGACTTTGATGAGCTTTTGCAACTTTTCTTCCAATATGTTAATTTCATTTTCCTTTCGATCACATAAATCATTTAGAATGGAAACTTCTCGCTCTTTAATCCCACATTCCGCGTTGGGAGAATGTATACCATCTTTTTGATTTATTTGACCATTCAATTCTTTAATAAGGCGTTTTTGTTCCTTAATTGTGAACCTCAATTCTTCATTTTCTTCTTGTAAGATCTCTAATTCTGGTTTTGATTCGGAAGATTGTTCTTTTTCCTTCCCTCGGGAGATGTGGTCCTCGTTTAACTCTTTACTCAATTTAGTTGCACTCTATCTAATGATTTTATTCCAACGGAGTTATTGAATATATGAAGATAAGTATTAAAAAATGTTAGTACTTAATTATTGGGACAATTGAACTTCTTTTGCTATGAGTTAAATTAATAAAGCAGGGAAAAATAAAAAAGGAAACTATGTCTTTGTCACGCTTAACCTTATATTTCTATCGTTTTGATGGTGTCGCCCTTTTCAATTGCATCCACGACTTTTTGATCTTCTTCACTTACGACTTCCCCAAAAATTGTATGTTTATTGTTTAACCACGGGGTTGCCTTATGGGTTATAAAAAATTGTGAGCCGTTTGTGTTAGGTCCTGCATTTGCCATGGCGAGGATACCTGGTTTATCAAATTCTTTATCGCTATCAAACTCATCCTTGAACGGGTATGGGACATCTTGTCCTTCATACGGGAACGAGGATACATCCTTGTTTTTTGGCCCTCCCTTCCCCGTACCGGTGGGGTCTCCGCCTTGAATCATAAAATCATCAATGACGCGGTGAAAGGCGATCCCGTCATAAAACCCCTGGTTGGCAAGATATTGAAAACTGGCAACCGTCATGGGTGCTTCCTCATCAAAAAGATTAAGGTTTATATCTCCTTTATTGGTCTTAATTACTGCTGATTTCATATTTCAGTATTAAGGGCGCTTCATTTAAATCTTTTTAGATTAAGATTTATGAGAGGAAAGTTTAAAAACTATTGAAATAGAATTGTGATATAACTTGAATTATTCTCTTAGATGAAAAGAAAAGCATACTGATAATATGACCGAGAATCAGAATATCTCATATTTTTTTGATCCCTCATCCATTGCTGTTATTGGGGCGAGCAAGAATCAAGATAAAGTCGGTCATACCGTGCTAAAAAATATTATTGAATCTGGATTTGAGGGTGAGATTTACCCCATTAATCCAAACGCCGGAAAAATACTTGATTTGCAAGCATATGAAAGCGTCCTTGATGTTGAGGACGAGATTGAAATTGCAATTTTTGTGATTCCTTCGAAATATGTAAGCTCCGTTGCAGAAGAATGCGGGAAGAAAGATGTAAAGGGTTTAATTGTAATTACTGCGGGGTTTAAGGAAATGGGTGGTGAAGGTGTAAAACGAGAAGAAGAATTAATAGAAATTGCAGATAAATACGATATACGGATATTAGGTCCAAATTGTTTAGGATTTATCGGTCTTAAGTATAATGGCTCGTTTGCAGTAGAAACTCCGAAAAAAGGAGGTATTGCCATGATCTCTCAGTCGGGTGCAATGCTAACTGGCATGATGGATTATTCTATGACCCAAGCGTTCGGATTTTCCTGCAATATAAGTTTAGGTAATAAGGCAGATTTAAGTGCCGTTGACTTTATTGAATATTTAGCAGACGATGACGATACAGATGTCATTATTTGCTATTTGGAAAGTATTAAAGACGGAGCTCGATTTTTGGAAGTGGTTCCGGACGCTACTCGTAAAAAACCTGTAGTGATCCTAAAATCTGGGGTGAGTGAAGCAGGAGCACGAGCTGCCTCCAGTCACACTGGGGCATTAGCAGGCTCGGATACTGCCTATCAACTCGCATTTGATAAATGCGGCGTCATTCGAGCAAGGTCCATTGAAAATTTATTCGATTACGGGGAAATCTTCTTGGAACAACCTCTTCCCAAGCAAAATTCTTTTGCCATTATTACAAATGCGGGTGGACCCGGGATCGTGGCAACAGACGCTTTTTCTAGAGAAGGGTTGAAACTTTCAGAATTGAACGAACCAATTCTCCATACTTTACGTGACAACCTTCCTGTGGAAGCTGCAGTCTTTAATCCAATTGATATAGTTGGAGATGCTCCTCCGGAACGATACAAATTTACCATCGAAACTGTTTTCGGGCTTAATCATGGTGCCGAAGAGAAAGAAGGAGAGAATAATTCAATTACAACCAGTGGAGTTCTAATTATAGTTACCCCGCAAGCACAGACCCGACCAACCGAAGTAGCGAAATTTATCAATGAGGTTAATTCGAAAGGATTGAAAGAAAAGTCCATCGTATGTTCCTTTATTGGAGATAAATCTACTGCAGAAGGACGAAAATACCTCAAGGATAATGGTGTACCTTGCTATCATTTTCCCGAACGCGCTGCACATTCTCTTAAAACACTGGTATCGCGAAGAGAATTCCTTCGGACTCCTCCTTTAGAAGAGCGTGAGATTCCAGAATTTGATGTCAATGAGGAGAAAGTGAAAGAGATCTTCGATGAAGTACAGAAAGACGAACGCAAGATGTTGCTGAGCCATGAAGCCAGCGAAGTATTTGAATGTTATGGGATAAAATCTCCCAAATCTCGACTTGCACAGACTCCCCGGCAAGCTGAAGAATTACAAAAAGAGATAGGGAAATCGGTAATGAAAATTGTAAGCCCTCATATTGTCCATAAGACCGATGTGGGTGGAATTGTGTTGGATGTTACCGATCCGCACGAGGCATTTGAAGCCTATACTCAAATTGTGGATAATACGAAAAAGTTTGGCCCCCAAAATGCAAAGATCTATGGCGTAGAGGTTCAAGAAATGATTGACTACGACCAGCAAGAAAAGGTCAATGAATTAATTATAGGTGTTTCCCGAGATCCGCAATTCGGCGCAATGCTCATGGTAGGTTCTGGAGGAATCTACGCTAATTTCCTTAAAGATGTGTCCTTTGCATTGTCATATAAATTTACCGAACAAGATGCAAAAGAAATGCTGGAGGAGACCAAGATTTTTCGCCTTCTGCAAGGAGTTCGGGGAGACCCTCCTTCAGATATTGATGCGATTATCGAAGTTCTTTTACGGCTTGCTCAGTTAGTCAGAGATTTTTCAGAGATTGTGGAATTAGATATAAATCCCCTTCTTTCCTTCACGAAAGGTTATAGTGCAGTGGATATTAAAATTAATTTAAAATATCAATAAACAACAATTTTTTCCGAATGAAAATAATGTAGAAAATCTTAAAATGGATCAAAATAAAATTAAAGTGAGCAAAAAGGATTTGAAGTATTATGGCTAAAAATATATATCTCTGTAGTCTTGAATCTAGAGTGGGTAAAACCTTATTATCCATCGGAATAATGCAAAAACTAGAGAAGATGGGCAAAAAGTATTCATATTTTAAACCTATCGGAATTCCGAAGTCTGCATATTCCGCAAAAGCCGACCCTGATGTGGGTTTTATTCTAGATACGGTTTATGAAACGGACTATCCTTATCACATTATATCTCCGATATCTATTCCGGATTGTTATTACGTTGACTTAATCGATGAAAATAAGAAGCAAGAAGATTTACGGAAAATTAAAGACGCCTACGATCAAATTTCAGAAGGGGTGGATTACGTCATCATTGAAGGATCTCCTACCATTAAAAAATTTATCCGGGTGGGCTTGGATGATTTGACCATTGCTGATACCCTCGGTTCGAGAGATATTGTCTATATCGAAAAAGAATCGTCCGATAAATGTATTGACAATCTCTTCTTTACTAAAAAGTATCTTGATTTTCGTGAGTTTACCATGAAAGGGGTTCTCTTTAATCAGATTGATTATGATTATTTGGCACGGATAGATGAACTTGCTGAGAATCATATCAAACGGTATGGAATCCCGATATTGGGAACAGTAGAAAAAAAATTAGAGTTAGTGGCAGCCCGCGTCTCAGAGGTAAAGGAAGCAATTGGTGGAGAGTTAATTAATGAAAGTGCCATATCGGGAATGGATACTATGGTCGAGAACTATATTATCGGGGCGATGAATCCTCAAGCTGCTTTGAAATATTTACGCCAAGTTAAAGGGGCAGCATGCATTACGGGTGGAGATCGTTCTGACCTACTTTTAGCATCATTAGACGAAGATGTCGCGTGTCTTATTTTAACGGGCTTTATCCAACCGGATGTGAAGGTCATCAGTGCGGCAAATGAAAAAAATGTCCCCATTATCCTCAGTCCTTCCGATACCTATACCACACTCCGAAATCTTGAGCGGTTAAAACCGGGACTTCAAAGAGATGAAATAGACGATGTTATAAAACTAATGGAAGACTCGATAGACTGGGAAAGTTTATTGGAGTAAACATGAAATACAAACAAGAAAAAGAAGTGCTATTAAAAAATAAGAAAGAAGTTCCCGTCCTTTAGGTTACTCCTAAGATATGCCCGCCAGCCAACGCTCAGTTGACTCGTAGCAATCCCCTTTCTTTAGGAAGGAGGCTTCAACTTTTAGATTAAATTTAACTTCTTCATTTTTTTCTCTGCGATTTTATTTATTTCTGCGCTATGGGTTAAGTCGATGTTAGATTCTCCCGAAATTCGCAAATAAGGGCTTGTCCCTGAGCGCCGGATCAATAACCATCCCTCATCATAATCAAATCTGACCCCGTCCAGTTGGTTAATATTCTTAATTTCATGTTCTAATTCTTCGAACGCCTCTTTCATTTCATGAATAATCATTTGGTTTATTTCCTCCGTAAAAGGAATATCTTCCTTTAATTTAAAGTTTCGACGATAGAAAGGATAGTTCGGAATATCCTTTAAGAGTTCACGTAAGGTCTTTCCTTTTTCAGCCACCATGCGGAGAACTTTCGCAATAGTAACGATGGAATCGGGACCGTAATGCGTACTTGGCCAAATATAGGTGCCAGAATTCTCTCCGCCGACAAACCCCTTCGCCTCCTTCAGTGCTAAGGCGACTTTAATATCTCCCACTTCAGTACGAATTATCTCGCACCCCATCGGTTTTAAAACATCCTCGATTAGGCTTGATGAATTAATGGGGGTTACAACAATTTTATTTTCTATCTTATCTTCATATCTTTGCAGATAATCTTTTGCCATGAGGGCTAATAATCTAACTGGATCTACAATCCCCCCATTTTCATCCAAAAAGATCACTCTATCGGCATCCCCGTCGAGGGCAATTCCAATATCTTCACTATCAGAAACTCTGAGAAATTTAGAGATTTGTTTGAGATTTTTCTTGTTCGGTTCCGAGTTTCTTCCAGGAAAATGACCATCCATTTGTCCATTGAGCGTAATTAAATTAACATCATATTTATTCAAGAGGCGCGGGACAATGTCACAACTAGAACCGTTACCGGGGTCGACGATGACATGCAGATCTTCCCCATTAAACTGAATCCGATTGGTTACGTCAATAATATGTATATCATTGATATCATTAACTTCCGTGATCTTTCCCACCTCATCCCAGTGTATATCGGAGAACTCTTTATTGTTATAAATCTCTTCGATCTGCCTTTCTTGGTCTGGAGAGAAACCCATTCCAGAAGGATTCCAAAACTTAAGTCCGATATATTCTGGAGTATTATGAGACGCTGTAATCATACAACCCGCGTCTGCCCGAAGATATCGTAACGACATAGCTAATGTAGGAGTAGTTACAATCCCCACGGTTTTTACCTTACAGCCTGAGCTCACTAAGCCCGAGATCAACGCATGTTCAATCGGTAAAGCCGAGGTGCGGATATCTTTTCCGATGACAACGGTGCCACCGTGAATATAGGTACCCAATGCTAAACCTACTTCCAATGCCATCTGCGGAGTAAACATAACTTCCGCATTTGCATAGTTCGAATAGACCCTCCGTATACCACATGTCCCAAATATGTTATTATCTCCCTTTTCCTTCGTGGTCATTTCTTTTATTTCTTACTCCTTATTAATCAAATAGTTATTTAATTAACAAAACGGTTATTTAAAATCCTAATAGTATATTATAAAATGGATATTCAAGTTTAAATATTCGGGACAATTTAAATCTCGTGTCGCCAGCACTCCCCACGGGTCCAGTGTTTCCGTTTCCGTTCGCCGGCAATAGCTGCCGGGCGGGCAGAGATGCCAGAAGTTCGTCCTTCTCGGGAATGGCGATCTTGAAATATAATTTCACGAGCCGCAGAATTTTTTCTCTCGCAAATTTCGGGTACTTGGCAACTTACTGCCCAAGCCGCCCATTTTCGTCTGACTCGTCTTGACCGACGGTCTTGAAAATCTTGGTGCAGTCCATGAAAATCTGGTGGAGGTCGTTGTGCAGCTCCAGTGTATCGTTCGCATCCGCGATCAGCTGCTCTTCAAACGCGAGGTTGTCGGATGGGGGTTCTGGGATGTATTCAAACATCTTTCATAGCGCCCTTCGGAGAATATCTCCGCGTTTTATGCCATGCTGAGAACTTGTCAAACCGGTCAAGCCATTTTATCCACCCGAATCGAATAAAATGCGGCTAAGGAACCCGGCATAACTCCTTCCGCAGCGCATAATAGAAATTGAATATTACTCTAGGGAATTCATAAAGCGCTTTTTTATCTCAACCGGAGAAAGTGGGATAATGGGTAATTTTTTATTACCGGGCACTCCCTTAATCAAGAGAAAATTGCATTTTTTTTCCATGTTTTTTAAGGTGGGAACAATTTCTTCTTTTTTCTTAATCACATTTATCTCTTTAAACCCTGCTCCCTTAGCAATGTGGGCCAAATCAGTGTTCTTTTGCGTATAGGTCGATTGGTTTCCCGTCGATCCATAAGCACCATTATCTATTGTAATGATCGTTAGATTGGAGG
>JAWOCD010000027.1:0-8332 GCA_046483985.1 Promethearchaeia archaeon
CAAAAGAAACATACAAAAACAAAAGATAAGAAGAAAAAAGAAAATATGGGGAATCAGATAAAAGACGCTCTGGAAAAGCAGAGTGATGCCTTGGTATCCAAACTCGATGAAGATTTCGAACAAGAAAAGAAAAAAGTAATAGAAGTCGCCGAGAAGGAAATCTCAGATGAATTAAAGAAACCAATTAAAAAAAATAAAGCTGATAAACTTCAAAAAGAATTGGAAAAGGAATTTAATAAGAAAATTGAAAGTGAAAAGCAGAAAATAATTGATGAGGCTCAAAAAGAGATCGAAGATGCGAAAGACTCAATAATAGAAGATTACGAAAAACAAGTAAAAAAATCAGTACAAGAAGGAAAACAGATGGAAGAAAAAGTACTCTTATCGGAAGCAATTGAGGAAATTGAATCCAGAATGGAACGCATTATTAATGACGCCGGTGAAAAACTGCAAAAAGAACGAGACAAGCGAATTCAACAAATAAAAGAAAGAGAATTAAAGATTTTACAGAAAAATGAAGAATTTTTGGAAGATATACTCGAAGCTACGGAATTATTTGAATCTCCTAAATTGGATTCCTCAAATAAGAAGGAAAAGGTTAAAGAAAAAAATTAATTCTCACATGCTATGTTTTTTATTTTCTCGATTTTTGAAAGATTTTGAAGGACAGAAAGAATCCTAAATCCTAAAATAGATATAAAAGGGAATATTTTTATACTTAAATTTCAATCAGAGATCATAAATTCTAAATTAATACAATGAGTAGATACCTTTTTGTTCTTGGGAGCAACTTTCGCCTTTCTATCGCAGAGCTCGATCATCTTTTGAAATATTCAAGATATAAGGGAAGGATTATTGATTACTCTGCGAATATAGCAGTGGTAGAATTCGAAGAATTAGAAGAAGAGGGTCACTATATCAATGATCTGCAAGAAATCCAGTACATGTTGGGCGGTTGTTTAAAGATTGCTAAGATTTATGATTTCGTTAATATTTCAACCATTAAAAAGGCCTTTCCAGTAAATATAAAGAAATTTTCCTTGGTGAAAAAGTCTCGAAAACGGATTCTTAAGATATTAGATAATATCTTGACGGGAAAACGGGAAAAAATCTTTCCAAAAGTATATGGAAACTTTTTCTTTGCCGTTTCAATTTATCCTAACTTTTTTGACGATGAGTACTATAAAGAAATATTAGTTAAACACCTCCTACCATTTCTCAATAAGAAGATTACTAAACAATTGAAAAAGAAAGGAGCGGAAAAGGCAATTTATTTTAAATACCCTATGAAAAATATTAAATCCGGGAATTTAAATCCAATTTTTCCGCACCATGTCATTCAATACGAACTTTTCAAGCCAAATAGAGCAGATATCGTGTTCGGGTTTACGGAAGAAGGTGTCTATATTGGACGGACATTCACCACGGATAATCCCAACTTTAAGAAAAAATTGGATGAAGAGCGTCCTTCAAAAGATTTTAAAAGCAGTATTCCCCCGAAATTAGCCAAGATAATGCTTAATTTTCTGAATCTATACCATGCAAGACATACATACAAGATCCTCGACCCCTTTGTGGGGAACGGAACCATCTTGATGTTTGCCTTGATGCAAGACTTCAAGGTATACGGTTCCGATATTGATGAGGAAAAGGTCCAAAATACCATAAAAAATCTCCATTGGCTTGTTAATGAAATAGAGTTGGAGGAAAAACCAGACTTTTCCCGATTAGTGAAAAATATCGGAATTAATCACTTATCAGAAAAGTTTGAAGCGGAATATTTTGATGGTATATGTACGGAACCCTCTCTGGGCCCTTATTATAGAGAAAAACCGTATTATCCACAAGCGGAAAAACTCAGAGAAGAAAAACTCAGACCCCTCTATAAAGCAACATTTCAGGAAGCAGAGACGTTACTTAAGCCAGAAAGTCGAATAGTCGTGACAGCCCCCATAATTCATACCATAGATGGGGGAGAACTGCAACTGAGTATACGAAAAATTGCTGAAAAAAGGGGTTTTGTCCAAATTCCCTTGTTGGATGAAATGCGGTTGGTCAATAAATCAAACAGAAGATTGCAGTTCAATGAATCGCATTATCACAGTATGATCGATGCCAAAGCAGATCAAGTGATTAGCAGAAAGATTTTTATCTTTGAAAAAGGTAAATAATTAGAAAGAATTATGAATTATAGGAAAGTCTTAGAAAAGATTGAAGATATATTAGATGGAAATGCCCATCTAGATGAATTAGCTCAGAAGGTTCAAGACCCCTTTAAAATTTTAATTTCAACCATATTGTCCGCTCGGACGAGGGATGAAAATACACGGCAAGCCACCAAAAGCCTTTTTTCGAAACATTCAACCCCGCAAGAAATCGCTGAAGCAGAGAGAGAGGAATTAGAGCAATTAATTTATAAAGCAGGGTTTTATCGAAGTAAGGCGAAATATATTCAAAATACTTCAAAAAAATTGATTAAGAAGTTTGATGGAAAGGTTCCGGATGATTTCAAAAAGCTCACGGAATTACCCGGAGTGGGTCCAAAAACCGCTAATTGTGTGTTAGTTTACGCTTTTAAGTATCCCGCTATCCCTGTGGATACCCATGTGCACAGAATTTCCAACCGTTTGGGATGGGTGTCGACCACGAAGCCTAAAGAAACGGAGAAAGCACTGCGAAAAAAGTTACCAAAAGATTTATGGATTAAGATTAATCGGCTTTTTGTGTTGTTTGGACAGCAGATTTGTCGACCTCATTATCCCAAATGCGATGAATGTCCTCTGAAGGATATATGCCCTAAGGATTTCTCAATGGAAAGGACACGACGGGAAAAGAGGAAAAAGAGGAAGCAAAACAAGTAAAAGATTATAGATCATATTTTCGTTCAGTAGTGTAAGTAAAGATGTAGCCTAATCCTATTCCTCCAATTAAACCAAAAAGATGAGCCCATATATTAATACCCGGGGCTAACGAGGCATATAAGAAAAAGGCGATATACACAAACCCAAATAAAAGTAATGATTTATCTTCCTCGAAAAGAAAAAGGATCACTGTGGCCCCCATTAATCCAAATACGGCTCCTGATGCGCCAAGACTTATGCTGTATATTGGCAATAACCATAGGGAGAAAATATTGCCGATTACCCCGGATATGAAATAAATCGCGAAATATTCAACTTTTGTATAATTTTCTTCCACTACTGTTCCGAACAATAATAATCCAACCATATTTGAAAACAAGTGGGTAATATCGGCATGAAAAAAAATCGGAGTTAAAAGTCGCCACCATTCTAATTCTTCAATAATAAGCACATTTATTTGAATAAAACTCAAAATATAATGCTCGGGCAAGAGAAGGTTAAATAATACAAAGCTGAGAATGTTGAAAAATATTAATGTTAAGGAAATCCTCGCCTTTTTGAATTGATCTACATCTAATACATACATTATCTAAGTTATTATACCTTTCTAAATAAAAATTATTGTATTTCCTCTATGACACCTATTGAAGTCTCCCCGCCCTAAAGGACGGGGATTCCTACGAGTCCACTAAGCGTTAGCTGGTGGGCATATCTTAGGGCTGTGTGTATTGAGCTTTCTCGCACTCTAGTGGTAAAGGTTCTTTGAACTATTCATCCTTGTATCCGCATTCGGAACATTATAAGAATTCATCCCTCCTAAAGGACGGTGCTTTCTCGCACTCTAGTGGTAAAAAATTATTCTATAAAATTATCATAAAAAGATATATTAATACGTGTTTTTTTAATAGATAATAAGTAAGTATAAAGAATTTGTTATAAGTAAGTGAATTCAATTGAATCAAGATGAGTTTTTTAAGTTAAAAAAGAAGAAACTCGTGGAACGTTTAGTAAGTAAAAATATTTTAAAGGATAAGCGTTTAATTGAAGCCTTTAAAGAAGTTCCATTAGAAGAATTTATTCCAGAGGAGTTTATTAGCCCAGTAAAAATTTATGAAGACAGGCCCCAATTATTTTACTTTAAAGATAAAAGCAATTATCGAACGATCTCCGCACCGCATATGATCTCAATCATGCTTCAAGGGTTAGTCTTAGAAGAGGACGATGATCTCCTCATTTTAGGGGCAAAAAGCGGATATATTTCCCTACTCGCCCATAAATTGGCAACCAATGGTAAAATTATCGTACTTGAAGCAAATTCGGATATTGCGAAGGTGACACGCAGAAATTTAAGAAAGTTCGATCTTGATGACCAGATAGAGGTTAGAATTAAAAATCCATTGGAAGGAGTGCCAGGAATGAACCCAAAAAAAATCCTTGTCACTGGCGCAATAGAACAAGAAAGAATTAAGCCCCTCCTACGGCAATTGGATAAGCATGAAGGTGTCTTATTTGCACCCATAGGTAAAGAAGTAGTTCAGACATACACTCAGATTCTCCGAGAAGGAAATGAATATTACGGAAAAAAGCATTTACAAGTGCGCTTCACCCCATTAATGACGGATTTAGAATTAGATTTAAAATCAGATGAGTTAGAATTAATCACAGATTTTGATGAAATCGATGAACCTATTGAAATACAAGAGAATCCGGAGAAAGTGGATGAGACGCTTAAAAAAGTGAAGATCAAATATGCCTCTAATATTATTGATAGTATAGAGGTGGGACAAGAGCCGAAATCTCGAAGAAGTAAAGAAGAAAACAAAAGTACCCCAGATAAAAAAAAAGTTTTAGATATTTTAGAAAAGATCGGAAAAAATATCAAAAAGATGAAAAAAGAAGATACGATAAAAGCGTGTTTTCGTTACGTTGAAGAAATTGAAGGCGAACTAAAATCTCTCCAAAAATTTAGCAACAAATTTACCCTTAATGTGGACGATATGCAAAAAGGATTAAGAAAGATTAGAAGCTTAAACATAGTAAGAAAGCAACTGGATAATAAGGATAACATAGAAAAGAAAGTAGAAGTCATTGAAGACCAAATGGAAATGATCGAAAAATTTGAAGATCTCGTGGACTCACTGAAGGAAAGAGTAGTATAGAAAATTTTTCTTGATTTCATTAAAATTATTTTTCCTAAAAAATTATATATCTTATCTTGCGGTATCAATACATCAAAGAAATGATTGAGGCTCGTATTGCCGGAACAGCATTACACCTCAATGTTCAAGAAAATAAAAGTTATGAAAGTCGAATATCGTATAAAAAATATAAAGTCTGGGGTCTAAAATCCCTTATCCAAGCTCTTATTAAAGATATTTTTGACACGTTTTATCTTAACTTACCAGAACAAGAAAGCGAGTTTAATCCAGAGTCTGATCTGAGAATTCCCCTAAAGATTCTGGCTAAAAAGTACTCCATTCCTTTTGAATTAATATTAGACTTTATTAATGAGCGAAAATCATCCAGAATGATATGGGACTCATTAGATAAAGATCAAAAAGCTCTTTTTTATGTAAATTCCTTTTTCGAGGCATTTGAAAAGAAAATTATCGATGCTTATTATATCTGTTTAAGCTTAGTTCGGTTTTTATTCTTAAATTTAGATATATATCCCAAGATGAAGAGATCTGATTTCCGGAAGGGAGATTTTAGTTTTCTGCACAGAGCAAGAGGATATGCCCATACTTTCTCAAGGTTGATTTGTAGGGGTGGATATGATAATACGGTAGAAAGACTCAATACCGCATTGCTAAAAGAATATCAAGAAACATTTCTGAGGGATAAGAAATCAAAAAAGAGAAAGGTTTCGAATCGCAAACATTTATCAGAGGGCAAAAGATATATTATTCAAACTTTAAAGAATGGCACAACCAAAGAAAAATTAGAAGCAATAGATGTTATTATTGAAAATAATATCTATGAAGCTGTGGAGGAACTTGAATATCTCTTAAAAGATCAAGACGAAAAAGTTATGAATAGGGCATTCGAGGCCATTACAATATTAAAAAACTTATAAAAAGAATGATATCCCAAGAAATCGCAAGAGAACAACTCCTTACCATAGTCAGAGAGATAAATATTCATCAATTAACAACAGATGTAAATTTACTTACAAATCCCTATTCAATAATTCATCCGTGGTACCTTCTATATATATGGGGAAAATTAGAAGGTTCTGACGATATATTAAAAAAGGCAAGGCCCAAGTTGAATAAATTGATACAAGAGCAAATCGATAGTCATGAATACATTATTGCAGGGGAATTTTTAATATTAAAACTAAAAATTGAAGGTCATCTTAAGGAGAAGTCGGGGCTCTTTTTCAAAACATATCAGCAATCCATTAAATTATTTAAAAATTTGTCAGTCATAGAGGATAATCCGTACAATTTGGAAGGGATTATTGAGATAAAGATTTTAGGGGCGAAATATGGTGAAATTGAGATAAATCAAAAGGAAATGAACAGATTATTGCGAAAGGTGGCCAATATATATAGAAAACAGGCAGAAAAAATAACGGAGAGCCAATTAAGGGACTTAAAACTCATTAAGTTTTTCCGAGCAATTTCTTATTTAGATAAAATCAAATCAAATAGCTTAAAACATGAGAAAAAGATCAAAGAAATTATCGCTAATAAAATTATAACAGTCGCTCTAACTATTCTTAACGAGTTAAAAGAAGATACTAAAGAGAAAATCCAATTCACGGATAAAAAACATATTCTTAGTCTCTATTACCATATGGGAAGAGCCTACAGAATTCTAAAGAAGAAGGAACAGAGTCGAATTTTTTTAAGCAAATCCATCCGAGCTCTGAATAATCTGCTAAATGATCCCCTTTTTGAAGAAAAACTATTTGAAAATAAAAAACTCTTACATAGAAACCAAGGTAATTATAGAGTATTAAATGTAAGGCTCTTTTCGGAAAACACTTTTAAACGGGTTTCGGAACTCTTAGAGAAAATAGACCTTCTTGAAATGAAGGAAAGAATGATTAATGAATTGGATGAATTAAACTTAGACGGTATTGAAAGTCACCAAAAACCCCACGAAGTACAAGATAAAATAGTAAAATATTACCAGCGGCTTATAGATATTTTTAAAACAAAGCTCGATGAAGATCTCACTACTGAATTAATTAAACATAAATATCGAGCATTATGCCTCTTTTTTTATTATAAAATCTATAAAATATTAAAAAAAAGAGATAATGGCTGAAATTTTACTGTTTATTCTGTTTATTCCAGAAATCCTAAGATTGCTTTCATGAAAGCGGGTAAATCCGCGGGAGAGCGAGAAGTAATAAGATTCTCTGATACCACTACCGGTTGGTCTTTAAAATTTACTCCCGCATTAACCATGTCATCCTTAATCGCAAAGTATGAGGTGGCATTCCTTCCTGTTAAGATCTTTGCAGAAATTAAGACCCACCCGGCATGACATATAGCAGCAATTAATTTTTTTTGATCATCCATCTTCTTAACAAAGTTCAGAACTGTTTTGTGTCTTCGAAGATGATCGGGATTATTTGCACCACCTGGGAGAATAACTCCAATATAGTCATCAGCGTCTGCTTTTTTAATGTATAAATCGGGGGCCATGGGATAACCATGTTTACCCTTAATTTCTTCAATAGCTAGACTGATTAAATCAACACTGTATCCTGCCTCTTTAAGCCGATAATAAGGGTAAAGCAATTCAACGTCTTCAAAGCCATCTGTTGCCAAAATAGCAATTTTATCTTTCATATCTTTTCACGTAGGTGAGAATATATTTTATAGTTGCCATAGTTAGCCTTTTTATAATGATCATTATAATTTATTAATTAGGTTACTTCGATTGAAGTCTCGCCGTCCTAAAGGACGGGAATTCCTACGAGTCCACTAAGCGTTAGCTGGTGGGCATATCTTAGGGCTGTGTGTCGTAGAAAATCCGTTCCATTGCTTTAGAAAGGATTCCTCCTTCAAAGAGGGTTGATGCGATAGGTCAGCAGATGTGAGAAACTTTACCATAATATTAACAGCGGAATTTAAGTTTCTATCCATCTTATGACCACATTCACAACTAATATCACGCTCGGACAAATCAAGTTTCGCCCTTCTTCCACATTTTGCACAAGTCCGTGTGGTATAAGACTCGTCAATTCTTATTACTCTTTTACCTATTTTTTCTGCCTTATAGGTTAAGAATTGGACAAATCTTCCCAATGAACCCGTGTTTTGTAGTGAGTGGTTAAGGGTTTTGTTTGCTCTGTTTTGTCTGGGTGATTTTGTACTTTTTTTCTTCCGTGCCATCTGCTTTACATTCAAATTACCCACGATGACCGCTTTGATTATAGCATAAAGTAGTAAAATAGTTTTTTCCCTTGTATTTAGGTGGTGAGAGAGATGATGGGTGAATGACACCGGCTA
>JAWOCD010000088.1:0-5240 GCA_046483985.1 Promethearchaeia archaeon
GTATGGTTACTATTTTTTCCGGTTGTATTGATGGAAAGACAGTTCGAATCTTCTGGTCCATCCTCGGTCCATGAATAATTTACATCCGTCTCGTCCGTACTGTTCCAACCCCGATCATCGCCATCCATTCCACCATTCCGCACAAAATCTCGGGATTCATTGAGTTGGGTAAAGTTCACATGGACTTGATCGCTATAGGTGTCTTCCGGGATCGTTAACGAAATCGAGTCGTTCAATTTCCTTCCCGAAAAGGGATCATGCTTAGTCCGATCGTAGCCCTCGACATTGGCTTGATATATAAAATTAGAACTCCCCGAAAAAACTGGAACTAAAATGATTAAAATGATAGAAAAAAGGGCAGCTTTGGGAACTAAGCGCTTAAATCTCAACATACAGATAATTTATTTTTTAATCTTAATTACATTAAATAATTAAGTAAATATATAAGTTATAGTTCTAGAAAGGCAACAACACGATGAAAGTTATTGGATTCACCGGACTTCCGGGTTCGGGCAAATCAACCGCGATTGATGCGGTAGGGCATTTGGGGACAGTCGTTACGATGGGAGACGTGATTCGAAATGAGACCAAAAAACGGGGTCTTGAACCGACCGATGAGAATTTAGGCGAGATCGCCAAGGATTTAAGAAAAAAAGGAGGCTCAAAAATTATTGCCCAAAAATGCGTGGATTTGATCGAAGATTTGGATGCAAATATCGTGTTTATTGACGGGATACGCTCCTATGATGAGGTAAAGGTCTTTAAACGGAATTGGAACTTTCAATATATTGCAATTACGGCGGATGATAAAGACCGGTTTGAACGACTCAAATCACGGGGGAGAAATGACGATCCACGGACACAAGAGGAGTTAAAAATGCGTGATAACCGTGAAATTCAATTTGGATTGAAAAAGGCAATTAAAAACGCCAACCATCACGTGAAGAATGACTCCTCAGAGCAAGATTTGAAAGAAAAAGTAAAAGAAATTGTTAAGACGATAATGAATGGATAGATTTCTTGCATTTACTAAATCTTATTATCTGAGATACCCGCTAATGAGATGCGCTAGCGAAACTTTGGCTGCTTGATTGTCAATTGAATCGGTGCCGATGATCTCATCCGCCCCGGCGTTTATGATTCGATATCTCGCATTTTGTAGCAATAATGCATGGGTGGCGGCAGCATATACTTTTTTGGCTCCGCTTTTTTTTGCAAGTTCTATCGCCCGAGACATTGTCCCTCCAGTAGCGATAATATCATCGGCTACTACTACATCCTTATTTTCCAAACTCAACTCCCCGTGCATGGTTATTTCGCCGGTTTTTACATCGCGTTTCTTCTCGAAAAAATCCACGGGCACATCTTCTCCAAAATGCTTTGCAAACGCTTTTGAACGTTCTATCGCCCCTTTATCAGGAGAAACTACTACGATATCTTCTGCGCCCATTTCCTTAATATAATCTGCGAGTACTTTCATCGAGTCGATATTCACCGCTTGACACGAAAATTCATGTAAGATTTCTGGAGCGTGGATATCTACCACATAGAACTCATCAATATTAAAAGAGTCTATTGCCCGGAGTATCACATTGGCAAATTTACATTCTCCCGGCCGAAAAATCTTATCTTGCCGTGCATATGCAAGATAGGGAACTACAACAATGATCCGTTTTGCTCCCATCCTCTGTACGGCCTCAAGCATCATAAAAAGCTCAAATAAATGCGCATTTTGATTTTTATTGGCACTCGGACTGGTAGATTGAACAATGATTACTTCATTATCTTCGATACGTGATTCATCTTCCAGACTGATGCGCAGATAATTTTCTCCATCCGGAAATGTTTTGAACTCCGTGCTGATCGCTTTAATTCCCAATTTTTTGGCGATTCGTACTCCCAACATCTGGGATGCGGGACCTACGATTAATAGTCTTTTCATTTTCAAACCTCTTTCTTATGTAATTAAATATGAATATGAGTAAAGAATCTAATTTCAATAATTCTCTTTTGTTTAAAATATTTGTAGAAATATTAATCAATGGTGAAATTCAATCTTTCTAAAAAAAATCATGATCTTTTTGAAGACTATTTCCTTTTTTCCGTCAAATGAATGCCCACCCTCGTCAAAGATCATGACATTTTCGTCTTGCAAGCCTAGATGATCCTTGATCTTTAATACATTTTCAAAGGGAATCTGATTATCATCTTTACAATGGCCGATGAGGATACGCTCATTATTTTCCTCCTTTTGCCTCAAAAAATACTTCGCGCTCATTTTTTTGATGAGATCTTGGGGGAATTCCACGTGGAAGGAACTATAATCATACCGCGTGCACAATGGGATGAGGAAATCGGCTCGCTCATCGAGGAACCCTTGCGTTAAAATGATGGCTCCCCCCAAACTACGACCGAACAAGACGATTTTCTCGTCTTTTAACTTATCGGTTTGCATTTCATATATCCATGAAATGACATCTCGAATATCTGTAAAAATTTCGGGCATATGTTTGAGCCAATTCTTTCCGGTTTGCTCCGCGGTCTCTCCATGTGCCCGATAATCGTAGGATACTACGTAATACCCGGCTGCCGCAAATTTTTTCGAAAAAAATCGTGTAAACGTGCTTTTCTTATGTTCCAATAACCCGTGGCAATTGATAACCCAAGCGGATTGCTTGGGAGTCTTTGCGCTGGAATAAATCAATCCTTGTAGCGAAATTTCTGCATTTTTGACGGGAATCTCTATTTTTTTGGTTTTTATCTCCAATATGCACCACATTCTTTAATTTTATTTTGACATTTTATCATAAAGTTCTAACTTTGTGAAGGAAAACGATAAAACTTTACTTTAGAGAAACTATATTTATAAAAAAACCTTTTCCTTTTTATGACATTTAAAAAGAAATGGGTTTTTTTGAATTTAATACTTATTCTTACATTCTGCTTTTCTTCTTTTCTTAGCATTGACAGCGGAAATTCGAGTCCCGTGAGAGATGCCCAACATAATGCTAATTTGGGGGTGAATGATGTCGAAACGGGGGACTATCAGTGGGTCTATAATACAAGTTGGGCTGTAGATGGAGGATCGGTACAATTGTTACAAATGCGCGATATGGTGATAGATGACGCAAATAATGTATATATCACAGGGATGGTGAAAACGGGGACTACTTCAAATGACGATGCTTTTATTGTTAAATTCGATCAGAACGGACAAGAAGTATGGAATGCCACCTTTGACGGAGGGCATTATGATAAGGGTTATGGAATTGCATTAGATGGATCGAATGGAGTCTATATTGCTGGAGAGACTGCGAATTCTTCGGATTATAATTGGAATGCATTTATTGCGAAATATGATAATGATGGAAATTATTTCTGGAATATAACATGGGATGGAATTTCCGGCGGTTCCGATTCTGCCCGAGATATAATTTTAGATGATTCCGGAGCGATTTATATTGCGGGAAAAACAGAAAATACCGAAGATGATGTTTTTATTGCAAAATATGATACTTCACAGAATTTAGTGTGGAATACTACTTGGGATGGTGGGAATAGTGAAAAAGCTTACGGGATTGCATTAGATACCTCCAATAATATATATATTACCGGAGATGTATGGACTGATCACGCAGATCTTCTACTTGCAAAGTTTAATAGCACCGGGCATGAAAAATGGAATATAACCTTGGATGGAGGTTATGGAAGTGATTATAGTGGAAATGGAATTGCTTTAGATAGCTCGAATAATATTTACATTGCCGGTTCCATTGAGAATAATACAAATTATGATAGTTTTTTAGTGGCGAAATTCGATAACGATGGGAATCAGGAATGGAATTATACTTGGGATGGCGGTTCGGGAGATGATGAGGCGCTCGATCTCACTATAGGTGAGTCAAATAACGTCTACGCTGTAGGAGAAACTGCTTTAAGTGCTTCAAATTATGATGTAATAATCAAGAAGATTGATAATTCGGGTATAGAGAAATGGAATATCACGTACAACGGAGGTTGGACTGATACCTGTGGGAATGCTATTAAGCTGGATGCTGAAGAGAATATCTATATTGCAGGAGATTATAACGGTCAAAATGATGCATTTATCGCAAAATATCAAGAAATCATACCCGACGAAAACCCAATAAATGAGGAAAATCCCGATGATGATGGAGATACCACATCCCCAAATGCAGCAGCAATTCCCGGCTATTCTTTTCCAATTTTCATGACTCTACTTTCACTAATTTTACTTGGATTAGGGGTCAAAAGAAATCAGCACCTTAAAACCCATCACTAATAATACGGAATAACCAGCGGTAAATATAATTATTTACTTTCTTTTTTTCTTTTTATCAACACTAAAAATTAAGGATTTTGTACTTTATTCGCTTTTTTCGTATTTTTTAATCGCCCGTCTGAGCGTTCTGACGGCTAATTCCGCACAATGCTTATGGTCATCTGGCAAGCCGTGTAACGCTTTGTCAATTTCTTCGGGAGTGACCTGTTTTGCTTCTTCTAATGTTTTTCCCTCAATCATTAAAGTGGTTTGGCTCCCGGTGGCAACCGAAGCTCCGCATCCATCCGTAATGAAATTGGCTTTTTCTATAATTCCATTATTCACTTTCAAGAAAAAATGCATGGTATCGCCGCAAGGGCCTTTATAGGCTTTTTCAACATCAAGTTCCGCACCTTCTGGTTTGCCCCAATTATGTGGATGATGAAATAACTCAACAATTCGCTCGTTGTAATCTTCTAATTCCTTTTCAATAATTTCTTGCTGAAGATCATCCACAAATTTATCAAAATCGTTCTTTTTATCCGTCATGATTCTAATTGAGTTATAATAATCTGTTAAGTAAAGAGTTTATATTAATTATTGTAAGGTAGAAAAAATAAAAAAATTTGGTAATTCTTCCGAGCTAAGTGTTGATTCCTGGAATTTTGTTTTCAAGAAAAAACTCTAATCCTCATGCTCCAAGACATGTTTTTCTAAGCTTTCGTGATCTGCAGGTTTTGGTTTATATTTTTTGATAATATCGATAACTTTTTCGTTTAATCCCTTGTGTTCGGGAATACATTTACTCTTTTTGATAAAATCCTCACCATGTCGCATAGCAGCGGTATTTTCGGTAATCTTTACCAATTCAGTCGCAATAATCACATTGAGATAAACAAGGTCGCATAACATTTCTTTAATATACAATAGTAGGTTGATTTCATTTGACATTATATTT
>JAWOCD010000065.1:0-3018 GCA_046483985.1 Promethearchaeia archaeon
GAGGATTTTGAGATAAAAAGTATGAAAGAAAAGCGAATGGAATTTTTCAAGCAAAATCTTGGAAAACATTTAACCGCCCATCGCCGAGTAAGTCTGAGTACACTCTCCGATAATTTTAAAATCCCTAAAAAGATTATCAAACGTTATATGATTAATTTGATCGATAAAGGTGTTCTAAAGGGGTATTTCGATAAAGGAACATATATTCGAGACATTTCTAAACCAGTTCTTCTCCCAGAAAAAATAAAATGTCCCCATTGTGAAAAGGAAATTAACCTCAAGGAGTCTTTAGAATAAAGATTAATAAAATTAATTAGTTAAGGAAAATTTTTGAATATTATAAATATTTTAATCATACTATTTATATAGGTTAACGAACTTGGCTAAGAAGAAAAACATTGAGGAAGATAAGAAAGAGATTCAAGACTCGAAAGATGAAAGTATCGTTGATGACTTCGATTTTGAAGAGGACTTCGAAGAGAATCTTGAAGGTGTCCAAGACTTTGAAGAAGATATAGATATAGAAGAGGAGCTCGGACTACTGGACACCGAAGATACTGAAGCAGAAATAGAGGAAGAAGAAGAAGAAGAAAAAGCTTCCATTTTAGATAAAGAGGAAGAAAAAAAGCAGTTATTTCTCTCAACTGGTATCCATATTGGTACAAAATTATTAACTAATGACTTTAGAAGAAGAGACTGGCACTATAGGCGTTCTAATTATGGACTGTTCGTTATCGACTTAACTAAAACAGATGAACGAATTAAGACTGCCGCGAAATTTCTAAGTAGATATGTTGAAGAAGGAAGCGACCGCATCATTGTTTCTTCTGTTCGGCGCTATGGAAAGCAGCCAGTAAGGAAATTTTGTGAAGTAATTGGATGCCGTGCCATAACAAATCGATTCATCCCTGGAAGTTTAACAAACCCGATTATTGATACGTATATCCGCGATGCAGCAGTAGTAGTTATTGTAGATCCTCATGCGGATAAAGTTATTCTGCGCGAGGCAAAACTGGCACGAATTCCCGTTGTGTCTTTGTTTGACACCGATGATCATCTCCAAAATATCGATTTAGCCATCCCTGCGAATAATAGAGGGAAGAAAGCCTTGGGGTTAGCATTTTTCTTGCTCGCTCGAGAGATACAGCTTCAGCTTGGGAAAATCAGTTCTGAACAAGAATTCGCTTACACTCTAGAGGAATTTACCTCTAACATTACTCCCGTCTATAGACAAAATTAGACTACTTTATTTTTTCTCCTAAACGTTATTAATTATTAATTCCAACTACGAAATACTTTCTTATTTCTTTCATTTCACTAATTAACTTTTAAATCTAAATCACAAATTTTTAATCGGACATAAATTTCTCTTACATATAAAAAAAGGATTAGGTGGGGAATAAATTATTAAGGGTTCAAAAAGGGTGGTTTCGTTTGCTGGAAAAGGAGGAGTCGGAAAAACAACAAATCTAGCTCTTTTCTTGAAGTACCTCGGCGAAGATTACCCAGAAAAAGATGTACTAATTATTGACTCGGACCCCGATGCGAACGTTGCTGATGTAACACAAACTGAGGTAAAATTTACCGATACGCTGGGGGGAAGAATGAAAATCTTGAAAGAAAAGATAAAAAAACGGAAGTTATCTCCCACCATCTCGAAAAATTCAGTTATTGAAGGAGATATTTATCGATGCTTGATAGAAATGGATAGATTTGATCTCTTGGAGATGGGGAGGCAAGAGGGAGAGGGATGTTATTGCTTTATCAATTCCGTTCTTAAAAATGTTATTGACACTTTATCAAAAAATTATGATATAACCATTCTTGATTCTCCCGCAGGATTAGAACATTTTGCCAGGAAAACAGAGAGAGATGTGACGGACTTGATTATGGTCACGGATCCCTCCCGAATGGGGCTCCATACGCTGGTGCGAATGTTAGAGATTATTGATGAACTGTCTCTTAAATTTGAGAAGATTTGGGTGTTAGGGAATCGATTTCCGGAGGATCTCAAGAATATTTTAGTAAAAAAAGTGGATAAACTGAAAGATGAATACAAGAACGTAGAGCTTTTAGGCTTCGTCCCAGAAAATTCAGAAATAAGTGAATTCAATTTGCGGGGAAAATCATTATTGGATCTCCCCTCGTCGAATCCAGTTTATCAGAAAGCAAAAGAACTCTTTACAAAAATAATGAAATAATCATTTTTAGCTATAACTATTGTTTTAAAGAAATTCAAGAACTCAAGAAAGGATGGGAAGATATCTTTAATGAACGGCCCGATCCCACCATAGAAACCGTAATTATTGGCGTACTTCTCCGAAATCTCAGAGAGCTCTTGGATAGAGATGCAATCATAATAATTTGCCCTAGAAATGCTCAAGCGGAAATGATACAAGAGCTTAAATCTTATGAACCTCATATCTAAAGCAAATGAAATTATTCCCGCGCTCGAGGAGGCATTCCCTCAAGATGCCCTTGCAGTCATTGAAGTACTGGTAAATAGAAGCAAAAATTATGAGACCTCATCGGCATGGCGCTGGTGAGATGTTCCCGTTCCAGCGTATTTGGAACAAAACGTAAAAAATATGAAAGCTTTCTTAGTTTCCTCCAATTATTGAAGTTATATAACGCTATTCGAGTAAAAACCATAACATTTAAAGTGATAGAGTATATTTAGTAAGTAAGGATATTTTTTCATAAAAAAACACAACAAATTTCACTTAGGTTAAAAAAATGAATAAACCAAAATACTTTTTTGTCGGATTACTGCTCCTTAGCTTTCTTGCATTTCCGTTCTTGGCAACCGCAGGGCCCCAAACCGCAGGGACCAACTACAATTGGGGTGTTGACGAAGGTGAGGAATATGTGTGGGAGATAACCGATGTTACTGGTGGGATTGACTATTCTTCATATCTTGAAGAATATAAGGAAGCATTAGAGAACTACACTTTAGGGTGGGCCCCAGATAATCTATTGAAAGCGAATATAACCGAAACTGGAAATAATAACATAAGT
>JAWOCD010000093.1:0-3546 GCA_046483985.1 Promethearchaeia archaeon
TTAGAAATCCCCTTCTGTGCAATGAATACCATCCACAGAGCCAAAATTGAAGAGAAGCTTGCCCGAAAAGATATGGAAGCGGAAAAACCAGAAGAAATTACAAATCGCATAACCAATTATGTCGAAAGAATGGATAAATAAAATTTTTTAAATAAAAATTTTTTTAATTTTTTTTTTCCGTTAATCCGACACTTAAATTTTTTTACCGAAAAATTCTTTGGAAATGGTTAATTATTAAGCCACAGTTATTGTGGGACACTCAAGTCATTCTTTTTTTTTAGTCCCCTTGATAAAAAGGAGAGACTTTGAAATAAAATTGGCAGGATGGCGTTGAGTTGATAACCCTCCCATCTCATAGACTAGTAGGCACCGTAAAGACGGACAGCCTTTAAATTAAACTTGGGTACGACCCAGAGAAGCCGTCTAGTGTTCCCTCAATAACGTCTAAAAAAATAAAATAGATACCGGAATGTAATGGCTCCGGAGGGTTCTTTGCGGAGAGATGCGATAAACGGGTTCAGCGTTCTATCGCCCCTAGCGGATGCTATCACATTCATAGTATCAGTAGGTGTATAAAATATGGAATTGATAGAATTTAAATTTGATCTTGATTGGCGATCAAATCCATTTTTTTGTGGATTGGACGTCCATAAACATAAATTAGCCGTATGTATTTGTTCGGCAGAATATAGAGACGCCAAAATTGTGAGTAGATCCATTTTTCAAGTAAATTCACGAGGACTTCATCGATTTTGGAATTACGTGAAGAAATATCACCCTGCTGGGTTTGCGATGGAAGCCACCGGGATATATCATCACGTCATATATAAATTTCTAAGAAAACATATAAATAAGGTATCATGGAACTCTGAATTGGTAATCACTAATCCTGCAGACGCAAAAGGCCTTCCCGGAAGACCAAAAAATGACAAAATAGATTCAAAAGATTTAGCAATTTATCTGGCAAAGGGTCTGTTAAAAAAAGGAAAGCCTGTTATTGAAGTCTTAGAAGATATAAAAGCGATCTTTCGGCGAGTTTCCCGTTTAGAAAAAGAAAGGACCGCACTTAAAAATAGAATCAAAAAGACCCTTGATCGTGCCGGAATTCGCCCAAGAAAGATAAATTTTAACCTTGATTGGGTATGTCATTTTTTCTATTATTTCGTTGACTTTGAGGGACCTTTAGGTGCTTATTTAGATGAAATCTTTAGCAAAGACCATCCATTATATTCTCGGCGTAATATTATAAAGAAACATATTGACCGGTTCGAGCAATTTGCAAGCTTTTCTTTGACGAATGTTCAGCGCGCTCTAATTCGCCAAGATTTGGTCGATTTAGATTTCAAGACTGGACGCAAATTAACATTCATAGTAGAGATAGGGCAAATTATAGAGCAATACCCAAACTTGAGACGTCATGCTGGAAACCTTGCCTCTGTCCCCGGGATATCTAAAACTACTGCGGTATGGATCTTAGCGGAAATCGGGAGTATTAAACGGTATCCTACGCCTCGAAAATTTGCCGCTTATTGCGGGTGTTGCCCCAGGATTGTATCCTCTGCTGGAAAAGTCTATTCTGCACATATTACGCGTCATTCAAATAGTTATTTGAGAACTATTTTTTTTAACGCCGCTGTTGTTGTGTGCAACTTTACTAAGCAAGACAGTGAATTAAAACGATACGCAGTTCGGGCACTTCAGAGAAAGGGAAAACGCGCCTATAAATTAGCGGTATGTAATGTAGCAACCAAGATGACTAAAATTGTATATGCTATACTTCGAGATGGAGTCCCTTTCGAGACGGAGCCCACTAAAAAACGAAAAGTCTCCTCAAAAAAGCAAAGTATGAACCAATTCTCTCTTGTGGATAAAAGAGTAATTCGTCAAGCACGAAAAGTATTAAATAGAGTTAATATTGCGTGGGACACTGAAGATTTTGGATTGCTCAAAACAGATATCGATGGAATAACAGAAAAACTTGACTGTGTTTTGAAAGGAAAAAAAATTAAATAGTCCGAAGCAATTGTTTTTTAATTGCAAGGAATTTTATTTATATTATCAGTACTTGACTAAATAAAAATACACCCCTCTCCTATTAAATCTTTTGTCCGACAAAATCTTGAAAAGGGCGGTCCCGTATTCATAAAATATTGAAATGCTCTCAGTAATACGTGCTTCAAATCTTCTTTATAATACGCTTTTGGCTCTTTTCCTAACCAATACCTTCTTTTGTGGAGAAGTAAATTCGCAATTATCCAGAAGTTAAACAGCAACAAGCTGAGGATAAAATAAAAATTTCGTACATTCGGGTCGGCACTGGTCGAATACATGATAAAGGGATTACCTTCTCGATAATTAATTTCTATCCGCCAGCGATCTCCGTAGTCACTTCGAGTTTTGTAAAATTTGTACTTTTTCTTAATGCTCGGCGAATGGATCACGCGATTTGTCGCCAATACGAATATATCTGCTAAAATCTCATTTAACGGTCTCGTTCCATTGCGGTACTGAGCCCTTAATTTGCCAAAATTAATGCCCTTCTTTCCGTAAAAGGCTACTTTAAATTTAATGGAAGAATATCCCTTTCCTTTTACATATTTCCCTTTCATCTTATATGCTTGAACCCGAGCCTTTGGGTCTTTTAATGCCGCTTCTTTCATCTTCCTTAACTTCTTAGACTCTTTTACGGGAACAATATATTCAATATTTCTCCCGTCTAAATAGTCAAATATCCATTTTTGGTAATATTCCTTATCCATTGCGATTAATTCTATTATAAACCCTAAGGATTCAAGGAATTCAATCATGTTTTTCACGAATATGCCCGTTTTTTCTCCTTTTTTCCGCATTTTGCTTCCAACCTGCAGTTCCCGTCCTTTTAAAATGATGCTACACGTATGCCAAATGTGTGCCTTTTTTGTGCCTTTTTCGGCTTTTATGCCGATTACATAGGGATTGTCCTTCTTACCGTAGTATAATTTTTTATGAAAGTCAAATGCTATCTTTAATTTCTTTGGAATTAACTCCTTCTCCAATAACAACGGCAAGATTTCTCTTGAAATGTCCAAAAGCGTTTGATTTGTCTCTTCCATAGGAAATCCTTTCGCATAATCCCTCATTTGAGAAGGATGGGGTAAAATGCGCCCCGTGTCCATCGATGAGGGTGAATTATCCTCCAATAGGGTTTCTAATTTATGATTCAATATTTGAGTTCCCGTTCTCTGACTATTACCCACTAAAGCATTAAAAAAAGTAACGATAGGAAACTCTTCGGTCGAATGTCCATCATATCGTTTCCTTACCGGCTTACAAAACGACTTAATAATATAGACCAAAAACTTTTTATTAAACCTTGTACCAATATTTAATTGGGAAAAAGAAGAACGTGGATTTTTCCATATCCCCGACGCAGGCTGGGGCGCTATCTCCGGCAGGGTGTCCCGGGAGCTCTGGCGGTCGATCGACGTCGGCGCAGAGGTCGGCCACCGATGTATTACCGGCTGTTTCCGTGTCAGGATACGTGCCAAGTATATGATCAGTGCCAGC
>JAWOCD010000015.1:0-20131 GCA_046483985.1 Promethearchaeia archaeon
CACTAGTTTTCTGTAAATCTTGAGATAACCGGAGTTAATCTCTGGTTCGGGGCGTGTCCAGTTTCTTAATCTCTTATCCATTTCTTCTGGAGAGATTAGCAAATTTAATTCCCGTCTCTCTATATCAATTTGAATCATATCTCCCTCTTCCACAATTGCAATGGGTCCTCCACTAAATGCTTCGGGACAGACATGCCCAATACATGGTCCTCGTGTCGCTCCAGAATATCTTCCATCCGTCACCATGGCAACAGAGTCGCCTAAACCCATCCCAACCAGCATGGCAGCGGGGATAGAAAGCTCGCGCATTCCTGGACCGCCTTTTGGTCCTTCGTATCTGATTACCAACACGTCTCCCTCGTCTACTTGATGGTTCATGAGCGCATCTTTTACCTCCCCCTCACATTCAAATACTCTAGCTGGACCTTTATGTTTTATCATCTTAGGATTAACCGCACTCTGCTTCACAATTGCTCCCTCTGGTGATAAATTACCTTTCAAAACAGCAATTCCCCCCTCTTGATAAATCGGGTCTTCAAAATTACGAACGACTTGATAATCATCAAATTCAATTACATCTAAAAATTTTTCCAAGGTTAATCCCAACACAGTTTTCACCGAAAGGTCTAAGATCGGAGATAATTTTTTCATCAACACTGGAACTCCTCCCACATCATGAAAATCCGTAAGATTGTATTCAGAAGCCGGCTTAAATTTCGCAAGTAAGGGCACAGACCTACTAATTTTATCAAAATCGAAATGGTTTAGATTGTCGCCAATTTCATGGGATAATGCCGCCATATGAAGGATCATGTTGGACGATCCTCCAAACGCTAAAGCTACTTTAATTGCATTTTCAATAGCGGTCTCTGTAATGAGATCTGTTGCTTTAACTTGATTTTGAACCAATTGCATAATATATCTCCCGCTTTCCTCGCATAATACTTTCCGTTCAGTACTGACGGCATTCATTGTCGCACATGTGGGCAAGCTTAATCCCATTGCTTCCACAATACATGCCATCGTATTTGCCGTTCCCATCATATTACATGATCCTGGGGAGCAACAAGTTTCCGATTCAATTAGATGAAATTCCTCCTCAGTTATCTTTCCCGCATTAAATTCCCCAATCGCCTCTTTTATATCACATGTCACGTATGTATTCCCTTCAAGCGGTCCTTCTTCAAACGTTTTTGGCTTCATAATTCCTCCCGTCACGAATAAGGTGGGAATATCGCACCGAACGGCAGCTAAGAGCATCCCCGGAATTATTTTATCACACGTACACATCATGACCATACCGTCGAAATCATATGCTTTTACCGTGCACTCTATGGAGGAAGCAATCACCTCTCGGGTGGGTAATATGTATTTGGAAAAATTCCCGGAGTTTGCTATTCCATCGCACGACGCGATTGTATTAAATTCCATCGGAGTACCGCCGTTCTCCTTAATTCCCCTTTTAACGAATTTCGTCAATTTTCTCAAGTGAATATGTCCCGGGTTAATCTCATTCCAAGAATTGGCGATTGCGATTTTTGGCTTTTCCAGATCCTCATACGTATAGCCCGCTCCGAGGTATAAAGCGCGCTCGTAAGCTTTTCTAGGGTCCAGTTTATCGGTCATATATTATTATAGGTATCATATCTAAATAAAACTCATTCTTTTTCAGCCTCCTCGTTGTACCACGCCTCTATGTCCTTAGCTGCTTCTGGGTGTTTCTTCTTGAACTCCTCGTTCACCCCTTTTTCCATCAGACAGTCCAAGCATATAGCCCGTATGTGTGCTGTATGTGAAACTCCGAACAGAACCTTTTCCACGAGTATCTTCCGACCACATGTGGGGCATTCACATTTACTATAGGTGTAGTTTGAATTCATCTGGACCCTTCCTCTTCCCGATCCCTATCCCTCATCTTGTCCTCCTCATAGCGGTCTACCAGGAACTTACCCATCTCCTCCTTCAGCTCCCTTATAGATTCCTTTAAATGGGTTCTTATGTTCAAGCTGCTCCAGCTGCTCCAGCTCATTTTTATAATCATCTAGATATATGTAGACATGTATCTATATAAAATATTTCCTAATAATGTTCGATAATCGAACGCGGGTAAAAATGCTTATATACACCCATAATAATAATGGTAATAATCGGTGAAGAATGATCCCGATAGACAAGATCTATGTCAGCGACACGAACGTCCGAGCAGATAAACCCTTCGGAGACGAGGAGGACTACAGCCTATCCTGGTAAGGCCCGTCGGGGACATGTACGAGGTGATCGTAGGTAGGCGCTTTTGTACGAAAACTAAATAATCATCCCGTTATAATTACTACATAGAATTTTTCTCTCAATTCATAATTTTATTATGGTTGAATAAGAAGAGCTGGAGTGAAAAGACGATGATAAACGTAGGTATTGTGGGCACGGGGCAAATATTTGACTTAAATATTTTAGGGTATTTAGATAATGAAGATGCAAGAATTGTTGCATTATGTAATCGAACGACTGAAAAAGCTGAAAAAAAACGCGCACAATTTGACCTTCCCGATGATATTCCGATATATTCTAATTGCACAGAGATGTTCGAGAAAGAAGAACTTGATCTGGTGGAAATTCTTCTCCCCCATCATCTCCATGTAGATGCTGTGTGTCTTGCGGCGAAAAAGGGAATAGACGTTGTTTCAGTTCAAAAGCCGATTGCCAGAACCTTGCAAGAAGCAGATAAGATGATTCAAACTTGCGAAAATGCTGGCACCCTTCTTTCGGTATATGAGAACTTTTTCTCTGATCCCCATCTCAAGAAGGCTAAAAAGTTGATCACAGACGATTATATCGGAGATATCTCATCCATTCGAATCAAAGTCGCATTGGCGGGGAAAGGCGGTTGGGAAATCCCCCAAGGTGCCAAAGAATGGCGTGCCGATCCCGAAAAATTGGGAGGGGCAAAGGAAGGATCTCCCATCTTATTTGATAACGGCTGGCATGCCTTTGCCTTGGGATGGTGGTTCTATGACGAGCCAATCGAAAAAGTCCACGCCTGGACCGGAAATCTCAAGAATACTGATGCGCCAGCCTATGTTAAGTGGAAATGTAAAAGGGACTTTAATAAGAAACACGTGGTTCCCCAATACGGGAATATCGAATTTACCCTTATGCCGGAGATGAAAATCCCCTCCAAATATTATCCCACTGATGAGTTCATTGAAATTATCGGAAGCCGGGGGATAATGAAACTCAACCAATGTACTGCGCAAGGAAATACCATGTCCGAGTCCGACGTGTTTAAACCGATTGTGATCATTCGGGATGGAAAAGTTGAGACGATTGACGATTCCCCGGGGGATTGGAAACAGAGTTTTATCAATGCCACACATCATGTAATTGAGACCGCAAAGGGAAATGCAGAACCACTGCTTTCCGGAGAACAAGCCCGGGAGGTTCTGAAATTCAATCTAGCGGCGATTCAATCAGCGCAGAGGGAAAAGGAAATCTTTCTAGACGAATTCTCCTCTCCAGCTAAATGAAAAGTATATTATGTAGTCGAAATCGCTTATGAAAATTCCAAAATTCGTGAAGGTATTTATTATCTTCTTATTACTGTTCGTTGTACCCTACGGAATGTATTTTTTGTATCGCCTCGATAAACCTAAGATGATTAAAGCCCTTCCCGACCCGTTTGTATTTAATAACGGGACATATGTTGAAACGGAAACGGATTGGTCAGCACGGAGGGAGGAAATCAAACAGCTATTGTTAGATGAGGAATACGGTCATATGCCCGGACGCCCGGACGCAATCGAGGCCGAGCTCACAGACTTAAAAGAACGGGATGATGATAGCATCCTCGCTCAAGTGAACTTATCAATTATACCCTTCAATGATTCGGACACGAAGATAGAATTACCCGTTGATCTCTACATCCCCAAGGGAGAGGGTCCTTTTCCAACATTGGTCAAGGTTTCCCCAGACGGTACAGGAAATCAAGTGGAAATCAATACACTCATTGTGGAACGCGGGTATATATTTGTCTGTTTTCATCATACCGAACTTGATCCGGATACGAAAGGGTACGATATGAAAGGCCCTTGTCAAAAAACCTATTCGAACTATAGTTGGGGGAGCTTGGCGGTATGGGCTTGGGGGGCGATGCGGGTGGCAGACTTTCTGTTACAAGAACCTTGGAGCGTCCGTTTAAACGAGATCCCCGAGATACGGCCCGATGCATTAATAATTACTGGACATTCCCGTCGAGGAAAAACGGCATTATTAGCCGGCGCCATGGATGAAAGGTTTTCGATGGTAGTTCCTAACGACAGCGGGTGCGGAGGAGCGGGAAGCTTCTTGATACAAGGACATTTTAGCGAAACAATTGCTGACATCACCTCAAAGGCGCGCTTTAAATCGTGGTTTCATCAAGATTTTGGCGATTATGCGGGGAAGGAATACAAGTTATCCTTTGACCAGCATTTTTTACGAGCCTTGGTGGCACCCCGTCTTATGCTTTCCACAGAGGCGTTTTGGGATGTATGGTCAAATCCAACGGGAACCCAAGCAATTTTTGAGGCATGTATTCCCGTTTTTGCATTTCTGGGCGTGAAAGAGAATAATGCCATTCATTATCGAATGTGGGGCGGACATGCATATACTGATGCGGATTTTAAGGTTGTCCTCGACTTTTCGGATAAAATGCTTCTAAACAAGGATGTCTCGGGAGACTTTTATATGACGCCATTTGATATCGACTTTCCTATTCCCTACGGGATCCCAAATCAATAAATGCCAGTCTTTCTTAATTTATTCTTGGTGAAGATAATATGGTTTTTATAGATGAAGAAGGCAAATTTAATGAATATTCCTATTTACTTGACGCCCTATTCCTAAAGTTAGAAAAGACGTGTGCGTTGTATGTGATTGAAAGTGAGGGCGAAAAAATGCTCATTGATACCGGAGAAAAGCTAAACGCCAGGAAACTTATAAAGAAATTGAAAGCATTTGATCTGTATCCCATCGATAAATTGTTTTTAACGCATGCTCACTGGGACCACATTCAAGCGCTTCCAAAAATTAGGAAACTCCACAAAGACCATGAATTTGAGGTATTTGCATCCGAAAATGCTCTGGATGTCTTAAAAGACCCCGAGGACATGAACGAATTTTTTGGATATTACGTAGAACCTATTGAAGGGGTAACCCCTTTAACCGAAAACGATGTTCTTAAGGTAGGAGGGTTGGAATTACAAATCCATAACTTTTTTGGCCATACGATGGACTCAATTGCACTTGAAAATCCCGAAACGAAAAATCTCTTTGTCGGAGATGCCATTCTCGATCATATCGACCCCAATACATACATACCCGTACTATTCGGGCCGCATTTTAACGAGGAGGCGCTATTACAAACATATGAGAAATTACGGGGAATGAAAGATTCCCTAGATTCTATTTCACTTGCGCATTTTGGAGTCTGGAAAGGATCGCATTGCGAAAGATTAATTGAGAATGCGGAAGTTCTCTATCTCAAGGCGAAGAATTCCTTAATAGAATGGTATAATGAAGGACTCTCAGTTAACGAGATCACGAAAAAATATCACGATGAATTGATTCCAGATTCGGAGATTTTTAGCGAAGATTCGCTTATGGGATTACGCTGGAATATCGAGCAAAATCTGGATACTTTAAGAGCAGCAAACTTTATAGAATAGGAGAGATGGAAATCCATCTCTTTTTGGTTAGTAGTTACTGAGCCAATGGGGCATGCTCTTCGGGATACTCTATTTTATATTTATTATGACTCGCAATCTCTCAAGTCTGGGAATGTTTGAGATTTAGTGGGAAAAGTCTGAGGAAAGTGGGAAAATTACCAAAAAAATGGGAAAAACTATTTATGAGTGGAAAAATATATATTATATATGATAGGTAAATGCGATGATAAAGGAAGACTTTATATCCCAAAAAAGCTACAATCGAAAATCAAGGGAAATGTGTATTTGGTGGAATTGAAGGAAGGATTATTAGTCGTGCCTATCCCCGAAGATCCCGTTTCGCAACTACGATCGATTGGAAAGGAGTTACCCGATAAATCGATTTCGGAACTTAAAGACATAATCAAACAGGAAGCGTTAAAAGACATATCCGAAGAGGAGAAATAAAAAGATGTATGCCGATACTGATTTTTTTCTCGCCTTGTTAAAACCCTCAGACTGGTTGAAGAACAGAGCAGAATCCATATATTCGGAAATGAAAGAGAAAATTCGGACTGCAGAAGTTACCTTTATAGAATTGCTATTGTTAGCAAAAAGGTTTGGCTTACCCGCAATTACAACGACGGCGGCCGCAATGAAAATAAGTAATTATAAAGATACAATCCCTTTAATGGCGGCAAAGTATATTGAAGAAGGGGTGGGGGTGTTTGATGCATTTCATGCGGCTCATTGTAAAAAGAAAGAGAAGATTATAAGTTCGGATCACATTTACGATTCTCTCGGACTGGAGCGGGTTAAATTAGAAGAGTGCAATGATGAATCCTAAAAGAAAGATGTAGCAAAGGTTCGCTTATGGGATTAACTAATCCGAATTCTGATCAAACCTTAATTGATCCGAATTCTGATCAGACTAATAGTTTTGAAATAGAGAAAATAAGAATCCTGTTAATTATTCCATTGCTGGGCCCTTCGATGATCATGAAATTTTAATTCTATTCAAGTTTGGGATCCCCACGCCTGTTCATGATTACCTTGACGGAATCAAATGGAATAGTATAACAGTTGACGGAAACACCGTGACCTTGGAGATGGATCCTTCCTTCTTTGGCGAATTTATTGGTAAGACGGTGAAGAAAGTAATGGAATTTGATGATAATGGAAATTTATTATCATATAAACATACCGATGCTGAGGGGAATGTTGCAATTAAACTTATTCCCGAACAGATGCTTATTCTTGGATTTCAATTTAATTTGCTACTCATTATCATGGCGAGTTCTGCATTAGGTCTCGTCTATTATTCGAAAAAGAAATATAAACGAAAAATAGCCAGGTGAAAACTCTCCTTCCCAATCTTCTTTTTTTTTATTAAATTTCCTTAGAGATTATATTCATATTCGAATTTTTCATGCTCCAGCCCTTGCTTTTTTCCCTTTCTCATATCCATCTTTTGACGCCATAGGAATTTAATCGCTTTGAATAGCGCTTTTCGCTTTTTAAAAAAAGGCTCAACAACACACACATTTTTCGCCTCATTTTCCGGAGTAAGTTCGTCCCACAACACATTTTTTCCCCTTTGATGGGAGATGTATGGCATCTTTGCGAAGATACAGAGATTCTTTCCTTGCTCTCCCGTGTATACGGGAGTACCGTCTGTTTTCATCACGTCTATGAAATGCATGGTCGAATTTATGAAGGAATGTCGCCAATCCCGTGCGAGATCTTCTCCGTAGGTTTGCACCTTTTCATCCTTATATACCACAATAGGGGGAAATTGGGGAGTTTCGGACACAAAATTTCCGCCCGACGTACATTGATTTATCCACATTATTCCTTTTGTTCCGGTAATCTCTATAAATTCGTCACATTCATAATAATTACTCGGATAATAGAGATTGGCCGATAAGCTAAATTCCATTGTGCCATATTTACGAGTTTCATTAGGATCATCTGGATCGTGTTTAGGATATTGGAAAAAGATATGATCTGGTCCATCCATAATTCCCGAAAAAAAGTCCATCCACGCGTGTACAGTTTCCACCCGTTCCTCATCCATCAGCCAGAGAGCCATCGAAAACTTATGAATCCCGTCATCGTAAACCCATGGACCTCCTCCGCATTTTTCTACTTGGACCCTCCAAAGATAGGACTTCAAGAGGCTCAATGGCATTCCAGGTCCCGCCGTTCCAATCGTATTTATTCGGAAACTTAACCGCTTTCCGATAATACCCTCGTCCAACAATTCTTTTGCCCTCATATAGGGCGGATAAAACCGGAAATTTTCGAAGCTTTTCAATTTTACCCCTTCTTTCTTACAGACATTAATAATCCGTTCACAATCGGTTATGGTGTGTGCCATTGGCTTCTGTACACAAATTCCGGGAACTCCCGCTTTTGCACAATATTCAGCCATATCAGCGTGGAGATGATGTGGCGTAAGAATTTCCACAATATCTAAATCTTCTCGGGAAACCATCTGTTTATAATCTTCATAGATATTGGCAGTTCTTGTACCCCATCGTTCTACTTTTTTCTTAGCTGAATCGGTATTAGTATCAGCAACTGCTACCATCTTCGCATCTTGAGAATATAAATACCCTAACACGTTAAGATTAGAAATGACACCAGTCCCAATAATTCCAACTCTAAGCAATTTTGAATTGCTCCTTATATTTCTTTCAGATAGTTTAAAAGTCCTTTCATAGCAATTAAATTTTATCCTAATCCGCGGATGAGAATATTCTGGAAAAATTTATAAAATTTTTAAAGTAAGAAAAATCATACTAAAAAAACTCACTTCAATTAAGAATATAAATGCCTTCCAAAATGGATGATTCAAAGAACGATTTGAAAAAAGCTCTTGAGGAAGAACGCCAAATTAAGACTGAAAGTAAAGATATTAATGAATGTGATGAGCAAGAGCGAGAAACTATGCGAGAATTATTAAAGGAAGGCCTATTATAAGCAAACTATTTTTCATTCCACTTTATTAAAACTTAAATTAATGAAATCAATGGGTTTTATTTATCAAAAAAGCAAAAGAAAACTTCCTCTTTTAGGATGGAGATGAATTTTGCGTGTAAATCACTAAATATCTTAAGATCATATATTTAAACAAGTCAAACAATATAAAGTTGGAACAATCTTTATCGGAGATTGGAACAATCTTTATCGGAGATTTGAAACTCCCAAAATATTACAGAACTAAGAAAAAACTCAATCAAATGGTTTTAAGAGTTTGGAACCTTAATTTACGGTTGGAGATCCAACCTATATTGTTTAATGTACCGAACACGCATTAGAGAATCTGAATCTCACACCTTTAGGCGTGAGGAGATCAACTCGGAATTTATAACTAATAATATTCTTTTTAATTGGATTTAATTTTTTATTAATTAGATATTTTTTTCGATAACAATAAAATAAATGTATAGATGAATAAATTGGATCTAATTAAAGATTTAATATTAGTTCTTTTAGCGTATGGATATATTCTCGTTACCATCTTAACCCCTATGGTTCTTAAAAAACGGGATAAACTTACCAAATTCCAAGCGAGAAAAACAGTGCATATGTTTACTGGCTTAGTAGTCCTGATCGTTCCATTTTTTCGATGGCCTTATTGGGCGATGGTAATTGCCGCAAGTGTAACAACCCTAACATATTTTAGCTCGAAAGACAGTAAGGTAAAATCATTAAAGGAATTATATGAAACGATTGGGGAAGATGCAGAAGAGAAAGTGGGTTACCTAAAAGGTCCTTTTCATTATTGTTTGTCTGTAACTCTTTTAGTCAGTTTATTTGCAATATTTGCTCCTGATCAGTTCTATTTTCCCATTTCTGGCATTTTAATTATGATCATATCTGATACCGGAGCGTCCGTTATTGGAAAGAGATATGGAAAAAGAAAAATAGATATTTCATATACTAATACCATACGCTCTGTTGAAGGGTCAGTTACTTTTTTCATTTCCGCACTGGTGTTATGTTTTTCTTCATTTTACTTTTTTGGGTTAGCAAATCCCTTAAATCAGAAATCTTTATCACTCGAAACGATTATTATTTATTCATTGGTGACGAGTGCATTAGGAACGGTGATAGAACTATTTTCCCCCTCTACATGGGACGATTTAACCGTGCCTATTGGTACAACTCTTATTATATTCTTATTAACATTATTATAAATAAAATTCTTAAAAAGTGATTATTATGGAAAATCTTAACCAAACTTTTGATGTTATTGTAGTGGGCGCAGGTACTGGAGGATCAACGGCGGCTCGATTTGCCGCAAAACATGGCTTAAAGGTATGTTTAGTTGATACCAAAAAGAAGGAGAAAATTGGCGATAAAATTTGTGGAGATGCTATTGGCACAGAGATCTTCAATTTTCTGAATATAGACCCTCCTAAAGGAGAGGAATTATCTTGTCATATAAAAGGTGGGAAGTTATATCCTCCCAATATGAGCAAATCTATTAATTTGACCGACCCTAAACAAGCTGGATATATAGTTCATCGTTTAGAATTTGGGCAACGTCTATTAAAGGAAGCATTGGATACGGGAGTGGATGTGTTTTTAGACCGGACCACTGCATTGGACTTGATGTATGATGGTAATCAAGTATGTGGAATCAAGGCAAAAATCAAAAATGGAGAGACCTTGGAATTACGTGCAAACATGGTTATTGATGCGAGCGGCTTTTATTCCCCATTGCGAAACAAAATAAGAAGTGAGTTCATTGAGAATAAGATTCCCAAAAGTGACTCTATCTTGTGCTATAGAGAGATTATTAACTTCCCCACAAATGACCAGAAAATAATGGATAAAAACTTCATTACAATTGTTTTAGACCAAGAAAAAGCGCCGGGAGGGTATATTTGGTATTTTCCGAAAAATGACCATTCCATTAATATTGGTCTTGGAGTCTTCATGGATTATAAGGGAAAAGTGAAGGATTTCTATCATCAGAATGTCTTTAATCAATTCGTTGAGACCTCTAATTTTGGGATTGAATCTACGGGCGGTGGGGTGGTTCCCGTGCGAAGACCACTCTGGTCCTGTGCAGAGGCGGGGATTATGTTTGTTGGAGATGCAGCGTGTCAAGTGAATCCGCTTCATGGGGGAGGAATTGATCCTTCGATGAGAGCGGGATATTACGCCGCAAAGGCCGCCAAAAAAGCGATTGAAGCGAATGATTACTCCTTGAGTCAGTTATGGTCCTATAATGTTGATGTGATGCGGAATTTTGGAGCCGAATATGCGGCGTTAGATCTATTGCGCATTGTTTTACAAAGATTAAATAATGACGCCTTAAATTTTGGATTAGGAAAAGATCTGTTAACCAGTTCTGAGATATTAGATATTGCTTCTGAGGGCCAAATTAAATTATCGATAACTGATATGATCTCTAAGGCATTAAAAGGGATCGCGCAGCCGAAATTATTATTAGATTTAAATTATTTACGGATTCAAATGGATGAGATAGCCAATCATTATCGTCAATTCCCTAGTTCCGTTGTAAGCTTTGAGGTATGGAAAAAAGAGGCAATTGAAATTTATGATAAAGTTAAAAAAACAAAATTTGGGTGAAACCTATGGCAGATCTTAACTTTTCCGACCGAAATGACTCATCTACTTATGAATATATTATCAATAAACTAAATAAGGAAGGAGCACTGCATTTTTCGCTGATTGATCCCGATCCGTTACGGCAAACCCCCTCAACTGCGGCAGAAATGGCGATTTATGCTCAAGAGGCGGGGACCGATGTGATCTTGGTCGGGGGAAGTACCGCCCATGACCAAAGGTATGTGGACAAGACTATAGAACGTATAAAAAAGAAAGTAAAGGTCCCCATCATCATTTTCCCGGGAGGAGTTTCCAACGTTTCCAAAAATGCGGATGCCATCTTATTTATGTCATTGCTGAATTCCACCGATCCGTATTTTATTATCGGGCAACAAGCATTATCTTCATATATGATTAAATTAGCCGGATTAGAGGCAATTTCTATGGGTTATCTAATAATTGAACCCGGTGCCACAGCGGGATGGATTGGGGATGCGAAATTATTACCCCGCAGAAAGCCAGAACTGACTGCAGCTTATTCATTAGCGGCACAGATGTACGGCTTTAAACTCATCTATTTAGAAGCGGGCTCGGGTGCGGAAAGTATCCCCCCTGAAATCATTAAACTGTGCAGACGCGTCTTGAATATCCCCATTGTGGTAGGGGGTGGAGTCTCCTCGAAGGAGGATGCCAAAAAATTCATCGAAGCTGGGGGAGACATCATCGTAATGGGGACCTTTTTGGAAGACCATATTTTAGATGATGAAGGAGACTCGTTGAAGCCCATCATAGATGAAATTAAAGCAGTGGGAGCCTCCCAAAAGAAAGATTTCAACTTACTCACATAAAATCACGATTTCCTCTTTTACTTATTTAAATTATAGGGACGGATAAAGTTATGAATTTTAAGGACGCTGTGGAGATAACGAGGCCAATTAATGGCCTTATGGGGAGCTTAACTGTTTTCATCGGAATTCTTAACACGCGTACTGGAGTCTCATCTATTAATTTAGTATTGAACATCATTCTCGGAATTTTGACTTATTTTTTTCTCTCTGGAGCTGGGATGGTCATCAATGATATCTACGACTTGGAAATTGATAAAATAAATCGTCCCGAACGACCTATCCCTCGCGGTTCCATCTCCCTTTCGCAAGCCAAACAACTCTATGTCATCCTCCTTTGTATTGGGCTGAGTCTTTCTTTTCTCCATATGATTCTTCTGGAGTTGCATCCCGTAGTTTTTATTATTGCGGTTATTTTTGCCTTTATCGGATGGCTTTACGCAGTATGGGGGAAGAAGCAAGGTTTTCTCGGAAATATTATCGTGAGTGTCTCCTATTCTATAGGATTAATTTACGGAGCTTTGCTCAATTCCGAGATGCCGATTTATATCTATCTATTCTTTTTAACATCCTTTAGCTTGTTAATGGCGAGGGAGATTATTAAGGGCTGTGAAGATATTAAAGGAGACACAGAAGAAGGGGTAAAAACCTTGGCTATTACTCTTGGGATTAATAAAGCAGTTATTTTGGGAGTTCTCTTTCAGATATTAGCAATCTTATTCTTTATTTTTCCCCTATTTACGAGCATTATTAATCCGGTCTTATTTCTCATATTTATGTTCCTTGGTCTAGTCGTCGTAGGTTATGCTCTTCTTCTTTCTTTTAACCATAATCAGCAAAAAGACCGATTTAGTAAGATAAGTTTGTTATTGAAAGTCGGTGCCTTGTTCGGTTTACTTGCCTTTCTTTTTGCCAGTATTTAGTAACATTTTTGGACATTTTTCTTGGACATTGTTTATCGGCTTTTTGTGTCTTCTAAATTTGTGCTGAGTTCCTGGCTCATCTTTGTGTCACAAATGAATATTTTTTAAATTCGGAAAAAAGTTGATGGGCTCTAAAATACGATAAGAGACCTTCTTCTTATATATTATAATTTTAATGTGGGATGTGGGGGACAGGGAGAACATTTTCTAAGATTAAAAATGAAAATGTGACACATCGGGATTTATGGATATTTATTATTTAGAAGATACTTAAAGAAATTCTATTATTGTTGAAGAATTTAAAATCTTTCAGCCGCCTCTTAAATTGAAAGTATCACATATGAAAAAAGTTTAGAAATTTCCCGATTAAATTAAACTTTTTACAGTCAATCGGTGTATGTTTCCGTAAAATGGACGTAGAGCGATATTAAGAGCAAATATCCAACTACTGATAGAATAGCTGCCCATTCGAGCATTGGAAAGATCCAAATATCAGGTCGACTATCAAAATTTACCGATAAATCACTGGGATT
This sequence comes from Promethearchaeia archaeon, assembly GCA_046483985.1. Taxonomy (GTDB): domain Archaea; phylum Asgardarchaeota; class Lokiarchaeia; order Sigyniarchaeales; family SOKP01; genus JAWOCD01. The sequence continues at coordinate 13,572 of JAWOCD010000015.1, forward strand.
TCCCGAGAAGGTAAAGGAGAGCAAGCATGTATAAACAACAGCCACGAAAATCCCTGCAATGCTAAACAATTTAGGAATGTGTTGCTTCTTTTGAAGTAGTATCGTAATTGTGAATAATGTTATTGTGATTAAAGCTCCAAAGAAAAACCCCATCGCAACGGTATAATGGGGAATCAGATAATTCATCGGAAAGACTCCCACCAAGCTCGAGCAGAGGGAAGTTACAATCCCTATGATCATTGCAAGTTTAGCCAACCAGTGTTTAATATATATCCCTAATCCAATCATAAAGCCGAGATAAAAGATCCCGCCGATAAACAGACCGATATTGAATACGTATGCTAAATGGGAGACGCCCAGTTCTCCTAATTCAGATACAAAATGATTTAACAGGGAATATGCTTCTCCTTGCCGTCCACTATAACCTATTTGAGGAATAAATAATGCACATAATACAAACACTGAACCGATAATTCCCCATCTTGCAAAAGCTCCTTCTTTCGCCCATTGTTTCAGTTTATTAATTATGTTCATAGTTCTTAAATATGATCTATGTCCTATTCCTAAAAAGGATATGATCTTTAGAAAATCTGAACATTATTCAATTGAATGTCAAGAAATGTGTGACATATGAAGAATATTTATTTTTTCCCTTCTAATTTAAAATATTTTTACACTCCTATATTTAGGAGAAAATACCGTGATGTCCCCCCCTTCTGAAAAAACGAAAAAAGAATTTAAACTTGCAGGCGGGTGGCACCAAAATCCCAAGATTTTTCCCCTTTTTTTTTAAGATTTGTAACACATTGGGAACTAGAAAAAATTCAATTCTCATTTTCCGTAGTGTTTTTTAGCGGAAATTTCTTTAAATACTTGATTTTTTTGCTCACTTTCTTAATGGTCTTGTTTTTTGCATTTTGTTTCATTAAAAATCTCAGAAGTTCTAGTTTCTCCTTAATGAGCTTATTCAGCTCTTTTTCTGGCTTATTGGAGTTCTCTATTTGAAACCGAATCTTTTGTTTCCATTTCAGTTGCTGTTTCATGAATTTTTTAAATTTTCTCACCATCCGGAAGTCCCAGCATTCATAAATTATTCGCTCTTCTTCATTAAACCGAATAGTTTTAAACATCCCTGGAGATTTTTTCTTTTTTTGGGTAACCGTCATGCAAGATGGTCTAGAAATAATTATTTAATGACCGAGAAAAAAGTGGAAATGTGTCACATTTGAGAAACTGAACTAAATCTCAACTATACCATATTTTTCTAAAAAGTTTTTATCCTTCTTCCTTATTGAGGAAAAAGTGTTTAACTAACTATAAAAAGCCCTTTTGAAAGATGAAAATAATGAATTAATAATTGCACATATATAATTTGCCTCCTTATTTAATAATATGTTGAATCATCGATTAATAGACGCTCCCCGCGAGCCCTCTGAATTTGTGGAAAGTGCAGTCCAATTTTTACGGAAACATGCGGATAAAAAAAAGGTCTTCTGTGCATTATCTGGTGGTATAGACAGCTCGCTCACTTATGCCCTTCTTAATAAGGCGGAAATCAATACGATTCCGGTTTTTATTGACCATGGCCTAATGCGAATAATCAACGGGAGGGAAGAACGAGAAGAAATTAAGGATTTGTTTCCTGATGTTCAAATCATCAATATCCGGGATAAGTTTCTTCCCAAGATCTATGGTGAAGAGGAGGCCGAGAAAAAACGCCAATTATTTAAAGATGCCTATTCTGGAGTAATTAGTAGAGTGATCAAGGAGGAGAATTGTGACTTATTGGCGGATGGAACAATTCTTCCGGATATTGAGGAAAGTTTTGGGGTGGATATTTCTGATTTGAAGGAAACGATGTCGCTCGAGGAAGAACAAACATTATTAGAAGAGAACTTTGATGGATTTGTCAAGAGTCAGCACAATCTCAATATAGAATATGACGTGGAAGCGACCATTCAGCCCGTGGCGAGTTTAACCAAAAATGAGGTGCGAGAGGTATTAGACTATCTCGAGATGCCTCAAAGATTAGTGTATCGAAAAGCATTTCCTGGCCCTGCGTTAGCAGCACGTATTATTGGAGCTGTTTCGGAGGAAAATCTGAAATTCGAAAAACAAGTGCATGATATTGTGGAGTCCACCGTCAATAATTATTACACAGAAAACCACGGCAAACCGATGATCATTAATGAGAAAGGGGAACAAGAGCCATTTCAAGTATTTGCTGCCACGAGCGAGCAAATCTTAGAGAAAAAAGTAACGGGGATGATTCACGGCAAACGAATCTACGATTATCCTCTTGGTGTAAAAGGCAAATGGGACTTTGGTAAATTGACTGCGTCCTCATCTCACTTGGACGGTTATTCCCGGATGTTTTATGAATTGCATAGGGAAGCACAAGGAAAATTTGATGTGGTCATTCGAAGTGTCAATAGTATTGATGCCCGGACGGCTTCAGTCACAGAATTATCCCCCGAGTTGTTGAATATATTAAAGGATAAGATTCAGAATGTTCCCAACTCGAGGAACATCTATTTTGATATAACTCCGAAACCGCCAGGAACTATAGAATATGTCTAACTACTTACTTAAATTCTCTTTTTTAACCCCGCCGGCTATATAGACGTGATCAAGATGACTGTAGCAACTAGTTGAAATAACTCTGAGCAAACTTGGACATCATTTAAATTAAAACTTTTTATAATTGATCTATGCCTACCTTATATTATGATAAATTGGTTTGTATTTTTTTTTATGGCTTTCTCTTTTGTATTAAGTATCATGTCCGACTTATCAGCTTTCCTTTTCATAAACTTGCCTATTGTAGCTTTCTCTCGGGCTCTATTCATTATCGGATATTATCTGAAATATATTAAGTATTCGGATAAAGATTTGATTAACGTTGAGCATACCTTATCCAGAAGAGAAATCCTTTATTTTATTGCAAAAAATGTGTTCTTAATTCTGCTTGGGATGTTCACTACTATTTTGGCAGTATTTATTGCCGTCTATTCATTGTTAATTGCGGGAAATTATCTTCAAGATATCTCTGGGAAAATAGAGGATAGTACTCTCGAGAGAATGGGCAGATATATAGAATTATATACGCCCGTTGTGTTTGCAGTTCCATTCATAATGTTTCAAGATTTCCTTGTCCTGGCAGCTATTCTCGGGGCATATTTTCTCTATATCAACTACGGAAAGGAATATGCCACTCTCACCTATGATGGACTGATACGACGCTATAGAAAGCGAAAATTTCTTAAAATCCCTCTTTTCTTTCAGATACTGATCATTATTTTGGTGATTTCGCCCTCTATTATTTTTTGGATATTGTTCTCTATTTATAACTTTTATATGGTTGATAATACGTTCCTTTTAATCCCATTTTTGTTTAACCCGGTATTGCTGGTAGGGTTTAATCTCCCGGTCATTTTCGGTGCCCGAGTTTTTTACTACTTTGCCATCTATCTTAATTTTAAACAATCTCAAGAGGAATCAAAACCGCTGAGGGAAAGTTTGCTGAAAATATCCAGAAATAAATGGATATATCTCATTCTCGTTAACTTTACGATTCTTATTCTCGGAACACTTATTATTTATTGTACCTTGCTTTTCGCTATTTATTCTTTTCTCATGGCGACCCGCTATTATAGAAATATTCGGAAAAAAAAAGCGAAATATCAAGATACGCTACTCACATATTTAGGCTACATTTTTTCGGCGGTTACTTTTACTCTGGCTTTATTCTTTTATTTCGGCATATATTCAATCATTCTTTTCACACTTTCAGCTGGAATAGCAATCATATATTTTTTATGGCAAGAAAAATCGGGGCTGATACTCTCGCTAAAGGATGCAATCACTTACTTTAATCAAAAGTTTCGGAGAAGATATCCCAATATCCTGCAATCATTTTTAATAGGATGGCTTATTGTAGTTCCGATAATTTTTGTTTATGGAATAACGGCATTAGGAACGCCTCAGAGAGAACATAAGATGATGACGATGAGCGACGGCACGAAGTTGTCTACGAATATTTATTATTCGCCTTTGAAGTGGGATCCATGGACTGAGAGCGCTACAGAGGCGCCAGTCATTTTAATCCGTACCCCATATAATAAAGATGCTACGGGAATGGATCTCTACGCTGATCTTTATCTTTCTCGAGGTTATCACGTCGTATTTCAAGATATGCGAAATACCTACGAAAGCGAGGGGGTTAAATCCGATCTACTCTTTACCAGCAGTTACCAAGACGGTGTGGATACAATACAATGGATCTTAGACAGAGGATGGTGCAATGGAAAGATTGGATCAGTCGGAGCTTCTGCTCTATCCATAAATTCTTTTATGTATGCTGGAATGGAAGACGCATATCAAGGAGATAATGGGTTACAATGCCAGACTCATATGTTCGGGGTTGCCGATTTGTACCGGGATGCGATTATGGAAGGGGCTTTCCGACATGATTTAGTCAATGATTGGCTTAAAAGCACTGCTCCTTATAATTATCGCTATCAATTAGATACCATTTATGACCTTATTGATAGCGAAGACAAATCTAATAAAGCTAATCTCAGAACAACCTTAAATAACGGCATTAATAATTGGTCTAATGTGAATGCAAGAGCTTTACATGTGGCCGGCTGGTATGACGTATTTCTCGGAGGTTCGCTCCGAGCCTTTAAGGGGTATGATGATAACGGAACAACACGGGCTCGTGACCATCAAGCTCTAATTATTGGACCTTGGACCCACGGAGCTTTTTATACCCAGCAACAAGGTGATTTAACTTATCCCGAAAATAGTATTGCAATGGGGAAGATTTTTGATTGGGAGTTTGAAATATTTCAAGAGAGCTTATTAGGCGAAGAGACCGATTTATGGGATGGAGATCGGGTTGCCTATTACTTGATGGGTGATCCAAACGATCCTAAGGCGAACTCTTGGAGATATGCCGAGGATTGGCCGTTAGACTCAAAGAGAAATAAATGGTATTTCGGCAATAAAAAAGATTCAAATGAGAAGGTTTTAGTAGATGATGGGTCCCAGTTGCAAAGCCTTCAAAATTTCTCATACACTTATGATCCGAGAGATCCTTGTCCCACCTTGGGAGGAAACAATCTTCGAGGATCGGGTCCCGAAGATCAGAGCTCACTTATTGCTAGAAACGATACTCTTAAATTTGCGTCACCAGAATTACAAGAACCATACACCATTGAGGGAGAGATGAATGTGAATCTATCTTTCAAGTCAAATTGCTCTGATACGGATTTTATGGTTCGTTTGGTGGATATTTATCCCGACGGACGTCATATGTTGATTGTTGACGGGGCAAAAACAGCCAGCTTGCGAAATGGGTCATTTCACAGAGACCTATTAAACTCAAATCAAACGGATAAGATCTATAATATGACGGTGCCGCTTTTTTCGACTGCTTATCGGTTCAGCGAAGGACACCGTATCGGCTTAATCATTAGTAGTAGCAACTTTCCACGATATGGGATTAATCCAAATACTGGCGGCTCGATCACCCAACACTATGCTAATGGATCGATTGCGAATAATTCGATTGTTACTGGACCGAATAAATCAAACATAGAATTTCCGGAACCCACATAACTTTTAATTTCTTTTTTCTTTTATCTTATTTTTAGAAGTTTTTCACACCAAGTCTCGTGTACTATAGATTCCTTGAGATGATCAAAGAGTTGCTTAACTAAGTATAAAAACTTAGAGAGATTATTATTTACAAAACTTAAAATCATAAATTGATTTATAATCATAATGATTAATTATATTGTATTGCTATTGAGTGTTCTGGGCTTTATCCTTCCGACATTTTTTGATTTACAATTCATGATTGCGGTAAATTTTCCTCTCATTTTGCTCTCTCGATGTTTATATATTGCTGCCTTTTACTTAAACTATGTAAGGTTTTCTCAAAGAGAGGCGGAAGAGTTAGATAATCCACTTTTTTCTAAGAAGGAGACGCTCTATTTTATAGGGAAAAATGCGTTAATTGTCATTCTCGGTTTCTTACATTTTTACCTTGCCGTGTTTTTCGCTGCATATTCTTTGTTATGCGTTGGAGTTTATGATCAAACGATCGGAGAAAAGAAAAATGCAAAATATCTCTATGAGATTCCGGGAAAGATAGTCTATTACGTTTCTCCTTTAGTTATAGCCTTGATCATTTTCCTGGTAGGCGATCTTTCCGCGTTTATGCCCTTATTTTTTTCCATTTTAGGTTTTCTCTTCTGGGGACAGAAATATGCCCAACTTGACTTAAGGGAGTTAGAAAAGCGCTATGAGAAGCGCTTAATCAATAAAATTCCGCTCTTTATACAGATATGGGTTAATTTTACAAAAGAAGGATCAATTATAAAATAACCGTTTTTGGGATTGTTTACACGGAGATTACCCCACTTGCCACATTAGGCACCTCTATCAATCGCAAATTATTTTTAAGAAACGACCCCCTGATGGTGCGCTCTATTCGGATTTCATTTAATATTTCGGGATTATTTCGAACGATTATCCACACCCGGATAAGT
>JAWOCD010000083.1:0-3314 GCA_046483985.1 Promethearchaeia archaeon
ATATTCACTTTTAATTCTTCAACGGTTTTACCCTGACTTAAACATCCTGGCAAAGCCGGCACCTCTCCTACATAATAACCAGATTCATCTTTCTCTACAACTACTCTAAATATCATTTTCATCACCTTTTTCTAATTGAAAAAATTTATCTTTATCTTATTATATACCTTAACATTTTTTTATTTCGCTTCATTCGGAACGATATTCAAGACCAAAAAATTTCTTCTTAAATTATAACATAATATTCCCTCAGAATTCACTCGGTAATACATACTATATACATGCACTATACAAATAACCAAAAACTTTATTTTATAACCAAAACTCTTCTATTATTTCCTCCCCCATTAGAGAAGCATAAACTCTTCTATTATTTCCTCCCCTTTGATGGAAGGTTTGATCTATCTCGTCCCTTCCACCTTGAAGCGAGAATTAACTCTTTTTTCGTCTCCTCCCCCTTGAGCGCAGTATCTACCAAACTAGTCTCCTCCCCCTTGAGCGCAGTATCTACCAAACTAGTCTCCTCCCCCTTGAGGGGGGAGGATTAAGGTGGGGGTGAAAATAAAATTAAAAAATATCTTATGTTTTTTATTCCCCTCACCCTGACCCTCTCCCTCCGAGGGGAGAGGGAAATTCTCAAATATCTTCCGAGGAGAGAAGGAAGTCTAAGAAAAAGGATAATTATATAATAATAATTAATATGTTATCTTTGAAGAGTTTGTGAGTTGACTTTTGACACAGTATCTGATAATTATTTCTTCTAATATTACAACTTTATATTTTGCATTTTCTATTTAACTGTAAACTGATAACTGAAATCAAAAAACTATCTTTCACTTATTCCCACAAATTCTACTCTTTCCAAATCTTCCATCTTGGCATCATTTATACCCTTAGTATTCACTCGATACTCGATACTCACGACTCGATACTATTTTATTATACTATTTATTTTTCCGAAAATTACTGATTTTAATTTTCCAAGCTTTTCTTCTGCCTCGGCTTTGTCTTTTCCCACAAGAGACATATAAATTTTAATCTTTGGTTCAGTGCCAGATGGGCGAACCGCATACCAGGAACCATCTGAAAAAATGCATTTTAAGACATCTGATTTGGGAATAGCAACGATTTCTTCCTTCTGTGCCTCATAATCATATTGAAATGAAGTCTTATAGTCTATCTTGCGAGATATATGCATTTCCGGAATCTCAGGAAATTTTCCCCGAAAGGCAGTCATGATTTTTTCCATCTGCTGCTCACCTTCCATGCCTTCTAAATAAATTGATTCTAAATGTTCAAGGAAATAACCGTGTTTCTCATAGAGCTTGTTTAAAACATCAACTAGGGTTAATCTCTTTTTTTTATAATAGGCAGACATTTCAGCAATTATTAGAGCGCTAATTACTGCATCTTTATCACGGACAAAATTTCCGGCAAGATACCCTATACTTTCCTCATAGCCGAATAAGAAAGTGCCGCCCTCTTTTTCTAATTCCATTGCTTTGTTACAGATAAATTTGAATCCAGTCAGCGTATCATAAGTTGTAATATCATAGCTATCGGCAACAACTCGACCCAACTCTGAAGTAACAATTGTTTTGATATTAAATCCTTCTTTGGGTAGTTGCTTATTTTCTTTTCTCCGGCTGAGAATGTAGTTTAACAGAAGTGCACCGGTCTGATTGCCGTTTAAAAATAGATAATTATTTCTGGCATCAGGGGATGAGATTGCTTCGTCGCTTCGCTCCTCGTAATGACTGTGGGTGGAGGAAACAGCAACGGCAATTCGGTCACAGTCCGGATCAGTCGCTATCAGGATATCAGCATTGACTTCTTTGCCCAGTTTTACCGCACGTTCAAAAGCCTCCGAATTCTCAGGATTTGGAGAATCAACCGTAGAAAATTCCGGGTCCGGTTTTGCCTGTTCCTCATCAACAAAAACATTTTCATAACCCATTTCTTTTAAAATCGTACGAATAGGTATATTGCCCGTTCCATGTAAGGGTGTATAAACAATATTGATTTCTTTATCTAGATCCTCGCTTAAAGATAATTCTTTTACCTTTTGATAATAAATGCGGTCTAATTCTTTTCCGATTAATTCAAATAAACCCTTCTCATGGGCTTCTTCGAGTGATATAATTTGGATTTTTGAATAATCCTTAATCATATCAATTTGTTCGATAATCTTATCAGCAACTTCAGGTAGTATCTGAGCTGCATTCTCACTGTATACCTTATAACCATTGTAATCAGGAGGATTATGGCTGGCTGTAACCACAATCCCGGCAGCTGCCCCAAGTTCTGTTACCGCAAAAGATAATTCGGGAGTTGGTCGAATATCTTCAAAAAGATATACTTTAATTCCATTAGCTGTCAAAATCCGGGCAGCCCTTTCAGAAAATTCCCTGGACTTATATCTACAGTCATAAGCGATAACCACTCCTCTTCTTTGAGCATTTTCTACATTCTCCAGCAGATAACTGGCCAATCCCTGGGTTGATTTCCCAACCGTATATATATTCATTCTATTGGTTCCCATGCCAATTTTCCCACGCAATCCGGCAGTACCAAACTCCAGGTCTTTATAAAAACGATCCTGAATTTCCTCTTCATTATCTGCAATTGACTGCAGCTCGTTTTTAGCTTCTTCATCAAGAGAAGAACTATTCATCCATTGATTGTATTGTTCTTTATAATTCAATTAATACCGCCAATCTTTTTAAAAATATCTGATGTCAAATGAAAGTACAGAAAAAGGAAATAATTTTTTACTTTTCTGTAAAAATTTCGTCAAAAAATATATCTTTATTTAAGATTTTTTGCCAATTTCTATGTCTTTTAACACTTTCCATTCTTTTAATTTTAGGTAGGGTTAAAAACCTCATTGCTTCAACGGGTCCTAATTCTTTTATTAGAACATCCATTGCCTTTTTAATTATTTTCTCTTCTTCCATATATTTTGTTGTGCTCATTTCAATTTCTCCTTTTCACAAAAAATAACAGGATTGGTACATTGAATGTTTATTTTATTATTCAAACATTTTTTCAAGAGACGATCATCACAAGTTATAAAAAATGAAGCCATGCTTTTCTCGGCAAAAGCAATATGGGCAGCATCTGCTATTCCAAATCCTTTCTTAACTAAGTCTTCTGCTCTTTGTCTAGTTTCTAAGATGTTTACATTAGTAGGCATTCCAAATTTATCTAAAATAGTTTTCAGTTGAATACGTTCATATATATTTGGTATTGAATTTATTTCTGCTAAATGAACCTTCGATACTGCTAATACATACTTCCCATTTTTCACATTG
>JAWOCD010000031.1:0-108570 GCA_046483985.1 Promethearchaeia archaeon
TCTTTCCCATTTACATCACCGCAAATAAAACGAATTATGAGACTTCTATAGAAAGAATTTTCATTTCAATTGAGGCGCGAGGCTCAAATTTTACGCTCAAAGTTTTTGATTTAGATGAAGAAAACTATGTAGACAAAACAGATAGTCCTTCCATTGAACGAGATGTAAACCAAACCGTTGATATTCGCTTCAATTATACGGACCTATCTGGTGCCCCTCTTGAGAACGCACTGGTAAAAATAAGAATTTCCGAAGATGATGAGAGAACTTTAGATTATAATAGTACTGATGGCTACTATAACATAAGTTTTAGCGCGGGACCGAGTGTGTTGGATAGTACCTTCAATACTTTACGTATACAAGCAGAAAAAGACGGATATAAAACACAAAAAATAGACCTTGAAGTGGAGATAATCGAAAGAAAGACAAATATGACCCTTGCTATAGATGAAGAGGATAAAACAAGTGAACCGGTGGTTGATTTTTATTATGGTGAATCGTTTGGTATTGGTGTCAATTATACCGACTTTTATACTGGAGAAGGATTAGAAGATTCCGACCCTAAAGTCGAATTACTCGGAGATTATCTCGCAAATCTTACTTTTAATGGGACAACGAAATCATTTTTCACAGAGATTGATACCAGAGATTTGGATATAGGAATGAACTTCATAACCGTATCTGCATCACTAGATAATTTCGAGCGACAAACGATATCACTGGTGGTAGAAGTTCAGCGAATTCGCGGAGATATTTATTCAGAAGGAGATATAAGTACCTTCAGAGCAGAGCCCGGAGATGATATCACAATAACGGTGGAATTACGAGATAACCTCAATAACGAATCAATAACTGATGCAACTATGACCTATACCTCAAACATTGTCGACGAGGACTTACGGGCTGGAGCTTTTACTGAAATTGATGATGGAGTGTACGAAATTACATTAGACGATGTTCCTGAGGGTGCTTACACGCTTATTATCTCTGTGACATTCGAGGATCCAGAAAAGCTGCGGATATATAGAGTTGAGGATTATGATATCAACTTGGAAGTAAAAAGACCCGAAGAAGATATTTTATTATTTCAAGTTCTCTCTATTGGAGGGGGAATCGCTGCTGTTGCCGCGATAGGATACTTAATAGCTTACCAAAGAGTGTTGAAGTACCCAAAACCCGTTAGAAAGGTTCGGAAATTTAGGAAAAAACTTAAGAAGAAAAAGATCGACGAATCCGAATATACGAGCCGGAATTCGGCATTTCAAGATGTCTATATGGAGAACATGGACCCAAGTATTGCAAAAAGGATTAAACCAGGCGAAGGAGCAAAAAAGCTTAAGATGTCTTAATCATCACCAACCGAATAAACAAAAAAGAATTAAGTCTTATTTTTCATTTTTTTCCATTTATTATTTATTTTATATTTATATGCTCTTTCTTTCCTTAGAATTATAAAATATGTATATCCGAATAAACACAATGATTTAACTTCATTTTCTTCATTTAAATTAGTGAAAATTAACAGTATAAGAATTTAAGAGAGCAAATAGGATAGCATCGTAATAACGATCATTAAAGAATAAATAATCCCGCAATACAGATTCTTTTGTAAAATTACATCGTTTAAAGAGCTTTATAGACTTTATATTGGCATTCGCAACATAAGCTTGCAGTCGATGTAATTTCAGATGAATAAATGAGACAATTTTCAATAAATCAATCGCATTTTTGGCATATCCCTTGTTATGGTACTGAGAATTGAGCCATATCCCGATATCGGCTCTTTTATGTTTCCAACTGATATTCCAGAGACTTGTAGAGCCCAATTTCGTGACTTCATCCCCCTTTTTTCTTAATTCAATGATATAAGTGAACTGTTTCTGCTTCTCCCATTGATAGAGATAGCCCTGGATTAAATTTTGTGTTTTTTTCAAATTTTTAAGGGGGCCAAGAGAGAGATATTTTACGGTTGTGGTTTCCCGAAGGGAATCCAGAAAAAATGGGGCATCATTCTGGCTTACTTTTCTCAAATAAAAATCTTTCTCGTTGATCTCTTCCACTATTTCAAACGAGGGCATAGCATTTCCCAGCCTAATATTTTGAATAAAATTTATTAAATTCTACACAGGTGATGATCTAAGCAAAAAAACTATCACAATTCAGTTTGAAATTCTATAATCTATCCTATCCTTTTGATAATTAAATATTTTTGGCAAACTGAAGGATAAAATAAAGCGTAAGAAAAAAATAAAAATTAAAAAATTGAAATGGATGGAAACTGGGAAATGCTTAGAAGCCTTTGTAATCGGGCTCTTTCTTTCGTAAGAAGGCTTTAATTCCTTCTTGGACATCACTAGAAGTAGAATTAAGACCGAAACCCAATTGTTCGAATTGGAGACCAATATCGAGGGGAGCTTGAGTCCCGAACTTCAAACATTTCTTAATCATAATCAAGCTTGTGGTTGCTGCATCGCCTAATTCTTTGGCTTTTTCTGTCACTAACTTTTCGAATTCATCTCCTTCTTCCGCTAAGAAGCTAACATAACCCCAATCATGCATTTTTTCTGCAGAGATTCTTTCACCGAAATAGATCATTTTGGTGGTTCGCGCAAGACCGATATGTCGAATCATTCTTTGGGTACCACCATTCGCTGGAAAGATTCCACGAGCAATTTCCGGAAATCCAAATTCAGACCGCTTACTGGCAATAACCAAGTCACAGACTAACGTTAATTCGCAACCGCCGCCAAACGCATAGCCATCAACCGCCGCAATAAGGGGTTTCGGAAATTTCTCAATCAAATCATAATATCGGTGTCGCATTTGCATGGCAATAGCCATATGGTATGGAATATTAGGCTTAACTCCCGGACCAAAAGATGCAGATAAGTCAGCTCCCGAGGAAAAAGCGGGTTTTTTGGTATAGTCCTTGGTACCTCGTAATACCACCGCTCGCACATCGTTATCGACTTCGTATTTTTCTAACGCCTCATATACTTCTTTTACCGTCTTTGTTTGTAATGCATTTAACTTATCCGGACGATTAAGTGAAATAACCATATAATTTCCGTCAATTGTTCCGCCTTCTTTTGAGTCTGGTAATTCAACTTTTATGTGATCATATTCAGATTCTTCTTCTGACATTTTTTTTAACCTTTCTTTAAACTTTCTTTAATTGAATTTTATTCTAATCTTTTTGATCGAAATTAGAATAAATAATATTAATACATTTTCTAATTAAAAATTTACAACTTTTTCACAATTTTAAACTAAAACCTTTAGATTTCTACAAAGAGGTTTCAAGAAAGGAACTTAATACTAATAATAATAAAAAAAAGAAATTCAAAATTAATTAAATAGTTTTGAACAATTATTTTCGCATATCTTTAAAGTCGCCGCTCCTCATGAGATCAATAGGCTCGAAATACTCAACTCCAGTTTCTTCAACCAAGTCATCGAGCATTCCTGCCATCTTTTCATACATCCGTTTACCCATGCCAAATGGACCTGGTGCATTCATTCCTGCCATATTAGCAGCATCAATGATCTTGTACCCGGATGCGATACCTTCCTCAAGAATTCTACAGCCTTCATTCAACATAATGGAAAAGGTCATCATTAGGTCAAAAATACCAGCTGGCTCGGCTTCCTTAATCTTTTCTTTTATTGCCTTTTTACCTTCACTCCAATCGTAAAATCCTTTACCTGTTTTTTCACCAAGATCTCCTTTTTCATAGAGATCCATAACTACCTCACCAGGTTCAAAATCGGGAGATAAGGTTTCCTTATAATAATTCATCACATGAACGGTCGTGTCAATGCCTACAAAATCAGTTAACATGCAAGGAGGCATTGGCATTTTTCCACCAGCGTCAGCATCTAATTGAGCCCAAGACTTACCTTCTTCTTTTGTTTTATCAAAACACCAGTTAAGGTAAATCTGTACTGGAGCATTCATCCTATTTACAATAAATCCAGGAGCATCTTTTAATACCGGAGCAATATATCTGTCCCCTCTGAGACATGGAAAAGATTCGGCAACTTCTTGAGCAATTTCAAAGGTTTCATCAGATGTATCTTCACTTCTAATAACTTCTATCAATCGCATTAATGGAGGAGGGTTAAAGAAGTGCATTCCACATACCCTCTTAGGGTCTTTACTGTCTTTTCCAATCTCCGTAATGCTCATGGTAGAAGTATTAGACGCATAAATGATGTGATCTGGTCCATTTTCAAGGATAGTTTCACAGACATCTTTCTTTACATCCATCTTCTCGATAACCGCTTCAATTGCAAAATCACAGTCAGTGACCGCATCTTCAAGTTCGATTGACTTTGTTAAATTCCCCATAATTCCAGCAGCTGTTTGACCTTCTGCTAGCTTTCCTTTGGACTCAAGTTTTTGCATACCTTCTTCTACTTTTGCTGCTCCTTCATCGACAAATTCTTGTTTGATATCGACAAGGACTACATCATAACCGCCCATAAGGGCAACTTGTGCAATGCCTGAGCCCATTAATCCGGCTCCGACAACAGCAATCTTATTTACATCAGCCATTTTATTCCACTCTTTTATTTTTATATTATTTTGGAATTGTAATTTTATAGATAGATAAATTAATACATTTTCTAATTAAAAATTTACAACTTTTAACAAATTTGGAATTACAATAAAATACTCATTCTTAGCCGATTCTAGCATATAAATCACTAAAGCAGAAAAAAAGATGATTGAGAACCTACTGAGAATAATGTTAGAATTTTTTTCATTATTTAAAATTTAAAATAAGAATTTATTAATAAAACTGGTTTCTATAATAATAAAAGACCAACTCGAATAAAATGCAATCAGAAGAAACTTTTCATTAATAAAGAAACGTCTAAAGGAATATGAGGAAATTATTGCAGTGCCAATATAGACAATACTAAAGTTTTAAATTATATTAAAAGCGAATTAGATAAAATCAAGGAGTTTATAAAATGGGTTCTAAATCTTCTTATTTAAATTAATCAAGAGGACACACTATAAGAATCAAACCATGGAAAAAAATATTAAGCAATTTGACTATGAAGACCTCGGATATTACTCTAAGCGCCTCTTAAATAATGAAGGAGTAAAGAAAAAACGGAAGAGGGCTTCTGATACCCCCGTTAGAATATTAAGGGTGCTTTGTCAAAGACCATTTTTTACGGGGTCGGGAATAAATTTAGTAAATTTAACCAAAAAATCTGCTAAATCGGGATTTGAACAATTTATCATATTTGGACACCCGGCATGTGACCCAAACCCCTTAGAGGGGATAATTGAGACAGAAAATACAGATTTTGTACGATTTTTAGATAAAAATTGCCCAGAAAAGGCAGAGGTTCCTTTTCCTGTGGCTGGAATGTCGGATAAAATGCCGTATAACTCCACGAAGTTTTCCGAATTTGATAAAGCAATGTTGGAGCAGTACTTAAATGCGTTTGCCGGAAAAATTAAAAATGCACTAGAAACTTTTCATCCCACCATCGTCCATAGTCATCATCTGTGGTTGGTTTCCGCTCTCTGCCGTGTGCTTTGCCAAGAGATCCCCGTAATTGGCACTTGCCATAATACCGCTCTCCGGCAGATGGTATTAGCTCCCCATTTAAAGCCGTTTATCGCTAACCACATAAAAGATCTGGATGGGATTGCGATAATTAATGAAGATCAACAAAAAAGAGTAGAAAAAATATATGACTTTCGAGCATCTGATTTAAATAGAGAAAAATTGTTCTTTCATATTGGCCAAGGAATCAATACAGATATATTTTATCCCCCTTCTTCGGAAGGGAATCACAAACGGTGTAACAAGATTATGTATGTGGGTAAACTCAATTTTTCGAAAGGGGTTCCCCAATTAATTCAAGCATTTAAAGAGTTAATGAGGGAAGAAAATATTGATTATCACCTTTATTTAGCGGGATCGGGGATAGGAAATGAAAAAAAGGAAATCGTGCAACTCGCGGAGGAATTTAAGGATCGTATACATTTTCTGGGGCAAATATCTCAAGAGCAATTAGCAAATCATTTAAGAGAAAGTAATCTTTTTGTTCTTCCTAGTTTTTACGATGGTTTTCCGAAAGTACTCCTTGAATCCTTGGCTTGTGGATGTAGCGCCGTAATTACGGAATTACCCGGAGTTCGGGCATGTATTGAAGATGCTTGCGGTAAATCTGAACGAGTACAATTTATTTCCCTCCCTGAAATGGAAACGATAGAGAAACCTAAAGAACAAGAACTCCCGGGATTCGTACACAATTTAAAGGAGGCGATCAAAACTCTTCTTACCAAAAAGGAAAAGCAAGATCAAAAGTATACTCAAAAGATTATAGATTCTTTTGGATGGGACGCGCTTTTTGCAAAATATAAGAATATTTATGAAAGTGTGCTAAAACGAACCTAATTAGAATGTCCCCCCTCACCTCTTTTATTAGAAGTCCCTTAAATATTCCTTCCTTCATACTTTAAAAGAATTAGAAAAGAAATCTATTCCAAATATAAGATCTGAATTAGATTCTCTTTTAATTTTTAATGGAAACGTATATATGATCCTTTCCCTACTATATGATTAAGATTCAATATTTTAATTTTACAATACTCAACTTTAAATTAATCTAAATTCTTATAAAGGTGATGCATCTGAAAATAGGAAAAATTAAAGGTATTACGATTAGCCTCCACATTTCGACGTTAATTATCATCGGACTTGTAGGTTTTTACGCCGGAAGTTTCTATGATTCCATGAGTACGAACGTTTCACTCACAGAATTAATTTTTGTTGGTGTGATTAATGGATTCATAATGCTCTTGTCTATATTACTTCATGAACTTGCACATTCATTATGGGCTCAAAAATATGAATTAGAGGTCTCCGAGATTGAACTCCACTTATTTGGTGGGATTTCTAAAATTGAAAAAGAGCCACAGAATCCAAAAAACGAATTAATAATTTCAGCTGTAGGTCCATTGAGTAGCTTGCTAATTGGAGCGAGTTTCTTACTCCTTTATTTCTCGGGATTAACCTTTCCGAATTTTCTGTTGGTAACTTTCCTTTTCTCCGGAATTACAAATGTCGGTCTTGGCCTCTTTAACTTTCTCCCTGCTTTTCCTATGGATGGGGGACGCGTATTACGGGCATACTTATGGAATAAACGAGGAGATATTTTATCAGCTACAAAAACCTCCACAAAAATAGCCAGTTTTTTCGGATATGGAATGATTTTATACGGGTTCTTCCAAACCATATTTTTTGGATTATTGGGAGGTTTCTGGCTCATTATCATCGGAATGTTTTTGAATTCCACCGCAAAGAAAGCTTACATTCAGACTTTTTATGAACTACAATTATCACAGATAAAGGCGGATGAAATCTTAAGAACCCCGAAATTGGCAATTCCTTTCAATACTCTTGTAGATGATGCAGTGAGGTACTACTTTATGGTGTATAGATATCCATACTTTCCTATAGTTCGGAATGGACGCATCATAGGGATAGTACATATCAATGCTATTAAAAATATACCAGAAGGAAAAAGAAGGGATTATATTATTGGTTATTTGATGAGAGATATTGAAGAGTTTCCTGAAATAAATTTAAATGATAAAGGGGATGATGTGCTCAGAAAACTGAGAAAAAATGAAGAAGAACCCCTCCTTGGAGTAGTGATGGATGAAGATAAGATGACGAAGGAAAAACACATTGCGGGTTTTATTGGAGAAGAGGATTTAAATTCCGCATTGAAATATATGCGAATGGTTCAACATCCTACTTCATAAACCAGTCTGATTCTGAGGTTTTATGATAACTTAAAATATTGTTAATAATTATTTCACATAAATCATGATCCTGAAAGAAAATATTTTTTTTGAAAAAGCATGGGGAGGAATTTTAGGTATAATCTCCGTGATCATTGGGGTACTCGGAATGTGTATTTCATATTCTGCAATTCCGGGATATAATATGCTAGATAACATGGTGTCCGATTTAGGTGTGGGACCTTTAGGTTTATTTTTTAATATAGGATTCATATTATCCGGGATTATTGCTATTCCGTATTATCTTAACTTAAGTTATATTTTTCAACAAGAAGGCATGAATCACCGTTTAATCCTTGGTTCGATTATTTTTTCCTTAGTATCCAGTATAACTTATTCATTTGTTGGTATATTTCCAGCAATCCAGAGTAAGCCCTTAATCTATCTGGCTCATGGGACTTTTGCTTCTATAACCGTTATGTGCGGCGCTGGCTATTTGCTTCTTTTCGGTTATATGATGTACACTTCAGAAAGATTTAAGAAAGGACACGCAATGTATAGTATGTTTGTTTTTGTTTTTTATATTATGCTTTTATTTACGTGGATTCCCATTATTGAATGGACTGCCACATTGAGTATTCTTTTTTGGAATTTTTTTAATTCTCTCTATTTATTAATTCTAAACAAGAAAAATAAAATTAAGAAAAAAAGCAAGCAATAATAACTTAAAAAAAGCCTAAAGCTTTATGCAAAAAATATTTACATTCACATGGATCGATTTCCTCAAACTCATCTGGGTTATTCATGAGAACCTTACAAGAATTTTTATAACTCTCTTCTTTATTAAGTGATAGATTCCCAACTACGCGTTTTGTAGAGCGAACACATGAGCCACATGACTGATTTTCGAGATTATGCTTACACTTTTTACAGAGGACTTGTTGGTTCTTCTTACTCATAAAGTAGATTAATTAAAAAAAGTTAAAAAAATTTTTCCATTGATTATACTCGAAAAAAATAAACTTGTCATTATGAAGTTATATGTTTAAATGCTTCCATTATGGATTATAAACCCTCTAGAGACCATATTTTGTTATACAAGGAATCCACAATTGGAACCTTTTACTTGCACTATCAATTATTATTTATTTCCAAAAAGATTTAATTGTAAAAGATTTCTATTGTTCATAGGAATAAAGGCCCGAAAAAAGAAAAAGAATATGAGTAAAATAATTATTTTTATCGATAACTCCAATTTATTTCATCAATTTCAGAAATTAAAGTTTAAATGCGATTACAAAAAATTAAAGGATGAGATTGCCCATGGAAGGAAAATTGTTGATGCCAGAATCTATACAGGGTTAATGTATCCCGTAAAGAGAAAGGATAAAGCATATCTTAGCAAATTAGGGCATTTAGGGTTTAAGGTCGTCACAAGATCCATTAAAGTAGCTCCCGACGGGAGGAAAGTGGAAAAACGGATTGATGTGCTCATGGCAGTGGATATTATGTCTGCCGTCTTTCAAAGGGATTTCGACACCATCGTTTTAATTAGCGGAGATGGGGATTTTGTCCCTGTAGCCAAAAAATTAAATGAACTCAATACGGATCTTGAAATCTGGTCGTTTAAAGATCTTCTTTCCGAACATCTTAGATCAGTTGTGGGAAACGAAAAATGTCATTACATAGAGGCAATACTCGAGAAAATAAGATTAGAATAAGAAGAAAAAATTTAAAAGGAGTTCTTATAAATGGTGTTTTAGAGAACTAATTTTCCCGCTAGCCCGACTCAAAATTTATACCCAAGAGATATTAACTTAACAATAATGATAAAGTAGACCAATTTAAATCTAATGATTTCTTTAATTTATATACTTTAAATATGAAGTCCTATTTCATGATCCTATGAGTTAAAAGAGCCATTTTTGTCAAGAGATCTTTAATTTTAAATTAGTTCGAACTTTTTTCATCAAAAGGATGATAAAAAAAATTCTAATAATCTGTTACGGAAATACTGCTCGCTCCCCTGCCGCAGAGTACCTTGCCCGTCATTATGCACGGCAATATGATATAGATATAAAAGTGCAGAGTGCTGGATTTATTAATGCATTTTCGGACATGCAACCTCTCAGTAAGGAATATCTCAAAGAAAAAGGAATAGATCCTTCCGATTTTCGACCGCAAACTATTAATCGAATTTTATTGGAAGAACATGACCTAATTATTACGATGGAAAAATCTCATAAACGAGATATTTTGCGTGACTATTCATATCTTGATAATTTAGAAAACAGAATATATACACTTAAGGAATTTACGGACAATACCAAAGATCTTGATATAATCGACCCGTATTATGAATCCTCGGAGAAATTCCAAGAAATTCTGGAAATTATCGATAAGTATGTGGAGAAAATGGTTAAAAAGCTTAAAAAATAAAATATGGAAATTAGCACAATTTTTAGTTCATTTCAATAATTTTCTCAAGTGCTTTTTTGGTGTATTTTTCAACAGATCTAAGTATTTTTAGATAAGTTTCTTTATCTTTTTGAAAAGGATCTTCGATATCAATATTCTCAGTCTCTCCTGTAAATTCTTTTAGGACATAGGTCTTTCCTTTTAATCCCTTAACATCTTTAAATTTCCGAAGTAAGCGGCGTTTATGTCTCTTCTGCATTCCGATAATTATGTCTGCCCTCTCCAGCAACTTCTTATTGACGAGTTTACTCTCAAAATCACTCATATTGATTCCTTTAGATTCAATGAATTCTTTCGTCTCTGGTTGTGCACTGTCAAAATAATTGAAAAAGCCGGCTGAATCAAATTCCACCGCTTTCAATTCTTCCTTATACTCTTCTTCTTTTAATCCTTTCGAGATGTATTCTGCACAGGGGCTTCTGCAGGTGTTTCCCATGCACAAGAAAAGCACATTCTTTATTTTTTTGCTCATAATACTCCTTTAAGAAAATGCGATTTCTTAAAAAAAAATTACCCTTATAGATTCTAAGTTAGGACCTAAGACAAAAAAATTCCTATATATTACTAAAATCAATCGAATTCAATTGATTTGTTTCGGAATTGAAAAAAATAATAATAACTAAATGTTTTTTTAATTAATAAATATTTTTTCAATAAAGATGAATATAACTACAGATTTTTTAATCATCGGTGGCGGAGTGTCCGGCCTTACATTCACAATAAAACTCGCGAAACGATTAAAAGATGCAAAAATTCTACTAATCTCCAAAGAGAAATTAGAAGATTGTAATACTTATTATGCACAAGGCGGCATAGCATGCGTTTGGGAAGAAGATGACTCCTTTAATAAACATATTGAAGATACCTTGATAGCCGGAGATGGTCTTTGCGATGAGCAAGTGGTGAGAAAGGTTGTCGCACAAGCTCCTGAACGAATTGAAGAATTGATTGAATGGGGAGTTAATTTCACGAAAGAAGAAGACGGTTCCTATGATTTAGGAAAAGAGGGAGGACACTCCAAAAGAAGAATTTTTAGAATTAAGGATTATACGGGAAGAGGTGTCGAGGAGACACTCATAGACATTGTAAGAGGTTTAGATAATGTGGAAATTAAGGAAAAATGGTGCGCAATCAATCTGTATGCAAAAGATTTCAAATGCTACGGTGCGTATGTATTAGACCAAACGACTGCTGAAATCCATAATATTGCGGCAAAATCCACCATCTTAGCAACAGGTGGTGCTGGAAAAATATATCTTTATACAACCAACCCCGATATTGCCTCAGGCGATGGAATTGCTATGGCATATAGGGCTGGAGCAACCATTTCTAATATGGAATTTTTCCAATTTCATCCGACTTGCCTATATCACCCCTATGCAAAATCCTTTTTGATCACAGAAGCTATGCGAGGAGAGGGAGCATTATTAAAGGATATGGATGGAAACCGATTCATGGAACAATATCATCCTCAAAAAGAACTAGCTCCCCGGGATATAGTATCCCGGGCCATCGATGCCGAATTAAAACGTTCAGGAGACGACCATGTTCTACTCGATATTGCATCAGTCCACGATGCAAGTTTTATCATGGAACATTTTCCGCAAGTATATCATAAGTGTCAAGAATTCAATATCGACATTACCGAAGAACCTATTCCCGTCGTTCCTGCAGCACACTATTGTTGTGGAGGAGTCGTTGCAGATCTCGACGGCTCTACGAACGTAAAAAATTTATTTGTTATCGGTGAGAGTTCATGTACGGGTCTTCATGGTGCAAATCGGTTGGCAAGCAATTCAATTATCGAAGGATTGGTTTGCGGGCATAATTGTGCTCAAACAGTTTCTGAACTGTATCCAAAATTGAAAATGAAGGAATTTCCTGAATGGGAACCAGGTCATGCCGTTCCCTCAACTGAAGCCGTCGTTATAACCCAGAATTGGGATGAGCTGAGAAGAGTAGCATGGAACTACATTGGAATTGTTAGAACCGATAAACGGTTACAAAGAGCAAAAAAAAGAATTAATCTTCTCCTTGATGAGATTGAACAATATTACTGGGATTTTAAAATCGAAAAAAATTTAGTAGAATTGAGAAATTTAGCTACAGTGGCAAAATTGATTGTTGTTAGTGCAATTGCAAGGAAAGAAAGCAGAGGAATTCATTACAATGTTGATTATCCCGAAAAAGCAGACAAGGCAAGACCTACAATTATCAGAAAACCATGGTAAAAAGCTTTTCCCTCAGTTTTAAGAAAAAGATAATTGATTCAAAAATTAGAATTTTAAATTAGGACAAACTATTAAGTATATATAAAATTAACAAGAGGTCAAATAATAAAAAATGATTGGGAAACAAATTCGTATCGAAAGAATATTTAACCGTCAGAGTGACAAAACTATCATCATCCCAATGGATCACGGATTAAGCTTGGGAACAATAAAAGGGCTTGAAAATATGGCTCAAATGGTGGATAACGTGGCAAAGGGAGGAGCAAATGCGGTCTTAGTGCATTCTGGAATGGTTGGAGCGGGACATCGCCAAAGAGGAGAAGATATTGGTTTAATTATTCATCTCTCTGGTGCAACCAATTTAGCACCTGACCCAAATAGAAAAGTGATTGTCTGCTCTGTTGAAAGGGCAATAAAGATGGGAGCAGATGCATGTTCCATCCATATAAACATTGGTGCAGATGATGAACCAGAGATGTTAAGAGATGCCCGCCAAGTTGTTGAAAAGTGTCGTACGTGGGGAATGCCTTTGCTGGCAATGATGTATCCGCGGGGCGCAAAAATTGAGGATGAGCATGATCCAGAAGTAGTTAATATTGCCGTGAGAGCTGGCGCTGAAATAGGAGCCGATATAGTCAAAACAAATTATACGGGGGATATAGATTCTTTCAAAGAAATCGTGGATGGTGTGGATATTCCAGTAATTATCGCTGGAGGACCTAAGATGGATACGACTGAAGAACTCCTTCAAATGGTTTACGATTCGATTCAAGCCGGAGGGGCGGGGGTTGCATTTGGTCGGAATGTGTTTCAATCAGAAAATCCAACTGAAATAGTTAAGGCGATTGCAAAGATTGTTCATAAAGGATACAACGTTGACGAAATTCTCAAAGAATTTAACTTATAAACAGAAAATATATAACCTTTTAATGATCGAGGACTATGGAAGGAAATAAACTTTATCCTTTATTTGAGGATATTTTTTCGTCTTTTAATAAAAATGAGGCGATAAGATGCATTATCTCTTTCAAGGATGAAGCCGTAAGAGAAAGATTTAAGACCGAACTATCAAATGACGAAATTTTATGCACAATTAATGTAATTCCTTCCATAGTTGCAAACTTATCAAAAAGTAAGATTTCCAAGCTGAAAAGTCGTCCTGAAATCCTCCAAATTGAACAAGATCAAGTTCTGAAGCAAAGTATCTTGGATACTGTCGAGCATCTGAATATTACTGAATATAAAACATCTCAAATAGTATTTACTGGAAACGGCGTTAAAATCGGCATCATAGATGATGGAATTAATAATGATTTAGGATCTATTCGAGGAACAGTATTTCAGAAATTAAGTCTGAAGGGCAGTGCCAAAAAAGGTATTAAAAATCCTAAGGAACTTACAAATAATCAATTCTCACACGGTTCTTTGATGGCAAATTTACTTGTAAATCAATTTTTAACCCAAGACGACGTTCTATTAGGAATTTGCCCAGAGGCTCAGATATACGATATCGATATCTCAAAGAACTACGATATTGATGTCTCAAAGAACTCGAGAAGTTATTATATCTCTGATATCTTACAATCGTTTGACCTATTGGTGCAAAAAAAATTAAATCTTGATATACTTTTGATACCACTCAGCTCTGTAACACCTTCAGATGGAAATGATATTCTTTCTAAAGCTTGTAATCTTTTTACAAAGAAAGGAATCGCAATCGTTTGCCCGTCGGGTAACTGCAAAGATGACGTTGGGTTTATTGGAACTCCTGGAGCAGCTAAGGAAGTAATAACCATCGGTGCCTTAACAAAATCCAACAGAATATCAGATTTTACCCCCCAAGAAAGAAAGATAAATAACCAGATCAAACCAGAATTATACTTTCCAGGAGAATCCATCCAAATACCCCTTACCCAATATAATCGTATCACCACCACCGGTACCAGTGCCTCGGCGGCAATTGCTGCGGGTTTTGTTACGCTTTTAAAGGAATTTAATTCCGAATTGACCCCAATCCAAATTAAAGATATATTAACAGAGGCTTCCAATTTCTATAACGCGCATTCAGATACCATGGAAAAAGTTAGAACATTTACGCTTGTGGATTTATTCAAAATATTAGATTTATATGAACGTCCTGTGCTCCCCTATAACTACTTGATCAAACGTTCAATCAAAGCATCCATCGAATACGTCCTAATTTTAATTATAATTTTCTATATGCCCATCATTTTTAATATAATTAAATCATATTTGAGCAAATTCTAATGTTCCCATTATTCCATATCGCAGTTCCATTAGTTTTATTTGAACTCCCACCAATAAAGAGGAGGTTAAAAGTAAATCGGTTTGCACTAATATTAGGAGCGTTTCTCCCCGATATTATCGATAAATTTCTTCTATTGTTAAAAATTTCGTCGGGAAGAGGGATCTCTCATACTTTATTATTTGTAGGGATTGTGTCTCTCATCGCTTTTTTTATATCTAAAAAAAATTTAGCCATCTCAATTCCCTTTTTAAGTGGAAATATTATTCACCTTATCTTGGATCTCCCTTATGTTCCCTTATTTTATCCGTTTATTCCATATGATTTTTCAATGGTTGAAAATCCAATTGGTGGTTGGTTTTATTCTTTATTACATAATCCTTTAATTTATGGAACAGAATTAGCGGGACTGGGGATTCTTATATTTATTATGGTTTCAAATAAGTTATACAGTTTCAATCATATTATTACATATCTCAAAACTCAAGAGCCCTAAAAGATATACGAAGCAAAGTGAATAAAAAAGAATATAAAATTAAGACAACAAAACTAATTAATAACAAAAATTATATAAAAATTAAAAAATAATTATTGTGTTTTAGATAGTATGCTAAGTTATTATACTACAGCAAATATTTTGAAAGAAATAAAAGAAGAGTTCCAAACGGAAATCCGAAAGACGGTACAAAAAGATAATGGGACCCTTATTTATCTCAATCGGGCCCGGATTAGAGACATCGCGATAGATTTTCATGAAAAAGGCATTAATTTTATTAACTTAGCAATACATCCTTTGGAAGAGAAATTCATACTCACCTATGAATATTATTATAAATTTATAGAGGAAAATAAATATCTCTTCGTTATCACAGAGGTAGATAAGAAAGCAAATGAGATTGATTCTATTGAACTAGTTTATCCTCATGCAAAATATATAGAAAATGAGTTATCAAAACGGTTCGGTCTGAATTTTTTAAGTTTCAGTGAGGAAATTGAAGAAGAATTATTTGTTCTTCCAACCCCCCTCAATCCAAGGGAAAAAGAACATAATTTATTGTTTTCAGGAATATATAATAAAATCCACAACCTTCATCATTATTTTCACCTTCGGGTGCAAGATA
Source organism: Promethearchaeia archaeon (assembly GCA_046483985.1). GTDB lineage: Archaea > Asgardarchaeota > Lokiarchaeia > Sigyniarchaeales > SOKP01 > JAWOCD01. The sequence goes on from JAWOCD010000031.1 coordinate 15,877, forward strand.
AAAGTATTGAAGCCGTTGCTCAGAAAACTGGCTGGCTTTATCGGGGAATTCTTCCTTTGTTCAAGCATTATCATTTTTCAAAGGGGAATATAAAGCTAACTCAACGAATATGCACACCGGGTAGTTTTCATCATCAATTAGCTTATTGTATGGCAATTGAACAATTAGCTGGAATTAAAATCCAAAATAGAGTTAAATTAATAAGAACCCTGTTATGTGAGTTAGATAGAATTAATAATCATCTTAATTTCTTTACAAATCTTTTCTATGTGCTCGGATATAAAAGAAAATATCATACCTTATTAAAAAAACGCTCCAAATTACAGAGAATTTATCTTAGCTATTTCAATAGTCGCTTCCTAGAAGATTTTAACCATATAGGATATACTAACGACTTAAGCAAAAAAAAGATTTATGCACTCAGAACAGAGTTATTAAACGTCTTGCCATCGATATATGGAGAAATATCTTGCCTAATTGAAAAAAATCATGTAAAAAATAAATGTCAAGGGATTGGAACCCTATCTTATAAAGATGTAAAAGCAGCGGGGGTTACAGGTCCCAATCTCCGTGCATCAGGAGTCGGATATGATATTCGCTCTGAAAAACCGTATTTATCGTATATGGACAAGGAAATTGCAATCAGATGGGAAATTCCTACATTTAAGCAAGGAGATGTCTATGCGCGTGTGAAAACCAGATTGTTTGAGATGAAGATTTCAAACTCCTTAATTATTTCGATATTAAGGGAATTATTCGATGACATTTATGGTATTGAAAAAATCGATTCTTCTAAAATTAAACTTCCGGGCAACGCAAGAACAGTTGCACAAGTGGAAAGTCCTCGTGGAGAATTATCATATTTCCTCTTAACAAATGAAATGCCCAGCAAAGAAAATCTCCAGGGCGTGTATATTGCAACGCCAAGTCTGAAGAACTTTTTAGCAGTTACTGACCATATTCTCCCAAATAATAACATACGCAATTTTCCCTTAATTATTCACTCATTGGATTTAAATTTTAATGAAATCGATTTATAGAACGTGATTTCGATAAACTTATGGCTTCAATTTTTTAAATTTTTAAAAAATTGAGGTTTTTTTAAAACTCTTATGATAATAGATATAGATAGAATAGCTCATAAAAAATTGCTAATTTTTACAAGTTAATCATTAAAATGACGAAACAGAAACAATTAAATATCATTTTGGATATCAGAGAGCAAAAATTAATGAACCTTTTTGATTCAAAAAATGATATCATTACGTATCGCATAGAAAAACTTGACGTAGGGGATATTGTCGTTTCCGAAAAGGCGGGAATAGAGCGGAAGGAGGGAGGGGATTTTATTTCTTCTATAATGGATAATCGGTTGTTCGATCAATTAGAGCGATTAAAAGATACATACGAATATCCAATTCTCATCTTAGAAAGATTAAATGATGAGGTATTCGACTTGACTGACATGAAAATTAGTTCAATCTATGGTGCACTCGCGTATGTATCCTATAAAATGAAAATTTCTGTGATTCCCACAAGAAATTTAGAAGAAACCGGGATAGTTATAAAAAGAATTGCTTATCGAGAACAAGTAAAGGATGAAAGTCCTGTCTTATCCCGAAAAGCTCCAACGAATATGGATATAGACGAACGGCGCAAGTTTATTTTGGAGGGGCTAATTGATACTGGTCCGAAAAAAGCAGAGCAATTAATTTCCCGTTTTAAAACCCCTTTTAGGGTTTTGGAAGCCATCAAATATACAAAAATCACATATACACGCACAGGAAACCCAAAAGGGATTCAAGGTCCTTTAGATATGATGAAAGGGTTTGGATGGAAATTTATTAAGAAAAATAAAGAAATCCTTTTTGAAAGAGAAGAACGAATGAAACAAAAAAAGTTATTAGATGACATTTAGTCCCACCTTTCAACTTCTCTTTTTTAATAAATTACTATCTCATGAATTTCATATACGAAATTCATCCCCACCCTAAAGGGATGGGGACTTCTTTCGCAGATCGTTAAAACATTTTCAAGTATTTGCGTAATTGACCTTGAATAACGTACAATTGTATGTTTCTCGCTCCGCCAATCACTTCTTCTATCTTGGAAGTATCCATAAATTCATCAATAGGGGTATTATCTGTAACAGTTATACCACCACATGCTTGTTGGATTTCATAGCAGACTTCATGGGTGAGTTTACTAAGGAAATATTTTCCTCGAGATGAGGTGCCTGCAACCCATTTTTCTGCGTCTTCGCTTACTTTATCGGAAAATAGGATCTTATCATCATAGATATCTGCTGTCTCAAATGCCAAAGAAGTAGCAGCCATTGTTTTAGATAGAAGCTCCGCCAAGCTAAACCCTACAGCTTCAAAATTTATAATCCTTTGGCCGAATTGTTTTCTCAGATTTGAATAAATAATTCCATATGCCAATGCTCCCCAACATATTCCGACGCCGCTCCCCATAATGCCTAAGCGTTCTGGAACAAGGCCATCAAAAAGATTTTTATACCCTCCACCATTATCACCTAAAATATATTCCTTCGGAGCAGTAACATCATCTAAAATCGTGTGTGCAATATGGACTCGGGGAACAGCGGAAATATCTAGTCGATTGGTTTTTACCCCAAAATCACGGCTTAACATCGCTTGAACCATTGTTTTTCTGGGGCTCTCCACATCGTATACCCCATAAGTGGCAAAATAGTCCGCTTTTGGTCCATTAGTGGTAAAAACTTTTTCGCCATTGAAAGTAACCGAGCCGTCATCATTTTTCGTACATTCAGTCGTCATATGCACCGCGTCTGAACCTCTTTCTGGTTCAGTAATACAAATACAACCCACAGCCTTGCCCGAACACAACTCTTCTTGCACTTTAAAAATCTCATCGGTCTCTCCATGCTGAAAAGTGGGATTACCACAGAGAATACCGGAAGCAAGCCGGGCAAGTTCAAGTTGAGGGTCGCAACATGACATTATAGTGCCTAAAAGAACTTCTTTTTTCATCCCATAAGGGGTAAAATCCTTGAATTTATTTATCCTCTGAATCCATCCATCCTTTCCTAATTCAGGAAAGAGGTCATAGACATGCTTAGTTTTGTCTATTTTCGGGTGTAACTCAAGGCAGAAATCTTCCAATTCCCTACAGTATGCACGTTCTTCTTCATTTAACATAGGAAAAATATTGTCGTTGAGAATGTTGTAAACATTCTCTAATGTCATGTGTTCTAAAATCTTATCATTAATTATCTTTTCTTGCATTTTCTTTTAACTCCTCTATAAAATAGAATTATTATTTCTCATGTCAGAAGTTATTTAATAAAGATTAATTTTCTTTGTTAATTAAAGTTTAATTTGTTAGTGAAAGTTGGAAAGAAGGGTCATTGAGTTTTCAACATAAAATTAGGGACAAATACGCATTCTAAGTTAAATATTAATCCCCCTTAAAGGAATCTTTTGTAATCCCTTAATCTCGTCATATTTTTTATCTCCCGAAATTATTCGTTTATCGAGATTCATAGCAAGTCCTACATGTAAGGAATCAAAAAATGATAAATTGTACTGTTTTCTAAAATTCAACGCAGTAAGAGAACATTGCACATCAAAAAGTGCCCATTTTAAATTCTTGATTGCCTGAAATTCAGCAAGGTCAAAACCAAACTGAAATTCGATGTTTTTAGATTTATAAATAAATTGGAGTTCAATCAGAGAGACAGAAGAGATGTGGGCCTCTAATTCCCCTTGATTAATCTTCTTAAAAATTAGACTTGCCTCTTTATGAAATCTATCCCTCTTATTTAAAAAGCCAATGATGGTATCCGTTTCAATTAACGGCATGCTATTCACTTTGCACTTTTTTCAATTTCGTCTAAGGCTAATTCTTCAGCCTTCTTTTTTAGTTCCTTAGCCGTTTCCTCCCAGCTGTACTTGCCGGTTAACTTTTTCAGAGGGTCCTTGCTAAGTGGAATTATCACGATATGATCTCCTGCATCTAATTCAACAACTTCTTGACCAGGTTCAATTCCATATTTTTCACGCAATTCCTTCTTGATCACGATTTCACCATGGGATCCGATTTTAACATTATTCATGCGAATTTCACATTATGATATTAATATATTTTTTCTTATTATTAAGATAGATTCAGATTATTTATATTTTTCTCTGATTTTTTATTTCTTTTCGGATTTTAATCCTTCAAGAATAAGTATTTATTAGATAATTATTATCTGAATTATAATTCTAAAAATTTTTGAAGGTAAATGCAATGGAAAAATCTAAAAGTACAAAGATAATATTAATTTTATTGTGGCTTGCCGCTTTAATTGCTTCTATTAATAGCGCATTTAGTCAAGGCAGTAAAGCGGAGTCGATTGTACCTATTAGCGGGCTGAAATTACAAAACCATCTACTTTTATTTAATGTTGTAATTCCAAATGTTCTCACGCTCATATTTATTCTCCTATTTCCCTTAATTTTTGTTCCATTGTTTCTTTTTGTGAAAAATAAAATCTGGTTTCAATATGAAAATACATATATTGACCTTTCGGAAGAAGATGGAATGGATCTTAAAAAATTAGCTAAGAGATTGATATATGTATTTCTATTAACCATGGGTCTTAGTGCTACTTTTTTAAATATGGGGCTTATTCATCCTGAAGATTTTTTAGCTGAAGAACAAAGAGTATTTTGGATTAACCAAATCGGAATTGACAAGCCTCTCTATATCGCAGATATATTCCAAACGATAGCATATTTAGCTCTTCCTGTCGCAGTAGGATTATGGTCTATAGGGTGGGCCTTAGAAGATTGCGGACTAATGCATTATAAACTTCCTGAAAGCAAAGAAAAAATGCTCTATGAAATTGAGCCAGTTTATAGGAAGTATCAAAGCATTATCAAAGGATATGCGGGGATTTCAGCCATTCTTTATTTCGTTTCTGCAATTAGTTATTACATTATAAATCAAGTAGGAGGGTTGGGCGGCATCTTGCAGATCATCGGAGGATCATTTATACTTGTTTTTATAATGGTTCCGGGGTATTTCTTATATCAAATCTTAGTAAATAAAATCCTTAAAAAAGTTACATGGAAAAAGATGGAAGAAATCCGCATAATCACCAAAAATGAAATTCAGAAAGAATAAATCTTCATTTTTTTATGATATTTTGAAAAGAATCTTGGATTTAAATATTTATAGTGTATTAGAATTTGAGAATGCAAGAATTAAGATGAGTCTTCTTTGTTAATCAAAATTTAAATTGTGAGTTCAATAAAGAACTAAAATAAAAAATTATTTTAATGTACATAGTTATTATAAGATACAGAAGTGTACAATAATAAAAAGAAACAGAAAAGAATAGAATTATAATGTTTGCATTACTCTTTAGTTTAGCTGTTTCAGCGGCGTTGTCAGTTGTTTTTTTGCTTATAATGAGATATTACAGAGTTTATTTAGATAGAGTTACTCGTAAAAGAGAAAAAATCAAAAAGGATAAGTCTTTGGACCAATTACTTGACAAATATGTCGTGGAAGAGAAAAAAGATGTAATGAAGGATAAACTCTCAAAAATCTCTAAAATAATTTCTGAGACCGAAAAGGAAATTGAACAAGCAGTCAAGGAAAAGACAGAAGTCGCCGAAGAACAAGTCGCAGAAATGAAAGCTGAAGGTGAAGAAAAAGAGACAATCAAAAAGGCAAAAAATCAATATCTTTCTTTTAGTAGCGGGTTGCGGGCTGCTATGCCTGAAACAGATAAAGAAAGAGAAGAGGATATGCGAGAACTAAAAAATACTATCTCACAATTAGAGGAACTTGACTCAGACACCTATCTTAAAAAGGAGAAAAAGTTTGACGCCGGCGCAGGTATGTTTTATGACAAAATGACTCAAAAATTTAAAGCGATCATAAGCGAGCATAAATTGGATGAATTTCAATTTATTCCTGTCCAGAGGATTAAATATCACGCCTTTCAAGATATAAAAAATATAAAAGATGAAGATATTATGAAGATCTTGGAGGTAATGGATAAAACCAATCTGATCAATAACATAATTGAAATTAATCCTGCGTTTAAAGTCATAACATTCGACAAGGACTTACCAGAGTTAAATCTAAAGGAGAAAGTTGTCCTTACCTTCGTATATGAGGAGGATTATCTGACCGTACAAAAATTAATGGAATTAACGGAATGGAGCGAAGAATATACAGAGAAAATCTTGGAGGGATTAGAAGAAAAGGACATAGTGGAGGTTCTGGATGAAAATATACAAGTAGAAGGACTGGGTCATGAAGAAGAGAAGAATAAATGGGAAGAGGTTATCGAAGAAAAGATTGCCAAGGAGAAGAAAAAACAGGAAGCGAAAAGAAAGAGAAGAATGGAACGAGAAAGAAAATTGAAACAAAAGCTAGCAAAGATCGAGAAAGGGGAAGTCAAACCTAAAAAAGAGGAAAAGGAAGAAAAGGAAAAGAAAGGAGAAATTAGCAGAAAAGAGGCAATTGATCAATTAGATAAGATTAAAGCTAAAGAACAAAAAGTAAAAGAAAAAACGGAGGAGGAAGAAGAAGAAGAAGAAAGTCCACCAATCAAATTTAAAGAAAAACCAAGTGCTAAAACCCTTCCTGCAAAAGCCAAGAAAAAAGAAGCGATAAAACCGAAAAAAGTTAAGAAGAAAAAGAAAAAACCCGAGAAGAAAAAAGTTAAAAGGGAAAAGCCAAAACCAAAGAAGGAAAAAGAGAAGAAAGCGAAACCAGAGAAAAAGAAAGGAAAATCGAAACTAAAAGCTGAAGAGGAACAGAAGATAAAGGATAAAGATAATTTACTTCAAGCAATGGAGGCGCTCGATGAGGAAATGAAGTTTTCAGAAGCAGAAGAAAAAAAACAAGAAGAAGATTCTGAAGACTTATCAGGATTATTAGACGAAGAATTAGATATGGAAGATTTGGGGGATAAAGCCCCTGGATTGGAAGATTTAGTACCAGAAAAGATTTTAGAATTTCATGAAAAATATACAATGGTTAACGGTGGATTCGTCCAATATGAAAAAATTAAGGATTATGTTATAGACCAACTTGGAGACGATTTCGAGGATATCTCCGATGAATTGATTAAGACTATGTTAGTTCAATTAAAAGAATTGATGATGGTTCATGGATCAATGGATATCGGAGATCATGAGATATATTTATTTAATCCCGTTGATTTATCTGAAGATGAAAAAGAATTCATTGAATTCAACATGGATAAAAAACCCATGAAGAAGAAAAAAGTTATCAAGGAACTCGACTGGGAAGAAGAAAAAATATTAAAAATTATGAAGAAATTACAAGAGAAGAATCTCTTGCGAATTGAGAAAAACAAAATAAAGATTCCTGGAATCATTCAAGAGAAAAAATGAAAAGGGCCTAAAATTTCCCTTACTCTTTTTTTACTTATAATTTTCTTCTACATAGTTAATTACTGTTTCAATCTCTTCATTATATGTTTCTCTATCTCCGAAAATGTAAAATCTAACATAGGGACCAGTCCCTGATGGGCGAAAATAGAGCGTGGAGTCCTCACTTTTTAATCGATAGATATCGGTTTTACTGGTATTATCCGATAAAGCAGTTATATAATATTTTTTTCCGTCGATTATTAAATTCTTCCCATCATTTTCCTCGAACGAAGTCATAATTTTTACTTTCTCCTCATCCTTTGCCGGCAAAGTTCTATTTATCCCCACGATGGACCAATCAATTGATTCAGAAATTACATAGCCCCGAGAGATTAGCTCAGTTATGAGCACTAAAGCAGGGATTGGGTATTTATCTGCAATTAAGGGAAATTCGGATTTAAACTTATAAGTACTATTTTCTTTTTCAAGATTTAAGATATTTATCGTATGACCGCCGCTTTCTTCCCACATGACAACTATTATATCTTCCCTTTCAATATTGAGTTCCCTCGCTTTTTCCATTACCTTTGATTTAAGGGGTTCTGGATTGTCAATCTGAATTAACTCATTTTCTTTACCCTCCATATAGAGTATTGCGGTATCGATTTTTGATTGATCAACCTCAATGCCAAACAAAAAATAAAGAATCACACCAAGGTGCTTGTATCCCACTCCCGTAAACACATTCAAGAAGGAAGAATCATCTGCACGTAAATCCGACGGGACCGTACGTACGTTCAGGACTTTTACATTAAAGTCCTTAGCTAATATATTATGAAGGGCAGAATAGATCTCATTTGGGATATAAGTCATATACTCGCCATTTTGTTTCACATACAGCGCAATTCTGTCCCTATCCGCATCTAGTAATAGAGCAATATCAGTATCATATTTGTTGATCTCTGTTTGGAGTTTTTCCTCTGGTAAATTCTTTAATGGATTCGGAGGGTTTAAGTTTTCCTCAATAAGATGAACGTTTGCACCATATTGTTCCAACAAATTGACAAGACCTCTCCCTTTCCCCAAATAGGGCCAAACAATAATATCTTTTTTTCTCAAACTTTTAATCTCCAAAATATGGGATAATAGATCTCGGATATAATCGTTATTCTTATCCTCAGCTTCAATAAGTTGAGACGCAACGTCTGTTTTAAGTAAAACTTTATCATATTCTAAAGCGCGATTTGAAATACTCTTAAAAAGATCTCCGGAGATCGGAATTGGATATTCGATATAGAATTTTATTCCATGCCATGCTAACTCATTATGGCTTGCAGTTAACACGATGACTAAATTAATATTATCATAGAGAGCAACCGAAGCAGCTCCATAGGGTGAAGACATTTTTGAATTCGATTCGTTTTCGTTCTGAAAGAATATATTATAGCCTTCATATGCGAATATTTGAGAACTAAATTTCAAAAGAACATCGCTGGTTGGGCGATCATCAGAGACAATCAGGATATTTGGGTCCCCTTCTGGATTATTTTCCTTGTAATGTTGAGCTATTGCCCGAAACACTCGAAAAAAGAGAAATAGTCTCCGTTTTCTAGCAATGTATTTATTTCCATCTTTGAGGATGTCACATAATTCAATACGCAGTCCCGAGGTGGGAGCAACAATGGGGTCCACAATCCTTTTCTCTTCTTCTGTCAAGGAAGGTAGTTCAATATATTTAACCCCTTTTTGTTCCATCTTTTTAATTTCAAAATCTTCAATTTCAAAATGCAAGTTCGAAACCATAATATTGTTAATAGACAACTAAGAATTTAAAATTTTTATGTTAAGAATTAAACCTTTCATAAGGAATCATCATAAAAATAGTGATTTTTGTCTTGATAACTTTCTATATTCTATCAATTGCATCGTTTAAAATTGCTATAATCTTCTCTCGATATAACTCATCAATTGCGATCATTCCGTGGACTTCAATTCCCGGATAGGTTTCCGTGAGAATCTTTTGGCAAAACTCCGGAGAGAGCCGGTTAGGTAGATCTTGCTTATTTGCAATACCAATAACTAAGGTATTTCTATAATATTTATCCAAGATATCTGAGATAATCTCTTTTGAAGAATTTAAATTTTCATATGTGGAATCTGTGACTAATAGGGCGATATCTGTACCTTCTAATAGACTAGACCACAGGGAGCGAAAATTCTCTTGTCCGGCAAAATCCCATAGAGTAACTTCTCTATTGGTTTTTAACTCATTTCCCTCATACGACGCAATATCAGCCGTAATGGTAGGGACATACTCCAAATCGATTTTTTTTCCGCAAATTAAGTGAAGGAGCGTGGTTTTTCCCACACCTCCTAACCCAATAATGCTAATTTTTATAGCCCCTAATATGATATTATCAATATCCTTCGCAAATTCCTTGAAGATAGTCCGATTTCCCCCCCAACTGCCATCCTTTATCATATCTCCATATTTTTCCATAAATCGGGCTCGAAGACTTGCAATTTTTGGATTTACTTTTGAATCCTCATCTTCCAAATCAGTACAGACCACAATGATGATTTCATCGATGATCGTATAGTAATATTTAAAATCCTCCGTGGCTGTGCTTTTAATGTCGCTTTGACTTATTTCCTTCATAAAGCTAGAGAATGCGCTTAAGAATCCCGCTAAAAGATCCCGGTCTACCTCAGAATCCCCATAATTGCGGAATAAAAGAGATTTCCCGTCCTTTGTAAGTATATTGAGGTATTTTATCATTTTAAACCTATTCTTTTTATCTATGAATTTAAAAGCAAAATTCTTACTGGAGAAATTTTTTATTAGGGTATAATATATTTTATTTAGTTAAATAAAGGATAATTATAAAAAAATTTTTGCCGAAAAGCAAAAAAGAAAATGAGTACAAGGGATAAGTAATGGCGGATAAAGAAGATGAAAACATCAGTCTAGAAGAGGTTATGAATACGTTAGATAAAAAAACGGATAATTTAACAGAAATCTTACAAAAATTTGGTATGGACTTTATTACCAAGATCGGACAACAGAATATGAAAATTAATATGTTAACCGATAAAATCGAAGACCTGCATAAAGCCGTCATAGATGTGAAAGGATTATCTCCCCAATTAAACAAAATCATAGAACGACAAAAGAATTTGGAAAATGACGTAGATCTTTTAAAATCCTTAATTCAAAACGCAAACTTTAACTCTTCTCCTCAAGAAAGACCTAACAATGAAATTAAACGAGATGAATCAATCACAGAGAATAAACAGCATATAAGAGAGTTAATCGATTCATTGGATAGAAAGCTGGATACCACAGATAATATCCTTGAAGTCAAGGAGGATTTATTAAGGATTAAGAACCAGATTTTCGAAAAATTGGGAGGACACCGGGTTTTATATGAGATCTCAAAAGATATTAAAAAACTAAAACAAGGCACCTCCTTGAGTAAGGAGGTAAAAGACGACCTGAAAGAGAAACTCACTTTTTGGAAAAATAAAATTTTGAATTAATCTTATAAAGTCTTTTGAAGTTAAAAAAAGTAACAAAACTGGAAGTTGATCTGAAAATGTTATCTGTTTTTTGGAAAATAAGGACACCGATTTCCATGACATTGGCTATTTAGATTATGCACTTCACAACGTCCAATAACTTTTTGTTGAGGTATATCGTATTCTTCATCAGTTAGAAGTTTTATTGCTTGATCAAGTGCGGTATATGCAGACAGCCTACAGCAGCGTGGGCCGCCGAGCTTTCCTATCCGCTCATTAGCTTTAAGCGCTGCTTTGAATGCAGAAGACCGTTCCTTATTATGAAATGGTGTTGCCTCATTTACTATACTTATCGCAATTCCAAGCCCAGTTCCACCTCCACAAGTACCACAAAATCCACAACCTCCAGCGGGTATCTTTAGACCCCGGGAAAATGCTTCCTTAACATCTTTATCCGTGAAATTATAACCATTATTTCGAAGCGCCGCGATGATAACTCCAGGAACCAATCCATGATGCCATGGGCCATGAAATGGTAGTTCTTCGGATGCAGCCCATTTATCTCTTAAGAATTCAATGATATTTTCAAACATCAAGATGGGATCTTTTTCCTCTCTTTTTAACAAAATCGGAGGGACCTTTTGCATAAATTCTTGGTAATCATCCATAGTTAGTCCGTCAAATTTTAAAGCATTTTCCATAAATTCATCATAATAATTATAATTCTTACATTCCTCAAATTCAGATTTATCCATCCTTATTTAACACCTCATTACTTGTTGATAATTAAAAATCTAATTTAAAATTTATTAAAATGAACAAAAAGAATTTAAAATAGTTTTAATTATTGATATAAGATGAGTAAGAATCGTTTCAAAAATTATATTGAGGATATTGAAAAAACAGTATCGTGTGATCAATTTTTAAAAGAAAATAAGAACTTTATTGCTCAATTTGAAGGAAAAAAGGATTTTGAAAAAAAACTGTCAATTCACAAGGCTCTTTCAAAGAGAAAACGATTTTTAATATTCAAATTATTAAAGAATAGGCCCATGTGCACTTGTGCTTTAGCTAAGGTTTTAGGAACCACTGATGGAGCCATTACCCATCATCTTAATATATTAAAAGAAGCTGGTTTAATAATTGGACAAAAAGAAGGTTATTATACCATATACCACACAATAGATAATCTGCAAAAATATTTAGAATCGGTCTAAACTCTGATAATGTAGAATAAACTCTGATAATGTAGAATAAACTCTGATAATGTAGAACTTTAAGTCCCCCCGGCGAACTCTAGAGTTTCAACGTCATCCTGCCAATTTTATTTCAAAGTCTTTCCAAAAAAATTCAACGCCATCCTGCCAATTTTATTTCAAAGAAACCTTTTTTGCCGCCTCCGCGTCCTTAAAGTACAGCCGCGTGACCATCCGCTCGATAAACACCGCGGTATGCTCCAAATTCACGGTGGGCACCACCGAGATCCCCAACTTCCAGATCTTGGTCAGCGCCCCGTAGACGCTCGCCGGCCGCAGATTCACGTTGTCGAACACAAAGGAGGTCAAGCCCTCCAGCAGCAAGATGGGCCGCACATAGGTCGGCGTCAACCGCTCGGCTTGCTCGAACAGCCGATTCTCGATGAGCGACCCCATAAAATCGAACCCTTCCTTCCGCTCGACGGCGCACTCCTCCGAAAGTAAAATGTCGCCCACATCCAAAGTCGCAACCGTAAGGGAAAAATCCGACGGCCCCCGGCGCTCCAAGAGGTCAATTAATTTCCGCTCGCGGGCGTCCAAGATAACGGTCGGTTCCTCGTGTTGACTCATATCGCAAACATCACATCCTTTATACCAGTACAAAAAAGATCTCTTTGACCATTTTGATACTAAATCCTAGTATAAGGGAAACATAGGGCGCCGAAATAACATAAGTGCGCCTATGATTATCCCAAATAATCCTAACACTGTGATTGCTCGGAACAATCGGAATCGGATTCGCACTCCGGCTCGGATTTCTAATAGAATCGCATGTCCTTAAACGGGTCTACGACCACGATACTGAAACGCTTTCCCGAGTGGATTCCGGACTGGATGCTTCCCGAACCCGACTATTGGCGGCGGGTTTTATACTCTCAAATAAATAAGAAAAAAAATTTTATGATAACGGCTTCTTTTTTGAATGGTATAAAAGCTCTGAAATCTTATTGAAGATCTTTTTCACATTGTGTCCCGTCTTTGCCGACGTTTCAGAGTACGGAGCATTCAGTTCTTCAGATAAGTGGTTTGCCATAGGTCGAATTATTTTTCGTTCTTCCTTCAAATCAATTTTATTTCCCACTAAAATTCGCGGAACCCGGCTAAGCCCGTATTTGACGGCTGTTTTATACCAGTTTTTCACGTTTGAGAAAGTAGAACTTCGCGTTACATCAAAAACGAGAATAATTCCATCTGCACCGTTGAAATAGGGCTTGTGCAGCATGTAGAATTGTGGCTGGCCAGCTACATCCCAGAGCATTAGATTTACTTCAATTTCCTTCTCATCAATTTCCATATCAAGCTTTTTTTTAACGATATTCACTCCCACCGTTGGTAGGTATTTTTTTTCAAACTTTTTCGTGGCGAACTTGGTCACTAAGGAAGTTTTTCCTACCGCAGGATCTCCTATTATGATCAATTTATAAATTGTTTCACCGATATTCGATTTGTGAACCAGTTTCTCATCTTCACTCATAAATAATCTGAACCTTTATGTTGTTTTCAATTATGTTGAATTTATAATAAATTCTAAACTTTTAACATTTTTTAATTTTTTACAATTTAAAATGGTAAAATATAGGAAAAAAATAGAATATGCAAAATAAAATCAGAAAAATCATTAAAGGTCATTGTCATAAGGAGATTGCTCAGATAAACAGAATCGAAACGGGATTATTCAATAAAACCTATATTATCACCTTGAAGGAAAAACTCTTCAAACTTAATGGAAAAGAAGTTAATTCTCCCAAAGAGTTAATCCTTCGAATATCTCCTCGTGATGACGCAGGATTTTTATTTTACGAAAGAAATATGATGAAACAAGAGCCAAAAATCCATAAATTGGTATTGGATTTGACAAATATTCCAATTCCTGAAATTTATGTTTTTGATAAGTCTCGGAAAATAATTGACCGTAATTATCTCATTATGGAAAGGCTTAACGGGACAGCTCTAAGTAGGGCATATTGGTTAAATTCCAATGAGAGAAATAAGATTGTAAGAAAGATTGGTGAGTACCTCCGATCAATTCATAATATTCACGCTAAACGGTTTGGATATTTGGGGCCTCATCGCCCGATGAAACCTCAATCATCATGGTGGGAAGCATTTAAAATTATGTGGAGTAAAATGATTCAAGGAATTTATGAATACGGATTTTATAGTGAATCAGAGAAACTGCGGTATATTGGACTACTGGAGGAGAAGAGAAGAGCCTTCCGAACTCGAAAGAAAATTTCCTCTTGTCTATTGCATATGGACATCTGGGCACAGAACATACTGGTAAATAAAAACGGTATAATTACGGGAATAGTGGATTGGGACAGAGCTGTGTGGGGGGATCCTGAAATTGAATATGCGGTATTAGATTATTGCGGCATATCCAAACCGAGTTTTTGGGAGGGATATGGATTGCAAAGGAGAAAAGATCATGCAACAGAAGTGAGAGACTTATTTTATCTCTTGTATGAACATCAGAAATATATCCCCATCAATTTTCTAAGAGGAAATGATGAAAAAAAGGCGCAGAGATATACCAGAGAATGCAAACAGTTATTTAGAAAATTGGAAAGAAAGAAATAGGACAGAAAAAAGAAGAAAGAATATGACTTTTAGTCTTTCCAGCCCCGTAGATTATCGCTCAGATGGTCTTTCATTTTCTCGAGCTGATCTTTTAATCTCTGCCCTTTTTCGGGAAAATGCGAAATGAGATTATAGGATTCATTGGGATCAGCGTCAAGATCAAAGAGAGAAGGACCGAGTTTCAAATAGAAATAAGTGGAAATATCGGATCGGTGTTTAATATTATATTTCCATTTTTCATTTCGGACCGCTTGTAATTCCTTATTCCAGAAGTAATATAGGGGACGTTCTTCGAGTTCAGCTGATTCTTCCTTTAATAAAGGACTGAAGTCCGTACCATCAATTATTCTATCATCCGGCAAAGGAATTCCAATGATATTTAAAAGTGTGGGGAATAAATCTATGTTCATTAACGGAGTGTCATTTTTTATTCCCGCTGGAATGTGTTTAGGCCAATAAGCAAAAAATGGAACCTTTTGTCCTCCCTCAAGAGTTAAACCTTTTCGTCCCCTTGTGTAGCCTGGATTTCCTTGATGGAAAGGACCGTTATCGCTCGAAAACAATATTAATGTATTTTCAAGTAGATTTTCCTTCTTTAATGTATCTATTATTTTTCCAACACTCCAATCCACCTCTTGCACGGCATCACCATAGACTCCACCGTGGGAACTCCCTTTAAAATCATCAGAAGCATGCAACGGTTCGTGGGGGAACGGCTGAGCATAGTATAGAAAAAATGGGTTATCCTTACTTTTCTTAATAAAGTTGAGACATTCTTTCGTTAACAACTTGGTAAGTTCATCTTGATCCACGGGCTCTTCCAATTCCACTGTTTTATCTCGGTAAATCTCATAGGGATCCATATCATTGCTGAAATGTGCCCCGTAGAAAAAATCAAATCCCTTATCATTGGGAAGATGCGGTTCACTATCGCCCAAGTGCCATTTTCCGACAAGAGCGGTGTGATAGCCCACCTTCTTCAGTACCTCGGGAAGGGTGATTTCATCTGGGGAAATTCCTTTCATCCCGTATGAATATAAGAATATACGAGCTAATGGAGAGATTAGAGAATCGCTCGGGATAAAGACGGTAGGAACATGTGTTCGAACCGGATAGCGACCCGTTAAAAGCCCCGCTCGGGAGGGAGAACAAATTGGAGCAGAGGAATAAAAATTGGTAAAAGTTACCCCCTTATTTGCTAATTTATCGATATTTGGCGTCTGAATTGATTGGGGATCCAGGTTAAAACACGAAATATCCGCATATCCCATATCGTCCGTCAGAATTATGATGATATTAGGTTTATCTTGATTCGCCTTAACATCGCTTAGCGATTCCAAAAATTTATCTAATCTTTTGGGCCGAATATCACGTTTTTTCCTAATCCAAGCTCTTAGAATTAAAAGAACCAATATCATAAGTCCAATTAGTATCAAAAGAAATATAATCAAATCTAACAAAATCTTATCCTCTCATCTCTTCTAGTATTGAAAATGGTTATGATAAATTAAAAATCTTGCTTTATTTTAAATCATGGGGTAGTCCAAGTGGAATCGTTTTAATGACCATAAATCGTGAATTTTGTTGTTGTTTTCTGTTAATAAAATAAATTTCTTCCAATTTGAAATTCAAGGGCTTCCATTTTCTTTGTATTTGAGAAAAAACCTTTTTAAATCGACCCTTTCCCCTAAGTTGCCCTATACTTAGATGGGGAGTATATCCTCCTTTAAAGCGATCTAAATCATTAAAC
Source organism: Promethearchaeia archaeon (assembly GCA_046483985.1). Lineage (GTDB taxonomy): Archaea > Asgardarchaeota > Lokiarchaeia > Sigyniarchaeales > SOKP01 > JAWOCD01. The sequence continues at coordinate 32,367 of JAWOCD010000031.1, forward strand.
TGGGGTAAAATGTCCACGAAGGTTTTATAAAGATTTAAGATTCTGTTTTTTGGTTCTGGATCTAACCACAAAGTATAATTTTGCCTACGATGATGGAAATAATTTACCTTCTTCAAGGTAATTTCGAAGTGCTTAAGTTTCTGGCATTTTGACTTAAATCTTGGTGTAATATCATCAAATTTGGATCGAGGTACAAACGGATACATCAAATTAATATGGGGCATCCACCGTCTTATTTGACGGTCGTATTTTTTTCGAATATTCTGGATGGGATTCCACACGCTTTCTGGCGGGATTATAACCACAGCGGAGGTATGAACTTTTTTCATAATAGACTCCTTAAAGGATTTAAGAATTTAAAGACTTAATAATATATATCAACACATATTTATTGTATTTAGTAATAATAAAGAATAGGTAATAAGTCAGAAATTAGCGAAAATAATAAAGATGAATATAAAACAACGTCATTTCATCAAGGAATCTACAATTCGAGACCTCAAAAAAGATGTTAAAAACCATTATAACGAGGATTTTGTGAAAAACGTGTTTCCAGAGGATACCAAAGTCGAATGGATTAAAACAGAAGAGAATGACGAACTCTATGCCATTAATGATGAATTGCGGTTATGGAAAAGTAAGGATGGTTATATCCCGGTTCTTACGTTATTGTTAGACAATAGAGTTGGTTTAAAATCAGTGCATGTAGACGATGGCGCGATTAGATTCGTGACTGATGGGGCCGATATTATGAGACCAGGGATCACAAAAATAAATGATCAGATTAGAAAAGGAGATATTATTCGAATCGCGGCCGAAAAGCAAGATCGAACTTTAGCTGTTGGAAAGGCACTCTACAATGCAGATGAAATGGAAAAAAAGAAGAAAGGAAAAGTCATTAAAAACCTTCATACGATCAATGACAACGTGTGGGAATTTGAAAAGGAATTCCATTAAATGCTCAAATTTATTAAACAAAAGGAAATTCTTCCTCAATAACATAAACTGAACCTACTTCAATCCCTTTTTCTACTGCGTAAATGCTATCCACAATAAATGAGATTTTGTCGAAGAGTTTTTGCACTTTCTTTATTTTTTCCCGAATCTTATACGTTCCTTTAAATTTGGCCACTGTAAGATGGGGAACATATCCCGTCATAAAACTATTGACATCGTTACAGTTTGGAAAGGTTCTAAGCAACAACTCTTGGAGTTTTTTAATCTTTTTAGTTGGTTCTGGTTTAAGCCAGACGGAGATTGTCTGATATTTATGTAAAAAAAAGTCTACTTCGGTTAAAGATACTTCAAATGGGTGAAATCTTTCACATACATCAAAAATATCTCGTTTTGCCCCCGGATACTGCGCTAGTGAGATAAATGGATATAAAAGTTTAATATGGGGCATCCATTCATAGATATCCTCGTCAAATTTTAATCGGATATCTTGGATCTCATCCCATTTTGATTTGGGAGGGATAAGAACTAATGCGCTTCGATGATCCTTTTTCATTTCTGAGTAAAATAAGTTTTTTAAACTTTTAGAATTTTTGATTTTAATCTATTTATAGAACGAGAAGAAAAGGTTATATAATATAGAGAATTTACATTTTTGTTAATAATTCGAATAAAAACTCAAAATTTCGGTGGAATATTTTTAAAATATGAAGTTAGCTTTAGTTGATGGGGCATTAGGGCATACCGGAAGCTTTTTGGTTAGACATCTGTTAGACAAAGGCTGGGAAGTCGTAGCAACGGATTTAAAAGAATCTGATCGGGACGTGATAATGACGAAAGAAAAGGTATTCAGCAAGAGGTTAAAGTACTTAGATTGCAGAGAGTGGAAAGGGGTAAACTACATCGCAGCCGATCTGACTAAAAAAGAAACTTTAAGAACACTTTTTTCGGATGAAGTCTTTCCCAAAGGAAAGAAAAACTATGATGTTATCTTTCATCCTGCAAGTTTATATGATTATGGTGCTTCATATGAACTATTGCATAAAGTAAATTATGATGGATTAAAAAATCTCGTTGAGGTTATGTTGGAACATACCGATAAGACAAGCACAGAACCCCCACGATTTATTCATTGGTCAACTTGCGGAGTGTATGGGGAACCTATTTATCAAAGAGATGAAGATGGATATATTTATCCAATCAATGAAGAGGCTCCCTTTAATCCTCCAAATAATTATTCACAGACCAAGGTTGAGCAAGAAAATTTGCTTAATGAATTAGGAGAACAGCGTAAAAATTTAAAATTTACAATTATTCGTTCTGCTCCAATCTATGGGCCATATCAAACCTACGGAATGTTTCATATCTATCATATGTTACATAAAATGGGAACAATCTTTTTACCAAAAGTGTTTCCAAAGAAACATAAACTTATGATGCCCATGGTCCGGGTGGAAGACTTAGTAGAAGCTGCAATTTTTCTTTCTGAGAAAGATGATGCGATAGGAGAAGTGTATAACGTTGTAAATGACACACCATTACAAGAAGATTTTCTGGAATTCATTTATAATGAACTCAATGTTGATTTTTTTACAATTCCCTGTCCATGGTTTCTATATAAAGTCCTTGCCAAAATTGTATATAACCTCGGGGAGCTAAAAGAGAAAAAAGCACACGATTACGGAGTTCGACCAAAATTCGATCTTCCAATGGTAGGTTACTTAACGCATCAATACTACTTTTCCAATCAAAAGATTAAAGAACTCGGTTTTGAATTTCAATATAATGACTTCCGAGAATCAAATCGTGAAACAATCGCATGGTATAAAGAGCGTGGTTGGTTTGAAGAGCCAGAATGGGAAGAAAAAGAATATATTAATACAGAATCAAAGCCTGCGCTACCACCCGAGAAGCCCTATAAGACACCAATGGAAGGAGGTGAAGTGTTCTAATGGGATTTTTTGTCGCATTTTTATTGATCGCTGTGCTTGGCTTCTATTCTCAGTATTTCTACCATAAATTTGGATTACCTAAACACCATTTAGCATGGATATTTTATTACTCCGTTATAGTGGTTGGTGGATTAATGATAATGGGTATTCTTTTCTATGTGGGAGTGTTTAATAATAATCTTATTGGTATATTCAACCAGATTCCGTGGGTAAATATTGATAATGGAAAAGATTACATGTGGAACTCATTTCAGTTAATTGGAATCGATTGGAACATCGATTACAATGGTTCTGGATTAAATGCAATTGCAGTTTTACTTTTTCTCTCCTACCCAACTTGGTATGTGTGCTTTAAGTTAATCTCCAAATACACATTTGGGGGCAATAAAGTATATCAAAAAGGACTATGGTATGTGTTTGGGCCCACAAAAAAGCCAAAAAAGGGTGAAAAACGAGCAAAAGTACCTGGTAAGACTTAGGTTTTTTGGAAAATAGTCAATTTCTTTTCTTATTTTTTTAATTCTCTATTTTATTTTGGAAAAATATCTTAAATCTAGTCCACTTATATAATTATTTATGTCTGAAAAAAATAAAATGACCGAACGTGTCCCCAAAAAAATTCAGTTTTATTATTCGCTTGGAGAAGTTGGAGATGGAGTAGCATACCAGACGTTTACTTTCCTTATCTTTACCTTTTATTTTGCAGTTGTAAGAATCCCATTAATGCTAATCACTACTGGTTTTATCATCTGGTCTGGATGGAACTCAATTAACGATTTATTAGTTGGCTTTATCTCTGATAAGACTATTAGCAAGCATGGACGACGTATTATCTGGATGAGGATAGCTATTGCTCCGCTCGCAATCATCATGGTGTTATTGTTTACACCTCCATTGAATGCAGAAGTTCCCTTTAAATTCTTATACTTCCTGCTGATACTATTTCTCTTTGATCTTATCTACACGGCTTGGAATTTAAATTATAACGCGTTCTTTTCAGAGCAATTTACCAGTATGAAGGGAAGAAGTGAGGTGGGAAAGATTCGGGGAATTTTTGTAATCGTTTCTCTGATTTTTGCGTTTGTACTGCCTTCATTTATTATCGAAGATATGGCAAATCAATATGGGTATAGTTATACCCCCTTCCAATATATGATTACCGGAATTATTGCCGCAATTATTATTAGTGTTTCCTTGTTTCTCGTTATCACCAAAGGAATTGCCAGAAAGACGGAATTTGAAGAGGATGCAAAAACGGCTCCCTCGATTAAAAGAGCAATGAAAATTACGCTCAGTAATAAGACATTTCTAATTTTTATGATCCCTGCATTAGGCACGTGGATCTGCTCAGGAATTTTACCCACCGCTATTCCCCTCTATGCCACCTATGTCTTGGGTATTGCAGACCAGAATTCCATCTTGATAGGTGTTCTGTTACTTGCCGCATTTTTAGTGGCGGGTATGAGCATGACCCTTTGGGAAAAGATACGAAGGAGGAAAGGGGCACGCTTTGCGGGACTTTTAGCTTTTATCCTTTGGGCAATTGGTCAATTCATCTTCATGTACATGCGAACCTTTCCTACCGCAGTAGCTGCTTTGGCATTTGCGGGGATCGGGTTGGGCGGGTCGTTATATTTTTACGATCAATGTTTGGCTGAGATCATTGATGAGGATGAAATTAAACATAAGACTCGGAGGAGCGGAGCGTATTACGGAATCATTAGCTTTATTATTCGAATGTCGGGAGTTATTAACTTTCTGGTAATCGGGTTAGTATTTCAGGGAACTGAATGGGCCTCCAATTACTCCCCAAATCCTGGTGTGAACGTATTGGCGGGCCTCCAAGTTTTGGTCGGTTGGTTCCCCATTATTGTACTTATTATTGCGTTTATTGGACTTTATTTTTATCCCATAAAAGGCGAGAGGCTTGATACCATTAGAAAGAAGGTAGATTTACTGCATTTGGAAAAACAGAAAAAATAAAGGAAGAAAGAACAGATTGCATATCTCTTCTTTATAATTACTATTTTTAAAAACCTCCTAAATCATGCTCTCCCATTGCGTTGTCTGGTTCGAAAAAAAGTCTATATTTATCTCAGCATAATTACTCGAAAAATGTACCCGTAGACTGAGATTAGCATCGTATTGGGCAAGCCCTGCTGCGTAGTCCGAAAAGATTTGAACCACAAGCTCCTTTTCATAAGCCGTTTGTTTGCTCGGAAAATCTCCGTAGGAAACATCATCAACTTCTCCAATTTTTGTATCATCTGGAAGCAGAAGTTGGGAGGGGTCAGTAGTTTCGATGGTATAAATATCCACATTAATCACCACGTCCGAAATTGCATAAAAGCCATAGTTCTGTAAATCGAAATACATCGTAATATTGAACTTATCATCGGTATAATTTGTAGGCGTTCCCGCGTTATCATAATCGTAGTCATACTCCTCCTTAACATTTACGGAGATATTACTTCCGCTATAGGCAATGCTTCCTAAATAGCCAAGCATGAATAAAGAAATACCCAAACCAATTACGCTAAATATTTGATGAATATGAAATTTCTTGGATGCTTTGCGCTCTTTTCCTTTGGCTCTTATATTTTCTATTAATCGTACGCCCGACCCAAGCGCTCTTACCATCGCACTTGCAAGTAGTGTCCATGCAATAATCTGAAGCCCCAAAACAGCAACAAAGTTTTCGGTTATTATCTGATAACTCCCCCAAGTTTTTTCCGAAGAAAAACCCCCAAACAAGTAAAATGCATAAAAACCCGAATATATCGCAGAAATAATTCCAATTGCGCTGCTGGTAATGGTCTCCTTAGAAAACATATTTTTTCCTAAGGTGATAATTACAAAAATTACTCCAAGTGTAAGCAGATTATTCTTAAACTCAGCCTTGAAGCTGATCAACCCTAATCCAGAAAGATAATTAAACAAAATGATCGGAACGACAATATATATAATGGCGCTTATGGTTCCATAAATGATCATTCGAGGAAAATCTAATTTCATAGGGTAATTAATTTACTTACTAACTCAGTTAAAAATCTTACAATTATAATTTAATAATAAGATATTCTTAGGAAGAGGGATTTAGAGAATTTTGTCGGTATTGATCGTGTAAGCGTATTTTTGTCGGTAACTATTGCAATGGAAACAGAGGGTAACTAAATTCTCAGAAGTAGTTACTACAAACTTTTTTACTTTCTGATTTATAAGGGATTTCACAAATCATTAGAGTATGATAAGGCTGAATAATATGAATATAAAAGAAAGCGATAGATTAGAAATTTCATATTATCTGGATATGGTATAATCCAGATATTATACGGTATTAAGAAGTCAAGATTATTCATATTATTTAGATCACATCTCAAGGAATACACCGAGCATATCGGTAGATTGCTTGGGAATATATGTAAATAAAACATCAAATGAGGTTTTTGTGTAAACATGAGTATGTATCGCAGTTATCTGTTATCGAAGAATTTCTGGGCTCGAAAAGGAAATGAAAATAACGATGGTGAAACCCGAACATACATTAAACATTCCCAAAATGCAGGCGGAATATACGCGATAATTGAGCCTAACGGGCAACGCGGAGTGAAGATTATCGCAGACGGTCATGAAAAATTCTTTAATAATTTCGACAAGTTAGATAGATATTTAAACCGATTGGAGCGAAGGGAAAATGATTTCATGAAGATTCTCCGCAGGAAGACGATTTCGAAAAAGCTCAGGAAAAGCTCAGATTTAAAAAAGCTTAAAATCTAAATCATCATTTTTTATTATTTATTATTTATTATTTATTATTTACTATTAGATGGCTTTTGAAGTGGTACTTGATAATGTTTTTTATTCTATTATGATTCAAGATCATAATGAATTTTGAGATTAAACACGGAATATTAAATTTTGATGGAAAAGAGCTGCTTTCCCATCTACCGCAAGGAACCACAATTAATCAAAATCAATATAAGGATAATGAGGTGTTCCTTTCTTTTTCTAAACCTAAAAAATTCTCACTAACTTACTGGTCCGGAATGCAATTAGCAAAATTGATTCGGTTCACTTCTCTTTTTCGAGCGCTACCGTATTGGTTTCGCCCCTATTTTGGAAACAAGGAGTCTGAAATTCCAAAACGTTCCATTATTCTCTGGTATGAGCGAAGTGACGGGTTTATTGTTACCCTTATTCCCCTAATTGATAAAGGATATAATCTTTACTTGAACGGGAACCAAGATGGATTAGAACTAATGGCAGATAACAATTGCGAGACCGGAAGAATACGCGTATTAAGGGGATTATACATAAGAGTGGGTAATAATCTATATGAAATGTTAGAAAAGGCCAGCAAATCGATTTGTGAATTTGTAGATGCTGGAACCCTACGTAAAGACAAAAGAGTACCAGAATGGGCGGAGTATTTGGGATATTGTACTTGGAATACCTTCTATCGGAAGGTCAATCAGGAAAAACTTATTCGGATGGTCCATACAATTGTCAAGAAAAAAGGGATTAATTTAGGATATGTACTATTGGATGACGGATGGCAAAAAACACGATTTCGAAAGTTGCTGGATAAGGGCGTGGACAGAAAAAAGTTTCCTGATGGATTAAATGGCACAATAAAATTCATAAAAACGCGATTTGACGTCTCATTCTTTTTGGTGTGGCATACTTTCCAAGGTTACTGGTCTAATATTGCAATCCATTTCAGCCCATACGGAGAGAAATTCAAGATAACAAAAAATTTACCCCAGTATGGTCCCTCGTATCCAAATATGAGTATCTATTCAAAATGGATAAAAGGGATTAATAAGTTACAGCATGCTCTTAAATATCACTATGGGGTATTATATCCAGAACAAATGAGGGAGTTTTGGGATGATTATCATGGATGGTTAGCCTCCCAGGGCGTTGACGGGGTGAAAGTGGATAACCAATCCGGAATGGAGTTGCAAACATACAATATGGGTTATCAAGCACATATGATGAGAAAATATCATAGGGTGCTGGAAGAATCTGTATCCAGTCATTTTTCTCCGTACAGCATCATCAATTGTATGTCCCAAAACACTAATGTATATTATCAACTAAATGAGAGCAATATTACCAGAAATTCAAACGATTATTTTCCCGAAAAAGAAAAAAAACAGACTACGCATATAATCTATAATGCTTACAATAATTTGTGGTGCGGAAAATTCGCCCACCCCGACTGGGATATGTTTCAGACTGAGCACCCGTGGGGAGAATATCAAGCCGCTGCAAGAGCGATCTCTGGGTCTCCAGTTTATTTTGCAGACAATTTTAAAGAGGTAAATGCACAAGTTCTAAAGAAGTTGGTACTTCCTAACGGTCGTATCTTACGGTGTAAAGAACCCGCCCTTCTTGCCCAAGAAAATTTATTCCATAATCCAGCAAAGCCAGGAAGAGCTTTGAAAATATTTAACTATAATCGATTGAATTCTATCGTAGGACTTTTCAATGTAATGCAGAAAAGTGAGACCAAGACATCCTTTACTCCGACCCTTGTTGAAAAGTTTAGGAAAAGAAGAAATGAAGGGCACTTTGCAATATATAAATTCAGAACACAGAAACTCAGTACTCTACAATTAAATACATCTATAACTATCAATTTAGGAATTAAAGGCTTTGAACTCTTCACAATAGCCGAAATCAAGGATGGTTTTGCTCCTATTGGAATTCTAACAATGTATAATTCTGGTGGGATTTTTGAGAAAATAAAAAGAAAAGAGAATCGGATAGAAGTAAAACTCTTATATGGTGGATTAATTGGATTCTATTCCGAGCAAAATCCACATAAAATCCTAATAAATGAAAACAAAAAAGCCAAATTTGATTATAATGAAAGCACTAAGCTTTTAACCGTATCCGTAGATAGGGAACAAGCTCCTCACATTTCCCTCATTTTTTAAGGTTTTTTGTAAAATTCACTTCAACCCCCCCATCTCCTCATTTAAAGTCTCTTTTAATAAATTTCTAAAAAAAATTTTTAAAAATTACTTTTCATTTTTAAAAGTATGACAAAATATGACTTTCAAGCTGAGATTAAAAAACTTTTGAATATTCTCAGTAAATCACTCTATAAACATAAAGAGATATTCTTGAGGGAATTAATCAGCAACGCAGTGGATGCATTAAAAAAGATTAAATTTATTCTCCTAACAAACAGAGACATCGAAGATCCCGATGAGGAACTTCGGATTGAAATATACTTTAATCCTGATAAAAAAACTTTTCTCGTCCGCGATTACGGGGTGGGTATGACAAAGAAAGAACTCATCAACGATCTGGGAACTATAGCTAGCAGCGGAACCGAAAAGTTTATCAATAAACTTAAGGAGATGCAAGAGAAAGAGGAGGAAAAAGTTGATTTAGATATCATCGGTCAATTCGGTATTGGCTTTTATTCGGTGTTCATGGTAGCCGATAATGTGAAAGTTCGGACGAAATCATACGTGAAAGAGGAAGATGCTTATGAATGGGAATCAGACGGTACAGGTAAATTCGATGTCAAAAAGATAACCAAAGAAAAACGTGGAACTGACGTCATCCTTTATCTCAACGAAGAGGAAACCGAATATTTAAACGACTTCCGAATTGAACGAATAATCAAGAAGTACTCAAATTTTGTACCATTTCCTATCTATGTATACGAACTGGAAGAAGGAGAAACACCGGAAAGAGGAAAAATAAAGAAGGAAGAGGAACCTGAAGGTGAAAAAGAGGAAGACAAAGAGGAAGAAAAAGGTGAAGGAGAGGAGGAAAAAGAACCCGTCAATAAGACAAGGCCATTATGGAAAAAAAAGAAAGATGATGTGACGGAAGAAGAATACGAGGATTTCTATCACTTTATCTCAAAAAAATACGATGATTATCTCCATGTGATCAACTATCAAGTCAGCGGGCGCATTCGATTTCGCTCCATCTTATATATTCCCGGATCCGCAAGTGAAGATATGCTTCAACCCGAAACTCGATATGGCTTATCGTTATATTCCAAAAATGTTATGATCATGGAAAAATGTGAAGAACTCATCCCAAAATGGATGCGATTTGTAAAAGGAGTTTTAGAATCTGATGATATCCCCCTTAATATTTCTCGGGAGACTATTCAAGCCAATCGACTAATTATGAAGATGAGCAATTTAGTGGTCAAAAAATTTATTAGGGAACTGAACCGACTGGCCGAAGAGGAAACTGATAAGTACATGGAGATTTGGGATAAGTTCGGGCATTTCATCAAAGAAGGTATCATTACGGATACGGCACGGAAAGACAAGCTCAAAGATTTATTACGAGTGAAAACTTCGAAGACAGAGGAGGGAGAACTAATAGGACTCCGAGAGTATGTTGAGAGAATGAAGGAAGATCAAGAAGAAATCTTCTATTTGATCGGGGAAGATTTGGACACTTTGAAAATGTCACCTCATCTTGGATATTATGAGAAAAACGATCTTGAAGTTATCTTATTCGATGAATCTGTGGATAACTTCCTAATGATGAACATGAACGATTATAAACTCGAAGTTGGTGAAGGAGAAGAAAAAGAGACGGAATATCTTCAATTCTCTCCCATTGATGTTGCCGAAACAGAAGAAGAGGGAGAGGAAGAAGAAGGAAAGGAACAAGAAGAGGAGGAAAAGAGAAAAGAATTACCAGATAAAGTAAGTGATTTCCTTGATTATGTTGAGGATATATTAGAGGATAAAATAGTAAAAGCTGGTACGTCTAAAAGACTATATGGAAATCCATGTCGGTTAGCTAACCCTGCCGGCGGACCCACTTCAAGTCAACAACGTGCAATGCGCTATTGGACCCAGGCACAAACCGGTCAAAAATTCAGTATTCCACGAAAGATATTGGAATTTAATCCCAAGCATCCAATGGTCAAAAAATTAATTGATCTGTATGCAAGGGATGAAGATAACAAAATAATTAAACCCGTTGTTATCCAATTATTTGAAAATTGCTTACTCTCCGAGGGAGACTTACCCAATCCATCTTCAATGGTGCCACGGATTAATGAATTAATTGAATTTTTAGTTACTGGAAAAAACGAAACAGACAAGACTGCGATGAGTCAAAGCGATACAGACGCTGGCGAAAAAGAAAATTCGGATTAGATTTTTATTTTCATTTTTTTCTTCTACTCTATTTTTGAAAATTATTTTGAACTACCACGCCATAAATAACGTGGATTCATAATTCATCGAAGATTGCTGACATAACATCAGTCTAACATCCTCTCCAAACGTATTCACCGTAATCCTTACGGAAGAATCATTATGAGTAAGCTCTCTAGTGGTAAATTTTAATTTGGGAAGAGGATTTTGTTCGGCTCTTCCTAAAGGATTTTTGGTTTGCAATTCATTATTTTTTTAAAACATTAACTATTTTTTAATGTAATTTAGAAGGAGTAAAACCATGATGAATGGAGAAAGCAATCCCGAACTAAGAGAAGACGAGGGGTATTCTTTTCATAAGTATGTTATCTATATCTTAGTAGGGATCACTGTTGTGCTTACAATCTTGAGAATTCTCGTCAACACGCTAGAAATGCCTTATATAATTGAATTATCGAGAGATTTCGATTATAGGATTTTAATAGAGGGGATGGGCAATGGTTTAGTCAATTTTTATGACCCCATCTCGTATCCTCAATTTCCGCCTTATTATCTTTATTTCTGGTACTTTATGTTTTATCCAATGTACTTACTGCCCGTTGAAGTGGGCGTTTATATCTGGGACATGTTACGATTATTATCTTGTATCTATGTGGTAAAAGAAGCCCAAGTGGTGTTCCAACAGAAGTTTGATCTGGTCATATTTTATGGGTTTGTCACGATAAGTTACGCGGTCTCCGGGTACTTTAATAATGTGAATTTCTTGATCTTATTATTACTCTTTTGTTCCTACACGTCTTATGAAAGAGATCAGAAATGGCTTGCGGGAATCTTATTCACCTTAGCCACTTTTAAAATAAACTCTGTCATATTCCTTCCGGTTCTCCTAATTGTTAAAAAAATAAAACTTAAAGATATTATCTATTTTATCGTACCTTTTGGACTCATCTGTATTCCCTATATTCTATTTCCGGACTATTTTATGGGAATGGTGGGAAATTGGACCCACGGCGGTGGTGATATAATGAAAAATGACTCAATCCTATTAAGCATACTAACACTTATCGACTCCGTTTTATGGAAAGCCCTTCAACCCTCCCATTTAATGTTTATCGGTTTCATTATTTTAATCTTCTTGGAAAATATAAAAGAAAAAAAATGGAGGCGCCGCTACAGAGTCATTATCTTCATGATTTTAATAATCTATATTATGAGGCTCTCATTTGTCACATTCATTCATGATCTATTTATGGGCGGCAATTTCAGCGACATATAAAAAATCTTTTTGAAAGATCAGTTCCTTTTTAGCTCATAATGAGTAAAAGATTTCCCCCCCGCCGATATCTTATTTTTCTATCTTCAATCTTGGGACCCCTTACTACCAACGCGATTATTCCCTTATTTGAACCATTGCGAGCGAATTTTTCTTTGGCCACAATCTCCCAAGTTTCGCTGGCAATTTCATTCTATATTTTTCCATTCGCCCTGTTTCAATTATTTGGCGGAACATTTTCCGATGTGGTTGACAAGAAAAAAGTGATGATTTTAGGGTATATCATCTTTATAGGTTCATTACTCACTTCTTTATTGGCGATCTTCATTCGGGTGTATTGGTTATTCTTACTCGCCTTTTTCATCCAAGGAATAGGGTTCTCCTTTATTAATCCTACTGTGCTGGCCATCTTAAGCATCATCACCCCAGAAGAAAAGGAGGGAGCAATTATGGGGGTTTTTAATTCTTCAGCCGGTATCGGGATTTCATTGGGGTCATTTATTGCAGGACTCCTTGTATCATTGGCAGGGGGATGGAGATATCTATTTATTATTAACCCAATAATATCAACCCTTTCATTATTTTTATTTTTATACGGGATAAAAGGGTGTGAAGACCTAATTTGTAAACCTTATGAATTGTCCCCGCCGGAGGGGAGTCCCGAAGAACGTTCATTTTTAGGGAAAACCTTGACACAATTTAAAGAAAATTTAACAAGAGAAATACTCTTATTGGGCATAATCGGGTTCCTATGCTTTTTTACCGTGATTACGCTAACTAATACCTTGGGTGAGCAGATGATGGTTGCATTACCGAATGTTTCAGATAAAGAAATAGTGAGCATTGTTAGCCTTACCTTAACCATTAACGGGTTGATTTCGATCTTTATGTCACCCGTAACGGGTTATGTTCTCAAGAAAATCAGTCCGTTAATTATGATGTTTATTGGATTCATTTTTCTATTGGCCGTAATTGGTCTTCCACTCGCAGAACATATTCCTACATTCATGGTCCTTAGTTTTCTCATTTACATAGGTTCAGTTTTTATCTGGCCCAGTTTGTTTAAATCGGCAATGGATTTAAACCCCACCGCAAAAGGTACCAATTCGGCAATCATCAATAGCCTCAGGTTTTTGGGGTATGCATCAGTGGGACCGTTCTATGTTTTAATCGGGATTCCAACCTTGTTTATGATCGTCATAATTCTGGATATATTAGGAATTGGTATCTTGATTTTAATTAACCATTTACGAAAATCTTCAAGAAAGAAGATCGAGAACAAAAGAAAAGAATAATAATCGCCCGACATCCAGCAGTAACAATATAACTGTAATAATAACCGCAATTATAGGGGAGAGAAAGGCGGGATTGAACATTTGCAGAGATAACAATACCATAGTTGGCGAGGTAAGTGCTCCAGTTATGGACTAATTTTCAATAATCCAAAAATCTCTCCATTGTGAATATTGAACGAGATATTGTCTACAGCCCAAATATCCCTTTCGGATTCTTTATTATAGAAAACCTTCGACAACTCCTCAACTTCGATCACGATTTCTAAGTATATCCTTGCTCCAATTATTAGATTCAAATGTAATCTTATTGTTATAAAAAGAAAAAGGAAAATATAAACATCTTGGTTTAGGCAAACCAAGTTTCTATTGTGAAGGAGTTTATCCAAAGATAAAGAGCAAGAGTTAGTAAAAACCACAGAGTGAAAAGAACTAGGAATGAAAAAGAGAGCGTGATACCTGTACTCTTAAATTTGCGTGAATTAAAGTCTCTGAATAGATAAAAGAAGGTAAATAAAACGACAGCAAAAATCAAGCTCAGCATTACCAGTTGGAACAGCGCCCAGTTCACCAAATCATAGGAGAATGCAATGAGTGTGCCGAAATCCTTCGAGAGATAATCCATTAATGTATGCTCCCTTATAAAATATACAACATCAAATAAAATCGTTATCGCAATCAAGATGGGATAAAGATGCATGAACCTTTGATTAAAGGCTATTGCTTTACCATGATACTTCTCCGTACTTTTATCTAAGATTCTTCTCTTAATCTTTCTTCCTATAAAGAGAAGTAATACGGAGGTGATGAAGGGAAGGATAAATAACGCGGCCCAAATTGCCGTGTTCACCGTTGCAATCATTTGATAGTCTTGGGTATATGCCCATTCTTCCATCTTCCGAAGGATAGAATAGGAAAATGCAAATAACCGAAAAAAGGTTCCGATATAGAGTAAGACAAACATCAACCATTTGGGTTGACCGAGTGTCTTAAAGATTTTGTCCCGAAAAGATAACTGATTATGATTTTCGTTCTCCTCGATCTCCTTTCCTGGCTCTTTTTCCATGGGGCTATGTGTTCGGGTTTTACTATCTCTTAATATAATAAAAAAAAGATAAATAGCAACACATAAAAATCCGATCTGTAACAAGGCAGTGATAATATATAAAATCGGATTAATCTTGAATGAAAATGGTGATCGATATATATCTCCTCCTTCCATTGTTACAATATCGACGTTTGCTGAAAAGGCATGAAAACCAAATCCATTACACGTTTCTTGGAGTTGATCATGATTATTTAATCGAATAAGATTAGATCCAAACGTGGAAACACAATCAGCATGATGTTCCTTTTTCCAGCCAGGATATCCGATATTCATGGACAGCATTGCCCCATAGGCATAAATCTCATAACTCATTTCATCTAAGTGGGTATGGGATTGATGATATGTTTTTGCATTAAAACTGACAAACACAGCACTCTTATTCCAACTTGAGCGAAGGGCGCCATTCCCCCCTCGATTTGAAAGCCATGATAACCGATTTTGAGGCGGAGACTCTGGAGCGGTAGAAAGATTTTGCCAACAAAATAATTCCAAGTAAAGATAGTTATCCCGGACATTAATAAAAGAACTCTGATTTTGAATGTGATAAAAATGAGCAATTTTTTGTCTTAACTTATTGTTTTCCGTCAAATGACTATATGACCGCAACCAGAGCGCTTGTCGAGCTCCGTCAGAAGCATCTTCATAATGTGGATAAACGCCCGTTGGACTAAGCATATCAAGCGTCCGTTCATAAAATCGTTCAACTTTGCCATTCTCCTTAAGATAATCAACGAGATTTAAACGATTCATTGCATATAGGAAGGGCATAAGGCTTTGGAAGCCAAAATGCGCATAATTAAAGGATTCAATTGGTATGCCATCAACGGTCTCCTCGGAGATAAAGGTTTCGGTTTCATCCAGTGCAATTTGCAATAAATCTTTATCTTGGGTAACCATGCCAACAAGCCCCACAGAATTCATATTCACGGCAAGATGATTATTTAAGGGAGTAATATCATGCGGTTCTGCTAAAGGAACCACGAATTCTTTTAGGTTTTGGGCATATTGCTCTTGCTCTTTCTCTGTTAAATTTTGATATACGGCATCGTAAGCAATTATTGCCCCATATGACATTAAAGCGGAATCCAATGTCTGTTTGCTGCTATAATGATAATCCATGAGATTTGCCAAAACAAGTTTAATTTTTTCAAGCGCAGATTTGTCTCCCTCGTAATAATGTAAAACCCATCCAATCAACCCCCGTCTCATTATGGGATGCGATACATTCTCATAGGTCAGGGTTCCGTCATCCTTGAAGATCAGATCTTCTGATGTTTCTGTTGTTTCATTTAATGAGTTATAGAAGGAATTTAATGGATTCGAACTGTGTAATTTTGAAAGCACATTATCTATATCCTCCTCTTCATAGAGAAGATAAGGATGAGTGAGATCTTGAATTTTATCTAAACACCTTTCTGCTGAAATTACCTCATGATCCTCCACTTCTATTTCAGCCACATTCTCATATTGTCCTCCCAAAGTATAGTTTCCTGGCTCAGAGAAATGTATTGTTACTAATCCGTTTGAATAATCATAAAGATGGGGGTCGCCGTTAACTTCTATGCTTTCCGGCTCCGGCATTCTTAATTTTATAGTACAAGGATTTATAACTTCAAGTTGTCCCGATAACTCAGTGTTGGAAATTGAAAAGCTCCCAGAAACTTTCTCCGTTGAGTGAAAATAAATATCCTCTCCTTCTTGTAATTTAGTGGCTTTTTGAAATCCCAAGGAAAATAAATGATTCGTGTTATTAGCCCGTAAATAGAAAGTCTCGGCATCAGCCGTCCAACCTTCCACTTCCTTGGTTAAAGATCCTTGTTGTTGTGGAAAGCGGCTCCAGAAGATATCATATGTTTCTTCATGGTGCACTTGGAAGCACGTTTGATTTTTATCATTTTTCAAAACATCCACTTTCGGGAGTGTCATTGATTCGTTTAGCGGAAATAAGAGAGTACTAATCTGCTGGGGACCGTTGGTATCTGCGATTAAATAGGGAGCTGTTTGATCGGCCCCAGAGGTTGCAAAACTTTCACCAGATTGAAAACTCATTTCTGAGGTAATGATTCGTCCGTATAATTTTACTTCATTCCCCTCAAAATCATCATTAGCAGTGAAATTCCAACTCTGAGCATCTTCATCCAATGTGAGATTTTCTCGACCGTGTTGGATCCATTCAACCTCCATTCCTTTCTTAGTAATGATATCATCCTTAATGATAAAATATGGAGTTTCATTATTGGTCGATTTCATAAACCAGATATCCCGATTTACGGTACCATTATCGGGAAATTGTTCGTTCAAGAAAGGATATATTAGGAATAATGAGCCTATAATCGCAGCAATAATTACTATTGCTATTTTTCTTTTAGAAACTCTCATAGATGGGGATACAAATATGTAAAATGTATAAGAAATAAAAAAGATTACAGAAAAGTATAATTTTATTCCTTATTGGCTGATTTTGTAAGTCTCGTAGTTACCACGTCATTTAAGGCCCCAAAACCGATTCCCGCGAACAAATATGTAATTGTAAGCGTTTGCTGGAAGAATGCAAATCCAGCGGAAACAAATGCTCCAATCAAGGCACCACGAAAAATTGAGTTAGGGATAGAATCCTTTCCCTTGTAAATTCTGATTTCCCCAGCAAGCCCAATTAAGGCGCCCATAACGACCCGATTATACCAAGCCCCAATTAAATAAATTACCGGATTCAAAAGAAGGAAAGAATATAATTGAAAAGAGATCTTCTTCCTCTCTCTTGATTCAAGCAACCCAAGTTTCAATGGTGAATGAATTGATTACGCCGTGCAAGATGAGAGATAACCAGGTCCATAACAAAATAAATATCAATGAAACGATCAGCAAACGGAGAGAATATTTCTTGCTCTCTTTAGGATTCAAGGAATAATACTTATATATAAACACTGCAATAATAAATGTAAATAAGAGACCCATAACTCCCACTTGAAATAACATCCAATCTACAAACTCAAGGGCAAATCCGGACACGGTACCGAATCGCTTAGATATGAGATCCATAATCCGGTATTCCCGAACATATATTGCAAAATCAAGTAAAAAGAGAAATATTCCAGCAGCAATTACTATATAGGACATGCGCCTTTTAAGTTCGGGATATATGTCGGAATTTTGATGAGTCGACGTGGCGATTATTTTTTTATGGACTCTCCAGAAGAGGAGATACAGAACAACGGTGAATATTAACGGCAATACAAATAACATTACCCATACAATATTGGTAATCGCATTTATCAATTCATAATCGCGTGTATATGACCATTCGGTTAATTTTCGCAAAATGGAATGCGCAAATGCATAGATTCGAAAATGGAGCCCAAAATACACTAAGGTTATTATTTGAAACACCTTCCATTGATAGATGAGACGATCATCAATAGGGGTGTAAAACTGACTTGGCAAGTTTATGAGGGTATTATTGCCTCCAGATCCGTTATTTTGCTCTGTAGGTAGTTTTGCTTCGTTTTTATCTTCTCTTTCCTTAGTTTCCTCATAGCGTTTGTCCATTTTCAATAAAAGAAAGTAATAAAATGCAATCGCTGCAAATGAGATTTGAAGAATTATAATAATAATATAAAAGATTGGATTTTGGGTAAGTGCATAGGGAGATCTATAAAGATCACCCCCATCCATAGCGATGATATCCACTTCTTTTGAAAATGCATGAAATGAAAAACCATCACAGGTCTCTTGCAATTGATCTTGATTATTTAGACGAATTGAATTAGAGCCCACTGTGGAGACACATTCAGAATGCCCTTCTTCTTTCCATCCTGGAAAACCCGAATTCATGGAGATTAATGCGCCATAAGCATAAATTTCATAACTAAGCTCATCCAATTGCGTATGTGATTGATGATAAGTCTTCGCATTCATGCTGATAAATACTGCGTCTCGATCCCAATCGGTCCGGAGAGCTGCATTTCCCCCTTTATAAGAGAGCCAAGAAGTTCTATTAGGAGATGGATCACTCGGCGAGGGGAGATCTTTCCAACGGAATAATTCCATAAAAAAATATTTGTTCTCAAGATTATATATCGAGCTTTGGTTTTGCCAATTGTAGAAGAAGGAAATTTTTTTCCGTAATTCATCATTTTCCGTTAGATGCGCAACTTGTCTGAATTCAATGGGAGGGCGCCAATCATCAAAAGCATCTTCATAATGGGGAAACATTCCTATTGGACTCATTATATCCAGTGCGCGATCATAATATCTGTCAATAATTCCCCCTTTTTTATAGTAATCCATAATGCCGAGTCGTGACATAGCATAAAAATAGGGAGCTGCAAGATGATGCCCAATGGTTGCAATTGAAAAAGACTCAATGGGAATTCCGTCTACCGTTTCCGCAGCTAAAAAATTGCTCATTTCATTAATAGCCAATTGCACCAAGTCTGGATCTTTTGTAACCAAACCGACAAGGCCCAAAGCACCCATATCTGTCGCGAGGTGGTTATTAAGCGGGATAACATCATGGGCCTCTTTTATGGGGTTGACAAAGGTCTTAAGATTCTCTGCATATTCCTCTTGTTTCGAGGTGGTGAGGTTATTATAAATTGTATCATAGGCAATTGCAGCACCAGAGGCGATTTGGGCGGTATCCAAGGTCTTTCCGGTATAATGGAGATAATCGGGTATCTTCTCGAGAACCTTCTTTATATTCTTCAGTGCATCTTTTTCCCCCTCCAGAACTTGGAGACTCCAGCAGATTAATGCATGTTTAAACGGATCTCGTTCAAGATCTTCAAAAGAAACCTCACCATCCAGAAAAATTCGCGTTTCAAATTCTGCGGTATCGTCTATTAGATCTTGATAAAAATCCTCTGTCGGTGAAGGGGGATTTTCATTCAAGACATCGGGAATCTCGGAATCATCAAACACTAAGTAGGGATGGTTTTTATCTTTTATTTTCTTTATGGCTTCGCTACCAGAAGGTGTTGAATACTCCTCAATTTCCATCTCTCCGTAGTTGCTATACTGATCTCCTAAAGTATAATTTCTTGATGCCTCAAAATCCAGAATCAACTTACCATCTTCATAGATATACTCTGAAGAATCCGCAAGATCTCCATTAATTAAAAGCGATTCGGGTTCAGGAATATGTAACTCAACTTGGCAAGGTTCTTTAATGGAAAGCGTCCCGTCTAATCCCGCTTCTGTAAATGAAAGTGAACCCGAAATAGGTTCAGATGATAAAAAATGAGTTTCTGCTCCCTTATCTAAGCGAGTAGCATCCTTAAATCCCATAGACAGGGGATCATCACTTTCGTTGGTTCTTAGGAAAAAAGATTGGGCAGTTGGTATCCAATCATCAACTTCGTGGGTAATTTTCTCTTTTTGCTCATCATATCGACTCCAGAAAATGTCCTCTGTGGAATTATGGTTAATCCGAAAAGATGTCTCATTTTTTTGGCTTTTTAAAACATCAATTTCTGGGAGTGTTCTAGTTTCATTAAGTGGAATTAAAATCGTAGGAATCTGCTGAGACCCTTGAACCTTTGCAAGGAGATACGGCGCTTCATTATTTTCAGTAACTGAAGCAAATCCCATTTTTTTCTCAAATTCCACATTATCCGTGAGCATCTTTCCATATAATTTAACTTGATCCTCTTGAAAATAATCCCGTGTGGTAAAGTTCCATTCATGCTTTCCAGCATTTATTGATAGATTATCCTTCCCATGCTGAATCCATTCTACCTCTTGATTATTCTGCGTGTATACATCATCAATAAAAATAAAATACGGAGATTCTTCATTCGTGGGTTTTATAAACCAGATTTCACGCTCTACTGTACCGTTATCTGGGAATTCCGAAAAAAGTAAGGGATAAAATAAAAAACTACTGATCGCTATTCCCAGACACACGAGAATCGTTACCTTAGTCTTGGCCATTTTTCTTCGAAATTAGTTCAAAATGATATTTTTTGTTTTGATTAATCTAAGTAAGTAAGTTAAATTAATCTTTAATTTTCTATCTGCTTGCTTAGTTTTAATGAAATATAAAAATTAATTAATTATTAAAAGTAAGTATAAATTAATTTGTTAATTTGACAATGATAATTATATAATCTAAAGGATTAATATGGCAAAAAATAAGATATTCATGTTCGGGTTAGATAATGCTGGAAAGTCTACTTTAAGTGAATATATCAGAAAGGAAAAGGTATTGGATGATCCAAAACCCACAAAATCTTTTAATATTAATGATATGATCCTAGATGATTTGGAATACATTCTCTGGGACGTACCAGGGCAAATTAAATTCAGAAAAAAGTGGAAAAAAGGAGTATTGGACACAAATATCTTGGTCTTCGTCTTAGATACCGCAGATAAAGAACGCTTCGATGAGGCAAAAAAAGAATTATATCGTGTACTAAACGATTTAGAAACGCGAAGCGTCCCCTTAATTGTATGTTTTCATAAAATGGATTTAGATGAGGCTCAGTCTAACTTTAAGGAAGCCAAAGAAACGTTGGAACTGTCCAGAATCGAGGAAAGGGAAGGATATTGGTTTAAAACCTCTGTTAAAAATGGGGTAGGAATCGATGATTTAAAAGATAAACTAGTCGACCTTGTAGAAAAATCTCGCTGGGGATAGTTTTCTACTTTTAAAATTTCAATTAATCTTTTTATGTTTAAAACCCTTATCAAGGGTTTTTTCAACCTTTGAAAAAACATTTAATGTTTCTTCTCGATATTCAATTTTTCTGCTCTCTCTGCAAGTATTTTCTTAATGTTTTTCCTATCACCGGGGAACCACCGTAGAGCAAATAGCCACAGTAATGTGCCCGGAACAATAAAAAAGATCAAAAAAGTGGAAACCAGCGGATAATTGTTCTGAGTTAGTCCCAAAAGAATGCCACATATTATTGGTCCGATCCCCCTTCCCAAAGATTCTAAAAATTGATTCCATGAAACAATCTGTCCTTGCGCTTCAGGTAAGTTAATTTCTTGCAAGACCGGAGCTTGATTAACCACATATAGAGAAAAGATTGAGCGAGAGGTAAAAAATAACGCCCCCATAATCCAAATTCTTCCGTTGCTCATCAGAAAGAGGACATTGCTCCCCTCTCCTGGAGTAAAATGGGGCCAAGGAAAATGAAAAAACAGAGAAAAGGTAATCAACCCTCCTGTAATCGAGAAAATTATAATCGGAATGCGACGTATAGGATGGTCTTTAGAAACTTTATCGGATAAATCTGCCAAAAATATGGTTCCCAAGAGCCCTCCAGATAATCCGAACACAACTAAAAAGACGGACGTGGAGAAGGGAGAAATATTAATAGGAGGTGACTGGACGTAGGGAAGAATTAGAAAATTAATGCTTCCCAACAAAATCATGGTTGATATTCCTTCAATTAATGCAACGACATTTGTTTTGCTTAACATCGTTTTTTTCATGATTTTTTTATCTATTTCAAAGTCATATTCTATAGAATATTGAACTAAATGGGCCAGTTCTTCTCTTTGAGCCCCTCGTTTTGGCTCGTCTATATGATTATAAAATATTACCCCCAATATGATAATAGCAATACCGATTCCCCAAAACAATTGACGCCAAAACCCATTTTCAACAAGATAAGAGGCAATTAAATACCCAGTCACGGTGGAAATGTTTCGAACTATCTCATAATAGCCAAAAAATCTTGATCGCTTTCCTTTCGGAATCTCATCATCTGCGAGTGACATCACTGCGGGCCACATTCCTCCAGAAGCAGACCCAAAAATAAAAACAAAAATTAGAAAATAAAGCCACGTTTCAGCCCCTTGACCCGGATTCACGAATCCTAAAAGGATCATCGGAATGCCCCGAAATAGTGAGAGAATAAAAATGATCAAACGACGGGAGTATTTATCTACCAATCGTCCTATGAATAATCCTGAAAAAGATCCGCTCCAAAAAAGGGTAGTAATAAGGATGCCAAGCTCAAGGGCATGGTAGGGCTCATTCGGCCAAAAGAGTAATGATAACGGTACAACTAAGACAACAAAACTACCGAATCCTATACTCTCAAACCCGTTAAGTAAATACAGAGGCCAGAAGGTCTTATTTATTGTCTTTAAGGTGTTGGTATCGGTATTTTTTTCATTTTGAAAGGGTTTCATATTAAAATTTCAGACGAGTAATTATGAAATTAACTTCAAATCTAATAATTGTAACTTTAATTTAAAATTGCCCGTACGTCAAAAATTATTATTTATGAAAAGTTCGAAGGTCAAATTCCTTTTCCAAATGTCTCAGCAAATAAAAATAAATTTAGGGAGAGCTCCCGTTGATGTCTCAAAAGAAAAACATACTACTAAGTTTGAGGAGATTGAAAACGCTTTCAGCCGGTTAGAACATCTCAGGTTTATTGAAAAGAAAAACGGGAAATATAACTTTATCGGGACTGGTAAAAATAAATCGTATACAATCGATAATTATATAAACATCTTTTTGTATATATTATATAATGCGATGGATTTTGGGTGCGTGCACCTTGATTTATCTTGTCAAAACCGAATTACTTGAGAATTTTGTTAATTTAATTGATTATCCTCTCATTATTGATTCAAGTGTGCATGAAGAAGTGGTTCTTAACGGAAAACGGCAGAATTATAAGGATGCTTTCGAAGCGGAAAAGTTGTTAAAGCAATTTCGAATTCCCGTGATTCCAATTGATGTTTCTAAGCACTTGGTTTTATTTCGAGATGCTGGAGAAACAAGTTGCTATATCTTGGCTAAAGAAGAAGGAATTTGTCTTACATCTGATGAAAGGGCATACAAAAAGTTTCTTAAACACGGAAAAAAGGTTATCCGATTGGATACTTTTTATTTCAGAAAATGTGTTGAGGGAAGATTAACTAGAAAAGAATTTATGACCATATTGAACCGATTAAAATCCGCGAATGCGACAAAACCTAAATCTATCTTATTCTTTATGGAAAAATTAGAAAAGCAAGGGGAGGTTAATAAATAAAAAAATGACCGATGTAATATCGACTCGCCTAGATGAAAAGGATGTTGAAGAATTAAACAAAATATGTGAAAAAGAACATTTGGATCGTTCGGCACTTATACGTAAATTCCTTTTGAATCAAATAAAAGAATATCATATGAAAGAAGCTGGTGAGAAATACAGAAAAGGATTGGTCAGCTTAGCTGAAGCTGCTACACTGGCAAAAGTATCGATTTATGAGATGATGGAATATATTGATCGGGAGCGACTTGAATCTCCTTCATTCTCAAAAGAGGAAATGGAAGCAGAGTTAAAAAACTCCGAAAATTTATTTGCGAAAATGGAAAAGAAAAATGATTA
Organism: Promethearchaeia archaeon; assembly: GCA_046483985.1. Lineage (GTDB taxonomy): Archaea > Asgardarchaeota > Lokiarchaeia > Sigyniarchaeales > SOKP01 > JAWOCD01. Next base: position 56,440 of record JAWOCD010000031.1, read on the forward strand.
AATCAAAGCCTTGTTTAACGGTGCCGGAAGGATTGTATGGGGGAAATTTGCTGATGTGTTAGATTTTAGAAGAGCAATGATTACCATGTTTGGGATACAAGCGTTGCTGTTTTTTATCTATTATACGTCGAATGTGAACAATACCTTCTTTCTGGTAATGACTTGTCTTATCTTCTTTTGTTATGGGGGGAATTTAAGTTTATTTCCCACGGCTACGAGTGATTTATACGGAAAAGAACATTTCAGTTCTAATTATAGTGTAATATTCTGGGGAAATGGTATTGCGGGATTTGTCTCCGCAGTTGCCACCAATCTGATTGTTTCAATATTTGGGAGTTATCTTTTATTATTCACCACCCAAAAAACCGTCAAAGGGAGAAATTTAATGCCTTTTGAAGGTCTTATTGATTAAATTTAAGGAGTTTATAGTTCCAGAAAATGTTGTAGCAGATCCATATAGTTTCTAAATTTTTCTTTTCTCATAGCATAATGAGTAAATCTTCCTTTTCTTATTCCCTCTATTACCCCAATTTTTTCCAAAACCCGGAGATGGTGGGAGATGGTTGATTGAGATTTATTTAATGCTGCTTCTAATTCACAGACACAGCACTCTTTTTCTTTAATGATCCCTAAAATCTTTAAACGCTCTTCATTGCCTAAAGCATTGCACATTTTTAGAATTTTTTGAAAATTTTGTTGCTTGGTAATTGAGTTCCCTCGATTCTGGAGTGTTTGGCAATATTCATCAAGATCTACATCTCCTAACCCCTCGCATCCTTTAAGTGAGTCTATAATTTCTCTTCTTCTTTCTTTTTTCATGTGAGAATCAATTAAAAATTTTTATTTCAAATATTAAATATCAATTTTCCTTTTAAAATTCATCCTTATCGATTTAAATCGAAATGGTTAAATCTATAAATTTAGATTAGTGTTGGTTGGCTTGGGAGTATTTGGTCCAAGTGCTGTATTGGCTACGGTTGTAGAGGTATTAATAGAAGTACCGATCCTGCTAGCGTTGGTCATAATTATGAAACGTTTAAAAGGAAATTGAGAATCTTCGGAAGAAGAAAAATAAGAAAACATTATATTTGAGGGTTGTTTTTTTAATAATTTTTTTAATTCTCCCCATAATTTAGTTATAATTGAAGTCTCCCCGCCCTAAAGGACGGGGATTCCTACGAGTCCACTAAGCGTTAGCTGGTGGGCATATCTTAGGGCTGTGTTTCGTAGAAAATTTAAGTATAATTTTTTATGAAAGTCAAATGCTATCTTTAATTTCTTTGGAATTAACTCTCTCTCCAATAACAAGGGCAATATTTCTTCTGAAATGTCCAAAAGCGTTTGATTTGTCTCTTCCATTGGAAATGCTTTCGCGTAATCCCTCATTTGAGAAGTATGGGGTAAAATACGTCCCGTGTCCATTGACGTGGAAGAATTATTTTTCAACAAGGTTTCTAATTTATGATTCAATATTTGAGTTCCCGTTCTCTGACTATTCCCCACTAAAGCGTTAAACAAAGTAACGATAGAAAACTCCTAGCTCGAGTGCCCATCATATCGTTTCCTTACCGGCTTGCAAAACGACTTAATAATATAGACCAAAAACCTTTTATTAAACCTCGCACCTATATTTAATTGGGAAAAAGAAGAACGTGGATTTTTCCATAAATAGTTATTTTTACTCGTCATAAAGATAACTATCTTCTTTTTCCTATTTTAATTTAGCGCAACAAAATTATATAATAAAAGTGAAGATAAAATATGACAGAAAAAACTGCAGAAAACGCCAAAGAAGAATTTACCCCAGGAACTATGGGATTTATTCTTGGATTAATTTTCGGAGGAGGATTTGGATTTATAGCTACCTTACTATCCGGTTTAGATATCATTACTGGATTATTAATGGGTATTGGGGGTGGAATTATAATCGGTTCGATTATTGGTCTTGCTTTAGAAAGAAGATGGGTTGGTACAAATGATAAACTAATAATTCCATTTGGATTAGGCTGGGGAACGGTAGTGGGTATTCTTTTAGGAGTAGTTACCTCTTGGATACATAATCTTGCCTACCTCAGTGGATTTTCAGTGGGATCCATAACCGGTTTAGTCGCTGGAACTTTTTTAGGTACTTTACTCTATCTTTCCTCCAAAAAAGACTAAAACGTGATCTTGATTTTTCAAAAGATATTCTCCGATATTGTATTGTTGGAAGTTGAGCAATCTCAGGCCAGAAAAGGGGGGAATTGTTAAATTATTTATAGATTCAAAATTGAACTACTAACCTCTAATCTATCTTTTAACATTCGCTTATAGAGAAGGGTTATGGCAATTTTTGGGATTATCGTCATCGGTTGCAACTTAGCCGTCCAGTGTATATAATAGAGCAAAATTCCAGAAGGAAATCAAAAAACAACCTCAAGAATAGTAGATCAAAAATATTTTATATCTATAATCGGAGATATTGTGTATGTTAAGAAAGAAAGTTGTGAAACAACTGAAGTCCTTTCAAAATGCAAGTATTGGACCTTAAGGGTGTGAATCTTTGAAGATATTACTTGTAAATCCGAACAGATTCAAAATCCCTCCCGTGATTCCCATAGGATTGGAATATCTGAGTTCAGCCGTGGAGAAGAGAGGATACGATGTTGATCTTCTCGATCTTTGTTTTTCGGATGCGCCAGAAAATACATTGAAGGGCATATTAAGGAGAAATAATTATGATATGATCGGTTTTAGCATCCGTAACATCGATTCGGCTGTGTATTTTAACCACCAGTTCTTTTTAAAGAACATAAGAAAGCTTGTCCAGATCGCCAAAAAGACTGGCATCCAGGTCATATTAGGGGGTTCTGGATTTTCTGCAATGCCCAATAAAATATTTAAATATATGGGAGCCGATTACGGAATTATCGGACCCGCCGAAAAAGCAATGGTGCATTTCTTGGAAAAATGGGAAAAAGAGGGAATAGATGAACCGATCCTTGATGGAACACAGTACGGAATCGATAAGAACGCAACATATATGCGGGCAAGAAAAATCGATTATGAACCCTACCTCGAAAAAGAAGGAATTGTAGGATTTGGAACCCACATAGGGTGTGCCCACCAATGTCCGTATTGCGTAGAGGGAGGAACCCGAGAGTGGTTCAGAGAGATTTCAAGTGTAATTCAAGAGATTAAATATTTGGTTAACCAAGGATATAAACATTTCCATCTATGCGATAGCGAGTTTAATGCCGACTTAAATTATGCCATCAATTTCTGTAACGCATTAGCGAAGGAAAATATGAATATAACATGGACATTATACATGAAACCGTATCCGTATACAGAGCAACTCTTCCGAGCATTGAGAGATTCAGGAGCTAATTTAATAACTCTTTCTGTTGACAGCGATAACCGTATTCAAAAACAAAATCGCTATACCCTGGACGATGTGAAAATGATTTTGGATTATGGAAACAAATACGGAATTGATATTGCAATTGACCTTCTTACGGGTTACCCTGGTGAACCTGTGAATTCCACAAAAAAGATCATCAAATTTTTTAAAAACAATCGACCGAAAACAGTAGGAGTCAGTTTTATCTACAGGATTTATGAAAACACTCCGCTAGGCGATCTCATACAGAACAGCCCTTCGCTTAAACACGGAATAATTAAATCATATTCAGGAGATCTAAATTTGTTAAAGCCAACCTTTTATGTACAGCTTAAACGAGAGTTTTTAGAAAATCTCTTCAAAGATGATGACTTATTTCAACTTGCCGGCTTAAAAGAAGGGGTCAATTATCAATTTTGAACAAATCAGAAAAACTATTTTTTCGTATAAAATAGGAGTTTCCCGATAAAATAAAATTATTTTTAATTTCTTAAAATACGAAATTACTTGTCTACAGTACAAAAGAAGCGAGTACAGCACGGAGTATCGGCACTGTTAAGGAAGCAGAGTTTCTCGAAAATGATCTTATCATCCCTATAGCGGGAAAATAGTGACTAATTCCCTACAAAAATCCTCCGTTTGAAAGTATATAAAGAAAGCCGTACTAAAATTTAGTTAAATATTTATTAGAAAAATACAGTTCTATTTTCTATAACAAGAAAGGGAAGTTATATGTTATTCGAAAGTGTCATTATGGTTAGAACGGGTCGTTTTGGTGCAGATTTTGGGCATAAACTCATTATGAGCCTTATAGGATTAGGGATTTGTATTTATGATTGGAAAGTGAATGATCGAAAGGATTATTTCTGGGTTTTCCTAGTGGGGACACTGATATGGACACTCGCCGAAGTATGGCTTCAAGTTGTTGGAACGAGAATATTACAAGATCCAGATCTCTTTGGTCTTGATGTGACGGATGCATTATGGTTGACAGCCCCTCTACAAGGAATGTCTGAAGCAGGATTTGTTGCGGCAATTGGTATGGTATTCGGAGATCGATTATTAAATAAGGAAACACGAAAAAACGGGATAATATCTTTTGTTATCGTCCTTCTATTCCTTATGCTCAGTTACATTGAATATGGAATAGCTTTTCAAGATGTACCCGTAGGAAATCCCTCAATCCCGTCCAGAAGAGATATGTTTCCTTTCAGTGCGAATCTTTTTGTTCTTTTGTTGAGTTCTATTGCAATAAGTTGGTTAATTACAATGAATTCCAAAGGTCGAAAGCGCGGACTTTCAATGTATTTAATTATGGTCTCTTTTATCGCTTGGTGGACCTTATTAGAATTTCTAACCGGACAGAGATTTATTGAAATAGGAACCTTGAATCCGGATGGAACATTCTCCAATTTACGTCGCGCACCCCCATTAATTGAATTTGCGGCAAACGCTTATTGTGTGCTCGTTGAAGTTTCTCTTATTTATGTTCCCTTTTTGGGCATTCCTTACTGGCTGGGACTAATCAAACCCGAGGTCCAAGATCAATCAGAAAAGAACTATGAAAAGATGAGGGAACTGTTGAGTTCCAAGATTTCTGCCCCCCTTCCAGAGAATAAAACTTCCAAGAAGCTCATTACCAACCTCTTCCCCGACGAAGAAGGATTTCTCATCGCAAACGGCATTAGGCACTCATTCTTTCCTACGAGCTTGTTGGGGATACGTATGAGAACGGGATTTTCGAGAAGAAAAATAAAGAATATGATCGAAGATATGGCCGAAAAGGGTAAGATCCTCAAGTTTGGACCCTTCGTCATCTTGCCGGGTTATTTGCCCGGGTTATTCGAGGTATATTTTACCTCTTCTCGGGACGACCCAGAGCACATGAAAAAGGCTGCCGAAGCACATTATAAATTGTTGAGTTCCGGATTTCACGCGGAACACATGGCAAATTTCCCCATTTATCGCGTCCTCCCGGCGGCCAAACCCGTGGAGAAACAAATCGAGGTCAACCAATCCTTGGAAGTTAAACAAGACATCTTTCCTCATGAGATCGTCAAAGAATATTTCAAGGCGTTTGATGTGTTCGGAGTGCAACCATGCAGCTGTCGAACCGCCGCCAAGTTGGCGGGGAATCCTTGCCAAAGAACGGATGAAAATTATTGCATTTCTGCCGGAGCATTAGCAAAAAATCTCATTAAGAAGGGGGTCGCAAGGAAAGTAAGTTATGAGGAATTGATGGAAGTGTTAAAAAGGGCAGAAAGGGAAGGGCTCATACACGGCACGTCCAACATGAAGAAGAGTTCGATGTTCGTATGTAATTGCTGTCCTTGCTGCTGCGGCGTGTTTAAGCAAGTAAAAAAATATAGAGACGAGCTAAATCATGAGGAATTCCAAAAACTGCTGCCAGAAAGGAGCTTTGAGCCTGAAATAGATAAAAAATGCGAAAAATGCGAATTATGCGCAGACAAATGCCCTATGGAGGTAATCTCATATTTGGAACAAGAGGATCGAATGCACATCGAGTTGGAATACTGTATTGGATGTGGTGTATGCGCAGCAAACTGCCCTAACGATGCGATTACCCTCAAGAAGGTAAAGAACGTCGAGTATCCCAAGGGATTGCTCGGTCTTGGGCGAAATCTCATGAAAAACTAATCTCCTTTTTTTTTATGGTCCTTGGAACACCTTATAAAAGAACAAATTATAACTACTACGGACTATACCAAAACAGAAAATTTCTTTAAAATTAAATTAAAGTGAGAAGAACGAAAGGAAGTCCAGTGATTCATTTTGAAATGGGGGTCATATTTATATTTCAGAAAAGGTATTATGAAATTAACTTCAAATCTAATAATTGTAATTTCAATTTAAAATTGCCCGAGTTTAAAGAATTTAAAGTAAACCAGTACATTACCCTTCGTTTAGAGGGGCATAAAACGATTATTTATGTAAACGGAGAGGTCTATAATCAATGTAAATATGTGTTACTGGAGAATCCGCATAGATATGAAGGGCAAGATGAGATAAAGAGCATTGACGATGCCATTGAACGCCTTTCAAAAAAATTAGAAGGAACTAAAAATAAGGCAAAATTTACGATCAGTCCAGAACAAGAATTTTGGGCCCATTGTTCCAACATGCAAGCATGGGTAGAGCACGACTATGATACCAGAATTCTTCATCGGAATCTAGCATTTCCCCTACTAAAAAAACTTACGGAGGAAGGAGATAAAAAAGCAAAAAAAGTATTTAAAGACGAAATAGGGAGAAGATTTACGAACGGTAATAGCACGGTTATGAATTTTTTAATCCGAGAAGGCTATTTGGATTATCTTAACGATGACGAAATTAACGCATTGTTTAATGACCCAAACCTGCAAGAAATAGAAATACTGGATTTATCCTATACGACATTTGATTTAGATCCGGATTTTTTACTTTCCCTCAAGAACATAAAAGAATTAATATTAATGGGAAATAATTTGACCACGCTTCCCAAAGAGATTGGGGAGCTGAAAACGTTAAGAAAATTGGACCTATCTAATAATGAGTTAAAAGAACTGCCCAAAAGAGTATGCGAGTTAGAATTACTCGAAACATTAAAGATCAATAATAATCTCTTAGAAGTATTGCCGATCTCACTTGGAGATCTCACAAACCTAAAAAAATTAGAAATAGAACGAAATTTAGTAGAAAAAATTCCTGATTCTATTGGCAATTTAATAAACTTAGAAATTTTTAATGCTAAAGATAACCGAATTAGCCTTATTCCCGGTGCGCTCGGAAAATTAGTAAATCTTCAAGAACTTTATTTGGCCCGTAATCAACTCCAACTTATCCCCGATGTAATTGAAAACTTAGACAAATTGAGAATTGTTGATTTAGATGATAATCAATTAAAAAAATTACCCAGAGGATTTGAAAGGTTAAAACAGCTTGAAGAAATCCATTTGGATGATAACCATTTAACAAATATCTCCGGGTCTATTAAGAACTTAGAAAAATTACGAATTCTCAATTTAAATGATAATCAATTGTACGCCTTTGATTCGTTTGGGCAGTTAAATAGTCTCAAGGTTCTAAATCTCAGCGGAAATTATTTAGTTACCCTACCAGAAGCATTCGGTAATTTAACCGTCTTGGAAATATTAAACATTAATGAGAATAAATTAAAAAAACTTCCCTCTTCGCTTGGAAACTTGCGTAATCTTAAAAAATTGAATTTAACCCATAATCAAATTCAATCCTTACCACGGAGTATTGGAAATCTTATTAAATTAGAATCGTTAAATTTTTTACGAAATAACATTATTTTCCTTCCTGAAACTATTGGTCTCTTGCAAAATTTGAAAGTTCTTGCTTTAGAGAATAATAAAATTCGAAAACTTCCAAAAACCTTTACCAAATTAACCGAAGTGAAAAATTTAAATCTCAGCTATAACAAAATCAACACATTACCGGAGGATATTGGAAATCTCAGTTCTTTAGAAGTGCTCTATCTCAATCGGAACCAAATAAAAGAATTACCAGAGTCTTTCGGCAGGCTAACGTCATTAAAGAGGGTTAATATCAGCGATAATAATCTAATCACGGTCCCAGAATCTTTTAAACATTTGAATCTGGAGAGTATAAACTTAAATCGAAATAATTTAATGAACTTTCCAGAAGTACTTTGTCAAATTCAATCTTTGAAAAAACTTCATATGGGAACAAATAACATTCATATCGTTCCCTCTTGTGTGGGGAATTTAAAAAACTTGGAAAGGTTAGATTTAGGAGATAATCAAATCGAATATTTACCGGAATCATTCAAGAGACTCGATCAATTAGTCCACCTCTTTTTGGGATGGAATAAATTCACCCAAAGGCCTCAAGTTCTTAAGAACTTAAGAAAATTAAAATTCGCATATTTTAATGAAAACCCATTTGAAAATGAAACCTCATAAATCCAAAAATTCAAAATTTAGAAATCTATTATTTATGTAGAAGTTAATCTTCCATTTTTATAGAAATTAAGAAGACTATAGAAAAAATATAACATATTATTGCAAAAGCATTAAGGATGAGATAAGGATTTCCGATGAGCAGCTCCGATAAATTTCAGAAAAGTTCAAAATTGTTTACAGAAGGGAAATATAATGAAGCAATTTCATTATTAAATGAAGTTTTAGAGGAGGAACCGGAAAATATTATCTTTTGGAATTATTTAGGGAAAGTATATTTAAAAATAGAACATTTCGACGATGCAATTGACGCATATCGGACTGCGCTCAACATTAATCCAAAAAGTTACTCGGCTTGGCAAAATTTAGGGTCTGTGTTTTATGAAAAAGGAGACTATAAACATGCGGTGGTCGCCTTGAAAAAAAGTTTATCCTTAGAAGAGAAAAACAGTCTAACTCTGAGTACATTGGCAAAGACCTACAAAAAATTAGGAAGTCTGAAAAAAGCTAAGCAAATCTATATCCGCATATTGAAATCATGGCCCAAACATGCGGTTGCATGGAGCAATTTGGGAGTTATTTATTTTCACGAAAACATGTACGATAAAGTCATTAGTGCTTTTAAGAAAGCGGTTAAAATTGTTCCCAATAATTCTTTTTATTGGAATAACCTCGGATCTGCATATCTGAAACGAGGGGTTTTAGATAAAGGCATTTATGCTTGTAAACGCGCTTTAGATATCGACCCAGAATATGAAGCAGCATGGCATAATCTTTGCAAAGCATATAATAGCCGTGGCTTAGATTTTGAATATAAGGGGAAAAAGCCAAATGATGAACAGACTTGGTTTTCCTTATCTCGCACGTTATACAAAGCCAACTATTATCAAGATGCATTGGACGCAATAAAGCGGGCATTAAAGGAAAACAAGAAAAAAAGATTCCTTAAATTAGAGAAAAAGATTAAAAAAGCGCTCAAGGAAAAGAAGATTGACAAAAAATCCAAAAAAATTCCCAATAAAATCAAACATTCTTTTAAATTCTTTAAAAAACCGGAAAATAAAAAAGCGGTAGAAGAATTAAAAAAATCATCCAATATTAAAGATCTTGATCATACACCTTCTGATGTCCAAGAAGAACCTAACCAAGGTGAAGGAAAATATAAGATAAGTACATTAATATCTTCATTATCAGAAGAAGGGGATGAAAAAGAAGATACGGTATTTATCAGTGAAAAAGAGTATGATTTAGTGGATGCGTTATTTATCGTTGATGGAGCAAATATTGCATATGGGGATACCAGAGGGGAAAATTTGGCAAAGTTTTCTAATATAGAAAAATTGGTAAAACGGCTCGAAGAACTGGGTGTTAACTATAAGATATTTACCGATAGGTCTCTCTATTACAAGATAGATGACCAAGACAAATTTGATAAGTTTGTCAAAGAGGGGAAAATTCTGGAAATGCCCGGGGGAACGGAGGCAGATTATTTTATCTTACAATATGCCCAAGAAAATAATGCATTTATCATTTCAAATGATATGTTTAAAGAGTTTTATCAGATATTCGGAAGAGACTGGATTTTAGACCATAGAGTATCATTTAAAGTAATAGATGACCGAGTTTTCTTCGATAAGTTGCTTAAAAGATAAAACACTTCATTTTTTAAATTAATATGCCTCGTTTATATCAATCTTCTTGAACTCTATTGATAAAATAAATTGTGAGGTAACGACCATTTTTTTTAAAAACTCTTTTTATTTTCTTTTTATTATCTTTATTATAATATACATATAAATAACAATTCAGATAGGATTAAAATGGTTTATGAAAAAAAACCTTGGCTAAAATATTATGATGATTGGGTTCCCGAGACCTTAGAGTATCCTGAAATTACTATGTATGAAGGGGTTGCTCAATCATGCCGAGAACATAAAGATAGGACAGCGTTAGAATTCTTTGGGTATGAGATGAATTATGGAACTTTGCTAAAAAAGATAGATAAGTTTGCGCGAATATTATATGACTTAGGTTTACGGGAAGGGGAAAGAATTACAATTGCTCTGCCTACTTGCCCGCAAGGTATTATTGCTTTTTATGCAGCAAATAAACTTGGCGCGATTGCGTCCATGATCCACCCACTCTCGCCTCCCAACGAAGTTGAGTTTTATCTTAATCTCAGCGACTCAAAAATGGCTCTGACTTTGGATATGTTCTATGAAAATTTTGAGGAGATTCTCGATAAAACTTCAGTAGAAAAAGTCATCTTGGGAAAAATCCAAGATTATTTGGGGTTTATCAAAAAAGCTCTGTTTTGGCTCGTAAAGGGAAGAAAGGTGAAGGTTCCCGACGATCCGAAAATTCATTGGTGGAGTGACCTTGTCGATAAAGAATATACAGAATTTCCGGAATCGTCGATGGGATTTGAAGATTTAGCAGTAATACTTTATTCAGGAGGGACCACCGGTTTGCCGAAAGGGATAAAACTGTCCAATAAAAATTTTATTTGCGAAGGGTACCAAGTAACTAAATGGGGGAATCTAAATCAAAATGACTCTATGCTTATCATTTTGCCGATATTTCATGGATTTGGATTAGGAGTATGTGTAAATGCCGGATTAATGGCAGGTGGAAAGGGGATTTTAATTCCTACTTTTACCCCCGAGAAAGTGGTTAAATTAATCCAGAAGAAACAACCCACCTTTATGGTTGGTGTCCCAACCTTATTTGAAGCGATGAATAAAGACCCGAATTTCCAGAATGATACTGATCTCAGTTGCTTGCGGGGTGCGTTTTGTGGTGCGGATACTTTACCGCGCATTGTAAAAGAGAATTTCGAAGAGATTGCAAGAAAAAGCGGAAATGAAGATTTAATTTTGCGAGAAGGGTATGGATTAACGGAAACGGTCACGGCTGTTGCTGCTATGCCCATGAATGAATACAGAGAAGGGAGTATAGGAATTCCATTTCCAGATATGCTAATGAAAGTGGTAAAAATGGATGAAAACGAGGAATCAACAATGGAAGAGGCTCCAATAGGTGAGGAGGGTGAATTCTGTGTTTCGGGACCTGACGTCATGATGGGGTATTTGGATAATCCAGAAGAAACAGAAAATGTTCTCAAAAAGCACAAGGACGGACGAGTTTGGGTTCACACGGGAGATGTTGGCACAATGGACGAAGATGGGTTCTTTTATTTCAAATTAAGGAAGAAACGGATGATAAAATCTTCAGGATTTAATGTGTATCCCGTACAAGTGGAGAACATATTGAACGACCATCCCGATGTGGTCAATTCTTGTGTAATTGGAGTTCCGGATAAAGATCAAGTGGAACGGGTGAAAGCCTATGTGGTCTTAGAAGATCATGAAAAAGCGTCTAAAGAAAAAGAGAAAGAACTTATCAATTACTGCAGAGAAAAGTTGTTGAAGTGGAAATGTCCGCGAGATGTTGCATTTACCGAGGAGTTACCGAAAACGCTTGTCGGCAAGGTCGCATACAAGGTCTTGGAAGACAAGGAGAAAGAACGACTCCGCGCCGAAGGAAAATATGCAGGAGATTAATTCCATTTTCGCGGTAAATATTTCCTCCCTATTTTATTACTTTTTTACCAAATTAGAATTAAAAAATTCTAACATTTTTATATAATCTAACCCCTAATTGAATTATAATTCAAATTAAATATATAGAAGAAGAAAATTAGAAATGTTTGACGAGTCCAATTGTGCGGAGTGTGAAAATATCGACTGCTTGATGAGATGTCAATGGATAGAGTTCGAGAATCTTGAGGAAGCTCGAGCGGAAATGAGAAAACTAATCAACGGAGAAAAATCCCAGGTATTAGAAGAGTGCGTCACGTGTTTTGCGTGCGATGAATATTGTCCCTATAATTCTCATCCATTTGATTTATTTGTCAACCTGCAAGAAAAATATGAGGCTCATGAAATTAACCCTGCCGTTATCGAAAACATGATTAAAAGATATCAGCCCCATGAAGAACTCAGAATAAAGGATATTGACCCCGAGAAACCAGTCCTCAATAAATGTGCCTTTGTAAAATCACATGGCAAACATATGAAAGGACAATTATTTGAAGATCTCCAATATGTAGCGGGGAGAGATTTTTTCTGCAATTTAATGTATCACCATTTTGAACGAGATTCGGTAATTCGAGAACGGATACCAAAGATTATCGAAAATATTGAAAAACAAAATATAAAAGAGATGATATGCTTCCATGATGAATGTTATGGGTTATATGCCTCATATTGTCCGCGAAATGACATTGAGGTTCCATTTGACCCGATTCATGTATTTGAGTATATTTATAATTATCTACAAGATAATCCTGGTAAAATTACGAGTCTTAATAAGAAAATCGCATATCAGAGAAATTGTTCAAATCGGTTCATCCCGGAAACAGATAAGTGGGTGGACAAAATATGTGAACTTATCGGAATAGAGCGGGTTGATAGGAAATACGATCGGGAAAATGCTTTATGTTGCGGTGCGCCGTTCGCTATGTTAGGGAAACGGAAAATGGTAAGACCCACTCAGAAAAAAAATATCAAGGATATGAAAGAGCACAATGCCGAATATGCAATCTTTAATTGTCCGATGTGTTTAGATACTCTGGGATCCAAAGCGAAACGAAAAGACCTAAAACCATATCTCTTGAGCGATTTAGTACGGATGGCCATGGGAGAGGAATTAGATTACTAAATGAGGAGATAAAAGATAGGCTTTTTCTTTTTTTAATTCTTATATTCATTCATTAATATATTCAATCAATTTAAAGATAGATTAGGATGTTACCATTAAATGTGCCAGAGGTAATGAGAAGATTTCTAAGGTTATTTCTTTCGCTTAATTTCTAAAGTGTCAAGTATTTCAATCAAATCTAAAACCTCAAATCCCGCCTCATATTTATCATTGGCATCACTAAGATTAGTTCTACAAAAAGGACAAGTCGAAGATAGGATCTCAGCACTTGTTTCTTGAGCTTCTGTAAGACGATCTTTGGAGATTTCCAGAGCCCAATCGGGGTATCCGATTTTCACACCTCCCCCCGCCCCGCAGCACCATGAATTTTCGCGATTTCTTCTCATTTCGACGAATTCAATACCGGGTATCTGTTTGTAGACCTCTCGGGGTGCCTCATAGACACCCGCATGCCGACCAAGATGGCAAGGATCATGATATGTTAATCTTTTTTCAAATCTCCCACCAATTTCTATTACACCTTTATCAAGTAAGTCTTTGATTAATCCTGCGGTATGAAACACTTCAAAATCATAACGTAACCCCAATTTCTTACAATCTTCTTTAATTGTACGATAGCAGCCCGCACAGCTTGTGACCACATTGGAAGCTCCCGCATTCTGAATCTGCTTGATATTATAATTCAAAAATTCCTTAGACGGTTCTACTTGGCCAGTTCTAATTAAAGGACTTGTACAACAATGCTCATCAATAAGCGTAAAATCAGTTCCCGCCTTTTTCAGAAAACGAATGGTATCATCTCGCAATTTTTGTTGTCGATAATTGCTGGTACATCCGATAAAATAGACCCATTCGGCCTCATCTGGTATATCGTGCTCCTTTTTTAACTCTTCATTATCCGCGTTCTTCTCTCCATACGGATTAAACATCTCAGGATTAGTAGTTCTTTCTAACAATTGCTTCTGCTTTTCTGGACAATAGCCATTTTGGACAGCTTCCACTCTGGCAAGTTCGATAAAATCCACCAATAAGTGATTAAATTTATCAAATCGGCAATTTTCCATGCAATTTCCGCATGTTGAGCATGCATATAACACATTTGCAATACTTTCCTCCCATTCCAGTTTACCTCTGCATAGGGCATAAATAAGCCACATCCTTCCTCCGGTACTGTAGGTCTCAAATTGAAATTTCTGGTAACTCGGACAATTGATATCCGAGTAATTTGAGGTAAACTTACAATAACCGCAACGGAAACAGCGATGTACGATCTCTTTCCAATTTTCGAATTCTTCTTGAGTCAAATTACTTCACCTCCCAATTTCCAGGATTCATAATCCCGTTTGGATCAATGGCCTTACGAATAATATGAAAAAGCTTTTTGTAGCCATCATCCATATATTTCATTACTTCTTTTTGACCAGCCAGCTCCGTTTTCCATGGAATACCTCCTAAATTTAAGACCATTTTATTTGTCTCATGCAAGGCAGATCGTGCATTCTCCATATCATTCGGATCCGCGCGATTAAAAGAATAAGTAGCGGCAAACATTACATTGTGCGCTTTTCCAATGATTCTGCATACTAAGGTGGGAACGATGTTATGATCATTGGAGATTTTACTTGCCTTGCTGATGGCATCTGGAATTTTATCTATAGGCACAAAAGAGCCCACATATTCAAATCCCCCTCCTTTTCGGAAATCAGCAGCTCTTGCGGCAAACTGGGGTTTTTCCAAAAAGATGTCTCTTAATTTATCGGGGGCCTTCATATATCGCGCTCCGTTCTTTCTATAAATTCGTTTTAATTTTTTAATTTTCCTTTCAATAACCTGTTCTTTATCTCCCGTAACATAGGTCATAAAGAAACAATATCCTTTCATCCATTTGGGTTTATCTTGCTTTCCGATTAAAATATCCTCTGCTAACTCGGTGTAGGTTATTTTATTTATCAATTCTGGGATATTAGATTCATCTTTCATTAATGCGAATGCAATTTCTCTTATTTTAGGCTTCGGAAAAAGGCGAATAGCTAATTTAGTAACAATTCCCATGGTGCCAAATGAACTAATAAATAACCCAATCATATCGGGGATAGGGCCTCTAGTAAACCAAGAATCCGAGATGGCACAAGATCCTAGTTTACATACCTGTCCATTGGGGAGTAATACTTCTATTCCATTGATCATTTCCCCATGATTGCCGTATTTATGAGAAAGATAGCCGGAACCGTGAATAAGCGCATTGCCCGCCACGGTAACTGACGGAGGGGCATCCGGTATAGGTGGTTGTAAATTAGGATAATTTTCATTCAAAAAATTAAGTAACTGACCGGAAGAAACACCAGGCTCAATAAGGGCATAGCGACTTGATTTATTAATTTCAATGATTTTGTTCATTCGTTTTAAATCTAAAACAACGCCGCCTTTAATCGGAATAGTAAGTCCACTTAATGTTAAACCTGCACCCATAGGTATAACAGGTATGGTTTCTTGGTTGGCTAAATTAAGAATTTGTTGAATTTCCTCGGTATCTTGCGGCATGACAACTATATCCACATCACGGGGTTTTGAGGCACCTGGATCTCTTGAATAAATAAATAATTCTTCTTTTCTATTAGAGACAAACTTTTTTCCTACGATGGATTCTAATTTTTCATAGATCTCATTTTTATCCAATCTTCAATTCACCTTATTTGATCAAATAATAATAGTTTCCTCAAAATAAATACCTAGTTCTTTTGACTAAATTAGATTTTGAAGAATTAAAGAGTCAAAAAATTTAGCAAAGTTAGAGAAGAGAAACTTAAGAGTTTTATACAAAAAAAGAATGAAAAAAATTAACTTACTTCCAATTTACTAAAAGATCGAGCTCCGAGGGAGATTAGAAATGCACCAAATACAACTTGAACCAGTAAGCTCAACCATACGGGGAAATATGAGACGCCAAAGATTACTGCTCGGAATAAGTCTACACCATATGTAAATGGATTACCCATCATAATTATTTGCATAAATTGAGGTACAGTGTTAAATGGAAATAGCGCTCCACTTAACCAGAACATAGGCATAACGATAAATGTCTGAATAAGTCCGAATCCTTGAAAGCTCTCTAAGTGGGAAGCGACAGTCAGGCCTATTCCCACAATTCCTATGCTCACCAAGATTATAACGGGAATAAGTAGAAGAGTTCTCCATATAAGATCAATTCGGTAACTAAAAAAACCTAAAATGGATGCAATAATAACGATTAAAAGGCTTTGGATCAAGGTTTGAAGGGCTATTCCAAGGGTTTTCCCAGTCATAAGTGTTCTTCGCTTAACTGGTGCAACTAACAATTCTTTCATAAATCCAAACATTTTATCCCGAATTATTCCAAGCCCACCAAAAATTCCTGTAAACAAAATTGTAATAGCGGCTATTCCAGAGGCTGTAAAAGCGTGTGACGCGATAGTTTTTCCTTCAATGACAATATCCAATGAGGAGAATCCCGCGCTAAAGACTACCAAGAAAAAAAAGGCTTGAGCAAAGGAAGAGATAACTCGAGACTTTTCCCTCCAGAATTTTAATAATTCTCGTTTGGCTAAAACCCAAATGGCCGGCCAATTAAATTCCTCTAAAAATTTTATTTCTTTATCCATCTTTTATCGCTTCTTCCTCAATTGTTTCATTTGAATTAATTTTCTTATATTTTTCGTTCTACTCCCGTCTTCTTCACGGATGGCTCTTCCGGTGTAATGTAAAAAGACATCTTCCAATGTAGGTTGATGCATATGAATTGTTTTGATCTCTAACTTGGATGAATTAACATATTCCACCACTTTTGATAGTTGCTTACCTCCCTTATCGCAGGAAATTGAAATCTGAGGTTTTATACCATTTTCTTCGCTGTATTCTCCGTCTTGGATTTCTTTTATAACTATTTGAATATTTTCCGGAAGCTCTTTCAGTAATTCATTTTCAATCTGAGTTGCTAACCTTTTTTTCTTATCAAACGGGGCCTTTAAAAAGGCTTGGGCTGCCATAGGCTTACTTTTTACTGCTTGGACAAAGTTTTCCGGATTAGAAAGCATTTGGTTAATCTTTTCACGAATTATCTGAGGACTTACATTTGGCATCTTTTGCATTTTTGACTTGTCAAATGAGATTTGTTCTCGTTTTTCGTGTTGCGATCCACGGGAGACATTTTTCACTCCTTCAATGGAATTAATTCTTTTGATAAGGGAGGCAAGATCTGAAGGATCTTCAATTCCCTCAAACTCCAACTCAATCACATCACCAGATAATTTATGTTTCAGATTCTCAGCTGTATCCATAGCAATTATTTTTCCATGATCCATGATACAGATTCGATCTGCTAATTCGTCAGCCTCTTCCATATAGTGAGTAGTAATAAGAATAGTCATCTGTGTCTCTCCTCTATTTAGTTCCTTTATTTTTTCCCATATCTTTCTACGTGTCTGAGGATCCAGACCCAAGGTAGGTTCATCCAAGAGTAAGACTGCGGGATTATGTAGAAGTCCTCTGGCAATTTCTAACCGTCGTTTCATCCCGCCCGAGTAGTTTTTTGCGTACATATCGGCATATTTCGTCATGTCAACTAAGTCAAGAACCTCTTTGATTTTTTTTTCACGTTCTTCCTTTTTCTTCCCATATAATACCGCATGTAATTCCAAGTTTTCATAGCCCGTTAAATCACCGTCTAAACTGGGTTCTTGAAATACCATTCCTATGCTTTTTCTTACTGCATCTGGATCTCCTTCGACATTATAAGAATTTACAATCGCTTCTCCATTTGTAGGAAATAAGAGTGTGGCGAGCATAGAGATTGTTGTAGTTTTTCCAGCCCCGTTTGGTCCGAGAAGAGCAAATATTTCGCCTTTTTTAATTGAAAAATCAATCTCATCCACTGCCAGCACATCTCCATCTTCATAAACTTTTTGTAGCGAGTCCACTTCTATAATATTTTCACTCATCAGTATTATTCCTCTAAATCTTTAATTTTTTGTTCCATATTTTGAAGAAATATTTCTTGTTGTTTGATTCTCTTCTTTAATATCTTCTTCTGAATCTTTAGATGTTCAAGTTGTTCTTCTCTTGACATCTCTCTCCCGCGTAATACGATTTCCTCAACCGGCAAAAAGTTCTCAATGTCCAAATCAATAAAATCCTCATCTAAGTTAAAGGTAAAAACCACCATCGATTTTATTGCTTCACTTAATTTCTTCCGTTTTTTCAACAAGATTTTAAGAGTTTCTTCACCCTTAGGAGTTATATCATAGATTTTTTTTCCCCGTTCATCTTGTTTTGTTTCCGTGAGCTCAATCAGCTCTTTTTCCTTCAAATTTTTTAGTACAGTATAAATTGTAGAAACAGCAGGACTCCATATGCCCATTGAATGTTCTTCAATATCTTGAATAATTTTATATCCATGGGAGGGGGCTTTTTCTAATAATAAAAGAGTATGCATACTAATAAACCCTCTCTTCATGCCCCGATTAAATTTATTTACGATATCCTCAACCAATATTATCAAACAAATTTCTTTAAATCAATTATATTATATATTGATAATTGATATATCAGTTCTTGAAATATAAAATTTCTGATTATGGCAAATCCATCATAAATCTTTCTGTTAGCATATTTCAAGAGGAATAAGGTTAACAATAATTTTCTCTTTCATTTTTTATCAAAAAAGCAAAAGAAATGGGGACTTCTTTCGCAGATCGTTAAATGATTAAATATCTTAAGGGCATATTTTTAAATAGGTCAATATCTAACTTATAATTAAACAATGCTTCGGACTTAATATTAATATAGTTCGTAATTATAAGAAGAAGCAGAACCTTAATTTACGGTTGGAGAACCAACCAATATTGTCTAATGTACTGATCACGCATTAGAGAATATAAATCTCACGCCCTTAGGCGTGAATAGTTCAAATATGTTTATTAATTATATTTCAAGTATTAAAATGAAGGTCTTCTATGTCTAAACTTAAAAATTATTTGAAAGAACTGGAAATTTGGAAACAAGCGCTATGGGGGATAATTATTATTGGAGGGCCCGTTATTACCACCCTCCTTTTGATTTGGCTCTTTTCTTTACATGGAACTTTGGGTATTTTCCTCTGGCATCCTTTATTCTTTTCCATTATCGTTATACTGGGAATTTTTGCGGTTTTGGGATTTAGTTTTGCTTTACTCAATATTTTTCTTCCTAATCGAAGAGAATCAAAACTCTTTTCTATCCTTAGAAAATGTTCATGGATCTTTTGTATCACTTGTTTAATTACTTCCGTTTCGTTTATAGGGTATGTGGGACCGAAACTTACCCATACCGCGGGGTCAACTGCGCCTCAGATTTTAATTTGTGATGGAGAAGGGGAGAATGGGATTCCTAAAATGGCGGTCACCTTTTGGACCGAAAGGCCCACCACGAATACACTCAAATGGGGAAACGAATCCTTATCAAAAACCATAACGGAAGAAAAAGCGACCCATCAACATGCATTTATCTTGGATAAATTAAATCCCGACACAGAATATTGGTATCAAATAAATGAAGAAGGGGAAATTTACAATTTTACTACCGCATCGGAAGACAATGACAAACTGAGACTTGCAATTACTTCTGACGCCCATTTTGGCCGGTCGGAGAGTAGACCCGGCATTACAAGGGATATTTTAAAGGAAGTTACAGATCCGGGCAACTCTTTTGATAGTCTCTTTTTCTTGGGTGATCTTGTAGAATACGGATTCATGGATAGTCAGTGGAAGCAATTTCTAGACTCTGTGTCCCCCTATACTACAAGAATACCCTTCAGAACTCTATGTGGTAATCATGATACGATATTTGGTGGTGTAAAATATTACAAAGATTATTTATATCCAGAGAAAATGCCAACAGATACAGGATCTCGGCTATATTACCGAATCGATATAAATAATGTCCACATTTTTGCTTTGAATCTTGAATGGGGGCTTGAAACCTATACCGCAGAACAAAAAGAATGGCTTGAAAGCGAAATTGCAAAAGTTGAAGAAGATGATTGGACCATTGTAATGTCTCATAGTTTTTTCTATAGCTCAGGAAGTGTTTATGGATTTAAGTCATGGGCAGATCAACCTGATATGCTTGATGCCTTTGAGGATTTATTCATCGAAAATGATGTAGACCTCGTCTTTTCTGGCCATAATCACCATGTGGAAGTTTTAGAAAAGGAGGGAATTTATTATCAAATCGTGGGGGCTGCGGGGGCCGTCCCTGATCCCAAAGCAGATACAATATCAGACGCAAGCGAATGGTACATGAATATCGAAACGGATTCAGAATTCGGATTCTTCGAAGTTGATATAGACGGAAACAATGCCACCCTAAATTACCGGAATAAAAACTATGATTCCCTCTATAATATTACAATAGAGGAATAATGCGATAAAAGGAATAATATATATTTTTTCTATATTTTTTTAAACTAAAGGATAATAATTCCTAAAGAGAAAAAGAGAGTAAAAAAATGAAAGAATTAGATTTTGTTTAAAATTTTTATTCTTTTTTTAGATACACAGCTCAAATAGATGATCCTAATGGAAATAAATATAAGATTCTCTAAAAATCCTATTCTTTATTTTTATATTTAGATATACTTTTTTCTTGAATTTAGATATACTTTTTTCTTGAATTTAGATATACTTTTTTCTTGAATTTAGATATACTTTTTTCTTGAATTTAGATATACTTTTTTCTTGAATTTAGATATACTTTTTTCTTTATCAGTATCTTATTATAATTATGTCTCAATCTGAAATAAAAAGATCAGACACAAAAAAACCTACAAGTAAATCTCTCGTAAAACAGGCGATAATTAAATTACTGCTTATTGTGTTAGTTTTAAGTCCTATACTGATGTTTTTCATTCTCTCGCCCTTGTTCTATTTATATGATCCTAATGAGCATGGTCCATGGGTTTCATGGTCTGGAAATCCGGATGAACAGGTGTATATTTCTTGGGAAACAGAGGAGAAAACCTCGGGAATTCTCAAATATGGTATCGATGAAGGCGATCTCAACCAAAGTGTGACTGAATCAGAGAAGACAAACATCCATCATGTCAATTTAACTGGCTTATCAGCGGATACTACGTATTACTATGAGGTGGAAATTGATGGGAAAGTATTTGGAAAAGGAAAATTTAGAACAGCCCCATCCAGCCAAAAGGATTTTACTTTTGGATTATATTCTGATACGCAGCAAAACTTCGGACCAGGGCATCATTTTCGAGTGGGAAACGCGTTAAAAGATAAGAAGTATGCTTTTATTGTGAATGTAGGAGATATCGTCCAAGATGGTGGGAAAAAAGAACATTATAATAATTTTTTCAAAATAGGCTCTGAATATTTGGATACTATTCCCTTTATTCCTGTAATTGGTAACCATGACCAACGAAACGTTACGCTATTTACCGAATACTTTATCAATCAAGTCAACAAATCGCAATATCACTTTTATTACAGTTTTAATTGGAGTAATGTGCATTTCTGCTTCCCTCATTTTGCCTATGGAAGTGAATCCGAAATGACGGATGCGCAATTAAACTGGCTAAAAAAAGACCTATCACGGTCCCAAGATAAAGCATTTCGCATTGTGATGTTTCATTGTCCCATTAAAGGAGCCTCCTTTTTCGGCCCCAATGAAGTGTTAATCGAAAAAGTACAACCAATATTGCTCGAATATAATGTTACCGCTACGGTCCATGGCCACGAACATCATTTCGAACGCGGAAATATTAAGGGTATGACATATTTTATTTCTGGCGGCGGGGGCGGAGCACTGGATGTAGGGCTTCGCCCACTACCAGAAACAGAGGTCTTAACAGAATCTCCTAATTTCACGGAGGTTCACGTAACCGAAAATGAAATAAATTTCAAGACCATGACGCTCGAGGGTTCAGTTATTGATGACTTTACTATCCAGGCAGAGGAGGGGGTATAAAGAATGATCGAAACCTTTACATTTGCCCCATACCTTATGCTGTATTTTGCCGCCATTATTCAAACCTTCGTCATGATCTCCTTCATTGTGGCACCACAGAATTATAAAGCACAAAATAAATTCGTTAGGATCGTGCACAGCTTCTTTATGCATTTTGGTTTTACATTCATGTTTTTGTTCGGAGTCGTCTTTCTTGATACTGCTCTTGCATGGTTATTCGGGCAATGGATGTATGCGGACTGGAGATATCAGCTTCCCGCGGTCTTGTTTATCCTATTCTTGGGAATTCAATATGTGATCGGAAGCATGTTTATTAATCCTCGAATTAGCACCCTCATCTACTCAATTTGTGCGATACTCGTTATTCTGCTCGGAATTCACATCTATATTCCCTCAATGGACTTGTGGACGAGCGTGGTCAACTTCTTGAGAATCTTGATTCTTCTGCAGATTATCTATCTCCTTATATGGGGAATTAACACCTATTTGGACTCAAGGGAAAGATTATCATGGAAAGAAAAGAATAAAAAATTATGGGATATTTCCCCTAAATTTCACGAGATATTTTCAAGGGGATTGAATATTATCATCTGGATTATTATGATGGTCGAAGTGTGGCTCAAGCTATTCGGGAGCTCTCTCTTTATCTGGTTTTAAGATCCTACATTAAATCTTTCTTATTTCACAAATTAAATCTTTAAGGAAAATCAAGCTAAAAGAAGAGTGGTCAATGTGTCGCCTACTTTTTTTATGTTCACTAATTATTTTTTGGGTAATTAATGATATTAGGCTAATTTTTTACGTTAGTATTTTTTCAGCGATCCATTGACCAATATATATTATATCAAAGCCGGCGTGTTCGTGAAAATCAGAAAATCAGCAAATCTTTACTGAACTTTATGGAAATGGATTATCCATAATTAAGATTTATTAATAAATTCCTTTCAACCAATATTCTAAACTATCATCAGAGTTCCAGAATTCTTATAATTAAAATCTGGAGTGAATTTAAAAATCATTTTCTAAAAATTCTAAAATTATTAGAATTAGAAGAAACGCATTAAAATAATCTATCTTCTCTGAACAAATCCAAACACAATATTTACGAATATCATTAATTTGTGCAAAACTAACTAATAATATTCGTATTAATTAGAAATTCTTTTTAAGTAAACTAGGGTTAAATTTTATAAATAGTTATTTGATTAAAAACAAATTTCGCTTAATCAAACAAACAGACTATTAATTAAATCATTTTATTAAAAAAGGATAAGAAGGTATTCTTATGAAAAGCGATCAAGAGTTGATCAAGAAGTTACGGTCAAACACTTTGAAATGCGTCATTTTCGATTTTGATGGGACGGTATACGATATTAAAGAACCCCTAGAAGATGCCGTAAAAGAGGTAATAGAATCTTATAACATTCAAGCCGACGAAGAGTTATTGCTGCAGGAAATCGCGGCTATTATTGAGTCAATACAAGCGCATCCCATTCCAAAAATCATTCTTCAATCGTATGACATCTTTAATCAGGTAACAGCGCTGAGCGACATTAGATTTTTAAAAAAACTGAAAATAGCGGCAAAAATGTTCACAAAATATCAAGCAAATGCAAAAGAATCCTCAGTTTTCGCAAGTGTCGAACCAGTGGTGCAACATTTCAAAAAAGCGGCTGAAATAATTATCGTGTCTCATAACCAAACGGCACACATTGAAGATCACTTAGAAAAGGCACGGTTAACTTCGTATTTTGATAAAATTTACGGTGCAGATAAACTTGAAGCATTAAAACCTGATCCCAGAGTTTTTGACTTTTTCCTCGAGAAAGAGGAAGGATATAGTCCGAAGGATATTGTGGTTATCGGGGATATGCCTACAGATATACAAGCTGGAAATGAAGCAGGCTTCTGGACAATCGCAGTTCAGAGCGGAATTACAAGTCGCGACATGTTAGCGAATTACGGACCGGATTTATTGCTAAATAATCTTGGTGAACTCTTAGCAATATTAAAGAATGAAGACCAATTACCTTCAAAATCCAAAATCAATAAAGCAAAAGTAAAGATGTGAGGTTTTAATTATGGTTATTACTGAATTAGAAACTAAAGATGTTGTAAAAGAAAAAGATAGAAAAGAACAACCAGAAAGAGAAGAATTAGAACAAAAGGAGCCAGACTTTAGGAAAACTCATACCAAATTATTGTATAAGTTATTTAAGTATAATTTATTTGATATATCGAATGATATTTTACGAAAGATTCTTGATCAATTTAATCTTTTAGATAAATTCGGAGAATTACAATGGTGGGCGGCGTACATTTGGGTACGTGAAGCGATGAGAAGATTATGGAATTTTAATTATGATCGGGTCGATGGCAATCTTTTCCCCGAATATGGGGGTGGAATCTTAGTCTCCAACCATCAATCGCACCTAGATCCGTTTTTCGTGGCGGGGGCTACCACTCGTAGGATTCATTGGATGAGCAAGGACGAAAATTTTAAAACCCCAATTATGCGTAGCTTGTTCACCAATCTCAGCGCATTTGAAGTCAAACGGGAAGCTAAGAATAAAGAAGCATGGAACAAAGCAATAAGTATTTTGGAAAATGATAACTGGGTTGGAATCTTTCCAGAGGGGACACGTTCAAAAGATGGCTCGATAGGAGAATTCAAAACCGGTGCCGTACGAATGGCCATCGAAACGGGACAACCGATAGTTCCCGCCGCTGTCATCGGCTCAAGAAACGCTTTACCTAAGGGAAAATTAGTTATGAAGCCCGTACAAGTGAAGGTTCGGGTTGCGGAACCCCTCTATTACGACGAATACGACATAGACACAGTCTCTTACAAGAAAGTCCGAGAATTGACTGAGGAACTCCGGGAGATTGTAATTGGCCTCAAGAATGGAACCTATAATAAGGACAGCGATTACCATGTGGAGGACCTTTCGATTGGAGCTCCGGATACAGCCGAAGAAAGCATTAAAAAATTCAATCTCATGGACCGAATCAAGTCCTTGGGAAAGGATACATTACAATTAATAGATGATATCTGGTATTCAATTCTCCGTGGTGCCGAAGTTTTCGATTTGAAGGAACATTTTCAAGAAGCCATTTATCACTTTTCTGGGAATGTCGTAAATGGCATGTGCGATTTAATGCTACCATACCGGACCATCGATTATGATGAACATATTCCCGAAGAAGGAGGGGCTATAATCTGCTCCAACCATAACTCCGAATGGGATGTTATCATACTCGCCACCACCTTCCAACAGCGAGGGGAAGTCGTCTATCAGATGGCAAAGGAATCTCTTTTTAAGATACCGATAGTGAACGGATGGGTGCGAACATGTCATGCATTTCCATTACGCAGAGACGCACATGATGAGGGTTCTTATAATTATGCGAGAGAACTCTTGGAAAATGGAAAAAGAGTTATAGTATATCCTGAAGGGACCACCAATCCCGGAAACGGACAATTCTTGGAAGGTCACACCGGTGCAATTCGATTAGCAATTGAAGCAAAAGTTCCCATCATCTTGGTTGGAATAACCGGCACAGAGGATATATTTCCAAAACATGCAAAAATGTTAAATTTCGGACAAGGATGCATCCTTAAGGCGGGAGAATTGTTTCGAGAACATGAACAGTATTTTGATAAGCCCATGCCAGATTATAAGGAACTAAAACGAATGACGGATAACATGATGGCACGTATTGAGGATTTAACATTTTATGACGATCCAAATGCATAATGTTCGAGGGAATCAGTATGAGTTCTGAAGAATATAAAATTAAGGTCGGCATCCCCCGAGCATTTCATTATTATCGATATTTTCCTTTTTGGAAGAAGTTATTTGATGAGTTTGGGGTAGAAATTATTTTGAGCCCCGGGACCAACAAAAAAATCGTCCAAGAGGGGGTTTCCTATGCATTGGGGGATCTTTGTTTGCCTTTGAAGGTATATTACGGACATGTGTTGAAATTAATTGAAAAACATCCAGAATTAGATTATTTATTTGTTCCGCGTTATGTTTCGGAGGTGCCTGATTCTTATTTCTGCCCGAAGTTCCTTTCTTTACCAGATGTAATCAAAATTGTGCCTAATGTGCCTCCAATTTTGCATTTCGAGGTTAATGTGAAAAAGAAACCCATTTCTATGTCGGTAATAGATATGGCAAAAGAATTAGGGATAGGGCAGAGAAAGGCATTGGACGCATATTATAAGGCAGATGAGTATTTTAATAAATACGTATCTTTTTTGAGGAGCGGAGCGCCCGTAAATTATGCACTACGTCTGGTAAAAAACAATAAAGCTTTTAAGCTCCCAAAGAAAAAACAAAAATCTGGTGAAATCAAACTACTTCTTTTAGGACATGAATATAATATTTTTGATACCTATGTAAATTTAGATTTTCAAGAAAAATTGCGGGAAGAAAACGTTGAGGTAATTACTAAGGAAAATTTGCCCCAAAAAGTATTTCAAACCCCAGTAGTTGTAAACAAAAAGCTAAAAAACTATTGGAGGCACGAAGAAGAAATCATGCAAGCGATCCGATATTTTCTTACTAAAGGTCGCGACGAAATTGATGGCGTCATCTTTTTAATTAGTTTTGCATGTGGCCCCGATAGTATTATTTCCGAATTAATTATGCGGGATATGAAAGTTGTAAGACTTCCGTTTCTCCAGATTATAATGGACGAACATACTGGAGAAGCAGGGTTACTTACTCGTGTTCAATCATTTACAGATATGATAAAACGAAAAAAGAAGAAATTAAAAATGCGAGAAAAAGAACAGCAAACTACGAGTTCTCAAAAAGCGGAGGTAATATAACAGATGTTGGTATCATTTCCAAATATGGGTTATAACTGGGTAGCTTTTAAAACATTATTCGACTGTCTAGACGTTCCTGTCGTGTTACCCGATCCGACAAATAGAAAATCAGTCAAGTTCGGTGTGCGGCATAGTCCTGAATTTGTCTGTTTTCCGTTTAAAGCGACGCTTGGAGATTTCAAAAATGCTTTAGAGAAAGGCGCAGACACTCTCGTGATGGCAATTGATTGCGGTCCTTGCCGGTTCGGTTTTTATGCGAGCGCCCAAGAACGAATTCTGCGAGATTTAGGATATGACGATTTTCGAATGGTCCCTTTAGATCAAGCTGATCTCTTAGAATTAAAGTGGGTCAATACCTTATTTAAAGTGACAGAGGATCAAGGACTATTTAAATATGCAAAGGCCGTTAAAGCAGTCATCTTTTTCCTAAAAAAATCAAAATATATAGAGGATATTCAGACTGCAGAGGGGATTTTCCGGGCATATGAAGAAAATAAAGGCGATACCACCCGAACGGTGGATAAACTGCTGGACAAATTAGATCAAATGAATACTTTAAAAGGGCTTCGAAACTTCCGTTCGGTTATCAAGGAAGAATTTAATCAAATTGACGTAGATAAAAGTCGCAACACCTTAAAGGTGGGTATTTCTGGTGAAATTCACATCACTTTAGAACCTTATGTTAACTTAGATATCCGTCGTAAGTTGGGTAACATGGGCTGTGAAATACATCAGTCATTAAGTCTTTACGATTGGATAGTACATAAATTTCATTTAAATTACCACCGAAAATGGTTAAAACATTTAGCAGAGCCTCATATGTCAATGGACATTGGCGGGGAAGCTGTCTGGGTATTAGGCGAATATATTGATAAAGCGAATGCAGGTTTTGACGGATTTGTCCATCAATATCCCTTTACTTGCATGCCAGAACTTACGGCTCGGACAATTATTGAAAATAAATTAAAGCCCGAATATGATTTGCCTGTAATTTTCTTTTCATTTGATGAGCAATCAGGACAAGAAGGCTTCAGAACGCGTCTGGAAGCATTCTGCGATTTAATGCAATCAAGGCGATCTCAGAGTTTGATCGGCCCCGGAAGTGAAACAATCAAAAAAGACAAGCAAGATGAGGTTAAATTGAATAATTATGGTAATGTATTTTATCAAGAAATTAAACAATTAATTCAAACTAAATAATAAAGAAGGAATTGAATATGGTTCAAGCTAGAGAAAATATTACAAGTACTAAAAAAATAAAACAAGATGCATTTCTTGGCATCGATGTAGGAAGTGTAAGTTGTAAATTTGTATTGATAGATGAAGATGGGAATATGCTAACTAATGTGTTTCTTAGAAACCGCGGATCACCGATTGATTCAGTGAAAGTTGGGATGGCAAAAATGAAATCCCATATAGAGGAAAACGAAGAACTACAGGAATACAAGATACGATCGTGTGGAACAACAGGATCAGCCCGATATTTAACAAAAGCAGTCGTTGGCGGTGATCTTGCAAAGACCGAAATTATTGCTCATGCAGTTGCTAC
The DNA here is from genome assembly GCA_046483985.1 of Promethearchaeia archaeon. Lineage (GTDB taxonomy): Archaea > Asgardarchaeota > Lokiarchaeia > Sigyniarchaeales > SOKP01 > JAWOCD01. The sequence continues at coordinate 84,873 of JAWOCD010000031.1, forward strand.
ACAATCAATGTATCCCGACGTTAGAACAATCCTTGAAATCGGGGGGCAAGACAGTAAAATTATCATCCTTCGTGATGGGATTATCGTTGATTTTGCAATGAATTCAGTATGCGCCGCTGGAACAGGATCTTTTTTAGATCACCAAGCAGAACGATTAAATATTCCTATAGAGGATTTTGGAAATTATGCTATCAAATCCGATAGTCCTGTATCCATTGCGGGACGATGTACGGTATTTGCTGAATCGGATATGATCCATAAACAAAACGCAGGACACTCAAAAGAAGATATCATTGCGGGGCTTTGTGATTCCTTGGTACGCAATTACTTAAACAACGTAGGAAAAGGAAAAGAATTGGCCGAACCAGTTGTGTTCCAAGGTGGAGTTTCTTATAACGAGGGTATTATAGAAGCATTTGAACGGCATTTGGAGTGTGAAGTGACAGTTCCCAAGCATAATGTATTAATGGGAGCACTCGGGATGGCAATTTTAGTAAGGGAATATTTTTACGAACATGGAAAGGAAACAAGTTTCCGTGGATTAAACGTCGCACAAACTGAATTTCATACCTCTACATTTCATTGTGGAGATTGCCCCAACAATTGCGAAATCGTTGAAGTAAAAATGCCCAACCAGGGAGATAAGATAATAGCACGCTGGGGAAGTAGATGTGGTAAATGGAGTATAGGGTGGTAGTGGAGAAATGAGTGGAAATTTAATCTATTATTTATAAAATTAAAATAATTAAAATGGAGTGAAAAGCAAAGTGGAAAATGTAGAAAAGATTTTCAAAAATATAAAAAAACTTGGGAAAGAAATTTTTGACACAGCAAACCATCGCACAAAGCTGCGAACAATATTTGATGCGTATACAGAAGAAGCTATCCCAACTTTTGTGAAAGAGGAAGATTTGAAAGAATATTATGAGGAACAAATGGAAAAAGTAAATGAGTTTATTTATAAATTATAAGGATTTTAAAAAGTTTTAAAACAAAGTAAAAATAAAAAAAAGAGTGAATGAAAATGGTTGAAACAGCTTATAATACAACGGAAGAAAGCGCGGGTTTCGATAAAGATGAACTCATAAATGATCTCCTATATGGAGCAACAAAGGGACTCGGAAAAATGGTGTCTAAGTATGTAAATAATTTGAAGATTGAAGGAAAAGGAAATGTGCCTATGCGTGGGAAGGCAATTTTAACAACAATTTCAAAAAACGCCCTTCGAGACATGGTCCTTATCAGTCAAGTATCAGGTAGAAAAATCCATTTTATGCTTGATCCAAAATTGATGAAGCAAAAAGTGGTTGGAGACTTCTTAAAACGATTGGGGATGTTTCGAAGTACGATCAGTAAAGACGACAAAGAACCAATAAATAAAGTGTTTAAGATCTTAAATAAGAAGAAAGAACTGGTCGCCATGACGCCCGAGGAGAAATTAGGCAGAGAAACCATAATTAAAGCAATGGCCAGCATTATCAAGTTTGCAATCGCCGGAGATGCTCCAATAGTCCCGGTCGCGATTTACACGAGAACTAACAAAATTCTCAATATGATTCCAACAAGTTCATTGGTAGTACGGGTTGGAACACCGCTAAAATTAGACAGAAAATTAACCCGTGATAAATATCGCCCAAAACGATATAAAGCAGCGGAAGAGATAGTTAATATTATCGAACATCTGAAAAATGAGACCCCGATAGACGAATCAGACAAGAATTCATCATCAGAATAATAAATGAGCTGAAAGACAGTGGAAAAATTAAAAGAGAAAAACCCCGAAGAATCCTCAGATAAGAATTGCCATCCCAAAGAAAATGAAGATCTTAATATGAAGAAGGTGAAGAAAATGTTCGGCGACTTAGATATTGATAAGGAACTGAGTGGATTATTCTATAATTCAATAAAACTTTTCTTTGAACTTGGAAGGGAACTCACCGAAAATCTAGACGAAGAGCTGTATGACAAAGCACTTAAAATGTATCAGCAGAAAAAGAATAAAAAAGAAAAAAGTAACATTTAAGATTTTTTCTATTTTTCATTTTAAAAAATCTTATTTTGCTTGTAATTTAAACTGTAGTTATATTGAGATTCAAAGATATGATCCATATTTAAAAATTAACAAAAAGGCAATTCTCTCCCATAGAAAGCGGTCGAACAGACATGTGATAAAGGAAGGAAAGAAAAAGCATGAGAATCTCGTTCTACTTAGTTAGTCCTTCTTCTGTTCCTCACGTTTAATATCAAGGAAACGCTCGACTCGGCGGCGAACAGCATCTATAATGAATTCCGAGTGGGATCTATAACCAAGTTCCTTTTGCTCCTCAATAATTTTAAGTATTGATTCAACCAAATCTTCGGGGATTCTTACTGTGCGATAATTAGGCATAATTAAAACAAACAGACAATGTTAATTTTATATTTTTTTTTTTTTTTATATTATGGAGAAAACAAATATGATTTTTTCTTGACACGCTAACTATTTCTCTCTGTGTTCTATGAATAAAAAAATTCAAATATATTAATAGTTTTGTATTTTTTTGTTAATTTACATTAAATTCTTTGACTATAAAGTGAAAGTACGGGGAAAATATTGAATTATTAATGAGTTATCCTTGTTTAAAATGATTAAAAAATAAAAAATCTCTTCAATTATATAATAAACTATTCATTTATAATTCCTTTTAATTCCTTTTAATTCCTTTTAATTCCTTCATAAATCCAACTTTTTCTAAAAAAATTAGATAAGATTATCCACAGACAGTAATTGAAATGAGAAATACGCCAGAAACTTCAATAAACAAAACTTCAATCAAACACGCTTCTCATAATTAATGAGTACCACTGCAACTAGTACTATAACCCCCCCAAGTATGTTCCATATTACAATGACTTCTTCTCTTTGGAGCAGTGTTGAGATAAGGAGAGTAATAAATGGTTCAAAATATAAAAATGAAGCAACTTTAGAGGACATTAAGTTTTTTTGAGAATATTGCCAAATATAATACCCGACCACATAGCATCCTACACCCAAATACAGACCACTTAAAAGGACAACCGGATGAAAAAAAAATTGCAAAAATATCTCCAATTCATTGGAAAATACAACTAAAAAAAACAACTCTAATGTCCCCAAATATCCAATATATTCAAGCATTCGGTGATGGGAATTAGTTTTTGGAATTTTCTTGGTCAAGGTTGAATAGATACTCCAAGAAACAGGGGTTAAAAGAGCAAAAAAAAATCCTAAGAAACTGGGAGAGGAGGGAAAAAGAGTTCCTAGATCCCCTCCCGTCACCAACAAAAAGCCTCCAATGCTTGCAATTATAAAACCGATCGCCTTTAATAGAGTGAGAGGTTCTTTGAAAAGGAAAAGTGCAAGAAAAGAGATCAATACGGGTGACAAAAGACAGACAAATAGAGCCGGAAGGGAAGGACCGATCAGTTCAATAGCATTATATTGTGTATAGAAAAAAAAAGAAACCCCAGTAAGGCTTGCAAAGAATAGATAGACCCATGAACTTAAGGAATATGAAGTCTTTTTCTGAGAAGAAGAATCTGAAGTAAATATCTTTCTGTAAATCCGTATTAATATGTAAGTGCCAGAAGCGATAACAAAACGATATAGAGCAACAGAAAGAGGAGGGATATATTCTACGGAGATATCAACGACGACGAAAGAAAAACTCCATATAATAATCATTAAGGTAAGTAACAGATAGTTTTCATACTTCTTCATATGAATCTTACTTCAGTATCTTTATCTCATATAGGTTATCGTATGCATCTTTGATAAAATAATAAAACCCTTCTCCTTGTCTCGGAATCTTCTTAATGTCGAAATCCATAGCATTCGCACGGGAGAGTAATCTATCAGGGTCTTTCACAAGTAAACAATTGTGAGTAAAGATGTCCCTTGCTTTTTCATTTTCATCTGTAATAAATACCTCCGCATTAATATGTTCTGACTCGTATCGAATCGCGCGCCTCTTCTTTTTAACCCCAAAAATTTTCTCCGTTAAATCTGGAGAAATATCAAAAGAGCGCACTTTTTTCATTTCCAAGAGGTTAACAAAAAAATTATCGCTATTCTTTTCCGAATTTGATGCAACCGCAATATGTTCTAAATTCATCTTCATTATTATAGGTTAATCAATTAATAATTAGTTTTATTATTATCTGAGATAAATAATTTTATCAAAAAACAAAAGAAAACATCATCCCTAGGATGGAGATGAATTTTGCGTTTAAATCCCTAAATATCTTAAGACCATATTTTTAAATAGGTCAATATCTAACTTATAATTATACAATGCTTCGGATTAATACCTACCTTAACATTAATATAGTTCATAATTATAAAAAGAAGCAGAACCGTAATTTCCGGTTGGAGAACCAACCTATATTATCTCGTGGAATGATCACACATTAGAGAATAGGAATCGCACGCTTTTAGGCGTGAGTAGTTCATAATCAATGGTACACTTTAATTAATTAAAGTATTTTCTACAGAAAAAAATAAATTTACCTTAAATCGGGACATTAATGTGAAGAAAATTGTATATAATCTAAATCTAGCGATAGTGGGTTCTTTAAATTCCAGAAAAAAAAGATTATTAGATGTCTTAGAATCGGTAGTTTTAGAACAAAGGGAAAAAAGAAACTTCCGAGAATTTCAGATTTTATATCACCACATTATGTTTAAATTAAAAATTTTTACTTCTGCGTCATTCAAGGAATTAAAGAAAAAAATATCAGACGTTCAAAGATTAGACGGTTTAATGATAGTGATTAATGTCTACGAAAGGAAATTTTTTAACTCCTCATTAGATAAAAAAATAGAATCTCTTAAAGGGACAATTGAATTTGAAAATTATAAAATTTTAGTGGCGTCCGAACAACAAGCTTTTGCAGAGAGATATAAAATTCGAGAGAATGAGTTAATTCAGAAAGCGAAAGATTTAGACTTTATTTACTGTTTTAAAATAGATAACCAAACAGATAATGGAGATATTTTAGGAATATTTCATAAAATCCTAGAAGATTCCATTTTAAAGTTTGAAAACTCTAATCCTGAGTTGTTTGAATTAGCAAAGATTTATGGTAAGCATGTAGAAGAAAAGGAAGAAATATAAATGATAAATCGATTTTTGTGAAAATTTAGATAAAAAGCCTACTCCCTATAAAACTTGCCAAATCCATGACTTTTATCTTTTCTTTCAATTTTTTTTGCTCGTTTGCTAAGGCGGGCTCACTTAAATAACAAATAAAATGCGATAGACATTTTATACAAGGAACCAGTAAATATTCAGCACCCGTTTCAGCAGCCTCATTTATTCGCATTTTTCTTAATTGTCTCGTAAATTCTGTACACCCCGAGAATGCAGAAACGCCGCAACATTTTGCATCTTCTTTTATATGTTCCATTTCGAGAAGTTTTACGCCAGGAATTTTTTTTATGATCTCTCGTGGGGTATCAAATAATTTAGGTCCAAAACGACCAATTCGACAGGAATCATGATATGTCACTGTAACCGGGTTTTCCTTTGGAAATCGAACCTGTTCAAGAATATTATGTTTTAGAAAGTATTCTGTATAATGGAGAACCTCAAAATCACAATCTTCAACAACTTTTGGATAATCTATCTTCCATGTTCTGTAGTCCTCTGCATCAACCACAATTAAAGTTTTTACTCCGGCTTGTTTGAACAATTCTACATTATAATGTGCTAATTTTTTAAAGGTTTCCTCATCACCGCGCCCCCATAACGAATCATGGCCCGATAATTTCTCACGTAACACAACAGGAGAAATACCTACTTCATTCAATAAACTAATAACAGTTATAGGGGATTTTAAATAGTCCACATCAAATTCGAAAGGAATATCTTCCATGAAAGGTGCCGGTCCTACAAATAACCCAATTTCGCCAGCTTCTTGTATTTGAAGATCTTTCTCCTCAAGGAAACTTAAGTGATTAGGGGGATTGGGGTTCTCCGCCATAAGATTTGCAATTAAAGGGAATATCCCATCGTGAGTTTCACATTGAGAGATTTTTTCTAATTCTTCTTCAATTCCTTCTTTAACGGCGAGTTTTCTTAATTCCAAGATTAGTTCTGGAATCTGAACCCCTTCTTCCCCTTTTGTCATGGGACAATACACTGTGCATTGACCGCAGGTTAAACATTGCCATATGTTATTTTTTTCCAAGGCTTCTTCGACTGATTTATATACAATATCATCGATTAATTGTCGAGGAGAAAAAATATCTAAATGAGCCAAGAGGCATACATTGACGCAGCGGTTACAATTATAGCAATAGTTTGCACGTGCTCTCACTTTCTGAATGATATCTTGCGATTCGAACAATTTCTTATTCTTTTTTTTAGTTGCCGTCATATTCAAAAAATAGAATTATCTTAACTCTTACCAATGATAATTAATTCAATATTTTTAATGCTATCATTTTTTTAAATAAGAAATTTTAAACTCCAGCTTGTATACATATAAACATTAAAATTGGTTGAATTAATTGTTATCTTATGGAGAAAGAACAAAAGATTCAGATAGCCCTTGCTAAAGTAAGTGGCAAAATAATAGAGGACAAAAAAAAGTTAAAGAATCTTATTATTCAATGTAAGAAGATTACATATGATAAGCAATACCTAAAAAAGATTATACTTATTCCAGGTGGAGGGAGTTCTGCAAATTTAATACGTTTTATTAATGCTCAACTCAAAATAAGCAATGACTTGGCTCACTGGATGGCCATCTTAGCTATGGACTTTAATGCAGATCGGATTCATCGAAGGTTTCCTTCTCTTAAAATTAGTGATACAATCGAGAAATTAAAGGAAGATACAGAGTCAAGGATCATACTCCTTAAACCTTTTCAGTTTCTCTATGAAGAGGATGCCTTACCTCATAGTTGGGATATTACTTCTGACTCAATCACATTATATATTGCACATAAATTAAAACTTTCAAATTGCTTCTTGATAAAGGATGTAGCGGGCATATATTTAAAAGATGAAGAGAGAGTAATAAAAGAGATTACAGCTAATGAGATTATAAAGTTAAAAAAAAATAACAAATTAACAAACTTGGGAAATAAAAATGAAAATCTTAAAAAATCCCGGCCCATTGACGAATATTTACCTATTTACATCAAGAAATTCGGCATAGATTGTATTTTCATTAATTTTGGAGAAAACCTCTTGGTCCGCTTTTTCGACGAGTCTGTAAATAAGCAAGACCTTATTTTCACAAAAATATCGCATATCTGAATTAAATTTATTAATTTATAGAATTAATATTATAATTAAAGTTACCACATTTTGGGAAAAAATATGGATCTCTCTCGTATTATACAAGTATATGTTATTCAACTCGGTGTTGGTGGAATATTTTACTTGGTAATAGCGTTTTTGATTCTGAGACGCAATAGGAACCGATTAAATAAAATATTTTCAATGTACTTTATCTCAATCGCAATAGGAACCATAATCAATGTCATCTATGTATCTTTGGAGTCTATTTTTATTATTAAAGTACTGAACATACTCACTTATTATTTTTTCTGTTTTGGTCAAGTCTTCCTTTTATTATTTAGTCTCATTTTGATCAAATCAGAACGGGTAATTAATACCAAAAAACAATTAATCATCATTATTGTATTCGCAATCCTCCTAACGGGTCTTTTCGTAATTGGATTAGGGTTTAATGCAGTCACATTAAATGACAAAAATAAACCAGTTTGGGATTTTTTGTTTGTATCCTACACCTTAATTGTGTGTGGATTATATAACTTCATTCCAACTTTATATTTTTCCGCGGAGATTTATAAAAAATTTGAAGATCAACAATTAAAAAGGAAATGGAAATTCTTTCTTTTGGGAATTATCATCTACTACTTCGTTTGGGGAGGGACCACACTTTCAAATCACTTAAACATTCCCGCCTTTAGAATGGTCTGGTCCCTGATTTCTTTAATTGCATTAATCAGTACATATACGATTTATTATGGGGTTGGAAAGCAGTTATAATTCACTCCTTTTTGTCCTTTATTTCTTATTTCTCCTTTCTTGATCAATAAATCATGACATGAACAGCTTTTATTTTTTAGAGAAAAGTTATAATTAATATTATTGATTAAATAAAACCATTCCAACTTGCAAGGTTTTAAAACCTAATCTAATATTTGCAAGTTAATTAACCGAATTATGAAGTAAATTTATCTATATGTCTTGGGATCTGAGAAAAATAAAGGGAATAGGGCCAGTTATGGCAGACAAGCTGAATGAAGCTGGAATCAAAAGTATAGAGCAGTTGGCAGAATCCAGTATCCAAGTTTTAGCATCTGTAAATGGGATCGGAAAATATTCGGCTGAAAAATTGAAAAAAAACGCCAAACATTTATTAATGCTGGAAAATGGGCTTATAATCGCCTTAGATTCTATAAAAAAAGAATTTCAAAAAAAATGTCCAAAATGCGGGGGAAAAATGAAATCAAAATTTATTATTATTTCCCCGGAGAAACGTATGCATGTTAATCAATGCACAGTTTGCAAATTTTATATGCCAAAATGAATTAACGTTATAAGAAAGTCTTTTCCTTACTCATTTTTCAGTTTTTTCATCAATTGAGTAAAGATCTCACCGGATTTTCCTTTTACAAATATGTCAGCGATATCATCCATTGCTGTGCTGTCTTTATTTATAAATATTATCTCCGCTCCGTATTCTTTAGCAAGGCCAGGCAAAAAATTAGCGGGTGACACTTCTAAAGAACTTCCAACCATTAAAAAGCAATCACAATCTCTTACTGAAGCAACTGCATTATTCAGTATCCCTGGCGGGAGATTTTCGCCAAACAAAATAACTTTTGGTTTAATAAATCCACTGCATTCACATACGGGATACTCCTCAGATTGAGTATCCACTTCATCTAAATCATACTCGCGGTCACACCGGACACATTCTAATTTTCCATAAGAGCCATGCAATTCATAAATGGGAATGTCTTCATGGGAACTGCTTCCAGCTCGTTGATGTAACATATCAACATTTTGAGTAATGATTGCCTTGACTTTACCCATCTTTTCCAATTCGGCAATCGCATAGTGAGTTGGATTCGGTTCAGCTTCGATCAAAGTTTTTTCCAGATCTCGATGCATCTCCCAAAACTTTGTAGGGTCTTTAAGGAATAATTGATAATTGGCATGGACAGCAGGATCATATCGACTCCATAATCCACCTTCAGAACGGAAATCCGCAATACCTGATTCTGTGGATGCTCCTGCACCGGTAAAAACTACAATATCATCGGAATTTTGGATAATTTCCGCAGCTTCTGATAATTTTTTTTGCTCGATCATCTTACTTACATAAAGGGAAAATTCAAATTTAAATTCAATATTTCAAAAGAAAAAGCATGTTGATTAAAAATTATAATATTTTCCTATATCTTCATACGTATATTTACCATAGGTAACCGAGTCGACATTTTTTAGAAAACTATTGTACATCTTCCACGTGAATTTGATTTTCTTTTGACTTTGGTAAATTTTCAGCCATTTAAACAGATTCTTTCTTTTTTCCTCATCAATTGAATAGGAAAACTGTTGTTCCTCAGAATCGCTTTTAAACTGGCCGTAGGTGGCGATAAAATAGACAAAATATTCGATATCCTTTAATTCCAACTCTTTTGCCGCCTTAACTCCAATATCGTGGGTTGCTTGATGGTCTTCGTGTCCATTACTATCACTGGGTAAAACAAGTCTATCGACATCCTCTAATAGCGGTTTGACCTTCTGTACCGCATCGTCCACATACTTTTGTCCTTCCGCATCATGAAATTTTAAAAGATGATGATTTTCGGAGGGAAGCCCCAAAAAGTCAATGGCTTGCTTCGCTTCATTTATCCGCATATCTGCCACCTCATCTTCCGTCATGTTTTGAGCCTCTTCATTTAGGACATCTTTTGCTAAGCGATAACAAGCTCTGCCGTCTGTGACCGTGATTACATGGATTTCATAGTCTTCATTTATCCAATCGAGTAAAAGAGGACCTGGGCCAAACAACAAATCGTCCGGATGGGGTTCAAGAATTATTATTTTCATTTTTTATCATTTTAAATTTAATTGATATTTTTCAATATAAAAGATGGAAAAGAATGCTTTTTTAAGTTATTTCTTATCCATTTGATATCCACATCGTGGGCACACTAACTTTCCAAAACCGATTTTATAATTGTTTAATCCAGTCATTACTTCATTACAAATGGGACAACGAGGTTTAAAGGTGGGAAACCATTCTCCTTTCACATTTGGCATTGCCTTTAATCGCTGAGACATCTTCATCTTTTGTAACGTGTCCCTATCGAGTTTAAAGAGATCATGCTCATGCTCTTCCATAATAGACTTACCTTTTGGAGCAAGAACCGTAACAAATCTCATTTTCGACGGTGTTTGTAGAAGATTTAAAATTCGCTGGATGGCTCCCCTCTTATGCTGCTGAAATAATTTGGCCAATTCAGGAGGGGCAAGGGCCACCAGAATGCCTTGAGATATTCCTTGCTTTTTTTTATTCTGAAAGAGAAGCTGATATAATCGTCCATTCTTATCAACCCCCCAGATAAAATTCCACATCGTGATATCATAATCTTCCCCTTGCGGACCCACAATCCTCCGAATTGTCCGATACCAAGAATATTCTTTATTATTATAGATTTTCGAAACAATATCGTCGAAAAAAGAGGCTTCTATGACCGGGTATGTTTTAAATACTCGTTTTATGCTCAATAATTTGACTTCTGAGAGTTTATCCTTGGTATGTGTTTCCCACGGAGTAAGGGTATATAGTGAAAAAAATCTATTCATCATTTATTAAAAACCATCAACCAATAATAAATCTAAGTTTATAGATTGCGCAAAATTTGTAAAGATTATGGGTATAATTTATTTTAAGTTTCCCATCTTTTAAAATTGAAGAAAAATGAATAATTTTATAATAAAAAAAGAAGAAAAATTAAATTTTAGTTAATTTTGATAAATCTCCTTCAATTGTTGCATCTAAAATCGGTCCAATGACCTCCTCTACCTTATCTAATGGGACTGGATTGGGCATGGCTTCCAGTTTCATCTTATTTTCTGCCGCATCATTTATTGCTTTTTCTCTATATTCTGGTTTCCATCCTTTTAGCTCGCTTATTTTAATCGGAAATGCCATATCTTGATACCAATCAAGCATTGCTTGAGCAACATTCATCCCAATATTCTCGCCCTTTTCTACATCAAGCATATCGGCAATGGGTTCGAGCTTTTCCATAACTTTGGGATCCTTCCCATAGTACGCAATATAATAGGGCATCATAATCCCAGTAGATTTTCCATGGGGTATCGTTTCGGCCCAAGAAAATGAATTCATATGCGGCCCAGCCGTTCCCTTGAAGCGTTCTCCGCCAATGACGGTTCCTCCTAAAAGAGATGCAATTGACATCATTTTTCGGGCGGTATAATTTTCCAGATCTTCGGCCGCAGTCTTTAGCCAGCGAAATACCAGTTCTAAAGACAATAAAGCGCGTTCATTAATGTCTTCATTACCCGGGTCTTGAACCATATTCAAATACCCTTCCATAGAATGGGTCAAAGTATCAAGACCGACCGTGACCGTTAAATCCTTTGGACATGACATCGTTAATGTGGGATCCACAATTGCATAGTGCGGATGCATTGAAATATCAGAGATTAATTTCTTTAGCCCTTTTTCTGGAAGTGTCACGTTCGAATAACGGGTTACTTCCGAAGAGGTCCCCGAAGTGGTGGGGATACAAATACATGGTGAAATTCTATCGAGTTTTTCACTTGCCTTTCCGACCCCAAAATAGGGAGAGATATCATCCTCTCCCAACGTCGTCAAGATCAATGCTGCTTTGGCCGCATCCATCGTACTACCTCCTCCGAGTGCAATAGTCACGTCATAGTTGCCTTTATTAAAGCTAGCTGCAATATCTTCTACGGTTTGTTTGGATGGATTTGGCTCGACACCTTCATAAAGATCATGATTCATGCCCGCCTCTTCAAGCGATTCTTGTAACGTATCCAGATAACCGAACTTTTTTACGGACCCTTGGCCTATTACAATGAATGCAGAATCTCCAAATTCACCTGCATACTTTCCAGTTTCTTCTAACTTATTTTTTCCAAAAACAATTTCAGTGCGTGGCCATTCCTCAAATATCTCAAATGCTTTTTTCTGTATCTTTTTATCTCGTTTTGATAGTTCCATTTTTTTAAAAACACCCTATATTTCTCAATATAGAACTATTTAAGATAGAAAAAAAAGATTTAGGTTTAACTAATAGCCCATAGAATAGGAGAAAAATATGAAAAGAGAAGAAGAAATCTCTGTGAACTTGCCTTAAGTTTTTATTTCCTTTAATTTACGGGAAAGAAAAAATAGATCTGCTCCAAAAATACCATTCATAACAGGAGCACTAAGAATTAACAAACGAGAAATTGGAGTGGCTCCAATGGCTAAAATTCCATAGGCGATGCACGATGTGAGCATATACATACGGAAAGAATGTCGCGCAGCCCCCCCAATATAATATCAACGATCACCAGTAATCCACAGATTAGCCTACTTTCTCTAATGGTAAAAACTTTTTTCTCCATAGACCTAGTAAAGCCTAAACCATTTTAAATATTTAGAACTAATAGAGTAAATTTTAATTTTTTAAATTTTTACTCATTTTTAAGTTTCTACTATTAATTATCCAGTGTATATCTATTCTATAGAGCATTAAGTTTTGTCGCTTCTATAATCTTATATTCTTAAAGATTTTAAAGCCCGCATTCTCGGCCAATTTTGGCATTATTAATTGGAAATTTAAATATTTCGAGGATTGAAATGCGCTTGGTTTCATGACTAAGTCAGAGCGCCCGAGCTTATATGCCGTTAGCGCCTTTAAGAGTTCTAAAATATAGATGCTCGCTTGATGTTTAATGGCGGCATCGATGCCGCGGGTATTCATACGCCCCGCGTTGTAATATGTGTGATTATATGAATTTCCCTGCTCAATCATGGGGCGAAAGTTATAAATAAACAGAAAAAACTCCTCGGACCACTCGGGAGGGATAAAATCGGTATTAAAGTAATATCCCTTCTTTAATTCTTTAACAGGCTGAGTTTTTATGTTACTTCTGGCACGAATGACCGGGAGCATATTTCTAAACTTCACATGCTGTAAATTATTTAGCGAATAAGGACCGGTATCCGAGATGATTAACTGCCACTCCTCTTTTGTTTGGGATAAAAATCCATCCACCGTCTTTTTAAACGCCTCGTGATCACTTCGATTTCCGGGAAACATCTTAAAATAGATGGGAAACCACCGGTCCCGACAATATGCATATAATATACCCGGGTCATACCCAACTCCTTTCTTTTTCCCGTTATGCCGACAATAGCCTGCATCGGGATCATTATACTCATCTATCTCCTCATTTTTGTTATTATTACAGTTAGAACGGATAAATTGCCCGTCCCAAATTAGAATTCTGGGAACAATTATTCCCAACTCAATGCATTCCTTTACAAGTAGTCGGAAAAAGTTAAACACTTTGTCTGCGGGAAGTTTATTCATTACAAAACTTATATCGGCAGCCGTGGGAATTGATTCGGGATCGTTTGTCACACTAAATAAGGGAGGCATAATTAATAACCGACTCATCTTTTCTATTCCGCTGTAATCCTTAAACCCCAAATTTATGCGAAGTAGATTATAGAGAAAGATATCCTTTACCGAGAGCTGCTTAAAATAGACACCCTTTGCCTCCAGCTGTGCTTGTAGCTCGTCAAAAAAGGTTAAATCGTTTAATTCGAAAATATTCTCAAAAAAGCCCTTAAACCCGGATAGATACCGGTGCATATCCCATTCTTTTCTTGAAATTATGTGTTCTGCATATTCGCGATATCTTGGGATTTTGACCTTCGGAAATCGATAAAGATACTTCCCCTTTAATGTTGGAATCCAGTCTACGAAATCATCAAGCGTTAATTGCCTGTATTGGGAATCATCTGCATCGTCGTCAACTTGTCGCTTATTATAGGGTCTTACGGGAGCCCAGGGGAATTTTTTTCTCACCTCATGCCGAACGCCTTTTTCCCATGTTTTATAGATCTCCACTCGATCCTTACCCATGAAGTCTACAATATGTTTCTGATGGATATTCTTTTTTCTTTTATATAGAATATGAATCAATTCTTATCAACTGCATAGATCATTTAATCTCATTAATTTACCATTCCTTTTAACAATAATGGTTAATTTGGATAATCCTTTTTGGAGAAAAACTGGATAAGTAATCATTTATAACTAAAAATGCTCTCATTACGTTCAACATGAGGATTGGACCATCCACATAAAGATGAGGGATGAAAATAACTGCACTTCCAGAGGCGTCGACAAAATTTGATCTTATATAGAAAACATATTTTATGAGTAAATAATTTAAGGAAATGAAAAAGAAGTAAAATTATAAAAATTTAAAATTTACTCAATAAAAAAGAAAATTCATTAAGACAAAAAAAAAATTAAAGAAAGTAAAGAAATTATGGTTTGACAACTTTTTCGCAGACGTTGTCGATTTTTTCGATAGTCTCGTCAATGATTTCGTCGGTATGTTGAATACATGTGTAGAACCGAGAACCTGCAACTGAAATAATCTCTTGATCCACAAGAGCAGCTCCCATTTTTTCCATAAATTCCTTTCGATTCTTGATCTGAGGTGCCTGCTTCGGATCAGTAATATCAATTCCAAACACGCATGAGGTGTGGAAATGAACCGTTGCGTTATAGTTATAGGAGAACCATGGTAATTCATGTTTCTTGAATACTTCATTCATACCTTCAGAAAGTCTTGTCGCTGCTTTTCCTGCCACTTCTGTTGCATTTGTTTCTTCCACTAATTTAATTGCATGATAGGCTGCTGCACATGTTAAAGGATTAGCCGCTAATGTCCCTCCGCAATATGCCCGTTTCATACCACCACCTACCCCACCAGCTACAGTTGCTAAAACATCTGCACGACCTCCAATTGCTGCTGCAGAAGGATAGCCGTGTCCCACGATTTTGCCAAATACAGAAATATCCGGTTCATAGCCATAATATGCTTGTCCTCCACCGTCATGGAGGCGAAACGCACAGACTACTTCATCAGAGATAAGTAAAGCATCATTTTTATGACAGATCTCTTCCACTTGTTTATTAAATCCCGGTTTTACAGGGATTGCTCCCGACTCGCCACCCATAGGTTCTATGATCACTGCCGCAACTCTCTCTTCTTTAAAAATCTTTTCTATTGCCTCTATATCATTCGGAGGGACGGCATGCATATATTTAAAGCATGGTTTAGGAATTCCGTGAGATTCCATTCTTCCTGTTCCTGGAATATGGAGATCATATACAAGTTGGTCTGACCATCCATGATAACTGCCACCAATTTTTATTACATGTTTATTACCAGTAAATACCCGTGCAACACGGAGTGCAAGCATATCTGCTTCAGTTCCACTTTGAAGCCATCGAATACGTTCACAAGATGGAAAATGCTTTTGTAGTTGTTCAGCGGCTAAATATTCATATTTATTCGTAATTCCATGGCAAGAACCTAATTCTTCAATCACTTGTGTCACCTTTTCAGTCAAGGGCTCGTAATTATGGCCCAAGATGATAGGTCCTCCATCCATAAGATAATCTGTAAGAACAACATCGTCAATTGTTTCCATATAACAATCCCAGACTCTTTTGCTCTCCAAGGGAAATGGAAAATTAAATGCGAGGTTATGTTCTACACCAGCAGGAATAATGTTTCGTGCTCTTTCAAACGCTTCCTTAGATTTCTTATGATTTTTTTCGTAACGCTCTACAATTGCTTCTAATTCACTTTTTTTGAATTTTGGAGGGGGTGCCGCAAGAATTTCCTCCACATTTGCCATCTTTTCTTCGTAATCCATTTTTTTTACACCAATTTTTAATTCTTATATACTTTTTTCTATTATTTAATTAAAGACAAAGACATTTAGTTTTATGAATTCTTTCCAATACCAATAAGTAACCCTTGTTGTTTGTGGATATTAATCTCTCGTAAGTCGGCTTTTTCCATATCCTTTTTAAGATCTTCTTCAGTAAAGATTCGATTTTTGAACGCCATATTATATAATTTTATCAATTCGTTCATGAAAAAGTTCTCGGTAGTGGGAATACTTGCTACAGTGACAAGAACAATAAGTCCTTCAGGTGTTGATACTCGTTTGATCTCATTTAAGATATCCATTCGCGAAAGTCCAAAAAATTTCGGATTCTGTTTATAGACCGGAACAATTGCCCCATCAAATTTATTCTTCGGCATTGTAATTTGCCGGTCAATCATTTCGGTGTACTTCACATCATTCAATTTTGCCTTGGTTTTTTCTTCATTTGGAAGATTTTTTGAAAGAATAAAGACTTCCTTCGCGAAGTTAGCCAATTGTTGTACAATGGAGAGAACTTCATATTCAGAAAACCAAATCGATAAGATTCGATTAAAATGCTTATTTCCGATTTCTTTGAGAAACTGCTTAGAAAACTCCTCACGATATTCTTCAGAATCCATGATATTATTATTAATCAGAAATTTTAGGAGAAGTTTCGGGATATACGGAGTGAATTTGGTCGGTTCAATTTTTGTTTTTTTCCCTTTTTCATTATCATCCAGCTTGAGTAAGCCCTTCTGTTCTAAGTTTCCCAAACTATTGTAAAAACTGGATGAGAAATATTTATTCTCTTGCTCTACCGTTCTTCGAAACTTTTTTGCTTCTTCTGATGTCTCCTTTTGGAGATTGATATCGGCGTCTGATATATTTTCCTTAAATTCAATGAACTGTTTTACTTCCGTATAAAGGGTATGTCGGACGACCGGTTCTGCATATCTCATTAAAAATTCCAAGGCGATGATTTCAGCAATTGAAAGATCTGAAAAATCTGAGATATTATGAGATGCAGCGTATTTCAAAAAGTCCTCGTGCTCATGAGTCACTTTGTTATCTGAAGAATTCATAAAATCGTCTTATAAAATTAAAATAAAGCATTTTAAATAAAGTCTTTTCAGATTTGAAATTTTTCAAAACACAATATTGAAAGAAATAAAAAACAAAAAGATGTTGGACGTTCCTGATAATCGGCTTGTGTGGTTTCCCGAAAGCATTAGTAATCTTGCTAACCTTAAGAACTTGAATTTGTTCTTAAATCATGATCTTGCCGAATTTTCACGCGCGCTCTGCAGACTCAAAAAGTTTGAGAGCCTTTCGGTTTCCGCTTCAAAAGTTAGATCAGTTCCCGACTGCATAGAGAAAATGAAATCACTTAACTTTCTTAGGATTGGACAGACCAATATTACCGAGCTTTCCGAATCTCTCATAGATCTCGGTAATTTGTAAAAACTCATTATTAAAAATCTGGAATTAGATTCAGCTTCGAGAAATCTAATCGAGGAGCTAAAAAAAAGAGGAATAAATGAAATAAGCTGATTAATTGTGATAAGTAGTAGGATACAATTTAAAGGAAAAACATTTTTTAATTTAAAATAAACATAATAAAAAAAAATTTGTTAAATTAGTCAGATTAGGTTAGACGCTGGAAAAATCGGTCTTCTTTCCTACGCCAAAGATACCTAGCGCTACACCCAGTTCGTGAGCCTTTTCTTCTTTGGCATAATCTCGGACTGAAACTCCTTCCATTACAGCGTCAATTGCTTGTCGGAACGCTTTTGCACCGGCAATAGGTCCTTCGGGATGGGAATGAATTGCTCCACCAGAACCAATCATAATATTAGTACCCAGAGCATCAACACACTTCTCGACTAAACTCTGTGTAATTCCTCCACTCGGCATTGGGAGAGTTCGTTTGATGTGTGGCGCGTTACGCATTGGCATGCTCATTTGTCTGGCTGTTTGGATAAAGCGATCGTTTCGAGTGGGGGCTTTTCCGTAGGGTGCAGGATGGACGATCGTGTCGCATCCGCATAATCGACCAAACTTCCCAAGTACTAAGGGGCTTGAGATGCCGCCAAGAGGATCTTGATACAAGGCTCCTGCGAAATCCATATGGCCCAAAATAGGTACATCAATTGAAGGATCTTCTGCTAATTCTCTCATGGCAGAATATCCAACGCTAATATGATTCACCATTAATGCATTTGCCCCATGTTCAAGTGCCACATCTGCCAATTCAAACATTTTATTAACTCTATCAGTGATATTAACGGTATAAAGCGTCTTTTCTCCCTTTTCTGAATCGGCTTTATCGAGAGCCTCCATAAATTGAGTTACTCGCTCGGCTAATGGATTAAATCCGATATCCGCGATAAGTTCATCATCCTTAATTACATCACATCCACCTACAGCTGCTTTATATGCAAGCTCATCGGCCGGAGTTTCATCAAGAGTATAAACACAAGGTTTAATCATGTTATTCAATAACGGTCTCTCTGGAACATCCAATAACTTTCTAATCCCTGTGTCGCCAAACTTTGGTCCTTCGAATTCTTTTAAGAATTCTTTCGGGAAGCGAACATCAACCATTTTGAGTGGTCCGCCCATAGAAATATTTCCCATAATCGTTGTAAACAACATCGGAAATTGAGGTCGAAAGTTTAGCGGATAAGCAACTTGGACAACATAATTATAATATTTCGGCTTATCAAATATATCCTCAACTCCATTATATTCGAAATCAGGAATTTGCCAAAGTCCGATTACTTTCGCAACGTGTTTTCTTCGGGTTTCAGGAGTTTCTGCGGGTACTGGAACAAAGGTCCCAGTTGATTGTTCCACACAGAGTGCTTGAGTCATATAAAATGCGTCCATTCTTTTACCGAGTTTTACGATATATGTTGCAATAATGTGGTTCTCATAATCGATGTCTTCAGGAAGTGCATTCGGTTTGCTTAAATTATCAAGGTCGTACTGATCAAATTGATCTGGTAATTCAGACATTTTAATTCACATATTTATTTTTTTTTATTTGAATATTTCTCAATCTTCAATTTTGTATTGAGTTAATGAATGTTAATGAATTTACAAATATAAATCTATTCCAAAATTTTAAGAAAAAAAATTCCAAAATTGGAATTATCAATGTAAAATAAAATTTAAATTCGGAAAAATCGGAATTCTTTTGCTTATTTGATAAATGTCTTCTTATAAATTAAGCCATCCCGTGGGATAATAACTGTTTTTTTGTAACCGAGCAAGATTCAAATCAAAAGACCAAAGCAAAATTTTTATTTGAATTAAATTCATAGTCAATATATAGTTTTTATATAGATCTAAAAAATTAATTAACGAACTCCATATTACTTTCAACTATGTCTATTAAAGAAAAAAAATATATACTCGCAATAGATCACGGCACGTCAGGAATTAAGAGCGCGATCGTCTCCACGCACGGGGATGTAATTAACTGGGTTTTTCAAGAGGTCCCGTTAATACTTCCAGAACCCGGAGCAGCCGAACAAGATCCCGATGTGTGGTGGGATGGGATCATCAATACGGCTAAAAAGCTATTAAAGAAATGCTCGGTACCCGCCGAAGATATTATTGGAATTTGTAATACCAGCCAATGGAGCGGTACAGTTGCCCTTGACGAAAATGGAGATCACTTGATGAATGCCATTATTTGGATGGACACCCGTGGTGCTCCGTATATAGAAGAGATCCACGACAGTTTAATCCAAGTGTCTGGATATTCCCTCTGGAAGATTCTAAAATGGGTGAAATATACTGGCGGAGGTCCAACGTTATCGGGAAAAGATCCCATCTCTCACATCTTATGGTTAAAGAATGAACGACCAGAGGTTTATAAAAATACTGATGTGTTTCTCGAACCGCAAGACTATATCAATTATCGACTTACGGGAAAAATTGCGGCATCATATGCCTCAATTCATATTCACTGGGTTACCGACATCAGGGACCCCAATAATATTGTATACAGCGATAAATTGCTCAAAGTCCTAAAAGTAGATAAAGAAAAACTCCCGAAAAAGCTCAAATGGTCAACAGATGTCTTAGGAAACGTGAAAAAGGAAATCGCAGACGAATTAGGATTACGAGAAGATGTAAAAGTAGTGATGGGGGCACCAGATCTTCATGCTGCAGCAATAGGATCTGGAGCGGTAGAAGACTATGAGGGGCATTTCTGTGTGGGTACCTCCGATTGGTTACTTTGTCATTTACCGCACAAAGAGACCGATATCTTTCATAATATGGCAAGCGCCCCCTCGGCAATTAAAGAGAAATACCTATTAATAAACGAACAAGAAATGGCGGGTGGTGCGTTAGCGTTCTTACGAGATAAACTGCTTTATCATAAAGACGAACTATTACGCGAAAGTATCATTAATGATGTGACGAATGTATATAATCAAATTCTGAATGAATTATCGTACCGAGATGACATTTCATCAGATGAGAAGAAGAAGATAAAGAAGAGGATCCTATATTATAAGAATGAGATTATGAACGAAGAAGAGGTTCCAGATATTTATGAATTATTTGATGATATTTGCGTAGAGATCGAATCAGAACAAAAAAAGGCGGAAATAAACCTGGATTTCTTGGACTTCATTAAAGATAAAATCGAATACCACAGTGAGCGTCTTCAAAAAGCCGATCCCTTACAAAATATATACAAACTTTTTGATGAAATCGTTGAAAAAACTCCTCCTGGATCCAATAACGTAATTTTTACACCATGGTTATTCGGAGAAAGAGCGCCAGTGGATGATCATACTATCAGAGGGGGGCTTTATAATATTTCGTTAGAAATGACAAGGGAACATTTAATTCGGGCAATCTTTGAGGGAGTAGCTTATAATATAAGATGGTTACTTCATTATGTGGAAGATTTTATTGAGGATTTTGTTGAAGAAGAAAAGCCAGAGCAGGTGAAAGACGGAAAAATTATGCCAGTGTTAAATATCATCGGTGGAGGAGCAAGAAGCGATATATGGTGCCAGATTTTTGCCGATGTACTAGACAGAAAAATTCGACAAGTGAAAAACCCCATTCAAGCAAACGCTCGCGGCGCCGCTTATATAGCAGCAGTAGGACTTGGATATATTAAATGGAAACACATCTCCGACCACATTAATATTAAAAAAGTGTATGAACCAAACCCCGAGAATCGGGAGATTTATGACAAACTTTATGAAGAATTTTTGAATATATACGATGTCACCAAGGATATTTGCGAGCGATTGAACAAGAAAAAATAAACTATTTCTCTCTTTCACTTCTTACTTTTAATCAAAAATTAAGTATTATGGTCAATTCAAAAGAAACATGACATTTAAAGACAAATTACAATCTCATTTAAAGAATACTCTTCCTAAAAAGAAGTTAGAAGTCCTCCCAAGTGGATTCCAGACATTGGGAAAAGTAGTAGTAATTAAACTGAAACCAGAACTCTTTCCCCATGAGGAAAAAATAGCGCAAGCATATTTAGATTTACTGCCGTATATACGTTCAGTCTATATTAATAGAGGGAAAATTGAAGGGCAATATCGAACCCCAGAAGGAATTGAATATCTTGCCGGCGAGAAAGATCCAATAGTCCAACATAAAGAACATGGAGTCCTTTATGAATTTGATATAACTAAGATTATGTTTTCCCAAGGAAATTTACGCGAGAGGAAATTTTTAAGCACATTAGTGGATGAAGGTGAGATTATTGTAGATATGTTTGCCGGAATCGGTTATTTTTCATTACCTATTGGAAAACTCTCCTCACCCAAAAAAGTTTATAGTATAGAAATGAACCCCGTTGCATATGAGTTTCTTCTGAAAAACATCGAATTGAATAACTTAGGAGATACAATTATTCCAATTAAGGGCAATTGCAAGCAAGAAGTAATTAAACTGAGTAAGCAAGGAGTTCAGGCAGATCGTGTTATTATGGGCGTTTTCCCGGCGCCTGTGGATTATGTGGATGAAGCTTTAACTCTTTTAAAACCCGGGGGGACAATCTATCACTTTGAAGGAGTGGTGGATAAAGACAAATATTTGGATTTATTTGAAGAATTTAATGAAATTGCAGCGAAAAAAGGTATCATATGCGAATTAAAGGCCAAGCGGTTTGTTAAAAGTTATGGACCCAATCTATTTCATACCGTGTTGGATATAGAAGCGTCAAAATAGATAATTAAGAAAAAACACAAATGAGTGCAAAGTTTTTATTTTTTTTTGATTTCAGAAAAATAAAAAAAGAATAAAATTAAAAGTAAAATAAGAAATTTTTTTAGATTGAAGTTCAATAATAATTAGTAAGGAATTATTTGTATAGTTGCAATTTATTTTAATTTACCATTTACCATAGGAATATTAATCTATTAATATATTAACCCGTTAATATAAAATAAAGAATGAATTAAATTATGAAAGAAAAAACGGTCGTTGGTTTAGATTATAGTCACGACAATAAACTCGTCTTAGAAGCGTCAAGTTATTCGGACTTTACTCAATTTTTATTCACATCTGGATATAAACTGGGCAAGATACAAGCAGGGTTTGAATCACTCCAAAAATTAGAAAATTATGATATGATTTTGCTCTCAAGCCCCCGTCATAAAGAGTTAAGTGAAGAAGAAATTGATAATTTGGTAACATATGTGAAAAAAGGGGGAAATTTATTAGTGGTAAGCAGTACTGGAGGAGATAAGAAGAATAGAACAAACCTTAATGAACTGACAGAAAATTTTGGATTTAAATTTAATCCAGATACGATTCATGACTCAATGAGTTATATTAATTTACAAAAAAGACCCTTATTCACGGAATTTACTCCGCATGTAATCTCTGAACAAGTTCAAAAAGTCATACTTTCTAGTGCTTGTTCTTTGGAAATCTTGGACTTTATTGAGGAGGATAAAGAGGTGAAAATTGAGGAAATAATTAGAACAGGTCTAAACTGCTGGCGAAAACGATATAATAGGGAAAAAAAGGATTGGGTCCGTGAAGATAGTCCTAAAATTCCTATGCTGGTTTCAGTTGATTACTTCAAAGGACATGTCGTCGGATTTGGGACACTATCCATATTTTCATCTCTTGGACGTGAATATGGATTCAACGCTTTTGATAATAACATATTAATCGCAAATATCTTCAGATGGCTTACCACTGGAGGAATAACTGAGGGTAAGACATTGACGCTAGTTTTAAATTTGCAGTTATATTATTGGGCAAAGTCCATAGTCGAAAAAGAAAAGTGGGAAAGTCTCTCAGATTTAATTAATGTAAGTTTGAAATATTTCAAAGATAACTATGATGATATCCTCGGAGAGATAAAGAAACTGCAAGAAGAGAAGAAAAAACGAAAAGAAAAATATAAAAAAGCAAAGAAAGAAAAATCGGAAGAAAAAGTTTTAGAATTAGTGCCTAAACGTGAGAAAAAAGACCTTGAAGATATTATGAGTGCATTAAAAGATGCCACTGGAGAAGAATTCGATTTTGATTTGGACGATATTGAAGCAGAATTAGAAGAAGGAGAAATTGATGAGGAGACCCTCGAAGAGATAAAAGAGAAGGAAAAAAGAGAAAAAGAAGAGGAAGAAAGGGAAAAGGAAACCAAAGAGAAAAAAACGAAGGGGCTCTGTTC
>JAWOCD010000098.1:0-3468 GCA_046483985.1 Promethearchaeia archaeon
CAGAATGGGAGTTATAATACTACAGATGTAGAGGAAGATCCTTTCTGTGAAGTAACGCGAAAAGGAAAAGTAAATTATACGTTAACCCAAGGAGCTGGAATTACTTTAATTATTTGGGATAATGATAATTCCTTTATAGATGCCGCCATGAAAGTGATTAATTTAATCAATAGAGTCAGGGAAGCAGAAGAGAACAATGAGTCTGTTTCTGAAGATATAATGGAAGAAGCCATTTCGACCATTTCTTGGTTTTTAATTCATATCAATGACATCTTTACGGGCGACGAATTATTTGTTCTTAATCCAATTACATGGCAGAACCTCGAATTAGATCCATATAAAGAGGGAAATGATGCGTTTAATGTGAGCCGAACGTGGTATGATAATAACGTTAAAATTGAGGATGGGAAACTTGTACAATGGAATGAGACAGCAAATGAAACTAAAGATAGTCGAATGCAATGGTTATTGAATGACTATGACAATGAAGAAATTATAGAAACCCGTTGGACGCAATTTTCCTTTGATTTAATTCAGCTTTGGGTCAAAAATTTTGAGATTCATATCGATGTGTCGGCGTTTTTGGATGGCGAGGATATGAACCCTGCTGATGCGTTTTCGGGTTGTGATATCGAGTTTTTCTTGTTTTCTCATCATTTAAGCGGTGCTTACCTATATAATGATTTAAATAATGATGGAGTGGTTTCTGTTGATGAGTATAAAGATATTCAATACGAAGAGAACGGTGAAAACAAAACAGGTCAAATTCCAACCACCAATGAATTGACCCATAAACTCATTTTAGGAGGAGTAGACCAGTTTAATTTTCAGCAACCAGAAATAAATCAAGATGACAATTCAATTTCTTGGGGATTAACACTTGATCAAGTGAATATTTCTGCAGTGCCCATAGGGGTCGATTTAGCCTCTTATATGAGTACTGAATCCGATGAGCTGGACTTTATGTATTTTGGTTATAAATTTGAACCAAAAACTGAAGATATTATTACTGGAAATGACGGAACTGAAATGCAAGTAGCAAAGGGTGATGTAAAATTAGAGCATAATTTTGCTCCGTGGAACAAAGGTGAAGGACCAAATCAAGATATTGATGGTCTCGATATGGCGATCTTATACACCTCAACTGTACTTCATTTCCACTTGAATGTTGAAAACACAGCAGCAGACCCCGAAGACCCAGAAGCATTATTAAGCGAAGAAAGCTACAATAATGAGGATCAAAAGCTTCAGTTGGGTAATTATTTGAGTGATGAAGTTGAGGCTAATCTTGATTTTGTAGACATCGCAGGACCAGGTTACCAGATGGGCTATAATCAAACAGACAATAATGCACCAGGTGAAGATGCAGAAGATTATAAGGCTAGCACCAACACTGTACCAGTGGCCTTGTGGACGAGCGAGCAAGAATCACGTCAAATCTATACTGGCGATAATGAGACAACATCAGATGATTATGCCTCAGATGTTCGTGTATCTGCGGAATTCCAAGTATTGCTCTATGCAGTCTGTTATCCTGATTTTAATGGTACGGGTATGGGCATTTGGCATGATCCTACCTTCAGCGTCTACATGGTCTTTGAAGCTACCGGATTTTGGGCATTGATCTTATTAGTTGCCGGAATCGGACTCGTGGGAGTTGCTACAATCTTCATTAAGAAGAGAAAAGACGCGCGAATTTAAGTTCGCGGTCATCAATTTTAATACAATTTTTATTTTTTTTTTTTTACTTTTTTTGTTGTAATGTTGTAAGTAATATGTTTTTGTCAGGTCTATCAGTAATAAATTTTGGCACTAGGTGTCACTAATTTCATCTTATATCCTGCAATATTTTGTCAATAATACAAGGATTCTTAAAAAAAAAGAGATATAATTATTATGAAGTTTTATAGTTTTATCCGTTTAATTAGTAGCCCGTTGAGGTAGACCAAGAGCTCCTTTCCATCATTCACCTCCTGCACCTCAACGGTCTTTCCCGCTAATTTATAATCAATGCTATAATGAGTTCCCATATATGAAATTTCTCCATTATGGGTAATCTTACGTGTTTTCCGCTTCTGCTGAACTTTCACGTGATAGGGTTGAGAAATAAGGAGATTATCTCCATAATAGAGTTCTATTTTATCCTCATACTCTATGACATCCACCCGCGTGCCGGCATATCCAGGGGGAACTTCAAATTTTTGAGCTTTATAGGAAATCTCGTTGTATTTACTGACTTTTCGATCTGCCACCTCATGAAGCCATCGTTTCCAATTGATTTGAGCCTTTAAAGGGCGAAAAATCCGATTTTTTGACTGGAAATACACTGATGCCGGCGGTTTTTTTTGGGGTAAACTTCGATAGGGTTTTTCAGTGTTATACCAGTCCACCCAGTCCTGGAAGAGGCGATTAAATTCAGTAAAAGAACTGGAGGGGTGATTCTTAATGAAATGCCTCCCCTCTACTAAAAACATTTGTCGGACGGTGCTAAACCATCGTTCAATCTTTCCTTTGGTCTGGGGATGATATGGCTTCGCAAATATCGGTTCGATGCCTAAATGCTCCAACAATCTCGAATATTTTGTTCCCAAATCTCCGATCAAATTCCTGAATTGGGTTCCGTTATCGTCTAAAATCTGGTTGGGCCGTCCATACTCCATAACCGCATCCCTTATTACCTTAATGACATTCAGCCCTTTCTGATCCTTGAAATACTGTGCTGCCGGAACAAATCGGGAACAATCATCTAAGAGTGCGATTAAATAGAGATTTCCGAGATGTCCTACAGTTTGTACCCCAGCAATATCTATTTGCCACAGATCATTGGGTTGATTCCGATGGAACCGCTTATATCCATGAGGCGGATCTCTGGGATTCATGTTCAGCCCTTGAGCACGAATATATTTGCGAACGGTGGAAATTGAAGGAACGGATCTTTGAAATTCTTTCTTCAAAAGCCGATGAATCATGGGCGCACTCCGTCTGGGAACCTCTTTTTTTAATTCCACTATCCGCGTAAAAATTCTTTCAGGATATTTGCGTTTTCGTCTATATTTCGTCTTGGATGGTGCTTTCTCTGAATCTGTATCTTACCGGGCTTTTTGTAACCATCGATATATGGTTCTTTTTGATTTGCCGAAATGTTGTGCCAGCTCTTCAATAGACATTTGTTTATTGTACCTCAATTCCTTGACTTCTTCATATTTATTGTCCTTTTTCTTACTCTTCATACAATTTTTAATAATACCTCTGTTTTAATAATTAAAGTATAAGATATAAGAAAACAGAGAATTATTTAAGCCCATATACTATTTAGATTGTATAAAGAGATATAAATCTAAAAATACTTTTGGAATTCTTAGATCTCAGATGACAATTTCATTACTGATCTTGGGGCAGTCGGCAAAAAAGAGCTGATGAAAAGATATTAAAAATCGATGAATTTCCTGCCATTTTTGATTACTGATC
>JAWOCD010000126.1:0-2843 GCA_046483985.1 Promethearchaeia archaeon
TTTATATTGTCTAATAACTCAAAATAATAGGTTATTCTTCCACCCATTTCTCTAAATTCATAAATTTTTATACTGTGGTATTTGGGTTTTTCCATTTTACCAATCAGAGTAACTCTTAAAATGTTCCTGTTGGGATGATTGTGGGCTCTTATTACATCTTTAATTTTTTCATTGAGTTCGGCTACAGATAAAGAACTAACATCAATTTTTTCCTGAATTAATCTGAATTTTGAGATTGGAATACATTGAGTAAAATTTTTATTTTCCTTCAATCTTTTATTCTCAAAACTATGCACTGATAATCCGTGTTCACATTCGCAAAATTTGAAGCTATTCTGGTGAATCTGAGGCGCTTGAATGATTTGAAAAGGATAAGAATCTATTTTAACATTTGGAGGGATTTTTCCGCCCCCTAATATCAAAAGATTAATACTTGACTTTTTTAATTTTTCCAATAGATTTCTGAAGATTTCAGTCACATTTCGTTTAAAATTAAATAAATTCGAGACCATAAAGATTCTGCAATAATCAGATTTTGCGTGTAGATTATATACAAACCAATCCGGCCGTTTGAAGGGAGATGGAGGAGAAAAAATCTGAAAGTCCTTATTTGCGATGTTTCCCTCAAACAGCGGTTTTTCAACTTTTTTAAAGATTTTTTCTCGATAAGTGTTCAAGAAATGAATTTGGTTATTATCGCTGAAGATTTGGTGAGCAGGTTGATCATTTGAAAAGGGAAGAGGCGTATCATGAGGTCCGGGAAGAATTATTATCTCTGTCCCTTGATTTGTTATTTTTTTAAAACATTGATTTACATGATTTATTGTTCTATTCTTCGGCTTCGAAGTACCAAAAAGATTACCCACAATAAATAATATCTCCGGATTTATGTCATTACATTCGCTTAAAAATTGATCTAAACTCTCAAATTGGTCATTCGTGTATTCTAACTGCTTTTTCGAAGTCATATGTCTGAATTTATATTCTAAATCCAAATCTGAACATAAAATACATTTCATTTTAAACCCACACAACCTTTCTCATCTTTTCCCTAATTACTGAATGAACGATAACAGCTTCGCAATAATAAGGAATTTTCGAATTTACTATTTATTTATTCTGATTCTTACTATAAATATTTTATCAGTACTGAGTCATAATTAAAACAAGCAAACAAACTATTTCCCAAAATTAAAGATTTTGAATTAATTGAAAGGGTGACATTTTAAGCTCAAAGATTTAATTTATATCTCTCTTCTTACTCTAGGTAATTATACCTTTTATCACATTAAAGTTTTATCATGGGGTTACAAAAGCCGCCAGGGACAATTGGTTAAAATGAGCTCCATTTGACCAGAGGTCGTAAGCCTTCTGTTCTTTTTCCTTGGATTCGACCAAATATTTCCACAAATACTTCCCTTGTAGCCTTGTCGGAGGGAAATGTCCGTGCTCCGAGATATATGCATGTAATACAAACTCTTGATGCTGATAAACGGGGTCGGGCTGTTTTCTAAGGTTTCCATTCGCCTTAATCCGGGAATGTTTTCCCTCTACCACGTTCGAGGTCAAGTGTTTTCCCTTAAAGATTTTTAACAAGGGTGTTAACATCTCCGTCATCCACGTAGAGGAGCCGGCACGCAACGAGACCTTGCCGTTCTCGGGATTTACAAATACTTTTGCTGTTCCTTCTCGCTTTTTCTTGTATTCTTTATACTTCTCGTATTTTTGCCGCCATCGGGAACCGCAATATTCCGTCCATGCGCGTCGGATTTCGTCCTTACTGGGACGCCCCCTCCTGGAAAAGAGTTTCTTCTGGATTAATCTTATTGACCAATGAACCTTCAGTTCGTGTTTTCCTTGGCAAAATGTCTTCCAATGGGTCTTAAGTTGATAATGGAGCAAATGCGGCCCTAAGCATTCGTGTTTGTTGACTAAGATAGTGCCAAGCTTCTCGGGATCGTGTAATTGCTGGACATGAATGACGCCGGGGGTGAAGTTCCTGATTAATCTCAGGTATGCTTTTTCTCCATCACTGATAAAAATTTCCAAGTGCTCACGCAAGGATGGATCGAGGTTATAAAATGCATCTCGGATGTATTTAAATAAATTTTTCTTTTTCACGGGGGCAGCTCCTAAAATCTTGAAATCATCGGAGACAAACTCTACCTCTGAATTACTATTCTCCTTCGATCCAAAGAAAGTCTCATCGGCATACATTACTCCGTTAGGGAGATGGCCTTTGGGATGCTCCAAGAGCTGCCGATTTTGGGAATATGCTGCCAGGATCATCTTTTTTTTTAATGTGCTTAGCTTGGGTTGGGGAATCCCGTACTCTCGTGCAATACCCGAAAGCGGGTACTTTAAGAGAAACAATTTGTGAATGATCTCCCTAATCCTTTTTTTATATTGCTTGACTTGTTCCAGCTTTATACTTTTTCCTAACCGAGAATTGCATGCCGGACATTTATATCGCTGCTCTTTCCCATCCTTTAAATTATTATATCCATCTTGCTTGAGTTTATATGAATGAACACAAGTATCCGCTTGGGACACCTCCTCTTCTTGTTTTTTATATTTTAAAGTAAACCTTATTGGGATAATTTCGGTTAACTTGCTTATTCGACTCATATTTTATATTATATCCAAATAGACATATAAATGCCAAGAGATAGCTAACTTACTGATTTATAGAGGCATAGAAATAAGAGAATCAGAGATTCTTAATGAGATTATTCTCGATTTTAGATAAAGAGATTAAGAAGTATTGGTTTTGCTTTCCAAAAATAGCCAAAAAGTTTTAATTTGAAAAACAATTCCAACACCTAAAAGGTATAACTACCTAA
>JAWOCD010000090.1:0-122293 GCA_046483985.1 Promethearchaeia archaeon
TTCTTATTTCCCCCCAAATCTATATTTGTGAAAATCCTTGAGGAGAATATAATTGTTAAGCAAGAAAAAAACCTACACTTTTTTAAAAAATATTATGGTAAAGTTTCTCACATCTGCTGACCTATCGCATCAACCCTCTTTGAAGGAGGAATCCTTTCTAAAGCAATGGAACGGATTTTCTACGACACACAACCCTAAGATATGCCCACCAGCTAACGCTTAGTGGACTCGTAGGAATCCCCGTCCTTTAGGGCGGGGAGACTTCAATAAAAAATTAATCTTTTAATTTGATATGTATTTATCTTAGTGATTATGATTATTTTTATCCTTGTATTATCGGTTCTCATTCTGAGTCTTATTAGCGTCTTTCTTTATAAAAGAAATCTTATAAAAAACAGAAAATATTATTTTTTAGGATTATGCGGATTGATCATTACTTATTTACTCCTTCCTTTTTACGATCCTTTTCAGTTGCCCGGCTATCTTGCCTCAGTCGTATTGGGAAGGACCTTCCCTTCCTATTTTGGATTTACCGCTGGAATCATTGCTGGAAATTGTGCAATCTATGCTATTCATATTTTTGCAAGTAGTGCTTTAGAGAAACGCAAGAGAGGGCATCTCTTAAAAATTCAATTCATTCGGTCTGGACAATATTCCAAACGGCGACATCCGCTCTATATATCTTCTTATTTTTTGGCATTGTGCTATGCTGTGGTAATGGGATCAGTCGTACTTGTGATTATTGCTTGTTCTTTCCTTATCCTATTTTATTTTAATGCTAAATACATTGAAAAAAATGTCTTGTTAAAAAAATTCGGTGGCGACTATAATAACTACCAGAAGGAAGTCCGAACCTTGTTTTTTACCAAAGATTTCCTAGTTTTAACCGTGGTTATCCACATTTTGTTTCTAATTGGCCTCGTGGGAGTCATTTTTTTCCCTATGCTCTAAATTAATTAGTTATTAATTATATTTTTAAATTTCGGACTTTCTTTTTTAAATACAGAAATGACATTTGAGAAATATACATCGAGATATGAAGCGGGAACCCGTTTGGTTAACTTTCTTCATTCAGAAGATATATCGTTATATCAATCTATTCAAGAAAATCCACGCGATTATTTTTGTTTTGCCATACCCAATGGAGGTGTCCCCGTAGCTGAAGGTTTTTGTAGTCAATTAGATTTATTTTATGATTTAATAATTGTTCGAAAAATCAAAATTCCCAGCAATCCAGAGGCGGGATTCGGCTCTATTGCTACGGACGGAACCATTTTAATTAATAACCCTTTATTGAACCAATTAAATTTATCAGAACATAAAAAAAAGAGAACGATTGAATTAACCAAGCAAGAGATTCATGAAAGATTAGATTTTTATGATAAAAATCAAGGATACATCGAGAATTTGAGTCCTAAGATTAAGAAAAGAGAGATTTTTCTTATTGATGATGGATTAGCATCTGGATTTACTATGAGGGCAGCGATAAAAATGGTCAAAAAATATGAACCAAATCAAATCTTTATTGTTGTACCAACAGCTCCCCAAAGAACAGTGGAAAAAATTAATCCAAAAGTAAAAAAGATTTTTTGTCCTAACATCAAAAATGTGTTCAGATTTGCAGTGGCAAGCGCCTATAAACATTGGTATGATCTCTCTGAATCGGAAGTCTTAGAGATTTTGAATCAATCTGAGCATTATCAAAAGGCTTAAAAACAAACTAAAATTAGAAGTAGTTTAATTTCAACCCACAAAATGGAAGATAAATAATTGTAATACTTTTTGATTTATCAAGTTAGGATCTTAATTTTTCTCAAATTCTTTGTTTTCTTACGCTAAAACAGTTCAATTGGTAAGGAAAAAAAAGCAGACAATATTTGACTGGTTTTAAAATGTTTGATTTCGTAAATTTCTAAAATTTGAAAGAAAAAATTCCGATCAACCGAAACAAATAAATTGAACAAATAAAATTATATAATTAGAATTATAATAATTATAATATAATAATTGATATAATAACGTAAAATTGGATTGATCACATTGGTTTCAGAAAAAAAGAAACT
Source organism: Promethearchaeia archaeon (assembly GCA_046483985.1). Taxonomy (GTDB): domain Archaea; phylum Asgardarchaeota; class Lokiarchaeia; order Sigyniarchaeales; family SOKP01; genus JAWOCD01. The sequence continues at coordinate 2,064 of JAWOCD010000090.1, forward strand.
GAAAAAAATTATGTCCTTTCTAAGAAAGAGCTTATCCCAATTAAACGATGATTTAAACGAGACGGTTGAAGGGATTAATTCTTTCTTATCATCATTACAAAAAGCCCAAAAAGATCTTGAATCAACATCAAAAGGGGTATTAACAGAAAGTACTTCTTCAAAAAAGGTGGTTTCTGCTGGAACTTCTGATACTAAGGCGAAAGCCGCAAATACTTTGTTTAGTTTACTCAGAGGAGGTAGTGGTGGTGGAGAAGCAGCAAAAAGCTCCGCACCCCAAACTGCATCGGCCAAGGGAGGAGTTCCGAAGAAGAGTGGCCCACCCAGTAAAAGCGGAGGCCCACCCAGTAAAAGCGGAGGCCCACCCAGTAAAGGGGGTGCTCCCAAAAAGGGAGGAGTTCCGAAGAAGAGTGGCCCACCAAAAAAGCCAAGTGGTGGAGGCCCACCTAAAGCACCATCTTCTGGTGGGAAAAAAGGGAAAAAGGGAAACTTACCTCCTGCGCCAAAATTACCACCAGGTGGAAAAAAAGGCGGAGGCCCACCTAAAGCACCATCTTCTGGTGGGAAAAAAGGTGGAGATGGCGGGGGCGTAGTGAAAAAACCATCATTTGCTAAGAGATCAGGTCCCCCAAAAGCACCTGGAGCAAAGCCTCCTGGTGGAGGGGGTGGAGATGGAGAAAGTGGTGGTGCACCGGAAAAGGTCGCACCAGAGTCAGGGGGAAGCTTAAACTCGCTAAGAGATGAAATGCTTGATGAGCTGGGAAGATTGAGACGTATAATGAGAGGCGAAGAATGATCCATTGATCTCTTTCATTTTTTAACCAATTCCTTTTATTCTTCTATTTTAATCTTAATTTTACCACTAGAGTGCGAGGAAGCACCGTCCTTTAGGGCGGTGATGATTCTGTCTATTCTAATTACCCAATAGACAATTAAACAAGCATAAATTTTTATTCAGATTGCGGACTCTTTGGTATCGATTGGAGCCAGTCCATAGCCGTAAAAATATGAATTATTATAATTCATATTACAAATGCATTTTAACATTTAACTAAGATTTCATTGGTTCCAAAAATATTCTTGGAATTGATATGGTATAGGTATTTAAATGGAGAAAATTTAGAATACATAGAAGCATGACTTCAGAAAAATTTATTATGTGTGAAGAGAAAAAAATTCCAATCGTGGTTCCCAAACGAATTATGGTCTTTGCTCCACACCCAGATGATGAAATTGTATCTTGTGGGGGGACAATTTTAAAATATCAAGACTTAGGTTCGGAAATCACAGTGGTTATTGCGACTGCGGGTTTGGGCGGTTATGCGAAGGAAAGAAATAAACGATCCATTAAGAAGAAAAGAAAAAAAGAATCCGAGAAGGTAGCGGAAGCTTTAGATTGCGAGTTAATTGAATTGGGATATACAGATATGAAAGTTAATCGAATAAAAATTTCACGCTTCACCAACTTAATTAGAGACCATCGTCCCCAAGTCATATTTATGCCACATTATTCAGACTTCCATCGAGTCCATCGGAATATTTCCTTAATTGTACGAGAAGCCATATATCATTGTGCTACTGGAAAAGCGTATGGTGGACATGAGCGAAATTGGACACCTTTTGGAGTATACTATTATGAGTCTCCTTCGTGTAAATTTCAATATATTGAGGGCTCAGTATTTGTAGTAGTAAACATTGTAGCATTCTGGGAACGCAAGAAAGAAATCTTTTCCCAGATATATACCTCTCAAAAATCTGTATTAGCCCGGGTAATCGATTGGGCGGAGGATACTGCAATTTTACGGGGAAATGAAATTAATGCACCCTATGGAGAGGCATTTATTCCCGAAACTACCTATACTCCGCTAAAAATTTTATTATCATAAATGTAACATAAACCATATAAAGATTATTTTTTATTAATTCTTATAAACTTCAAGAAATAACATAAAAATATTAAAAGATGGGAAATCAAACTATTATTTTAGACATCGGTCAGTTTTCCTCAAAAGTGGGGTTTGCAGGGTCAGATAGTCCGAGTGAAGTCTTTTTCACCTTGCTTGGGAAACCTAAATATCAAAACCTCGATGTGCATTATGGGGGCGGTTCAGATCAAGAAATCTATGTCGGAAATGAGATTCAATCATTTGGGCTTTATAAATTGTTCCATCCAATCCAAAACGGAAGAATTGATGATTGGAATTTGTTTAAAAAAATCGCGGATTATATTTTCTATGTCTTACGAGTTGATCCCACATTAGTTAATATCTTATATGCAATCCATCCCTTATTCCCGCAACAAAATTTAGAAAGATTATTTGAACTTTTTCTGGGAGATTATCAATGTATGGCATTTTATCCCATCTTAGATTCTATGTTAACACTCTATTCTGGCGGATTCGAAACGGGATTAGTGGTCGAGATAGGTGATAGTGGAACCCGGATTGTTCCCATCTATGAAGGCTATAAGTTAGAACACGCCATTCGGATAACCAACATTGGAGGCAAGGTGTTAACTCAACGGATGGAAGAGTTACTGGGGGATATTGGATTTTCCAGCGACTCATCCCTCCGAAGAGAGCTTGTCAGAGCTTTAAAAGAACGAGCCTGCTTTGTTTCTTTAGATTACAAAGAAGACAAAAAACGAGGTCAAGAATATAAAAAACAGTATTCAATGCCCGATGGGAGCACTCTTATGCTTTCCACTCAGCGATTTGAAGTTCCTGAAGTTTTATTTAATCCTAGCCTTATAAATTCCGAAGAACCACCTCTACAAGAAGCCATCATGGATTCGATTGCAGCATGTGATATTGATATTCGTTCTGAATTGTTAAACAACATTTTTCTCTCTGGAGGAAGTTCCATGTTCCCGAATATTAAATCTCGAATGTATTTAGAGCTTGAATTAGAACTCGCTCGTCGAGAAAAAAAGGATCAGTCAGTCAGAATTATCGCGCCAAAAGAACGTACCTTCTCTGTATGGGTAGGAGGTTCAATCCTCGCAATGATTCCGGAATTTTCGGAGAATTGGATTACCCGTGCTGAATATTACAATGAAGGAATCCCAGAGGATTTGTTATAATACCCTTTTTTATCATTAAAGCCAAAAGAATACCGCCCGTTCAGGGAACATCATTTCGTGGTGGAGAACCACCCCGTATTACCTTGTGTCTTTATTAAGTATTAGGTAATACGAATCTCACGCCTTCAGGCGGGAGTAGTTTAATTGAACACAATAATACCCAAATATCACTAGCAAATTAATAGTCTGTGGTTTTATTTCTTCATAAAAACTTCATAAAAAGATTAGTTAGGTGGAAACTATATGGAAAGGTTTCAAGAAAGTGTATCAAAATCAAAACTCATGAATAAATTTAATACCATTAAATCAATTAAGACACCGCTCAAAAATGATATTTTACAAGCACTTTTAGATGGAAAATGGCACTCGGAGAAGGAAATTATCCGAATTGCTAAGAAACGTCATAGAGGATACATAGGATCCGTTACGGTGGGTACTATGACCCGATCTCTAAATAGTATGATGAGAAGCAATTATCTGAAAAAGAAATTTATCGACGGAGAACTCTATTATAAAATTAGCGATAATTATGTAGGTCTTACGAGAGCTGCATATAATAAGTATAAATTCTCCCTCTAAAGAGGAAAGCAGTTAATCTAAAATGATTTCTCTCCTAAATCTTTGTCCCATCTTCTTTTTTCTAAAACCTTCTTTATCCCCTACTGGTCCAAATATTCCTTATTGAGTGAACGCAGTGCCAGTCCATTTAAAATTAAACATAGGAGAATTACATAATAACCCAAGCCCAAACTAGTAAAAATAGATACGAAGATCTCGTTAAGACTTTCAAGATGAATAGTAATGACTAAGGTGGTATATATTCCCAAGAGAAAGAGTGATAATAGAAGGTTTAATCTGTATAGTTTTGCCGAATATTTATAGGTGGCTTTGGTTGTGGAGGCCATAATAGAACTTAACCCAATAAAGAATACAAAGAGCCAGAGGAATATTGCGATAACATTTTCCGGAAAAGGCGCGGTAATTAAGGTCTTCGCTTCGCTTCCGCCAATTAAATACCCCCAGATATAATGCTCGATATTATCATTTTTAAAAATATAAAAAACCATTGAAATATCTTCTTCAGGATAAATTGGAATTTGTTGAATAAAGGCTAAGATAAAGGCCAGTATCCCTGCAAAAATACCTGTTTTTCTAGCCATTTTTAGTAAACCTCTTTTTTTTCTTACATTTCATAGGAAATCACTGGGTGTGTATAAATGGCAACTAAGGCAACAATTAAATTCGCCAAAATAATATAGAATCCGTAATCAATATAATTGAAGATATCAAGATATCCTAATTGGCCGCCCAAGATCTCTTTACTGTATATGGGAATTCCCACCAGTAAAAATATAACGATCACAAAGAGACAATAGAAATTTGCTTTTATTAGCTTTTTTCCCGTTTCACTTTCTTTAAGGCAACCAATAAACGATAACAAAATCGCCGCCAACGCCAAGCAAGAAAGAAACGTGAATGCAAGGTAGTTAATATTAAACCATAAATTGACGGAATTATTAGAAAAGATACCCCACAAGAATATGTCTTGACCCTCAATCTTAAAAAGTTGAATGGGGATTTCTAGATGGGAATTAAACCCTAACCACGGATATGTGTCGCTTCCAAAATAGATCCCTAACGGTATGAAGCGTAAAAATAAAAGAACCGTGGTGAGAAATGATGAGATAAAACCGAATTTATTCATATAAAAATTCAAACCAATTATGCTTCGTTATAATATTAATTATGTGATTTCATTTTATATTAATTTAAGTTAAGTTCACTTCTCTTTCCTTGGAATACAACTGATTTTATCTTTTTCCACAATCTTGTATTCCTTGCAACTGGAGCAAAACCCTTGCCCCTTGTTATTCTCTTCTAACCCTTTATTCCAACAGAGGGGACACATATAATAGGTAAAGGACTTGTTATTTTTTCGTCTGTAGATTTTAAACACATTAAATCCGCATTTGGAGCAGAACGTATGTCTTAGAATGGTGATTTTACCGTATTTGGGAACTGATAAATATGAATTATTTTTTTCAATGCAATCATCATCCACACAAGCTAAAAACCGTTTTTTGTTCCGTGTGGTGACCAATTTCATGGCACTCTGATTACAGTAAGGGCATTTAGCGGTTGTTTGGGGGAATTTCTTATTTCTTGTTTTTGAACCCCAATTCTGATTGGTTTTTTGAAACTGCTCTGCCTGCTTAACGAATTCATTTTTGTTTTCTCGAAATTTATCAAATAACTTTAAGAAGGTGTTCTTCACATGTTCGATAACTTGGTCCATTTTTTTCTTCTCTTTTTTTATATCCTCGAGTAGTCCTTCCACATACGCAGTAAAATTAGGTTTTAGAAAGGGGAGCCATATTTCCTTTAAATTCTCGATCAAAAATACTCCCAATTTTGTCATGTCATAACTCCTTCCTTTTTGATAGATGTATTTTCGCTTTTGTAAAATCTCTATAATGGTAGGTCTGGTAGATTTCGTTCCTAAATTGTTTTTTTCCATGAGTCTTAATAATGCAGTATCAGAATATCGGGGGGGAGGTTGTGTTTTCTTTTCTAAAAGTAAAATTTTGTCAATAGGAATTGAATCTGTATTATCCAGGTTGAGGGCTTTATCATATTTTCTGCTCAGAAAGGGGGCGATTCCAAGAAAGCCTTTCTCAATCAAACATGTATGACGCGCAATAAAGGGTTCCTTTTCTATCTTCAACTTTATATTCTGATGTAATTCAATAGTGGGAGTCCCAAAAAGAGCCAAATAATGCCGTGCAATTATATTATAGACTTTCTTTTGAATGGAAGTTTTTAATTTTGAGTTGTTTAATTCAACGCTTTTTAACGGTGTGATGGGAGGGTGGTCTCCTGCATCTTTTTTTCCTTTAGTTGGAGTGAATTTATTCTTTTGGATTAACTTACTTGAATAGTTGCCCAATTGGGAGTGAGAACTGAAATTTTTTATACGTTTTTTATGTTCAAAATCGGATTTATACACGTCACTATCGGTTCTGGGATAAGAAATGAGTTTATTTAGGTAGAGTTCTTGTAAAGCATTCAGAGCATCACTTGCACGGATTTTAAGCTTATTTGTTAAGAGGGATAAAGCTTTTGAGGTATTGAGGGGCTTGGGGGGAGATTTTTTTCTCTTATTCTGTTTTATATCATGAATATGAGCAAATTTAGCATGCTCAATCTTACAATATATTGTTTTTGCCTTCTTTTTTTGGCTTTTTCTGAAGGAATTTTCCTTATGATATGCAGCGAAGTCAGTGTTTTGAATCTTGAAAGTTGCCTTTATATTCCAATACGGTTGAGGGACGAACTCATCTCGTGCTTTATATCTTAAATAAAATAAATACAAGAGAGATGTTTGAACTCGCCCGATGGATAAAAACTTAACATTTATATTCTTCAGTAAATCTTTAAGTGTAATGGTTAGCTCTCTAGTGGCGGAGAACCCAATTACAGCGTCAATAATTGCTCTAGCTTCTCCAGTTTCCCCCCAGCTCCATTTTGGCTTTATTTGGTTATTAAATTTACGAACGATTTCCCTTTTTTGAAGGGAACTTAACCAAATTTGGGATAAAGAAATATCATTGTTTGCTTTTCGAATGAAGGGAACTGCATCGAATAATCCAATATTGCACCCTTCTACATCAGCATCGGTACCGATGATGCAACGATTACATTTTTTTCCATATTCTTTCAAAGCTTTGATATATTGACCAGCATAAGATTTGGGATACTTCTTAATTGCATCAGACTTAGTTATAATTTCTCTTGGATCAGAACGTGCCCAGCTTTTAAATTTCTCGGTATTTTTATACTCTAAAATGTGTCCCCGCAAGGGGATGACAAAGATATCTCGTGATTTAAGATAATATATACTTAGATATTTAGCCTTTTTAATTTTTGTAGGAGTTCCAAGAGCATTTGCAATTGCCTCTGCAGCTTTCCTTTTTTCGGAAATTATTAAAGTTGCCATAAGATTAACACTAACTAAAAGAATTCAAGTGTTTTAAATAAAGAAGGTCGCTGATTTATTCTTTTTTTAAAGGGATCGTAAAAAGAAAAGTCGACCCTTTTCCTCGTCCTTCGGATTCCCCCCAGATTTTCCCCCCATGAGCCTCGACAATCTCCTTGGTAATATATAATCCTAATCCAGTACCTTTTTCTTTAGTATAATTTTTTCTTGTTTGTTGAATCGTTGAAAATTTTCTAAAAATTGATTTAATTTCGCTAGGAGTTAACCCAACTCCGTTATCAGTAATTGAAAGCAAATAATCCTTCCCCCGTTTTTCTGCTGAAATTTCAATTCTCCCCCCTATCTGGGTAAATTTTATGGAGTTAGAAAATAAATTGGTAAAAACATGCTTTATTCGGAGGGGATCGGCATAAATCTTAGCGTTTTCTGGAACCTCTTTGATGATTTTATGATTTTTCTTCTTAATTTGAAATGTTAATTCCTCTAGACACTGCTCAATAATTTGGTTAAGGTCCAATTTTGCTTTTTGTAACTCAAGCTTTTCTTCATCGATCTTTAGAACATTTAGCATCTGGTCCATTAAAGTCTGAAGGGTTTTTGCATTCCTTAATATTACCTTGAGATCGTTTTTAATTTCTGGATTGAGATCTTCATGTTTCATCATAATATATTCAGCATATCCTCCTATACTAATTAAAGGGGTTTTTAGTTGATGAGATGATAGGGTGATAAAATCGCTCTTAACTTTGTCCAACTTGCGCAGTTCTTTATTTTTTCTTTGTAACTCCTTTGTTCTCTGTTTGACTTTCTGCTCTAACCTCTTATTTAATAATTCTAATTCTTTTTTTGCCACTATTTCATCTGTAATGTCTTTGGTATGAACGAGGACCAAATCCGGTGAAATAAATCCATAACTTACTGATAAATATTTATATTCTCCTGTCGTTTTATAATGGTATCTCATCTCTCTATGAATTATTTCTTTATTGTAAAAGCATGCCTCCAAGTCTTTTACGATGTCTGGTTTGTCGCCATACATTTCCGATGCTTTTATTCCTAAATAATCATCAATCTGATTTTCTGTGATATCCACAGCTGCATGGTTGAAGTCAGTTAGAATAAAATCATCTTCTCTTTTTTGCCAAATATATGTGGGGATGGGGATACCCTTGAATAATCCTTCAAATTTTTCCTTTGATCTTCTGATTTTTTCCTCTGCTTTTCGTTTTTCGGTGATATCATGAATAACCCCCCGTAATCCAACGACTTTATCATTTTTCACGATAGGTCTTGAATGGATTAATCCATAGAATATTTCGCCGTCCTTCCTTATCATTTTGTATTCATGGGGGTTAGTTTCCTCTCTGTTCAATATTTTCATTATTGCCTTTTTTGCTTTTTTATGATGCTCTGGTGCGATAACCTCAAAAATATTTATTCCCTTTTCCACATCCTCTTCGGTGAACCCAAATTTTTTCAAACCCGCGGGATTTAAATAAGTCACAAACGACTGCTTATTCGCTTCATAGATAATGTCGGGTAATAATTCAGTTATATCCTTGTATTTTCGTTCCGACCGTTTTAAATCTTCTTCCGCTTTTTTTTTTTCAGTAACATCGATTAATGTCACTAAATCCGCCTTTCTTCCCTCATATTGAATTGTCTTCGAATAATTCTCAAGCCACAAATCTGTTCCGTCTTTTCGAGAACATTGGAATTGATAATGAGTCTCCACATCTTTATCTCCTCTTTGTTTCTTAATTGCTTGTTTTTTGACAAACTCTTTATCTTTTGGATGAATTTTATTTAAAAATACAAATTCATCCCAACTGAGTATTTCTTCGATGGAATACCCTAATATATCCGTTATCCCCTTATTTGCATATTTAATAACATTGTCTTGGATGATAAAAATCCCTATCAACGATTGCTCTGTGATGGTTCTGAATTTTTCTTCGGATTCTTTTAATTTTCTCTCAGCTACTTTTTGCTCAGAAATATCTCTCAATATGGCAATTATTCTAAAATTTCCATCCTTAAAAAATAGGCTTGCTTTTCCTCTAATAGGAATATAATGCCCGTCCTTATGCTTTGCTCTATATTCCCACGTAGTTTCACCAGTTATTCTAATCTCCTTCGCGACAATATCCATTGTATTATTTATATCATCAGGGTGAATATCCGCTAAAGCATTTGTCCCTACTAATTGTTCTGGTTTGAACCCAAACATTTCTTCACCTTTAGGACCAACATAAGTATAGTTCATGTGAGTGTCGAGTTCGACAACCGTGTCTGGGATGTTATTTAATAAATGAAAATATTTCTTGTTAACTTTTTTTAGTTTAAGATCAACCATCTTTTGCTCGGTGATATCTGTAATTACTGCAAACATCCCATCGTAATTTCCTTCCTCATCATAAAGTGGTTGGGGAGAAATTATGCCATAGTTGAGCTCCCCATTTTCTTTAGTCCATTTTATTTCGTACGGCTCAACTTTTCCTTTTTTACTTTTTATATCTTCCAGATGTTCTGAATGATATTCCCTATCTTTTTCCTCCAATAACATATTAAACTTGCTATTTATACTCTCTTTTCTTCTTAAATTGAAAATCTTGCAGAATCTATCATTGACATAGGTTATGAATCCCTCTTTATCTTGAATAAAAAAACCCTCATTCATCGTTTCAATTAAATTTTTATATCTTTTTCGATTTCTCTCAAGAGATCTTTCTGCTTTTTTTCGTTTTGTGACATCCTCAAAAGTTGTGAGAATCCCGATAACCTCTTCACTTTTATCAAAAATGGGGATTCTATTAACATCAAGATAAATTATGTTATCTTTGCTCCGTACCCATTTTTCTACCTTATGATACTCCGGTTGTTTACTTTCTAACACTTTTCTTTCTCTTTTATTTATTTTTTTTGCCAGGTCTCCGTGCTCGACCAACTCATAAATTGTTTTTCCAATTACCTCTCTTGGTTGATTTAATTCGAATAAACGTGAAAAGTTGTTATTACACCCTAAATAAATTAATTCTTTATTTTTCCAAGCGATATATTGGGGTATATTATCCAAAATGAGTTGGAGCATAGTTTTTAGTTCATCTAACAACTCCAATTTTTCTCGTGGTTGTAATAACTTCCAAAATCTAATCTCTGAGAGATTTAAGACTAACTCCCTGAACCTTTGCTCATAATTATTACTTTCTTCTGGAAAGGATTTTCTTTCCGTCGAGGATTTTGTGATAACAAGGAGTATATTTTTATTATTCTTCTTGTCGAATATCTGTTTTCCCTTTATTTTGAGAGTAATATAGTCCTTTTTAAGTCCTTTCCTTTTAAATTTAACCTCGACTGGATTTTCTTTATTATGTGCAGAAATTTGAGTAAGAAACGTATTAAATTTATCGAGGTCCAGAGGATTTATGAAATTTTTAATTTTTTTGCCTAACATATCGCCTTTGCGAAAGCCCGTCAAATTTATGAGGGCCTTCTGGTTAAGGTAGATTATATGGAAATCACTATTTAAGATAAGGATTAAATCATTCAGTTCTTCAAATATTTCCCTAAAAAAACTATTGTTTTGAAGATTTGAGAGATAATTAGGAATATCTACCACTTTTATGATCTACCTCGAACATGGTAAGTAAAAATGAAAAGTTGATCCCTTATATTTCCCTCCAGAATCAGCCCAAATTTCCCCCCCGTGGGCTTCGATAATCCCTTTGGCTATATAGAGCCCTAGTCCACTTCCGTTATTAAAATTTGGTTTACCAATTGAAAAATTATTAATTGATTCTCGTAATTTAACAAATTTTCCGAAAAGTTTTGAGATTTCCTCGTCAGTTAACCCTATTCCGGTATCTTTTATCTTGAAGAAACATTTATTATTTTCCAATTTTGCCGATATTTGAATCTTTCCTTCCTCAAGGGTGAATTTAATGGAATTTGAAATTAAGTTTGAAAAAACTTGACCGATTTTATCTTTATCAATAGGTAACTTTAGATCTTTTTGTATTAGATTATCTACTTTTATGTTCTTTTTATTTATTTGAAATCCAAGTTCCGATAAGGTTTTACGTACAATTTCATAAATATTTATGTCTTGTATGAAGAGATCCAATTCCATTTGTTGTGAATCTATTTTTATGACATCCAAGAGTTGTTCTATATATTCTTCTAATCGTTTTACGTTTTTCTTAACTGTGTCTAAATCTTTCCTAATTTCTTGATCTAAATTCTTATATTTGGTTAAAATGTACTCAGTATATCCTCCAATAGAAACGAGTGGTGTCTTTAGAGCGTGCGTTGTCATCGAAATGAAGTCGTTTTTAACTTTATCCAACTTGCGCAATTTTTTGTTTTTTCTTTTTAATTCGATATTTTTTTTCCTCAAAACTTCTTGAGATTCCTGGAGTTTTTTAGTTTTTTCATTTACTCTCATCTCCAAAATTTTGTTCATTTTTTTTAACTTTTCCTGGGATTCTTTGATTTTTCTTTCATTTTCGATGGTCCGTGTTATATCATTAAGGCTGATTAAAACTCCCACCTTTTTGTTCTCCGAATTTTCTAAGGGGATTCGATTGATATCAAACCATCCTTCATAACCATTAGGGAGGGTAAGTTTTTTTTGTTTTTGTCGAATTGGTTTATTTTCTTCAAAAACACTTCTATCTAATTTTTTGATTTCCTTTAGAGTGTCTTTTGACCAATCAAAATGGTCATCCGTTAGTCCTGAAACTTTTTCAGGAGAATCTAGATTTAAAATTTTAGCATATTCGGGGTTACATCCGATGTATTCAAAATCCTCGTCTTTCCATGCAATAAATTGAGGGATATTATCTATAACATATTCGAGCATTTCTCTTGCCTTATCCACGGCGGATAAAGCACTTTGTGGAAAGAGGATCTTCCAGAACCTTAACTCTGGAAAGTTTTCCATTAATTCTTCAAATCTCGATTCTATATCCTCTTTTTGTTTTTCTATCTTTCTGTATTTTTCAATTTTTCGTCCTATTATTAGTGCTCTTTTATTCCCTCTCTTATCTAAAAACCTTCTTCCTTTTAATTCAAACCATTGATATGTTTTTTTCTTTTTAAGCCTAATTTCAACAGTTTTCTTTCCGTCTTTAAAAATTCGTTTAATAAGGTTGCTTATTTTATTTTGATCTTTTTCGTGTACACTTTCCGAGATATTTTGGCTTATTAATTTCTCTTTTTTAATACCTAAATGTTTCAAATGAGATTCATTTGCATAAAGGTAGTTCCCAGATTTGTCCGTAATGAGGACTGGATCAGTAAAATACTCAGATATTAAGTGTTCCATATCAAAGTCTATCAGCTGGTTTTTAATCATTCAATCTTCACTAATTTCGGCTGTGTAGTGAGGAAAAATTTAAAGATCTTTCCAATTAGGAAAAAATATTTACACTATTATAAAGTTTAATTTCATTATAATAAACTTTTTTTCTTATTTTTTAATTTCATTTATTCCTTCTTTATGATTTTTGTGTACTTACTATATAAAATAATTAACAAACATTATAAATTCTGATTGCATAACAAAATTCAAGCTTAACCAGGAGTTAAGCCTAATGATAGAACCTTTCTCTGCTCTGAATGTTAATATAAGCAAGATAGAGATGTGGTTGGAAGCATTAATATACTTCGTAATTATAGGAAGAAGCAGAACCTTAATTTACGGTTGGAGAACCAACCTATATTGTCTAATGTAATGATCACGCATTAGAGAATATGAATCTCACGCCTTCAAGCGTGAGTAGTTCAATCCTTCAGTCTTGAGGACGCTTTGCAAAAAGGACAGACTTTTTCTCTTGCAAAACTTTTTTTAAGGCAATCAACATGGAAATAATTATCGCAAGCGTCACACTTATATACATATACATCTTCAGAATCATCAAACATGATTCCACATTGAGGATGACCGCAAACTGCAGTCATGATTTCTCCCGCTTCACTTGCAAATTTAACTTTTTCTATTATGTTAACGTTGTCTGTATCTGTACCTGTTTTTCTTTCTCTATGAATTGAAAGGGGGATTTTTAGCAAGTAATAACAGAACGGACATCTTAAAACAAGATAATTACCGTTTTGTTCCGATTGTTGTTGCTCGGCCCATTGTATTGCACAATGTAGATGTATTGGCTTGAGACAGTTGGGACAAAACCGTCCACATCCATAAAACCCAGTTTCGCAGACCATACATCGTTCTGAATGACAAATAGCGCAAGTTAAATCCTCAAAATTAATGTTTGCTTTTTGCTTTTCGGTTAAATCTTCGGGCTTTAAGAGTTCGGAGGCGATATCCTTACTCATCTCATCAAGCGTATCCTCTTTGGTGTCGGAGAAGATATTGGAGATTTTTATTTTCTTTTTGGCGGCTATTTTCTCTATGATGCTTTCATATTCGAGTTCATCTTGAATATAGTAATTATTTCCCCCGGTAATTTCAACGACTCTTTTAAGGATATTTCCCGAAATAATTCCCTTTCCAAATCTTAAGAAATCTATTATAATTCCCAAATCATTTGCCGCTTTTGCGAATTTAATAGGATTTGACATCTTAGGATATATATACCCATCGGAGATGACAATAATGCGAAAGAGTTTCTGACCGATTTTTCTTTTTTCACGAATAATGGATTTTACTGCTTTATCTAATGGAAAGCGCGTTTTACCGATAATCTCTGCCTCTTTATAAATAAAATTCTTAATTGTTTGGTAATCTCTGAAGTATTCTTTTAGCTCATATGTGACATCGGAATATAAAATCACAGAAAATCGGTCATTTGGATCAACTTTGAGCTTTTTTTCGATTATATCCTTTAAACTTTTTAATTCCCAGTAAAGACGTCGTTTATCTAAGAGATCTCTTCTGAACGAAGAACGAGAAATATCAATTAAAAATAACGTATCTTCAGATAATTGCTTAGAAATTACTAAACACCTAATTTAATATTAATAGATTAAAATTAATGATAAAATTTATTCTTATATGTTTTTTAAATGGTATCATCATTTAGATCAACATAATTTTTTTATGTTAATTTTATCATAAAAGCAAAAGGAACCATCATCCTTTAGGATGGAGATGAATTTTGCGTTTAACTCACTAAATATCTTAAGACCATATATTTAAATAGGTCGATATCCATATTTTTAAATAGACCAATTTCTAACTTATAATTATACAATGCTTCGGACTAATACCCTAGCATTAGTATAGTGTGTAATTATAGGAAGAAGCAGAACCTTAATTTAGGGTTGGAGAACCAACCTATATTGTCTAATGTAATGATCACGCATTAGAGAATATGGATCTCACGCCCTTAGGCATGAGTAGTTCAATATTTAGATATAATGAAAAATAATTTTTATGTTATCATTAGAAGTTTAATATTATGACGGTGGAGCCACGATTTGAGATAACTAACAAAGGAAGGGTTCGGTGCATTTACCATACACAAAATAATTCAATCCATCGACCGAAATCTAAAAGTAATCTATTGCCCACCCAGTTGGTTGGAGAAGATTTAACCTGTAAAACATGCGAAAATTATAAAAAGGATGACTGTTATTTCTCAAGAGAAGAATTGGATGAGATAGATCCAGGAAATCTCATCAATCTTCACACACATGTCTGTAAACTTTGTGGCGAACGAATACATAATATGCATTCCATTGTCTATAAACATTATTATGAAGAGAAATATAGTGTAGACATCCCTCTGATCTGCTGCGATTGCTATAAGACTTTAAGCAATTATAACCATGATATAATTACTTCATTATTAAGCAAATCTGTGAAGGAAACTTCCAATTTATTTTTTCTCGCGTGGATAATATTTTCAGTCCTCTTTTTTATGGCAATATTTTCAATAAAAAGCTTGCTTGCGTTTGGAGGGTTAATGGTGCTGTTTTTTTCCTTTTCTCTCTGGAGTTTAAACAAGATCTTAAAAATATTAAAAGGTCTTAAATATTATAAAAAGAATTTTCAAGCTATTAGAAAAGTGGATGCTGAGGATACTTAACCGAGTTCCCCCGCCCATCCCCTCACTGTTTTCCGCATTTTTTCTTGATTTGAAATTATCTCTTGGATTTCCTCCTCATTTTTGGTCTTAAGGTCTCTAAGCTCAGGAACAAAGTCATAATAAATCATATGATTCTTACAAATTGGAGAAACTAGACCATCAGGTATGTTTTTGGGGTTTTCGGAAAAATCCGGATAACTAAGTTCCCAAATTTCCAAAAAATCAGTAATATCCTTATGATGCTCAAAAATAGGGATTACACCCAAATTATTGGGGGTGGTCACGGCGATATTAGCCCTTCTCAAGGAGTAACGATTTCCGTTAAAAGAAACAGCAATACCCCCTTCTCTATCTACTCTTTTGAGCATATTAATATCTGTAATTGAATCTCCTAATGCGATCATTTCAGATATTGGAACATTTGTCCTTTCCGCAATATCCTCTACTGCCTTTTCCTTTCGCTTCCCTCCACGCACCTCCACATGATTCATAATTTTTATATAATCATTAGATTCACTTTTCCAGAAATACTCATTTAAATCTTCCAAAACGGTATCTAAGTTCTTGTTGGTGTCAAGATACTTTTGAAAAATCTGATGGATTAATACTTTAACACTCTTATTGATATCTGAAACTTCATCTTTGAGCTTGCCGATGGGTAATTGGGTACAATAAACATGATCTTGGGGGATATTTAATTCTCCAGTCACTGTATAGGCAAATTGTGTATAACTTGTGGAAATTACAAATATCTCCCATTCTTTCTGCAATAACGCCATCAATTCTTGGGATCCCGGTAAGAGACCTAAATGATTTTGTGCCAATTCACAAAGCTCTTCTTCACTAAAAGCTGCCACATATAGAGGCGCAAGCAATCGTAAGGTATCTCCAGGTTGATATTCGGGGATATTTAATTTATCTTTTATTCCGGGGGTATCTATTAGATAGTCGTCGTAATTAGAAATCATAAAAAAGAACTCTCCCATATCATAATCTGCCAACTTTAAATTGGGAGCATCTCTCAAGCGCTTTCCCAATTCAGCTGCGAAATCGGTCACTGAAATGGGGCCTTCAAGATCCCAGCAACATATCTTCTTAGTATTCATATAAATTTTCACAAAACTGATTAAAACTTATATTGAAAGATTCAAAAGCAGTATAATAACTTTCTTATTAACAATTTGTTAATTAAAATTTCTCCGAACTGTGTGCGCCCTTAGGCTTTTTTTATCATTAAAGGCAAAAGAATACCCCGTCCTTTAGGGTGATGGTGATTTTTGCTCTCATTTTACCCTAAGAACCGAGAGTTCAGAGTTCGGAATCGAGTTAATCGCAATCAATGTTTCCCATACAGTATCTACTTGTCCAGAGTGTCAATCTAAAGTAAAACCTAAATTTTCTTAAAAAGTATAATCAAGTTTATTATCCCTTCGGGGACGATCATTTCGGGGTGAGAACCACGCCGTATTGTCTAATGTGTGTATTAAGCATTAATGCGTATGAAGCTCATGCCTTTAAGGGTGAGTAGTTCAAGGGTATTTCTCTTTAAAGATACTTTCAATGGTTTTATCTTTGGTTTTTTCTTTTTCCAATATCTTCTCCCACTCGGGTTCAATAATGTCAAATGCCTCTTTAGCTAGCTTCTTTAAATCCTCATCAGAAGATCTCAAAAATGGTCCAATATACGGTAACGCGCGTTTGTCTTTCAGACGCGTCAATGATTCAATAATATACTTAATCCGGAACTTATCGCCCTTAAATTTGTCTAATTCTTCCTTCAATTTTTCAATTATTCGCATTGTTGCTCGTGGATCACCTATTCTTCCAAGAGCTTCAATAATACGGTTTACCACCAGGTGATCCTCTTCTTTTCTTAAAGCCTTGCATAGGAGGTTTGTTGCTCTCTTGTCTTTTAAATATCCCAATTTTCTGGCTGCTTCCGCCCTTTCTTGCCAATCATCATGATGAAATACATTCCTTATTAGCGAATTATACAATTTATTCTGCTTATGCCATTCTTCTGGGACCATATTTAATTACACGTTTTCTTTTATTTATTCTTCTTCCTTATATTCTATAAAAATCAGAGAAAATAAAGACATGTACTGAAAGAAAAAATGAAAATATAAATAAAGATTTCTTGGCTATTCTTCTAGTAAGGATTCCATGTGGTCCATTCTTTTCTGAAGAAGGCTTCGCGTGCCTACATCCGATCGGTGGAATAGATTGCCTTCGATGCTTTTTACTCCTTTTTCCGCAATTTCCTCAGCCTTTTCTAAATCTTTGGCGATGCCTAAGATCCCCATGGCACGAGAGGTTGTCGTATAAATTTCCTCGTTTTCTCGATATACTGAGGCATAGTAGTATTTTGCGCCAACCTCCTCGAGTCTTTCATAGTCTATTGAAACTAATTGATCCGCTTTCGGAGATTTCGGGTATCCCTCCGGAGCTAGGTACTTACATACCGTTGCTTTATGTTCAAAATTAATCTCGTCCGGTAGCTCACCGTTGATAATTCCCCAACATAATTTAACAAAATTATCTTTTAAGAGAGGCAAGACATTCATGGCTTCGGGATCGCCGAGTCTGACATTAAATTCTATTAATTTGATTCCTTTTGCCGTTTTCATAAATTGACCGTAGAGAAAGCCCTTATATTCCACTCCTGTCTCTGCCTTGACTGCAGCAACCACATTTTTCATATCATTTAGGGCAATTTCTACATCCTCCTCACTAATAAACGGCATTAGATGGTTTTCCATAGAATACGACCCCATTCCCCCCGTATTCGGGCCTTTATCCCCTTCATAGGCTCGTTTATGGTCTTGGACTATAGGAGTTCCCACCACTTTTTCTCCGTCTACAAAAGTCTGAATCGTGAATTCTTCTCCGTCTATTTTTTCTTCTAAAAGGAATTGGCTGTCTCTTTGAATTAACTTTTCGCAATACTCCATCATCTCTTCTTTCGAGAAAAGATGATCTCCGTAAACCTTGACGCCTTTCCCCCCTGTTAATCCATCTGGCTTCACTACTAAATTTTCTTCTCCTACTTTGTCGATATAATCTTCTACTCCATCCAAGGAAGTAAACTTCTTGCTCTTAACATTAGATTCAATTTTATACTTTTCCAGAAGATCTCTCATAAAGACTTTTGACCCTTCCAACTGAGCAGCTTCTATTCTGGGTCCTACACAAGGAATCCCCTTTGATTCAAGTGCATCTACGATGCCGAGGCATAAAGGTGCTTCGGGCCCGATAACTGCAAAATTAATATTATTTTCTTTTGCAAATTCGATAATATCTTTAAAATTATCTTCGGACCCTATTCTTATTTGTCCCTTACTCAGATCGTCAAGTCCTGCATTTTTAAAACTCATATATGCATATAATTCTGCCCCGCTATTGACTAAGGCTTCTCCTATTGTATGTTCTCGTGCTCCATGTCCCACAACTAAACAATTTACCATTTTCTCTCACAGCTTTATTCTCTTTATTTTAAAATATTTTTTTGAAATTAATAATATTTATGAAAAAAACATTAAAAAATTCCTTATTAATGATTAATTATTCGCCAAAATTAATTTGAATGTAAGAAGAGTTCTACTAAAAAGAAAAAAGAGAATTAGTGCTCTGGAAATAGAATATATTCCCCCAAACTTTAAATTGCATTTCCTCGAACTATTGCTTTCCTATGTAGATCCAAATCCTTAATTAATGCTCAATAACAATATTATCTGCGGGAAATCCTTGATTTATCAAGAATTTCTTTAATTTAAATCGATGATCTCCCCGTAATTCTAAACTATTGTTCCGAATTGTCCCTCCTGAGGCGCATTTCTTTTTTGCTTTGGTTAATAGTTCACCCAAATCAAGATCGGGGGAAACTGAACCGAATTTTACCATTGTAACGACCTTTCCCCATTTTCTCCGTGAATTTTTAATTATAATATGCTGTTCTCCCGCATCTAGGCTTTCACAGACGCAGAGTTCTTTCGGAAAACCACATTTACTACAAATACCTTTATCGTTAATCTCGTTCTTCACGACCTAAGTTTAAATTAAAATTTTTTGATTTATTTCTAAGATAATATAATCAACCTCAAATAAAAACCTTTTGTGATTATCATAATAAGTACATAATGTTTCTGTTTTTTCTCATACCTTGTCCAATCAGAACATTTTTGATTTGGTTCTACTTTTATTATAACCTATATCGACCGTGGAAAGTATCACTAATAAAAAAAGGTTACCTAAACATTTGACGATATTTCTTATCCTCTTTCCCCGCATATAAGTTTATTACAGAGATTCTATCCATATGAAGAAAGAGTGTCCACTCTCCGAAATTTCCCAACTCGTGCAAATTATTAGGCTCAATCCAGAGCTAATCGTCCCTAATTTTGATTGCTAATCGAATAGAAGCGATATTTTTCTCTTCGGTCATACGGATTCCTTTATATATATAATTATCGTCAGGATCGTGACAGACCGCCGACCTTATTCCCCTCAATCTCAAAGAGCTTGCATTGATCTTTAGGAATAGAATCCAACCGAAATTGGGGCTTTTCTTTTTCTCTCTCTGTTGTCGTACGATCTTAATAGAATTTTATTTATTAAAATCTAACGAATAATCCGGAGCAAAATCATTCCACTAAATTTGGAAATCGTGGATTTGAGAGGTTTCATAGAATAATCCAGCACTAGAGTGGGTATATATTTCAGAGAATCAATTGATCAGACTTCCGGAGTGCATAGGGAATTTGAAAAATTTAGAAAAACTTAGAACCCTTCCAGAGTCCATTGAGGATCTCGAGCATCTCAAAGAGATGGACTTTGCACATAATCAGCTGACAAATCTTCCGAAACCTATTCGAAACTTGACAAATCTTGAACAATTGGATTTAGCTGGTAATGGAAGCCTTTTCGACTTTCCGCAACAGATATGTGAGCTCCCGAAGCTTAAATATTTTTCTCTTTCCTTTATAAGCATACATAACCTTCCCGAATGCTTGATACAAATGAATTCTCTCGAGGGAATGGACCTTTCCAAGACATTTGCCCCGTAAAGCTCTGAGGTAGTGGATTTACTTAAAGGATCGGGAGTACGTTTTCTCATTAATGAGGATCATCTTGAAAAATAAAAATCGGTACTTTTTTTTCTCATATTTTATTAGTTAATATTATAAACTGAAAATAGGATGAACAAGAAATGGAAAATAAAGATGTAGTAATATGTTATGCGAAGAGAACCGCCATTGGGAAGTTTGGGGGCTCTCTTTTGCCTTATAATTCGGCGAAATTGCTGAGTCTTTGTATTGAAGATTGTATTGAAGAGACAGGGATTGATCCGGCTATTATCTCTGATATAAAAGGAGGATGCTGTATGGAGCCGCAAGAAGAAATGAATGTTTCGCGCGTTGCTGCCTTAAAAGCTGGTATTCCCCAAGAAGTACCCGCGATGACCATTAACAGAGTCTGTACCTCTGCAATGGAGGCCGTACGTTCGGGAATGGTTGATATTCAAATGGGTTATGCGGATGTCGTATTAGCAGGTGGTACAGAGAGTATGAGTAATGTTTCATATTATATCCCCTCTGCTCGATTCGGAGCACGACTAAGAAATAAGCCTATGAAGTGCGGTATAATGGAGGGGCTACATGCGGGCTCAAAATCCTTTGGTGATGGATATATTATGGGTATGACTGCGGAATACTGTGCAGATAAATATAACATTACCCGAGAAATGCAAGATAAAGCTGCCCTCGATTCTCATAATAATGCCGAGAAAGCAACCAAAGAGGGGCGATTTGACGATGAAATCATTCCGGTAGAGGTTAAATCCAGGAAAAAAACATACACATTTGATGAAGACGAGCACTTTCGAGAGGGACTGACTATGGAAGATTTAGCTGGATTAAATCCTGCCTTTAAGGAAGGAGGCACAGTTACCGCAGGAAATTCTTCTGGGATCAATGACGGAGCGTGTATGACTCTCCTTACCACTCCCGAAAGAGCAGAAGAGTTAGGATTAACTCCGTTAGCAAAAATCGAAACAATTTCTGTCGTAGGAAATGATCCGCGTTTCATGGGGATGGGTCCCATGTATAGCGCTCCCAAAGCACTCGAACAAGCCGATATAACCATTGACGATATCGGCTTAATCGAGATAAACGAAGCCTTTGCCGCTCCATATGTGGCATGTATGGAAGAATTAGGTTGGGATTATGAGATAACCAATGTAAATGGTTCTGGAATAGGATTAGGACATCCTGTTGGCTGCACGGGTGCACGAATAATTGTCACTCTTCTTCAAGAGATGAAAAAGCGCGATGTGAGTTATGGGCTTGCTTCCCTTTGTGGAGGAGGAGGCGTCTCAGAAGCCACTATCATCCAAAATATCTAGACTCTCTTTTTTCTTTTATTTTTCTCTTTTTTCACTCATTATTTTTTCTTCTTATTGGGAAGAGGATGCTATTTGGCTATTAGGAATTTAAACCCTCAAGAAGATACTTAAGCATTTACGTCGTCTCTATCCTAAAAATTTTTTAAGCTTCATTTAAATATAATATTAATACTAGTTATATTATTCAATTAACATAAAAAAAAGATGGAGTGAAATAGTTTGTATCAAATATTACAACTCATAGGGATATTCACGTATATTGCTGTTTTTTCGTTTGTTCTAATTACTGTATTTATATATTCCGATGAGGAAACCAAACGGATTTCGGCTTCAATCACCATCTTATTACTCTTACTTATGGCAATGGTATTCATTAGGAGTGCCACGCTCCAATTCTTATTATTTATCTTTGTTTTACTTGACGCTATCCATCTCATTTTTACACAATTTATACCGCAATTTTATAGCAGAAGCGAATCTATATTATTTATTGAGGTTCCTAAAGAAATTTGGGAGCAAACTAAAGTTCAAGATACTATAATTAAACAAAAACAGAGGAAAAATAAAAGGTAAAAAAATGATATCCATTTTATTATTAGCATCATTCACGCCGATTTTTATAATTTTAATAGGGATATTGTTATTATTAAATTTAGACGAGCGGGAAAATCGGAATTCACTCTGTACCCTTCTTTTGGGGATATCGCTATTCCTTAATACTGTGCTGTTAGTTGTTTATTCCCTTTTGGACTTAAACGAACGTTCATTTAACTTAAATTTCGATGCAGGGACGTTGTTTATAATTGAAATGATTTTATTGTTGGGATTACTCACTGTTGTCTTTTCTAAGAGAGAAATGGTAAACATCGTGAATGAAAAGCAGTTAAACTCGTTCATTCTGCTAATCATACTTTCTTTAATTGGAACGGTATTAACGGCAAATATTTTGATTTCCATCACGTGTTTCCTCTTAACCTTATTCTTTATCGGGGTTTTCTTCTATTTCGGGCAATTTACGAAAGAGTTTGAGTTATTGCGGTGGTACTTCTTGAGTGTGGGATTAAGCGCAGTTTTATTGTTTTTTGCCTCTTTTTTGCTCCTTTTAGAGGTAAATACTTTAATAGTTACCGAGATTGTCTTTATAGAAATTTCTCCGGTTAGCAACTTTTTCATCACTGCTTTATTTGTGTTTGGGTTCGGGATCCCATGTGGATTATTTCCTTTCTTAATCTTTCACTTAAGGAATTATTTTCAAGATTCCTCTTATAGTTCCTTAATTATATACTTTAACTTTCTTTCGACCACGATCTTCTTGATATTGAGAGTTTTAAACATTTTTAGCCTAAGCTATTTACCCAATGGGATTTTAATTCTCATTATTTCATCGATTGGTTTAATTGTTTCGCTTGTCTATGTTGTAACTGAATTATTTACCTCTTTAGACGGAAACACTTTCTCCATTAAAAAAATATTTGGGTATTCCCTATGTTCTGACTTTAATATTGCCTTACTCTTTATTTCTTACATAACTATCTTAAAATCCATGAATGGATATTCTCTTTATTTGAATATATTACTTTTCTTATTCTTTTCCCTTATTGCCTTAAAGTCTCTCTTAGTTTTTTCATTTTTTCCAATAATGGTGGAAACATTTGATGACAATTTTAAACTATTAGGAAGTTTAAAAGAGAAATATCCACGATTTTCTTATTTATTTCCTATAATTGGGTTAATATTTGCCTTACCGATTACTTTTCTTTTCTTGAATAACGTGATGACCGTGTTTTCTCAAAAGCTGATAATTTCCAATTCTCTATATTCCTTTATTGCCTTTATGATGGTCGGATTTTACATTTTTTATCTTTTGATTCACCTAATTCTTATCTCCATATTATTCGTCCAGATATTTTATGGAAATCGTCCTCGATATATTGAAAGAGAATCTCCTATTCAAATTAGATTGGAGCACTATCGTCCAAGTCTTTTGATTTTTCTTATCATAGGCTTAATTATAACATTAGGGATATTAGAAGTAGTAGGAGTTCAGAAAAATATATTTTACCAAACATTCAAAATCTTTTTTTTGAATATTAATTGAAATTAAAAATAAACAAATATTACCAACACATAATATGAAAACGGTAATGGTGTGATTTAATCAAATGGAAGCTATTCTGAATAAAATCTATGATTTAATTGAGATTCTCACAAAGAGTGATCCAGCTATCTATAGAGTTATTTTATATGACAGCGATGGCAACGAGATTTACCAATATGCCAAGACTTGGAACAAAATGAAAAAATACAGGACCGTTGGGGCCATGATAAGCCAGATATTCAAAAATGCGGATAAATTTTTTGGATTCTTGAAACATAATTTTTATGATAAATTTACATTTCAATGGTATTTTGAAAATACAAAAATTATTGCTGCAGACTCTCAATATGGGTTCATAGCTTTGCTCTGTGAAAATGATGTTGACCTAGGTTTCGTCAAAAAGGTGTTACTCCAAAGAGTACTTCCTATGTATCAAAAGATTATGAAACCTATTACTGAATAAAAAGCGATTTTTTACCTAAGCCCTAAGATATGCCCACCAGCTAACGCTTAGTGGACTCGTAGGAATCCCCGTCCTTTAGGGTGGGGAGACTTCAATTATTTCTTTTTTCATGTTTAATGAATCTATCCGCGGCTATTTTGATATCCTCAAATGATAAAGGTCTATCCAAGTTTTCTTGCAATTCCTCTATAAATTGCTGACATAAATCAATTTCCAACTGGGCGTCTTTAAGTTTTAACACTTTTTGTAAAGCAACAGAGAGATTCTGTTCACTTTTAAGACTTTCAATACGCTCTGCCTTGCTTTTTTTCGTTTGTGGAGATTTCTTGGTTGTTGGAATGTTAAACTTTATATCATTTTTAGTCAGCTTTTTTTTGTCTTGTTTACCTTTCTTTTTTGGTTTGGATTTCGGTAATTTTTGCTTTATTTTCGGTTTTTTCGGTTTTAATTTTTTGTTTTGAGGTCCTTTTTGTTTTCCCTTGGTACTTGGAAGGGCTTTAACTTTAATTTTGCCAGAAAACTTTTTTTGGTCGGGAGCGGAAAATTTTTTCTTTCGCTTCAAATCTTTCTCAAGTTCTATTTGTTGCTCTCTGCGCTTTTTAAGTTTTCCTAATTTGTTTTCAAATTGGTTAAGTAACGCAAAATTTTGATACTCATTGGAAATCTTAATAAGTTCTTTATATTTCTGTATAGCTCTCTTCAAATTATCGTTCTCTTCCAGATCTTTAGCCTCTTTCTTTAAATCTTTAAAATTCTCGGGTAATTGCTCCTTGAATTTTAGTGCGTTCCGAATATGATTAATAAGAGTTTCTTTCGCATTTGGAGAATCGAGGGAGAACGGTTGTATTTCCTTAATCTTTAACTGATTTTTGATTTGCCTTATGATGTCATTGTCTGTTAAATCCCTTTTATTTGCTAAGATCAACAGTCTTGAATATTTCCCATCTTTTTTGGTAAGATTAAGTAAATTGTTTAGGACTTTTAAGTTGTAATTTGAAGCGTCAAAAATGAAAATAATTAAATCTGCACCGCTAATATGTTTTGACCATAATAAGGAAAAATTATCATCCAATTGAAAATCCCATACTTCAAAACTGAGTTTATCGATTGTGATGGGACTTTTAACAGCGAAATTCATAATAGATTTTTGCTTTTCTGATTTAAGAAGGTGAAAAAGAGTTGTTCTCCCCCCATCTTTTGGACCCATAATCGCAATTTTGGAAAGCAAGGATTGTTGTTTCTCATATAAGAACTCTATAAACTCCTCCCTTTCTTGTTGGGATTCATTGATGGTTTCAGGGATTGGAAAGCTAATTTTAAACTTTTTTATCGTTTCTGTAATAATTTCTTGGAGATAATTAAGTTTATCTACTGAATCGGCAACAAATACAAAATAAAGAGAACCTTTTCCTTGATGGTATATCATATGATCCGATATTGGTTGTTTGAAGGTCTTTCCGGGGGTGGGCAATTCGAGATAATTTTGCAGCATATTCTTCATTTCCTTTATCTTTTCCATCCCCAATCCTTTTGCGAGGGTACAATTGAAGATAATCTCTTTGTTATGAAATATAATTAGTTGCCGAAACATCTTTTCTTTATTAATCCTATTTTTCCAACGTTATTGTAATATATTAATCATAGAATTGATTAATAATTTTTTCACATTCTCAACTTCTAAGAAATTATTAAAATTAATTTTAAGAATTAATAATCAATATAAATAATAACGAGATTTATTTGTAATCAATAGAGAAATACTAAAAGAAAAGATGCCAATCGAACCAGAGCATATTTTAAAATTTCTGAATGATTCGACGAAGGAGAAAAGAAATTCGGAGTTGCTGAATTTATTGATTACCCGAATTAATAAGCTCTGTTTTGAGGAATGCCAAATAGATAGAATTGCTTGTACCCTCACTCCAATGTGTACCAGACGGTTTTTACTCAAACTTCGTATTATTAATGGATTGGACTTCAACGATCTTCCTAAATTCTGTTACAAGGTACATAAAAACACAGTTTTACGTGATTTTGAAGAAAAAACGGTTATCTATAAACCTTTTGATAGTTATTTATACCTAATTGATTTTCTCGATATTTTTTTTCATGCTGAATATCGAAAACTAAATAAATATATTTCCTTCAAGAATTGGGATGAAGCTTTCAAATTATTTGAAGAGAAAATCCAGAAAACTGGTGCGTTTAACTATTATTTATCAGAAAATAAGAATTTTCTTATTTTCCACTATGAAGAAAAACTTCATATTATTTTTGTGGAAAAAGATTATGTTTTAACCAATGCTAGGAGGGATAAAATTGCCAGTTTAGAATTACTAAAGGGGATTTTTAATCTATTCTCAAAGTTATATTTTCCTGATGTAAAGGTGAAACAAAAATCGAATGGTTATATTACTCTTAAAACAATTATTCCTAAGGACATTATTTCGAGAATTGCTCCTCCCGATGAGATTAAGGAGGATTCCGAAGAAGATGAATATTTTCATAATGTTTTTTATACGGATATAGAAGAATTAATGTATTTTTGTCAACGGATACGGTTAAAAATTGATAGGAACGAAAATTTGGAAATAAAATTATATTTAGGGCTATTGACTAATAATCATAGTGAGCATAATAAACAAGTACCTTTAAGATATCGAGATATATATAAGATAAGAGATTTTTTAGAAAAATTATACAACAAATTCTATATAATTTGGTTAGATTCGTATCCTTTAAATGTCGAAGAAGAGGAAGGTGAAATATTAAATGAATGAAATAGATCCAGAAGAGACTAAATTCCTAAAGAATATTAAAGATATAATTGAACAAGGAAGGATGGATGAAGCTGTTAGACAGATTGGAAATTACTTAAATCAAGCAGATGAGGATTATATCGAAAAATTGGAGGAAATTATAGAGCGTGTTTCTGCAGTTCATGGTGGGACTACAGTAATTCGATTTCTCATAGAGAATTTAATTATTGATATCCCATCATTGCTCGAGAATCTCTCAAAGAGAGACCAATTACTTAGATATTCATTTCTCTTATTACTAAAGAAAATGTGTGAGAAAGAGAGCGATTTGTTTCTCCCCTATAGTGAAGAGCTTTTGAATTCAGAAGACCCAAATGTACGAGAAGCAATTCTGCAACTTATAATTTTTATAGCTAATGGTCCTGAAAAGATCGGGCGGGAAGCTTTAGTACGGCAAATTGCAGAAACTTTAAATGATTCGAAAGAATATGTGGTAGAAAAGGCAGTCCAAGCTCTTAAAGCGATCGGGAAAGAATCTCCTTCCATGGTTACTAAAAAACTTAGTGAATATATAAAGGAGTTTCCGGAGATGGAAAAAAACGAGCAACTAAAAGAGAGAATAGATAACATCCTAAAGTCCATTGTTTCTGTAGAAAAATTAGATGAGATTGTTGAAGAAGAACTAGAAAAAGAGGAAAAAGAAGCACTGGGGAAACCAAAAGAAGAAAAACTAAAAAAGAAAGATTTAGAATTGAAAGAAAAGAAGTTTGAACTTGAAGAGAAAGAAAAACAATTAGAAGAGAAAAAAATTCAGGAAAAAGAAGAGACTTTAAAACAAAAAGAAGAATTACTTGAGAAAGAGAAAGCCCTACAAAAGGTCGAGTTGGAGCTTCAGAAGAAAGGTCTTGAAGATAAGCAAAAAGAAATCATGGATAAAGAGGCAAAAAGAGTTGAGGGACGTCTTAAAACCATCAAAGCCGAAGAAAATACAAAAAAAGAACCCTCTGAAGGAAAAAAGGAATAATTTGAAAATTAAATTGGTTTTTCATGCAACCGATTTACAAGATCTCTCACATCTTTGACCTTAATGCTCTCAGAGGGAAGATTGACTTGCACCTCTTTTGCGAGGTTGTAAGCAGTTTCAATATATTTTAGATCCTCTAACATTTCAATTATCTGGATTTTGTAATCTATATCTTCTAATTGCTTTTCATATTCCAATAATTTCTTTTTTATCAGTTCTTTAATTTCCTTTGCCTTTTCTGCACTTTTGACTTTTTTAACTAACTGCGTGAAGGAATTCATGATATTATATAGTTCTGATTTAGGATATTGGTCAATGTTTTCTAGCACTTTTTGAGTATATATTTTCGCTTTTTCATAGCGCTTAGATTTAAGACTAATCTCAACCAATTCAAGTAAGGATAACTCGTACAAGAATTTACTTTTAATATTGGGAACTACTTTTTCATAAAGCCATTCAATTAAGTTCGGTTGATCAAATTTTTCTATGATATCGACTAAAAATTTGATAACCGCAAAATATAACTTCGCGTTTTCAGTTTTTGTAGAACTTAGGAACGAAATCAAGGCATATTTTACTCTCCCCATAGCATCCTCTAAATTAACAGGTGTTTTAGAAAACTTTTCGAATGCAGACTCCAATATTGGTTTTACCTTTTCTTGAGATTCAAACTCATAAACAAAATATTGACTGAAATTGGGTTGAGGACCCGATTTTCCAGAAGACTTTTTCGACTTTTTTTTCTTTGTGGATTTTTTTTTGGTCTTTTTCTTCTTTTTGATCTTCTTTTTTAATTTTTCGCTCTCTTCTTCGGATAATATCTCTAAAATGATCTTTTCTTGAGATTGTGGGACAACTAGACGAAAGTAATAATCTTTATCTTCAGTAAATAGTTCATCCCGAAGTTCTTTCGGAATTGTGACGCCGCCCGTAGCTGTTTTTTTCACAATTTTCTCGTAATATACCTCTTCCTTAGATTTATCCTTTTCAGACATAATAAATCCAATTCTTTCTACCTTTTATTGATTTCCTTAAAACTAACTAGTCTCTTTGGATTATTAAACGATTTTTATCCGGTTATATTGACTATTTCGCTTCCACGAACGTGGAAATCTTCGTCTATATATGAAAGTAGGGCATGTCCTTCATGCCTATATACAAGAGGAACAGGATATGATTCCGCATTTCTAATCATGCTTTTTCTTATATATATTTTAACTCTCTTATTGCAACCCCTGCAACGAACATTAATGGGTTTGATGAGATCCAACTTATCCAAATTTTTTATAGTGTTTTCAACTTTTTCTTTAAAGGGTTTAAAAATGTTGGTGGAAACATTATCATAGGAAAAAATTACATCAATATCAAACATTTCTACAAATTGCTCATCTAAATATTCAAGAATGGCTTCCATTATTTGGAATTGTAGTTTAGAATCGCTTCCCGCACTTAAATAAATCTTTCCTTTCCGAGTGTAGGTAATCTTCATGTTACCTTTATCAATATGATTAAAAATATTTTCAGTAGCGTTTTCTTTGACGATATTAAGATCTAAAAAATAACTCCGAAAAGATCGAGGGGGTTTCCATTCAAACAGTTGGAAATCTTCGGTGCTAATATTGATAAATTTGAGATTATCCTCTACATTCTTAGTTAAGGATTCTACCATGATTGTCATTTTTATCCCTTAAATTCTGGAATTATCTTTATTTTATAAAATATTGATTGTATTACTTATGATATTACTTATTTAATATAATTTATGATATCCAGCAATATATCTCTTTCTCTTATTTAAAAATAATCACTCTCAATCAAAATCGTGTCTCTGCGATTTGGTCCTATGGAAATCATCCCTATTTTCGTTTCTAGTTCCTTCTCGATAAATTCTACATATGTTTTTAAATCGTCCGGTAATGAATCGTAACCTTTTTCCGCTATTGAAGACCATTCTTCAGAAGAACGGGGCTTCCATCCCTTAAACGTTTTATAAATGGGTGTACACTTTTCAATCAACTCTGATTGGATAGGCCAACTCTCCAACTCTTTTCCATCCATTTGATAACCGACACAGACCTTTAAAGGATCAATGCCTTCCAAGGCATCTAAAAGAGTAATGACAATATAATCTACTCCGTTAATCATGAGCGCATATTTTATATTAAAAAGGTCAAGCCATCCGACTCTTCGTGGTCTCCCTGTGGTTGTCCCGTATTCATTTCCTTGATCCCGTATTTGTTCTCCTGTCTCATTTTTCAGTTCAGTAGGAAGATGACCTTCGCCCACCCGTGAAGTATATGCTTTTATAATGCCAATAATATTTCCAACTTTATGAGGGGGAACTCCAGTCCCTGCACTAATTCCGGTTGCATTTGCATTCGATGAGGTCCCAAAGGGATACATTCCGTGATCGATTCCCAATAAAGTACCTTGAGCTCCTTCAAAAACTACTTTTTTCCCGTTATCGATTGCCTCATTAAGATAAAAGGCAGTATCAGTAACATAGGGTTCCAATTGGTTCCCATACTCTGTATATTCCTTATACAAGGTCTCAAAATCCTTATCTGGAGTATAAGAGGGATCAAATGCTTGAATCATCTTCGTTTTTATTTCAAATAACCCTTCCAACTTATATTTTAGAATTTCTGGATTGATGAGATCGAACATTCTTAATCCCCACCGAGCCGCTTTATCGGAATAAGTAGGTCCAATTCCCCTTCCAGTGGTACCTGCTGCAAGTTCTCCTTTTGATTTTTCTTCCAGACCGTCTAGTGTTCTATGAAAAGGAAAAATTACATGGGCAGTGGAGCTTATTTTAAGGTTTATCTGTTTGTTATTTTCTCTCAGATTTTTGATCTCTTCAAGTAAAACTTTTGGATCTACCACACAACCATTCCCTATAACAACGATCTTTTCTAAGGGGGCTCCAGAAGGCATAATATGAAACTTAAATGTCTTATTATCCACAACAACTGTATGCCCCGCATTATTTCCGCCTTGAAACCGGGCGACAATATCTGCTTCTTGAGATAAATAATCGGTTATTTTCCCTTTCCCTTCATCTCCCCACGACAAACCAACAATGCCCACGGTATTTTTATTCATTATCTTTTTCATCCTTTAAATTTTTTTGAAATTTTTATATTTTTTTAGGATTTACTAAACCTATAAAAAATACAGTAAAAATAAAGATCCTTTACATAAAAATTTTAAAAAAAGTAAATAAAATTGATTTTCGGAGCCGCGGCACTGCACTATTATCTCTTTGACACCTTGATCCTTGCCTTTGTCGTTGGCGCGCTTATCCTCATCGGATTTACGCTCTGCTATCACGACCTTTTTTATCGGTTGGACCATTTCTTGACCTTTGCATCCCGAGGGATAGATCACGTTGACCCTTTCCAGCAGATTCTCTTTTGGCAAGATTAGAAACGCTTGGACACGCTGTATTATCTGAACCCGGCCGGATGTAGCCGATAAGGTGCTCAGCGGGGCATTCAAGACCAATTTTCACCACTATCAGATTAACCGTCTTGAACACAACGAACTGGTGGGGGCGTTCAGCACGTTTGTCACGGCGCGGCAATTCGGGGATTCGTGAACCTCGGCACACTGGACAGTTCGCACAATATATTAAAATTTTAGTGTTGGCATACGGTTCTACGGTTCTATTTTTTCCTTTATAGATTCAATCTTATCATTACTCTCTCTCATCAAAATCGCAGAATATGTAATTTTTAGGCGGTTTTATCGGATCGCCAGTTATAGAATCTGTCGAATAACTCGCTTCTAATTGATGTGCCGAAGAATAGTTGATCATTTCGTCAATATAATACAAAGATCTCATTTCGATTTTTCCGTCAGATCTTTTGGTTTTTAGTGTAAGAACAAAACCTTCGGCGTTGTTTATTGCATTGTTCAATAAATAATTGAATTTTATATACTCAGAATCTGGATTAAAATCGCCTCGAGAGGAAGATTCAAAGGAATAACTCTTTCTGATATCGGGATTTTTTATATCTTTTAAATGAAACGACCATTTTTCAATTATGGAGTTATCGTATTCAATTATAATAAGTATTTCGCTATTTTCATTGTAATTGGTTATTATTTTGATAATTTCGTTTCTTACATTCGACCGATCAATTTCGTGTAAATTTCCGCTAAATGAATGGCTTGTATACGCATCGCAGATGTTTACTTCCTTTATCTCATTAAATAATTTCCAATTATCAGCATCGAGTAGGTCGTAAATAGCATCCATTTCTTCGTCAAAGTCTTCATCTCCGTATTTTTTTTGTAATAATGATATATAATACTTGGTATAAACCCAAGTAAAAAAGATCGGATAATCATCTTCAATAATGTTAAGAATTGAATCGTGATGAAGTCCGTAACCACTTTGATGTGTCGGGCTATCATTTCCAGAATACTCTTCTAAGAAATCACCTATTGTATTGTAGAGACTTAAAAGAAAATGATCGGAAATTTTAACGAGACTACCAGAGTGGTCGTAAGGTGGATCGTGGTCGTGGGTTATAACATATTTTGGATTTTTTTCAAGCACTTCGCAAATTTTTTCCAAAATTTCCATTTTAAATTGATTATGAATGTCTTCCGTTATTTTATTTTCATCGATAAATTGTTGCAAATCTATGTCAGTGTCCATTTTTGTGACTCAAAAAATAATATTTTATTCGAAATCTTTCCTTAAATCTGTTGTTCTATACAAATTATGTCCCACTTCAATTGGTATAATCGAACTCAGAATTATTTTTTCCTTAAATAAAATGCCGTTTTCTTTACCATTTTGGTAATTTTCTTATAAACTCTATAATTTCTTCTTTAAACTTAAAAGTCATATCTTCTCATTATCTATATAATTTTTCTACCTTTTATAATTTCTTACCTAATCTTCAAGATGATCGAGGATAGGGGGATAATCAATTTCTGGAACGGATTCCACGACGATTCTTACTTATAATTCTGAGGAATTCTTTAAGATTTAGAATAGATCATTATCATTATAATTGCTATAGAATTGATTATTTTCTGCTGGGTAATACCTCTTTAACGATCTGCGAAAGAAGTCTTCAATATCTTCTTTAGCTCATTTTTATTTCCTTTGAAGATTTGATTTTATTGCAGTTATTTTTGTTAAAAGTGAATGGCCATTCATTAGATTAATAAACGATTTTCCATTTTTCTATTATAAAAATATTAGCTCTCTCAAAATAATGAGTGTAAAAAAGAATATTTCAGAGAAGTTGAATCGACTCTATAATTACCTAATTGATCCAAAAGTGACAAGGCGTAATATAATTTTTATATCAATATTTTTCCCAATAATGCTAATAATTGGTTATGTCGTAGCACTCTCCTTTGGAGGATCTGAAATACCTCCTGGAGCTTATAACATAATAGATAATTATATAAGCGACATGGGTTCTCATCGATATACCCCGATTCCCAAATTTCTTGATGATAGTGTCATGATAACAGCCATCTTATTAGTTCCACCATCCTTCTATATTAAGCATATCATTGATTTGAAATCAGAACAATTAGAATCTTTAAACGTGCCAAAAAGTTATTCCACCATTGTATTAATAATGATGCTTATCGGATTGTTTGGTATTTTTAGTTCAGGTTTTATATCTGAAGATGTGGCAATTAGTTTATATCCGGTAACTACAAGTGCATTCGATTTACATGATATCCTTTCCACTGTCCAGTTTATTGGGCTTGCTAGTGCTGGTTTTTTTATTGGGATTATCTTAGTGCGTTATCCATCAGGGATTCTTGAATTAGGTGCTTACGAAAATAAGTCAAAAATAATCCCAATTTTACTGGGAATAATCATGATTTTTCTCACACCAATACTTACTATCTTTTATTTGATAGAATTGCCCCCATCAGCCCCATTCTGGGAATGGATGTTGTTTTTCTCCCTTTTTGGATGGATTTTAGCCATTGGAATAATAGTTCTCCATCAAATTAAAAAAGAAGAGCTAAAACAAGAGAAGAAGTAGTAAATCCAGATAGGCTTCTTATTATTATTGCGAAAATTTTTTATCTTACGTTTTCTTCTCTCATTTTTTTTTTTTTCATCTATAAAATTCAACAGAATTTGAAGTTAAGTATAGTAGGGGCTGAAATAAGTCAAGAAGAATTCAAGCCTTACATGCCAAAGGAAGATAGCGATGATCTGCTCCTTATGGCGCTGGTCCATGAAGACACACGACTTGTCCGTGAGGGTTCCCTCGAAATTTCCCACCAGATACTCGCTGTCTTTGACAAAATTCTTGACATCTTCGGAAACGCGCACGTCACGCCCCTTCAGTTCCATGATGTCGCCGAAAAACGTGATGCGGCATATTTTCGAGGCGAGGGTGTTGAGCGTATGCGATTTGGGGAGAGGGCTGATGCGGCCGGGATTTTTCGCCGAGACCCCGTGTAGAAACCGGTAATACCAGATAAGGACGCAGAATTTTTATTCATTATCTTTTCCTCTCTTCCTTTAAATTTATTCAACATTTTTCTAATTATGAATCAATAATTTTTGGAAATTATCACAGAATCCTTGATTTCCTTTGAATACTTGTTCACGCGGATTCAAGGTTAAACTGAAAACGATAACTCCAAACTTTATTTTTCATTTTTAAAAGAGACATTCCAAATAACTAATGATTTTTATATTAGTATTTTCTTTTAAGACCTAGATATTTTCTTATTAATTACTTACTTAATCTGTCTCAGAATGTGAAATTATGCCACTATTGAAAAAATCAACATTGATGGTTGATTTATCGCACAATGAAATGTTGGATTTTGAAGATGGCGAATTTTCAGAGTTCTATACATTAATAAAAGGGTTAAACCTTCACATAAAAAAAAATGAATCATCCCCTCTTACAAGCGAGATTTTGAGCAAGGTCGATATTTTACTTATTGCAAATCCAATAAATGAATATTTCTCGAAAAAAGAAGTAAAAACGATCATCGATTTTGTTAGAACAGGCGGCCGTTTATTCATTACCAGTGAATATGGTTCTGATTTTCTCCAAAAAACCAATCTCAATGATATCACTAAAAAGCATTTCGGAATCTATTTTGAGAAAAATCTTTTGAAAGAAAATAATAATGAAAATGAAAATTGTTCCAGTATTTTGAACATCCGTCAATTTGAAGAAAATGAGGTCACTAAGAACCTTAGGCAAATCCGATTTGGCGGAGTCTGCTCTCTGCTTTTGGACAAAAACGCAAAACCATTGATATATGCAAACGGTTCGACCTGGGCTGAATTCTATCGGGAAAGCATGGAAAAATGGGAAAAGGAAGAAGATAATTCGGAACCTTACGTAATTGCGGCTTATACGGAATACGGAAAGGGAAAAGTTATCACCTTGGGAGATATTGATATTTTAAGCGACATACCCAATATTGGCATCACCACCTTAGATAATAAGACGCTTATTCAAAACATTTTTGCTTGGTTAATGGAACCAAACGATGATAAAGATGCAATTTTCTGGACCTTAAATCAGATGGGTGATATCCAAAACCAGATGAAATTAATGAATCAAAAAATTCTAAATCTTATTGAATCCATTTCGTTTCTGGAAGATAGAGTGAGCCATTTAGAACAAAAATATGCTCTTTTAGCCGATAAGGTCTCTCGGCAAGAAAATAAAAAAGAAACAAAGCAAAACAAAAATTTTACCCTCGTAAAATAAGATAGAAATCTATTGAATTAGTCATTCAGTGTCCAAAATTAAATAAAAGATAAATTTTGAATATAAATTAGGTTATATGAGGGGTTCTTGGTCTTCCTCTAGTTTTACTTCAACTAAGTTATAATCTCGTGAGCCTAATCCGATCTTTTCGGCAGCTTCTAATTGAAACTCCCATCTATTTGTAGATTTCCCATCTCGATTCAGGTCAATTTCTTTAGTTTCTGGATCAACGCGGGGGATATAAGAAAACCAGTCATTTTTTTCGGTCTTAGATAGACCTTCAATTTCACCCAATATGGAATGCGGATTCATATAAGAGAGATGAGTTAAATCAATACATGCTTGATCCAGAGCAACTGGGTCTTTGGAAGTTAATACTCCGATATCCGATACAAAGGGAATATCGGAACCGCCCGAGCAATCGCATTGATAGGTGATATCTATTGCGTAGTTTATATAAAAGATATTCTCGTTACCGAAGTATTCAACAACCCCCATAGCATTATCGACCATTTGCTCTATGAATTCTTTATAGGGAGATGTGTTAATCTTTATGGCATCATTATCACACACTGAAGCGCACATGTAGCAATACCCGCATTCTTTCTCATCTCTATGTATCTCTCCTGATTTATCCCTCTCAATTGCGCCAGTGGGACAAATCTCGATACATTTATTGCAATTGGGAACGCATTTTTTGAAATCAAAAATAAATTCTTTACCATTATGAGCTTGGACTTTTCCGCCCTTTGAAACACAGCCGATACCCAAGTTTTTTATTGCTCCTCCGAAGCCCGCATTGGAATGCCCTTTAAAGTGAGATGCTAAGATCATCCCTTGAAATTCTCTTAACCTTCCTGCAACCAAGACCTCATCAAAATGCTTCCCGTCCACTGGTTGTATTTCGTAATCTATCCCATCTACTCCATCTAACATAAATATATCCGCTTCCATAGTTTTTTTGGTAAACCCATGTTTTAATGCAACCTTTAGATATTCCTCTTCATTTGCCCTTCCTCCGTATTCACCTTTGGCGCCGGGAACCCCCCAGCCGCATGATTCTGTAACTGCGGG
Source organism: Promethearchaeia archaeon (assembly GCA_046483985.1). Lineage (GTDB taxonomy): Archaea > Asgardarchaeota > Lokiarchaeia > Sigyniarchaeales > SOKP01 > JAWOCD01. The sequence continues at coordinate 38,748 of JAWOCD010000090.1, forward strand.
GGTAGATTTTAACTCTTTTACGTAATCGCTTAAAAATCTTATATAACTTGGTCGTAAATAGCGGGTGTTCTCTTCCGCTCCGAAATGGGTCTTGATTACAACCTTGTCCGAGGGCCCTATTGCTTCTTCAATTCCAATCCTTTTCAAACCATAAAGCGCCTTAAATTTAGACATACTCTGGTTATGGGTGTATGTTCTTGATGGAAAATAATATACTTTTGGTTTCATAGACTTGTATCTCGCATTTTATTTAATCTTTTTTATAATTTAATCTTAAATAATTATGACAATTATTTAGAGATTATTTTTATAGAATCTAAATTTTTTTCTTAAATGGTAAATTGAACCGATTATTCTTAAAATTTAAATAAAGTACACTACTCTTTATATTAAAGAAGTAATCATATGAAAAAACGTGGTGAGTAAACTGGCGAGATGTCCAGAATGTGCGGGTAAAATGAAATATGAATCTAGTATCAAGCAGATGGTTTGTCAAAGTTGTGGTTTGAGTCTTTCCCGATATGAACTTGAACAATATTGGAAAAAAATTAAAAACCAAAACTTTGAAGACGAAAGCGAAAAAAAGAAAAAACGAAGAAAGGACTGGCTTGATTGGTATTCAAAAAGTAAGGAAGATAAGAAAAATATTTAATCTCTTTAAAATTTGTTATTAGAATTTTCTTTCAAAAAGTTCTTGAAGATATTCCATTAATTTTTTGGCAGGGATATCCAATAATGTGATTTTTAGATGCCGTCCGCGTTTGTTTTCATCGATTCTTACTGTTTTTGTGGCAATAACTTTTAATTCTCTCAGTTGTCTCATATATTTTCTAAAACTCATTTTCACATGGGCTCTTTTCCCATAAGATTCACATATTGCCTGGTAATTTTCATAGGCATCGTCAACTAAGGTATATGGTTCTTCTTGATTAATAAATGACCGCGCAATGCCAGCTAAGGCAAAAAGTTCGTGATCCTTCAGTTGATCGATAATATCTCCCCGAAAGGTGGGATAAACTTCATTTGATGCTTCACGGACAATGTCTGCGTTTATCCAGTTTAATCCCTCTTTATCCGCATACAACCCGCTTTTACGGAGGATCTCGATCCCATGCCGCATGTTCTTATGCTCGACAACGATCTGAGAGACCATTTCGAGAATCTCTTCTGAAAACACGTCTTCTTTAAAGGCAACATCACTTCGATATTTTAAAATTTTAAAGGCTTGTTCAAAATTATATGGCTCTAATTTAATCTTTTCATTAATGCGACTGAGAATTTTTTCATTCTCTATACGCATCCAATCTTGTCCTCTTGAGATGAGAATTATGGAGATTTTTGCATTTTGATGCCCGAAAGTTTCTGCGATATTTAATATAGCCAAAACATCATCTGGCTTTAACATATGAACTTCATCGATAATCAGCATCATATATCCGTTCTCACGATTGAGTTTTGCAAGAATTTGTTTTAAAGCCTCATCATCGGAAAATCCCCTCCCAGATCCATAATTGTGCTTGGCAAGTAATTCTCTAATGATTTTGCTCTTACTTCTAAAATTAATACAGTCAAAATATTCCACAAAGAAGTTTGGGTTATGTTCTATGGCAATATTTCTGAAATTCCTCCCAAAATACCTAACTGTAACGGTTTTTCCAGTACCTCCTCGTCCGAGGACCAATAAATTTATCGCTGGCTGTTCCTCTTCTTCCAAAATTCTTTTAAAATTAAATATCAATGTATTTAATTCTTCATCGCGACAAAGTAATTTTTCTGGAACATAACTTAAATCTAATGAACTGGCTTTTCGAAAAACGGATTTGGTGTTAAAACGGGCTTTAAATTCGTCTTCATCCATATTTATTCTAAAGCTCTATATTGTAATTTTAAATAAATTAACCTCTATTAAAGATAATATGTTCTGAGTTAAATTTCTTTATATTCATCCTTATCTTGTGAAAAAATAATCTTGATTAGATCTGGTAATTTCTAATTGCTTCAACCATGGCAAGGATGTTATCTGGTGGCTGGTCTAAAAGGAAATTGGTAGCACCTGGAATATAACCGTGCGGTCCGAGAGCATCAAGGGATTCTGCGATGGATTCCTTGACTTCTTCTGGCGTCGCGTATTTCAGTAGGTTACTGTCGTCAATCGTCCCAACCAGCGCGATATCTTCTCCATATTTACGTTTTAATGCTGGAAGATCATTATTAAAAGGCTTAAGTGATTCTATTCCGTCAATTCCAATTTCCACAAATTCTCCGAATAATTCACCAACATTTCCACAAGAATGCAATAAGAATTTTGCCCCCGCTTCATGAGCGATTTGTACATGCTTTACCAATGTGGGTTTGACTAATTCACGCCACATTTCCATGCTCATTTGCAATCCCGAGTTATATCCATAATCATCCCCCACCATTATCACTTTCGGTTTGGCATATTTTACTAGTTTTTTCATTCCGTCAAGGGCAAAATTACTGTAAAAGTCTACAATCTCATGAAGAAACTCGCGGTCTTTTCGCCAAAACTTAGCAATGTTAGCATAACCAATCCCGAAATGTAAATTCTCCCATGGCCCTGTGAGTCCCACTGAGACAACGAGGTTATATTTTTCTTCACAGACTTCAATGATTTTTCCATACCGTTTAAATTCTTTTTTAGAATAGTGTATGTCCTTTTCCATGTACTCTTGAATCTGTTCTTTAGTGGTAAGTCCTGGCTTTAAATACCACCAATGGGGAATGGGCATTTTTTCCTCCTCATTTGGAGGTGTATATGAGGAGAGCCGGTTGGCAACTTTAAATCTCCCTCCATGCATCTGACCCGGTTCGTTATAATCATCCAACCAAGTCATTTGTCCAAGACTGGTAATCCATGTAAGATCAATTCCCAGTTTCACGGAGAGGGGAATATTCACTGGGCATAACCAAGGGAGGTCGTCTTTTTTATATTGAGTAAACTCTTCGTAGGTAAAGCCGATTTCTGCATAAAATCGCTCCATAAAATCCCAATCTCCCCCAAGACAAAATGTAGGCACTTGTTCTGGGATCTTGCATTCTAGTGCATCCTGGACAATATCCCATGCATCATAGTCTTTTGTTATATTGCACATTTCAGCAACACTCTCCCGAATTTTAGTAAGGACCATAATCCCTTTAATTTTATCACCCTCTTTCTCGTGATGATATTCCATAAGGCACGAAGAATGGGATGTTTTGCATTGATTAAGTTAATTACATATTTTAAATCTCCAATAATTGCGCCATCATAGTCTAAATTCTCGTATTCAGTCACTGAAACGATTTCAAAGTCCCCTTTCAGTCCATCAAGAATTATTAAAGCGCCGGGCTCATAGTCATTAAAAAACATTAAAATCTTCAAGGAATCTATGTTTACCTCCTCTAAAATTCGCTCAAAAAAACCCATGGCTTTTGTTTGCCAGAGAACGGAATAGATTAAGGCGGGAATATTTTCGAGATCTTCCATAATTACACTAATATTAGTGCTTTGAATATAAAAAATTACCCATGAAATTGAATTTTTAAAAAGATGAGATAATTAATTTTCTGAGATTTTGAAAGAATTGAGGGGATGCAATTCCGTGTACGAGGCCTTTAATTGCGTAATATCATTCTTAGCATAAATTCTGGTGGTTGTAGGACTTGAATGTCCTAATATATCTTGAAGTTCGCTAATATCCATACCGGACCTTCGTAAATGCGTTGCCCCTGTATGCCGGAAAATATGCGGAGTAATGATTTTTGATTCTGAAAACCCGCATTTTTTCTTTATCGTTTTTATATCTTTCTGCACCACACGAGGGGTGAGTTGTTCATTCTGGGTATTGACAATGAGATAATCCTCATCTTTGACAAACAGTCTATCTTCGAGATAATCCTTGATAACTTTAAGGGTGATTGTATCAACGGGGACAATTCGTTCTTTATTTCCCTTTCCGCGCAATCTTAGAGTGCCCTCCTCAAAGTTGACATCCTTGACCTTCAAGTTACATAATTCGCTGACTCGCGCCATGGATGCATACAACAATCTAACTATAACATAGTATCGTTTACGTTTTTTTGAGGAAAAATTAGTTTTATCTTGCGTGGTTTCAAAAATCTGTTTTATTTCAGAAATTTCCAGATATTTGGGGAGTTGTTCCTCTTCCCGAATGGTAGGTGTATGGATTGCTTTCATGGGATTTTTACTCGTTAGAAATTCGTTTACATTTAAAAAGTTGAAAAAGGAACGAAGAGTTGCGATCTTTCGAGCAATCCCTTTTTTGGAATAACCCCGATCATTTAATTTTTTTAAAAATAAGCGGATTTTTCTTCGAATAAATGGCGATTCGAGGTTAATCTCGCCCACGGCCGAAAAAAACATATCTAAATCGTATTGGTAGGCTTGGATTGTAGATTTGGCGCATCCTTCTTCTACCTCCTTTGCGATCAAGAAGTCATCCACAAACTCTGAAAACCTATAATCTCCCATCATTAAGTATAATGATCGAAACCCTCATAAATAGAAAAAATATGCGGGTAATATGTGGTAATAGGTAAATAATAGGTGTTAAAACTTACTTGTCTCCTTTTTCTTTCTGTTCCTTTTTTTTCTCACCAGAGCGTAAATACTTATTCACGTTGATACCCGCTCTCGCGCCTTCCGCTACTGCGAATACAACTTGGAATAATCCGCCAGTTACGTCTCCGGCGGCATACACTCCTTGAATATTGGTTTCTTGTTCTTTATTCACTTTAATATTCTGATTTTCGTCCAATAAAATTCCTCCGTTTTTAAAAATCTTGTTAGACGGGACATGAGAAAAAATGAACAAGGCATCCAAATCAACCTCATTTTTTTCTTCCGTATTTACATTTTTTGTAACAATTTTTTCGAGCGTATCCTCTTCATTAGAGACAGTCTCCACGATTTCAGTATTATCGATTATCGGAATGTTCTCTTCTATTAATTCTTCCTTCTTTTCAGGTAATTCCTCAACAGATTGTTGTGTTATAACATTTACATGGCATCCCATTTGGTTAAGAACTAGCGCATCTTCTAGGAGTTCGTTATCATCTCCGTATAAAAATACATCTTTCTCCTTGTACAAGGGTCCATCGCAGAGCGCACAGTAAGAAACGCCGTATCCCACTAAATTACTTTCTCCTTTTATTAGTTCCTTGCGTTGTCCCATACCCGTTGCGATAATTAATGCGTCCGCTGTAATATTGGTAGAGCGTGTGGAGACCATATTCTTACCTAACCCCGTCATGAGGGAGATTACATCGCCTTCCATAATGTTTACAGAATCATAACTTTCAGCATGTGCTAAAAATTTATTCAGTAATACCTCTCCCCCGATATCTGGTTCTCCGGGCCAATTGCTAATTTCTTTTGCTCGGACTAAGCTTGATTTTTGTTTTCCTTGTAATACAAGGGTATCTCGATTGGCTCGTCCGCAATAAATGGCAGCGGTTAAACCCGCTGGCCCTGCGCCGATGATTAGTACTTCACATTTATATTCTTCCATTTCAATAACCATAATTTTGAGTCTGTATTATTAATTCTTTTTTTCTCAGAAATTAAAAGAGTTACATGAATATGTGCTTTTTCTTGCATGAGTTAAAATTAACATTAGTCAAATTCCTATGTTGAAATTATTCAATTATCCTATTTAGGTTTTTACAAATTAGAATAGATATTATCATCTTCAAAAAATCGTACAACATATTATATGTTTCGGATAATAGAAGATTATATTATCTTTTACAAAATATCGAAATAGATAACATCTGCGTAATATAACTTAACTTGCTACGGAAAGAAAATAATTGAAGCCTCCCCCAAAGGAAGGGGATTCCTCAGTCCACTAACCTCTCGCTGATGGCTACATCTTAGGCCTGTGTGTCGTGAAAAACTCTCTCCAGCTATCCAGAAAGGATCCCTCTTTCAAAGAGAGTTGATGCGAGAAACCAGCAGACGTAAGAAACTTGACCAAGATGTTAACGGCTGAATTCAAGTCCCGGACTTCCTTCGCTCTAAATTAAAAAAAGAAAAAGTTCATTAGTGTTCCTTCTGGAAAGCTAAACTGATCTTAGACCAAGTGGTTTGTCGTTTTTTTCCGTGTTGTCAGCAAGATCGCGGAGATAACAAGTATTGAGCTATGTATCATCAAAATATTATAACCAGAAATTTCGAAGCCGTTTTCTCCATTCTCATCTTCCTCTTTTTTTTCACAGACATTATCGTCAATATCATTTCCTTCGCATAAATCTTCTTCAATACATCCGTCTTCATTGTATCTTAAAGTATTCCCAGTAACTGTATTGTAATTACTATACAGCGTCAAAGATATCCCGTATCCCGTATTCTCGTTTGCGGTATTATCCGTAATTGTATTGTCGCTACTATTTCCCAATAAGATCCCGTCTCCTTCATTCTTATTCACGGTATTATCCGTAATTGTATTGTTGTCACACTCTCCCAAGAAGATCCCATCTGCTGTATTCTCATTCGCGGTATTCTTATTTAAGTTATTATTATGGGATTCGGCAAATATAAATCCATTAGTATTGTTATTAGCAGTATTCTCCGTTAACTCATTATTCTCGGATTTCGAAAGGGAAAAACCCCATTCACCATTATTCGTTGCTGTATTGTCATCTAATACATTATCGGTCGATTTTTCGATGCTGAACCCTACACCCTCATTATCGCTAAGGAACTCATTATTATCATCAGCGATATTACTCCTCAAGGTATTATTCGTGGAATTCGTAACCATAAAACCGCCAGCGTTTTCCTCAGCGAAGTTACCCGTTAAATTGTTGTTCTCGGAATCCTCAACCCGGAATCCAAAACCATTCTCATTGGCATTATTGTTTCTCAATTCTCCGTTTGTTACATTATCTAAATGAAATCCACTAACCTCCGATGAAACCACAGAGGTCACGGTCACATTTTCGATCACGAAATAGTCGTCCGTGTGCTCTATTTTAATTCCGTAGTCTCCAGATGACGCATTAATTCTTAAATCGCTAATAAAATAGGGATCACCAGCAGTCCCACTTCCATTCGTCCACTCGCTAAAATTACCCTTGATATGAATTGGGTCGTCATTAAAATCCTCTGCTGCCGTCATTAAATCTCCGTTTGTAACGGTTCTGGTATCCGCCCTCGTTTTCAAATTATCGGAGCTGTTGGACACATTCAAAAGTAATAAGGATCCTCCAAATAACAGGCATATTACCAACGCGGCTAATGTTAAAGTAGAGAGAAACGTTCTCTTCTTATTCATTTTTTTACATATTGTTAAATTTTTAAATTGTTATTAGATAAATTTGTCTACTATAATTTTTGTTATCCCTTAAACTTTTCAAATCATATAATCTGTTGATCTTCATATTTGAGCATATTTAATTACCCTAAAGGCTTCTTATAATAAAGATCCTTTAGAGAGGTCTATGATTGAACAGAGAATTTTTAAAAAATTTTTGTGATCTAGAAACGTCTAATCGATTCCTTGCCTTGAGACATCAAAAAATATTCTTTGTCTTTTTTCTCTCTAACCAAAACATTTTTCAATTAAGAATGCGAATAGGCTCTTTCTTAACCCATAAAATGGTAAAGATAATTAGCATGGATTAGCCATCGGTGGTAGTAATTGCGTAGCAGTTGCGAATGAGAAGCCACTGCTTTTAAGCGGCGGTAGTTTACTGTTCTTTTGATTTCTCAGAATCAAAAAACAAGCATTTTTTCATGTTAAATTCGATATCTCTTAATTTTCGCTTTATCTCTGTAGGGTTGTAATCCTTTTCAAGGAGATCTATGATCCCGTCTTTTAATCCTTCCAAATTATCCAAAGCGCATTTATACATGATATCTTCTTCCTCGAATTTCATAGTAAGGATTTCGTAAATCCCGTTTAAACCATCTCTGATGCGCTCATAATACTCCCAAGCCTTTTCCATATCTTCAGACATTATTTCCATTTAAATAAAGCCGATAATAATATTTATTTATTTCCATAATGACTCATTAATATTTTTGAGTTTTTCCTTATGAAATTCGATTTAAAACAATATTTTTTACGAATTTTTGGAAATTTTTTATGATATGATATTATCCTCATATATAGAAACCTTCGTAAAACATAGATTTCACGATCTTTCGTATATTCTACGATAATACCCGCATCTTATATATTCTTCCTGACTATACATCAATGGAAAAAATATGATATTCCAAGATCCACGTTCTCTTAGATATATATAAGGTAAAAGTATGATGATATAAGGAAAAAACTGAGAGTAAATCTGGTTTGTAATTAAAAAACAAAAAGAAGAGCGTTCAGTGATTAAAATATTTTTTAGACTTCTCAATTTCTGCAAGGATCTCTTCTTTTGGTTGGTCCGGAGGATGAATATTTTCTTTTTGAACATATTCCATCATTTCGTATAATGATACTTTTGCTTGTGAAGCTGCTTCTTGTAAGCTTACCACTCCCTTTTTGTATAATTTGGCCATCTGTTTTATATCGTACTCTTTCAATTTCTGTAAAATAAATTTTCTTACAAGCGCAGCCCGATCAAGACTTTCTTTTTCTGCTATCTTTTCTAATTTTTCTGCATCTGCCTCATCTAATCTTGTACTTATTGTTTTACCCATTTTTATCACTTCTTTTTGAAATTAATTCTAAAAAGACCGAGATTCTATTAGCTGAAGTACCATTAACTTGCTTTAATTCATCTAAGATGCGAATGAATCTTTTCTTCTTAATATTGTTCAGTAAAAATTGGTTATAAAAAAACGTATCCAATTCCATGAAGGCAATATTTTGATTTTCAAATTTTCTATTTGCTCTTACATCTGAACTAATACACATTCCTTCCTTTTTTGCCAATATATAACAGCTTGTTTCACCGGGATCTCTAAACTTATCTAAACTTGATGTTATATCTATGGGGATTATCGGTATTTGATTGTTTTCAATTAAAGTCTTGGCAGTATAAGCATCGGGATAATTATTTTCAATACCGTCCTCAACAACTTCTTTGTATACATTATTATCAATAACTACATCTTGATTTATTAGTTCCATAAAAAGTGGGAATATGTCCGTTTTTACCAAGTAAATAAGAGCATTTGCATCTAATATGAATCTCATCTAATGGTTATATACAAATGATCTTTTATAAATTTAACTTGTATACAAATAAAAGTTTTTAACGATCTGCCAAAGAATTCCCCATCCCTTTAGGTTGGGGTGAATTTCGTATATTATACAAACATTTTTATATTTGGGTCGCTCATTTTTAAATTCTTAACCATTTATAATTATGTAAAATATGTAAAATAAGAAAAAAAAAGGAGTATTAACAGAATGAGCCAATATACCAATAAAATAATGGACATAAAGGATGCGGTCAAGAAATTTGTGAAAGCCGGCGAAATGCTGGTCACATGTAATTTCTTACACGGAAATCCTTATGCTATAGTCCATGAAATTATTCGACGGGGTGTAAAAGACCTTACGGTAACTTCTTGTTCTTCCATTGAGGAAATGGACTTACTACTTTCGGGGGGTTGTCTCTCCAAGATCATTACCTCCTACTATCATCGCGCGGGAGGGAGAAGATATAAGCGGGAATTAGATAGAACTCTTTATGAGGATGAAATTGAAATTGAAGACTATTCCAACTTTACTATGGTTTCGATGTTTATGGCGGGAGCGTTGGGCTACGATTTCATGCCAGTGATGAAATCTGTCAAACATTCAGATATTTATAAAGTAAGGACCTTCCGTAACGAGAAGAAAATGAAGACGATTAAAAGTCCATTCACCGGAGAAGAAACAGTGGTGGTTCCGGCCTTAAATCCGGACGTGGCAATTGTCCATGTACAAAGGGCAGATAAATACGGGAATGCCCAATACTGGGGGAGCGAAGGGACGTTAAAATGGTCAGCACTTTCTGCTAAGAAGATCATTGTGTCATGCGAAGAGATCGTTTCCCACGAAAAGATCAAACGATCTCCCTTTCTCACGGTAATTCCGGCTTTTAGAACCAGTGCGGTCTGTGAAATTCCGTGGGGTGGGCATCCGAGTCCCATGGCGGGTTATTATAACACAGACATCACATTTCGCTCACTCTATTTTGGACAAGCCCTGTCGGGCATTGCAAATGAGAAGTGGCTCGAGGAATGGGTTTATGAACGCGAAGATAGAGAAGATTACATTGATCATTATATCCAGCGATTCGGCAAAGAACCGCTTAATGTCCTAAAAGTTAATGAATTTATGTCAGATCAAATCAATATGGGCTATAAGAAAAAATATTGGCAAGACGGGTTCTGTCATAAAATCGGACAGACCAGAGAATCCTATAAAGAGAAAACAGAAGAAAAGGGGGAGTTGGAAATACCAGAATGAAGTATAGAAGAGTAGAGCTTTTAGCGCTCACGGCAAGTAAAGAAATTAAGGATGAGGAAATTTGTATCATCGGACAAGGAATCCCGATGGCGGCGGGTGCCCTTGCAAAGAAGTACCATGCCCCGAATGCCACCATATTAACGGAAGCGGGGATGGTAGACATCGATATCTTTCAAAATTTAGAAGATATTGCCGATCCAGGCAGTACCAAGGGGTTTTCCTACAGTATAGACTTGTTTGAGGTATTTACCACTATTGTAAACAGAGGGTTTGCTGACGTCTGCATGTTGGGCGCCGCTCAACTGGATAAATACGGAAATATTAACAGTACAGTGGTGGGAGATTACAATATTACCTCCCGGCGAGATATTCGTCTTGCGGGTTCTGGCGGTGCCAATGAGTTTGCTGGTCATTGTAACCGTACCGTGATTACGAAAGTGGGAGGAAAATTTGTGGAGGAATTGGATTATATGACCTCTCCAGGCTGGTTAACGGGCGGCAATGCTCGAGGAGAGGCCGGACTACCAGGGGGGCCATCGTCAGTGATTACAAAGCAAGGCGTCTTCCGGTTTGAAGATGATTCCAAAGAGATGTATTTGGATGCCCTTTATCCGGATACGAGCGTCGTTGATGTTAAAAAAAAGGTTCCGTGGGAGCTAAAGACGGCAGAGGATCTTGGAAAGGAGATTCAAAAGATACCTCATCCTAAAAAGGACGATCTTCAATTTATTAGGGAGTTTGAACCGTTCCTTGGGATTGGCGGTCATAATGGTCGGCTATATCAAGCACAAGTCCTTCCGGTCTATTATGAACGCGGTGAATCGGTAGACCACTCTTAATAACATCAATTTTTTCTCTTTTCTTTTAATTTTACCACTAGAGTGCGAGAAAGCACCGTCCTTTAGGATGTTAGGTCAGCAATTCTCGATGAATTACGAATCTCACGCCTTTAGGCTTGAGTAGTTCAAAAGCACAAACTATATTTTTTTTATCAAATTTTTCTATATGTGAGAATTAATGGTTAAGAAGGCTCAAAAAGAAAATGATCAAGAAAAAGAAGAGGATGATGTTGAGCAGAAATTGGATGTTTTATGGGAAAACTGGACATCTCGGAGGCGTTGCGAAAGAACTCACATTCCAGAATTCGTAAGAAATAAGAATAAAGAAAACAAATAAAGAAAACTACTCCGTGACTTGAGATATTAATTTGTCGGACTTTTGATTTTAAAAAAATGTATCTTATGATCTTCGGTTTTTGAAAATACATATTATTCTTTTCAATTTTTAGAAAGTCATAATATATCGTTTAATTTGTGGAATGATATATTATCTTGAGAGAATCACGTTCTAATTTAAGAAAAATATGTTATGTTATTCTATTGTTCGAAAAAGTCAGTATAAAAGAAATAAAAATATTTTTTTTAAAAATAAGAGCCTATTTTTCATATAAAATGAACTGAAGTTGCCTTGAACGTCAGTTAGACTTCTGTTCCAACTTCTATACTCAAGATCAGAAAGAGATGCTTCTGTAATTGTTGCAACCACATCTTCTCCTGTATCTAGGACTTTTAAATTAACCGTTGCTCCCCGGTGAAAGATTTCTTCTATCTCTCCGTGCATCGTATTTCTTCCGCTTGATTTTAAGGGTTCTTTTGACACGATAATATCTGTCTCAGATTTATCGAAAGCCGTAATATGATCTTCGAATAATCTTAAGCCGTATCATTCTCTTCTATTTTTCAAAAAAGATATTATAAAGATTCAGGAAGGAAATCCACATTAACCTTAATATTTTAGTCCCTCTCTTAAAGTTTATTCGGAAATAACCGTAAGTAAGGATTCTTATTCGGTTTTACCCTGTATTTTCGAATGATTTTTGCTTTTTCCTAAAAAAGGCATAAATTCTCTTAAAATTTCTTAAAAATAAGTAGGAGGATGCGATGATTCTAATAAATCTTCAATATCTTTTGTAGGATTTCCTACATGCGCTTTTATTAGTCTTTTTCTAAATAAATCAATAAGCTTTAAAAGAATTAGGAAATAATAAAAAATGTAATTATAATTTAATTTAAAAAAAGAGATTTTAAAAATGTTTGAAAACTTAATGTTATTATTTCCACTGGGTGCTGGTATACTTTCAATTGCATTAGCACTCTACTTCGCAAAAATCGTAATGGATGAGGACCCTGGAAATGAGAAAATGCAAGAGATAAGTGGCTACATTGAATCTGGTTCTAAAACCTTTATTAAAGTTCAATATAAAGTTCTTACTCTTTTTGTTATAGGGCTTTCTATTGTAGTTTTATTATTATTTGAACCCGGGAAATTAAGTATCGCGCCTATGCTTTCATACCTTTTTGGATGTGCAGGCTCTATGTTAGCAGGATGGTTAGGAATGCTTGTTGGTGTCAAAGCCAATACGAGAGCAGCTCAAGGATGCACGGTAAGTGCTAAAAAAGGCTTCGACATATCGTTTTTTGGAGGTTCCGTGATGGGACTTTCTGTAACGGGAGTTGCATTAATCGGTGTATCTCTGATTTATTGGGTTCTAGAACCGCAAGTAGGGTATTTAGACGCCACTAAAGCAGTATTGGGATTTAGTTTTGGCGCTAGTTCTATTGCTCTATTTATGAAATGCGGTGGGGGAATTTACACAAAGACAGCTGATGTAGGTGCTGATTTAGTAGGGAAAGCAGAGTATGATCTACCCGAAGATGACCCACGAAATCCTGCAGCCATTGCAGATAACGTTGGGGATAATGTTGGCGATATTGCCGGCATGGGCAGCGATTTATTTGATAGTTATGTTGCCGCAATTCTGGGATCAATGCTGTTAGCTGCAGTAGGAGGGTTCTTAGCTAATATCCTTCATCCTGGAACTGATGTACGGTTTTTTGTAATACTGCCTGTTTTATTGAATGCATTTGGCTTATTTTCATCTGTATTAGGGATTTTCTTTATTAAACAATGGAAAACCGGCGATCCAAGTAAATTACTAAACTTTGGAACGTATTTTGCAACCTTTTGCTTTGCTGGGCTTGCGGCTCTTTGTGTTCTTATTATGTCTCTCTTTATCAATCCAGCGGATATGCCGCTATTGTGGTCACTTTGGTTATGTGCCGTTATTGGATTACTAAGCGGTATAATCATCGGGTTAACTTCAGATTATTATACGCGTGAAGATAAAAAGCCAACACAGAATATAGCACATGCGGCTGAAGAAGGTGATGCAGTAGTTATCTTAAGCGGGTTTTCATATGGTTTAATTAGTGTGTTACCTCCGGCGATCGGGATTGTCGTAGCTACGGCTATTGCTTATATTTTACCTTATCTTATCGCAGGGGGATCATTTATTGCTGGTGTATATGGTGTATCAATTGCAGGAACGGGGATGTTGGCGATTGTGGGTACCATTGTTTCTAATGATGCATATGGTCCAATTTGCGATAATGCTCGGGGTATAGCAGAACAAGGAGGATTGGATGAAGAGATTATTAGAATTGCTGACAGTCTTGATATGGCTGGAAATACGGCAAAAGCGATTACTAAAGGTTATGCCATCGGTGCAGCAAATCTTACTGTGTTAGCTTTGCTTTTTTCATTCTCCCAAGATGCTGGAAATGCTCTTGATTTTATTGGCCTAGTTCCTAATGTTAACTTATTGACAATTAGTGTATTAATTGGTGCATTTTTAGGAGTAGTAGCTCCGGCATTATTCTCAGCAGTATTAATACTTGCAGTACAGAGAAATGCTGCTAAAATGGTCGATGAGATCAGGAGACAATTTGAGGAGGAACCAGGTATTCTCAAAGGAGAGGTGGCTGCAGACTTTAATAAGTGTATCGACATTGCAACAAAGGGATCCCTAAAGGAACTCATTATTCCGAGTATTATATCGATCGTAATGCCATTCTTAGTTGGAATTATTCTTGGTGTTGCAGCGCTTGCATCGTTTTTAGCGGGAGCAATTCTCTCTGGATTTGTATTTGGCATAATGATGAGTAATTCGGGCGGTGCATGGGATAATGCTAAAAAATGGATTGAAGATGGAAATTTAGGAGGGAAGGGTACACCAGCTCATAAAGCATCCATTACCGGAGATACAGTCGGAGATCCCTTTAAAGACACAGCGGGCCCATCCATTAACACACTTTTGGTGGTTATGTCCTTGACGGCATCGATATTCATTGCATTTTTCCTTGGAATTAATGGCGGAGCAGGTTTAATTGGCGCCCTATTATAAATAATTGAAAATAGTTCAAATTTTACAAAACGTAATAAACTTTTTTTTATTTTTTTATAACATTTTGTTACATTCCCGATATAGAATCTGAAAGTAATTATATTATAAAAGAATATGACGGTTGAGATTTATACCCGCCCTTCTGTCTTACTTACGTCACCATAAGCAAGTGGAGCATCCAACTAAGCGGCCTACCTAAAGCTCGTTCCAAGTTCTCATAGCTTTCATTTGGCCTTGCACCAAGGTCTCAATTCGTTCCAACCATTCCTTCTTGCGATTTCCTTGGCTTATTTCCAAATCATTAATTTCTGCAAAAAGGCGGTGCCGTTTCTATTATTGAGACATGGTTCTCACCATAGTAACTTCCGTTACTTCTTGCTTGGAAATTGTGGGGCGAGGTTCCTCAGCGAAATTTTTCGCCGTTGGCTCCAAATCTCACACGTCAATAATTTAAAGGAAATTGCACTATTTAAACTCTTGGGTTAGAAACTCTAAGGGTTTAAACAGTTTAACTTCCTTGGACTAAATCAGCAAAATAGGAAAAACTTCTATTATAAGTTGCTTCAGCATCTTCGCTTATCTTTGCAAACGCACACCCTGGAAGTTCATTTCTTCCCAGATGGTATTCTATACATTCGCAACACTTTCCGCGTCTGCTGCATGAGTACGTACACGAACATCCATCCTTTCTTTCATCTTGATTACATTCGGCCATATTTGATCAATTTAGTTTATTATTTCTATTTTACTAAATAAAATCTTTTATACCTAAAAAAGGCTTCAAGGCTAAAGATCTTTATTTGCCAACAAATTACATCAAAAGTTGTAAGAACGATTTATTCCCGATTTTATGTCTTTCCTTGAAATCTTTATTTCCCACTTTTTCCAGTTTAATGGCGTTATTAGGGCAATTTGCTGCACATATGCCGCACCCAATGCAAAATTCTTCTTTTATATACATATGTTCGTCGGATTTATCCTCTTTTTCGGGCCAGTGATGATAAATTGCGTGCATTGGACATTTATTTAGACAAATCTTGCAGTTGGTGCAGAGATCATCGTTAAATTGCGGTTTGAAATTACTCGGAACGGTCGCCGTTGTCTTATGCTCTTTCCCGGAAATTAACGTTCCGCAATGGCAACTACAACAATTGCAAATGATTAGAGAAGATTCAAGACTAGAATCTGCAACACAATTATGTACCAATCCCGCTTCCTCTGTTTTCTTGATAAACTCAATTGCCTCATCCTTAGTCATACTTTTTCCGCCTGCATCAATTATGGATTTGGCAACAATCCCCGTTAGAAAACATCCTAATTCTGACGAAGCCACTTCGCAAGGATCTCCGGTGAGTTCTCCGATTAGCCGACACTGGCAAGGGACCGTTGTGAAATATTCGTTTTCTTCGATAATCTCTTCAATTAGTTCATAGGACAATACATGATTTTCCACATCTAATGTTTCATCCACCTTTATTAATTTTTCTTTTGCATCGAGCGGTAACCGCGGTCGGAATAATTTAAAGTCAGTCTCAATATAAAAGCTAGGCAGAAAATTTTGAAAGAGAAAGCGGTAGATTTCCGCAACTTTTTTAAGATTCTCTTCCGTGTCATTCCGTCGGATAAAATATTGTTCAAAAATACCGGGAACTAAGGGGAGAAGCGTATATTTTGAACCGATTTTTGTGATGGTCTTCTTTCGCAGCGGTTTTTTGAGCACTTTTTTGAGTTTATCTCTTTCCAATCCCGTTCTCTTCATTAATTCCTTTAAACTGGTTGGTTTATCACAACTATTGAATTGGGAGAGGACGTTTGCCTCCTCTTCATTCCAAAAGAGTTTCAGTAATTGAAAGACTTTTGGATGTTTTGGGGCATATAGTTTTCCTAACTTAAGTTTTTGACGAATTTGTTCATAATAATCTGTTTCTACCATGAATGAAGAGAAAAGCGCGTGATTTAAATAATTTTTGATCGGTGGACCATTGCATAATTGCAATTATTTTTGATGATTCTTTATTATATTTATGGTAGGTTACAAACTTAGTTTAAGTTTGTAAAATAATAAAGAAAATAATATTTGAGAGAGATAAACTTGCAAAAAGAAATCATTAAAAAATCAAAGTTATTGGACAAAGAGGGAAAATTAAAACAGAAAGGATGGGCAAGGGAATTACTATTAGATTATAATCGAGAGGAGATTGCGGCAAGTTGGTTACGTATCAAAGAATGGGATTATTATGCTGTGCTGAGTCCTAATTACGGAATTACTTTTACGGTCACTGATTTAGGCTATATTGGGTTGATCACGGTGGTTTGGTTAGATTTTCAAGAAAAGGATTATATTCAAGAGGAGGAGATGGTCTTTTTGCCCCGCGGCAATTTTGATCTCCCCGAATCTTCGAAAGTGGGAAATATTGAACTTCATAAGAAAGGGATTGACTTGGAATTTATCAGAGAACGGGAAAAGCGTGTGCTTAAAGTTGATTTTCCCGCCTTCAAGGATGAAAAAGGTCTAAAAGCGGAATTGGAACTTGAACAGGATCCACGTGCGGATTCAATGGTTATTGTTTCTGATTGGAAAGAAAAACCGACCCGATTTTATTACAATCAAAAGATTAATTGTATGCCATGTCTCGGAAAGGTGCAGATTGGGGATAATTCATATGAATTTGAGAAAGACTCGAGTTTTGGCGTCTTGGATTGGGGGAGGGGCGTGTGGACCTATAAAAATACTTGGTATTGGGGATCTGCGTCTACAAAGATTAACGATACGCTCATAGGTTGGAATTTAGGTTATGGATTTAGTGATAGAAGTAAGGCTACGGAAAATGCCATTTTTTATAATGGGAAAGCACATAAATTAGATAAGGTTACCTTTCGTTTTGATGAGAACGCCTTGCTAAAACCGTGGGAAATTACAAGCAACGATGACAGATTTGGAATGGAATTTACCCCTCTTTTTGACCGGAATTCTCAGTTCAATCTACTAATCTTAAAAAGCATTCAGCATCAAGTTTTTGGATACTATTCGGGTTATTTTGTGCTTGATAATGGAGAGAAGGTAGAGGTAGACAACATTTTGGGGTTTGCCGAGAAAGTATATAATAAATGGTGAAGCAAAAATAAGCATTTTGGAAAAATTAAGGAAGAAATTTTATGACTATTCAACGATAGTGAATGTTCCATCGGTCGCCCCACATTCTGGACATTCCATCCCCTCTTCTGGGAGTCCGTCATATTCGAATATAGCTTCGCATTTATCACATTTTAATTTCATTTTACTATCCAACTCTTTTTAAAATATTCAATATCCCTTTAAGACAAATAACAATAAACAAGATAAAAATTAAAATTTTTGGAATACCTTAATCATCCTACCCATATTTAAATAGGTATTCATAAATAAAGAAAAGTAAAAGAGATATGGGAATAACTATACCTCATTGCTTTTAAACCAAATTTTGTATATATTAATTACAATATTTAAGAGGTAAAAAAAAGTATGAAGAAATTGTCAAAAGTACTCTTTGCGGGATTGGTGATTCTTTCGTTCTTCATGATGTTCGGCAATTCATTTGTAGTGGCTGCAGAGGATACTCAGGATGTCAATGGTGATAATGTTCAGAAAAATATTCAAGCAAATGAGTCCGTTCAATTTCGATTTCGCGAGAGAACACAGATTCGAATAAGAACGAATGCCACTATGTCCGCTAATATTGATTGTGATGCACGACAAATTGGAAATAAAGACTTCGAGATAGATGTTGATTCGGAGAAGGATCTCGAGATGAACATGACTGCTAGAGAAGAGCAAGAAGAACTTGGGTTACAAAAAGGAAATTCCTACCAGATGAGAAATCGGAATCGATATCAATATCAAGAAGGATTTGCCGTAAATATTTCAACGAACAGTACTGACGGGCTCAACGCAAAATTGAAACTCGAAAAAACGGAAGAGAATCAAAACTCAAAGTGGGCATACTATGATGAATCCGAACAAGAATGGGTAACGGTGGACACAACCGAAGAAGATGGATACTTGGTTGCAGAAACAGATCATTTCTCAACGTGGACTTTGCTTACTCCAGAAGATAATACATTGATCTATATCGGGATTGGGATTGGAGCCGCAGCCGCCGTGATCTTAGGCATTACGTATGTCATCATGAAGAGAAGGAAATAATTATTTTTTTTTAATAACCAAGTTTTTATTTTTTTATTTTATTTAACACTTACATTATCGATCTGTTATACTTAATTTGCTATGGAAAAAACCATCTCAGAACTTCGGAAAAGAAACATCATTTGTATTTTTACTATCTTATTACTTATTTTTGAATTTACTTTTTTGATGAGCCTTGTATTGGCAAGGGAAGAAGAAGTATCTGGCTATTCCAAAGAAGATACGATTCATTCTAATGAGAATGTCTTATATCGATTCTCCAATGATATCAACTTAGGAATGACTTCAGATGTACATACAGAAGTAGATATCACGTATGAAAAGTCTATCCAAAATCGTCATGCCTCGATAATGATTCGAAATAATGAAACCGGCTCGAGTAATGATTCTCTCGCTTTAGATATTGACAATCGGGAATCAATGAAAGAAGGTTATGGATTTTCTAAGGCTCCTGACGCTCCTAAAAACAATAGAAAGCAATTTAGATACAGATATAACTCCATTTTTCGCCTTACTTCAAACAGTTCTATTAATAAATTTACCTTCCGCTTCGAAAAAAATAGTCAATACGGCTTAGAGGCGGATAAAGGATACACTATAGCCGTATTTACAGAGGGGGGGGATTCATGGGAATCAATCTCAACGGAAGAGATTTCTGAGAATTCTACTACCTATTTGGAAGCCAGCTTTACAGATATATCTTCAGACACCCAATATTATTTTACCGTATACGAAGAGGAGCAAGGAATATTTGGGTGGATATGGCCCCTTATTATTATTGGCATCATTGGATTGGTGGGATTGGTATTAATTCTTTCCAAAAAGGAATATATCCAAATTTTGAAACGTCGAACTACTCCAGTAGATAAGGGGTCACATAGATTATCGTTGGAAGAAGTGTTAGAAAATGAAAACCGCAGCACGATTATTGATTTAATTTTGGAAAATCCGGGAGTACATTTTAACGAACTCCTCAGAGAAACCGAACTTTCGCCGGGCAATTTAGTGTGGCATTTAGATATTCTAGAGAAATATGAAATCATTGGAAAAAAACATATCTCGAATTACGTAGTCTATTTTCCCTATTACCAGAAGAACCCTATTTCTAATTTGGATTTGAAATTGAGGAAAAGTGAATTAACCCTAAAAGTGTTGGAATTAATTGAAGAAAAACCAGGTCTATGGAATAATAAAATGGCCGATATCTTCGATGTAGATCATAAGACCACGAAATACCACCTTGATAAACTCATGGAACTTAACTTAATTTTTGCGGAAAAAGATGGCCGAAAGAAAAAATATTATCCCAATTTGGAAAACGAATATTTCAATAATTCGGATTAAGGATCTTAATCTCAGGAGCTTCATCTTCATATAAAAGTTCAATATCTTCTCGACTTAATTTTATATCAGCTGCCTCTGCATTGTCCTTAACGTGATTTAAATGAAAAGCTTTAGGGATAGTAATGACGTTTTCATGATTAATAAGCCATGCGATTGCGATTTGTTGGATGGTGGCATTATATTTGGATGCTAATGTATCAAGTTTTTTCCTTAACTCTTCGCTTAAGTCAGTATATCCGCTATGCCCCAGAGGACTGTAGGCGGTCATAGTGATATTGTGTTCTTGATAATAGGGAAGTGATTTATACATATGTTTTTGCTTGGTAAAGCTCGCATTGAGTTGATTGTTGACTAGTTCCTCCTTTTTTAGAGCAGATTGGGCTTTTTTGAATTTTTTTATAGAAAAATTACTGACGCCGATATATCTCGTTTTTCCCTCATTAACTAATTCTTCTAATACCTTCATCTGTTTCGTGATGGAAACTAAAAAGTTGGGCCAATGAATCAAATATAAGTCGAAATATTTTATCCCCAATCGTTCGAGACTCTTTTCTGCGGCTTTTTTCATACCATGGTGAAAAATATGCATGGGAAATAATTTACTCGTTATAAATAGATTCTCTCTTCCATATTCTTCGATAATCTCGCCTACTACCTTTTCAGCTTTTCCTAACCCATACATTTCTGCCGTGTCAATATGAGTCATTCCCAATTCAATCCCCTTCCGCAAGGAATCTTTCCATTGCTCGTAATATTCGTTATCCTTAAAAAATCGCTTTATCCCCCATGTTCCTTGTCCAAGAATGGGAATCTTCTCTCCCGTTTTTCCTAATTCCACATTTTTTATTGTCATATTACTATTTGATTTATTTACGCTTTTAAGTATTCTTTTTAGATATTATTAATAATTTTCTTTCATGAAGTTTTAAACCTAAAGACTTCAATTTGAGCCATAGCAAGGAAATTATCTTGGTTATTATTTTGCGATAATTTTTTTCGATCTAAGTAACCCCAATCTTCCCGAATATTAGGGAAATTATTATCCCATGAAAAAGATAAGAACAAACAAAAATCCTATTATGCAAAGCATATTTATTAGTGTCATTAAAAACCCGACAACCAACAACCTTCGATAATTTAAATTTTTTACATGTGATTTTTCAGCAATTTCAAGCGTTGCCATATGAGCAATTGCCCCTTGCGGAATCAAGTTCCCTCCTATATGAATTCCAAAAAGAAATATAAAGAAAAGCGGATTTGCTGGCAGTCCCTCCGATATTAACGTATCTATAATCGGCAGAAAAATTAAGGTAGTTGGTGTGTTTGAAACAAAGGCAGACATTATGCTTATGATGAAGAATAAAAGGATATACAACAAAATAGGTTCTAGCTTTCCAAAAGCGAACTGTTGGAATATATCTTTAAACCCCGCCTCTAAAAGACAGCCGATTATAATATATAATGATATAAGGAAAAATAATATTTCCCAATCTACATCTTTTAACATATCACTCAAAGATTCTCCTGTATATCTCTTGTTTAAATATACGAGGACTAACGATCCAATTCCCGCCGTCAGATATAACAAGGGCAGAAATAAGAATAGGATGATGATAATCAAGATTGCAACAGTATTTAAGTAAAACATTTTTTTATTTTTTATCAAGACCTCGGAATCTATTAAATCTAACATAAATTCTTTCTGTTGAGGTTCTATGCTCGGTTCTTTACTAAGCAAAAATTTATCTAATAAAAACATCATTAAAAAAAGTAGGATAAAAGAAAAAATCCAAAGATATTTGATAAAAAATGAAGTATCCAATCCGTAATAAGTTGAGATGATAATATTTTCACTACTTCCAAACGGAGTTAGTATAGACCCAATTTTAACCCCTAGTGTCATTCCAATTAAATATGTGCCCGCATTTACTTTTAAGTGACGACAAAGACGAATAATGACTGGTGCTAATATAAGAATTACCACCACATCACTTACAATTCCTGCTAATAAGGCGGTTAAGAGCATTAACAAAAAAAAGAAATATCTGACTTTTCCCCTAACGATTTGGAATAATCTTACCGCCAGAAATTCTAAGATATTGGACTCGACTGCGATTTCTGTTATTAAACTCATACTTAATATGATTATGATTGCTTGCCATTCGACATGACCAATAAACACGTCTAGATCTATCCCAAGAACCAAGCCAGTGATGGTCGCAGCAATAAACGCACCTA
Organism: Promethearchaeia archaeon; assembly: GCA_046483985.1. Classification (GTDB taxonomy): domain Archaea; phylum Asgardarchaeota; class Lokiarchaeia; order Sigyniarchaeales; family SOKP01; genus JAWOCD01. The sequence continues at coordinate 61,189 of JAWOCD010000090.1, forward strand.
ATAAGGAGATTAAAACAAAATCTACTCCTTCCATTGCGTAAGAGGCTAAAATAATCCCAAAAATAATAAATATGATAATTATAAGGGGGATATTCATCATAGTTCGGCAAGGAATTGACTGTTTTAAGTATCTTTTATTAAAAATTATTAATAATTTTTTTTAAACAAATTTCTTGATATTCAAGGGTTGATAAATTTTCTTCGTTAAATTTTCCTCGCCTATGGAATTTTTTACCACTAGAGTGCGAGAAAGTACCGTCCTTTAGGGCGGTGATGAGTCGCACATATCTTTATGAATAATAGTGACTATTATTTAGGTATTAAACAAGGACATTATCATTATTAAATTATCTTGATTCAATTAAACAAAAATTCCCATAGGATATCTAAAACAATTAGTCAAAATAAGAGGAGATCTCTTGAAAAATATTATCGAAATGATCTCTATTTAATTTATAATATTTTAGGTGAGAAAGAGCAAGCAGATCATCCTTAACTGGATGATTTAATGTTTTTCCGATAGTGGCAATAATTTTCTGATTGGTGCGGAAACTAGTTTTTATAAAATCTTGAAAGAGCTTAGAATATAGTTCCATCTTTCCGATTTCATCTATAACGAGTAGGAACTTCTCACTATTTTCTTTTTCTTCTTTGAGCTGTGGGAATAAATTCTCTTTGAGATATTCATTAAAGTTTTCTACATATACATTATAACTTCCCAATTTAAACTCACTTTGGGGGCCTTTTTTATGTGCTAATAGGATCCTTTCTTGGGTTTTAAGATCCTTAACATCAAAACCCTCTCGTTTCCCATTCATTCTTATCTCTGGTGTTAAAAAGCCCCTTAGTATATATTCTTTTTGCAAGTCCTCAATTAGTTTGCTTATTAAAGTAGATTTTCCAGAACGAGGGGGGCCTGTGATTAAAATTTTCATGATAAATCTCGTTTAAATATAGACATTTAAATTTGATGAATTCTCATTATTCAATATATATTAAATATAATAATATTAAAATTATTTGAGTTGATAATGTATGAGTCGTACTCATTCTGAAGGAGAATTTGAAGGAGAAAAAGGGTTAGACATTTATTATCAATTTTGGCTCCCAGAGAGTCCGAAAGCAATAGTGCAAATTGTCCACGGATTTGGGGAGCATTCTGCTCGCTATGAAAATGTCATCGAAAAATTACTTCCCAGAGGATTCGCCATATATGCAGACGATCATCGCGGCCATGGGAAGTCCGAAGGAGTGACAAACTATGTAGATTCATTTGATCTATATGTGGAGGATGAAAGAATACTTTACGGGATTATCCGAGAAAATCATCCGGATCTTCCGATATTTATGTTGGGCCATTCTATGGGATCGGGGATTGCTATGTATTTTACAAAAAGGTATGAAGATCTCCTAAAAGGGTTAATCCTTTCGGGAACTGGAACGTCAACCGGAGGGGAAGTAAGCGGGTTTCTGAAGTTTATGTCGAAAATACTCTCAGTACTTGCAAAGAAATTAACCATAGATCCAAAATTGGATCCCGAGACTTTAAGCCATGATCCAAATGTAGTAAAAGCCTATAAAGAAGACCCTCTGGTTCATCATGATGTAATCACCGCAAGGTTAGGGTATGAGATGATAAAATATTTTGGTAAGGCTCCCGAGGTCGTGAAAGATTTGAAACTCCCCATTCTTGTGCAGCGAGGAACCGCTGATGAGGCTATGGGGGGCTTTAATGCCTTAAAACAAGCCTTCACCACCAATGACTTAACAATCCACGAATATGAAGGCCTCTATCACGAAATATATAATGAAGTGAAAGAGGATCGAGAAAAAGTTATTAATGATTTGTTAGAATGGATAGAAAACCATGTCTAACATCTAATTTATATTATATTAAATTTTTTTCTTTATTTTTAGAAACATAACAATTCTCTTAGACGGTTTATATCTGTGCCATTAAATCTTTGATTGAAAACGGTTTTTCGAGGAATGAATTAGCGCCCTTTTTCATTGCATCCTTTTTTGATTTATACTCCCCACTAATATAGATGACTTTATCCTTATATCCTATACGCCTTAACTCGATTAAGGTTTCTAATCCATCTTTAAAAGGCATCCTGTGATCTATAATGATAACCGATGGTTTCTCTCCAATCTTTTTGTATTGGTTAATCGCTTCTATTCCGTTCTTTGCCGTGGCTGTAACTCTAAAATTTCGCATTTTTAAGATTTTTTCATATAATCTTACCAGTTCTTCATCATCTTCTACAATCATAACTGTTTTATTTCTATGGTCTGGAGAGCGATCAACGGGGGATGGCTGATGGTTAACATCCGAATGATTTAATTTGTTCATTTTTTACTAATCAGATACTTGCGATTTTTAAAGCTAAAATATTGTTCTCAACAGATAGAAAGGATTGTGGATATATAAGAAAGATGATTTTGTAAATTTTTATATCGTCTATCACGAACAAAATAAAAAACCGTCTTGCCATAGCAAGGCAGTTTTCAGACGCCAAACCATGAATTTCACATTCGGAGTCAAGAAAGTGGAAAAGATTTTAAACGATGAAAAAATAACCGGACTAATTTTGTAAGATTCAACAATTTACTCTTCGGGGTTCACGATTTGAACCTTAAGCGGTTCATTATTTAGTTTTTTTATATAGGTGGTCAAATTGTTCAAGAGCGGTTTTAATTCGGTCAATAATTCCGACCAATATGCTCTTTCCACCATTTCTTCCTCGACTATCACCTTCTTTTTTCGAGCTCTCGTTGTTTCCGTGGTATGTGATCTCTGTTCTGTACCTTCTGGGGTAGTCTTTTGATTTTCGGGATTCTGATTGCAATAGGGGAGATGACTGGCAACGCGTTTAAATTTTTTGCCGCAATAGGGACATGGCTCCCCTTTTTTCTTTTTCTTGGCTTCAGATTTTCCCTCTTTTTGAGCAGTTGTCTCCCTGCTGAATAAATTTTTTAAAAAATTGATCTTTTCTTCTGGTAGATCTTTTTTTTCTTCCATCTTTTATCCTCCTAATATTTCTTTGGCTAATTCTTTTGTAATCTTCTTCTTTTTTACGGCATTTTGAATAGCCGTTTTCTTTTGCTCTGGGCTGATATTTTCTTGGAAGAAATATATTAATGCGGTTTTAATTAAGTCCATAAAATCAGAATATTCACCATCACTCACTTCAGGCACTTCTTGAAGTATTGTCCCGACTTTTTTGTCTAAGCGGACAGGAAAAATCATGGTGCTCTCATCTTCAATTTCAATAACCTCAGGTTCAACTTCAAATTCTTTATGCCAGACAAAGGTCTTAAATTTATCAATCTTTTTTCTGGTATGGATTGTATCCCGTTTTTTGAGCCGTTTAAGAGCAGATTGGGCCTTACCCGATGTAAAATTTAGACTCTTATATAAATCGTAAAAACTAATTTCCGTCTCCTGCTTTTTGAGAAATTCTAAAATTTCGTTTTCCGTTTTTATTGCGGCAATTTCGCGATCGGAGAGATCCAACTGTTTTTTATACTTTGACATATCTTATTCAAAACCTAAATAGTACTATCTAAATATAGATTTATTTCCTATTTAAGTCTTATCAATCTCAAAATAATCTGTTCTAATTAATTAGATAGTACTATCCAAATCTAAATATAATTCTCACTTTTCTCTCCTAATGATTAAACTTCCTTAATATATTGAGAAAGATTTGATTTATATAAAAAAAGATACTATGTACGTATTTTTCGCATATTATTCAAAAATAATCTCAGATATACAAAAATCATATCTTTATTGTCTTATTTATAAAAAGAAGCGATAGAAGGATTATTATGCTTTATTACTTAATTCTTGGAATTTTAATAATAATTCTTTCTGTTTTTGATTTACTTCGCTGGGGATCTCTATTTGGACAACTACATATTGATCTCCCCTTGTTTTCCGTCTTATATAAGGTATACCACGCTTCCGAATGCGAAATTCCGTCCCATGCTCGGTTCCCGGGGGGATGTCCAATTCTTTTTCGGCGATGGATTCATTTTTAAAATCTGGAGTCGGTACGGTAATCTCCCCCCCCAAGATTGCGGTTACCACATCTATCGAGGCTTTTGTATAGATATCATGGTTTTTTCTGGTAAAACGAGGATCGGACCCTATATCAACCAGAATAAAAAGATCTCCTGGAATAGCATCGTTCGTGGGGACATGACCTGCGCCTCGTATTTTTAATAATACTCCATCTTCTACTCCTGGCGGGATCTCTGCCCCTTTAATGGTCTTTGTCTCTTTTATAACTTTTTTCCCGTTACAAACTTTGCATTTTTTACCGATAATCTTCCCCGTTCCGTCACATTTATGACATTCACCTTCTCGGATGATGGTCCCAAAACCTGAGCGAGACATCTTTCTTACCCGTCCAGTACCTTTACAATTGGGGCATGGCTCTATACTGCTGGGATCCTCTGCACCTGTACCTTCACATTCATCGCAAGGGACATAACGTTTTACTTTTATATCCTTTTTGGTTCCGAACAGCGCATCTTCAAAGCTAATTTTTACGCGTTTTTTAATATCTTCACCAACTTGCCTTCGTGGCCGTGAGCGCTTCCTAGATTTTCCTCCTCCAAATCCACCGAACCCAAAATCCCCGAACCCTCCGAAAATCGAATTGAAAATTTCCTCGATCCCAGGAATTCCACCGGAAAAAACATCTCCGATATCCCCTTCCACGCCCCGAAATCCATACTGGTCGTATCTTCGCCTCTTTTCTGGGTCACCTAGTACTTCATAGGCTTCTTGTACTTCCTTGAATTTGGTTTCTGCTTCGGCGTTATCCTTATTTAAATCGGGATGATATTTTTTTGCTAATCGCCGATATTTTAATTTAATCTCTGATTCTGATGCGTCCTTATCTACTCCCAAAACGTCATAATAATCTCGTTTATTAGAACTCATAGTCTCAATTACTGGTTTGATTGTTTTATTTTTATAACTCAATATATAAAGTATATTGTGAAATATATTTTTTTTTACTAAACTAAAATGAGGGGGAGATTTAAGGGAGATATTCACGAAAATAAGTACTTAATTGAAATACCCTTCCGAGAAATTTATAGTTTTTATCAAAAAAGTAAAATAAAACTCAAATGCTCCTTTTCTTTCCCTCTTTAAGTTTCGGGGAATAATTTATGCCTAAAAACTTCTCCTTTCTCAAAATTAAAGAGGCGATTTCAAGTTAAGAGTATTTTAAAAAAATAGAAAAAAATAAAGAAAGTTCGAATAAAACTGATTGTAGAAAAAAGAAATATTAGAAAAGATTTGTTAAAACTTATTCCTCCTCGTCCCAATCCACGTCAACGACGTTTTTACCTTCTTCCTCCTCCTTTTCTTCCTCCTTCTTTTTCTTACCATAAGATGCGCCGCCCGTGCCTGTTGCTCCACCCATACCACCAGGGGGTACTCCACCGCCCATACCACCCATACCACCAGGGCCAGGACCACCTTGTGCGGCTCTCTGAGCTTGCTGGGCAGCTTGCTGATATGCTTGTTGTTGGCCTTGTCCTTGATAAATTCTTTGTGAAAATTTATGTAAAGTTTTTTGCAAATTTTCTGTTCCCATTTTTATCCTTTGGATGTCATCGCTTTTAATATCTTCTCGTAGGGATTCAATTGCATTATTAATTTCTTGTTTCTCATCATCCTTGAGTTTATCTTTGTTATCTTCAACTAATTTCTCCACTTGATGAATCATCGATTCCGCGTTATTTTTGGCTTTAATCTTCTCCTTTAGCTTTTTATCTTCTTCCTCGTATTTCTCAGCTTCTTCGATCTTTTTCTCAATTTCACTTTCTGAAAGTCCTTTTGCCCCCGTAACTGTGATCCCTGTCTCTTTACCGGTTCCTAAATCTTTTGCTGTCACGTGTACAATTCCATCCGCATCAATTGAAAACTTAACTTCAATTTGGGGGACACCACGTGGTGCTGGTGGAATTCCAGTGAGGTTAAATTCTCCTAAAGAAATGTTATCCTTCGCCATTGCCCGTTCTCCTTGAAGTACATTAATGGTTACTGCGGGTTGGTTGTCGGTCGCAGTACTGAAAATTTTCTTTTTCTCAGTAGGAATTGTCGTGTTACGTTCGATCAGTTTCGTAAAAACTCCGCCTAAGGTTTCAACACCCAAGGATAATGGAGTCACATCGAGAAGTAAGAGGTCTTCTACATCTCCAGCGATTACACCCGCTTGGATTGCCGCTCCACGAGCGACACACTCCATTGGATCGATGGAATGTTCTGGTTCTTTTCCAAAAAACTTCTTGAATCTTTCTTGTACGCAAGGCATTCTGGTAGGACCGCCCACGAGGATTACCTTATCGATATCATTAACAGATAATTTGGCATCCGAAATTGCACGTCGCATTATTGGGTCTAATCGTTTTAATACAGGTTCTACAAGAGATTCTAATTTAGCTCGGGTAAGTTCCATCTCCAAATGAACGGGATCTCCCTCTTTCTGACTAATGTAAGGGAGATTAATCGATGTTGATAATGTGGTGGATAATTCAATTTTTGCTTTTTCCGCAGCATCATTGATTCGAATCATTGCTTTTCTGTCATTGCTTAAATCAATCCCTTCTTTCTTTTTAAATTCCGAAACTATCCAATCTTCTATTTTTTCATCCATGTCTCGCCCACCAAGCTGGGTATCTCCCGCCGTGGACAGAACCTCTACTACTCCTTCTCCGTATTCCATTACTGTTACGTCGAATGTTCCTCCGCCGAGGTCAAGCACACAGATTTTTAATAACTCGTCGGACACCTTATCCAATCCATATGCCAAACATGCAGCCGTAGGTTCATTGATCATTCGTTTTACTTCAAACCCAGCGATTCGACCAGCATTTTTGGTAGCTGTTCTTTGGGCATCATTAAAGTACGCAGGGACTGTAATCACCGCTTTTTCAATCTCCTCACCTAAGTACGCCTCAGCATCGTTTTTTATCTTTTTAAGGATCATTCCGCTGATTTCCTCGGGTGTAAATTCCTTTTCCTCCTCACCGACTTGCACTTTTGCCTTATAGTTTGTTCCCATTTTTCGCTTAATTCCTGTAATCGTTCCTTCGGGGTTGCTTACTGCTTGTCTTCGTGCTGGTTCACCGACCAACTTTCGGCCATCCTCATCAAAGGCAACATATGATGGAAAGGCTTTTCCGCCTAAGGTTCGTCCCTCAGCGGCAGGAATAATCTCCGTTTTACCAGAAACAGGGTTCATATATGCACATGCACTATTTGAAGTGCCTAAGTCGATTCCAATAATCTTTTCTTTTTTCTTCGCTTTTTTTTTCGCTTTTTTTTTCGCTTTTTTTTTCTTCTGTTCGCTCATTATATTGCTCCTCTATATAAATTGGTTATTTGTAGTGTTTAAATATTACTTTTTTGTTTGATCGTGAATTTTTTTTTTTCTTTATAATGATCTCTAAATCATTAAGTTAAATAACATATTCTAAAATTAAAAGATTTTGTATTCAGATTATAAATGCTCATATTATTGATGAAGTTTTATATATAGGAACCCGATCTATTCATATTAACTTAAGGATATTTAAAAGTCTTTTAATTTATTTTGAAATTGATCTCCTTAAAAAGGGGAAGGATATCGCAATTTGAATTAAAATTATTGGAAATGGTCTTTTTGGCACTAAAAATTAATCTCAATAGAAATAAAAAAATTTAGAAATAAAAAATCATTCTTAAAAATCATAAGACTTAATATTTTAGGAGAAGCATTGGTATGAATTCAAGTAAAAGTAATGGTAAAGATAAGGATGAGAAAAACTCGTTTCAAAATATAGAGCATGAAGAAAAGAATGACGGAAAAACCTCCACAGAAACAATCAGTGAAACGCAAGAAAACCAAACAAAGGAAATACAACAAAAACATAAGAAGTTGAAAGAAGAAGGAATCTCAGAGCAAAAAAAGGCAGCGAAACCATCCGAAGAAGAGGAGGAGAAAGAAGAGGATGAAGAGGAGGAGAAAGAAGAAGAAGAGGAGAAAAAAAGCCGAGAAGAACTTTTATCAGAACTGAAGGAAAAAAACATAGAAGTCGATAAATTAAGGGATAAGGTTAAAAAATTAGAAGAGGAAAGCACTAAATGGAAGGAAAAATTTATGCATCTCCAAGCAGATTATGAAAATGCCCAAAAAAGATGGGAAAGAAGCAGAGGAGAACAAAAAAAGCAGCATATTGCAGCGGTTTTAAAGGATTTTTTACCCCTTTACGACTCGTTTGAAAAAGCTCAAGAAAACATCACCGAGGAAAATGAAGAAGAATATGAGCACGTGATGCAATTCTTCAAGCAATACCTTAATATACTCAAGTCTTACGGCGCTAAACCTATGAAAGTTCAAAAGAATGATAAATTTGATTATAATTTTCACGAGGCACTCACAACTATAGAAAACCCTGATCTTCCCCGAAATACTATTGTTGATGTCATACAAGATGGATGGATTTGGAAAGATAAAGTTCTTCGCTATGCAAAAGTGGTTATTTCAACCAAGCCGAAACCGAAACCAAAACCGCCAGAGGAAAAAGAGGAGGAAGAAGGGAAAGATAAGGAGGAAGGGGAAGAGAAGGAAGATAAGGAAGAAGGGAAAGAGGAGAAAAAACAAAAGACGGACAATAAAACAGCTGACGAGACTCATGAGGAGAATGTTAAGTTGGAAGAAAACAGAGAATCAAAAGATTAAACCCTTTCAATGTAAATAAATTTTTAACCTATAGCGAAAGAGGTTCAACGAAACTTATCCGAGACCGTGGTCACAAGATGGATCTTCAATTAATTTTAAAAGTAAACCATAAAAATTATGTTACAGAATAAATACTATATAAGTAAGGAAATTATATTTTCAAAACATAATACAAGATATAGGAGGCCAAATATATTTGAGTGAAGAACCACAATTACCCCCCATACCTGACATAGGAAAAGTATTAGATCGGAAAGATCGCTTCATAAATAAAGTATATTCTGTGATTAAATGTGCTGCTTGCCAAGATACATTTACCCGAGATTTCAAAGAAGGGGACTATACATTTAAAAGACTCAAGGATGAAGAATGTAATTCTTGTAATTCTTCGGAGTCTTTACAAATCATTGAGATATATTCAAAATGGATTGACCCGAAAAAGCAAAAGAACGAAAAAGAAACAGAAGAATGATTTCTCAAGAATTAGAAAATTTGATTGATCAAGCGGTATCAAGAGATTTTATTATCCATCCCATTACCGAGAAGGACAAGAAAAACGACTCCTATAAAGCGATTTCCTTTACTCTCTCTTTTAATAATATAAATATTGAATATGCCAGAAAGGTGGAAAGTGAAAAATATCCCGTCATCCCCCGATACCAGTATTTATTTGGGTTTTATCCTAAAGACGGGCTATGCCTTTACGTGAATAAAAAAGAACATAAAAAGGTTCTCTGCGATGGTCCATTAGAGAAAATTAGTAACTCATGTTCCTTAATTAATTCGTTAATTTATTTATTAGTTCCCTTAGATAGTTTTAAGGTCTATTCCTATCTTCCCGCTTGTTGCGAAATAAATTGTCCGAACAGTCCCAAACAATTCAATTTACGCCTTGATTTATTTGATGGGGAAAATTAATCTAACTCGTTTTTTTATAAAAATTAATAACCCCGTGACAATTACAGGAAGTTGCAATGAGTAATTTAAAGTTCTTTTGTTTCATCCATCTAAAATTTTGTTCCAATTTGGTCAGAATGGACTGGACAACAGACCCTGGAATACCCCCTAAGCCTCCCCTTAATTGTGTACTTTCTACTATAATCTTAATCTCTCTTTTCTGTTTTTGCAGATCAAAGCCCTTTTGAGCATTAAAAAACTTCAATAAATAATTCGTAATCGTGTTTGGTTTTTCCCTTTTTAAATGGGGACAATAATCGGGAGGTGCACTACAATTATCGGGACATACTTCATCTTTTTTTGCATAAGAAAGATATACCACACCTTTCGAATCCACAGAGTCTAAAAGAATGTCGGGTTTAATGTCTTGAATAATTTGAGTAACTCGTTTGCCATCGGAATTAACATCTATGGACTCTCGGGCGAGATAATCAAGAATTAACTCCGCCAAAAAATGAACTGGGGCAACTGGAATAATGTATTCGGGATTAAGTGAATTTAAAATAGCCATATTTTCGGTCACATTCCCTTGAAAAAAAAGAATTTTTCCTTTTTCCAGTTTAGGGATATTTTGCTCCAAGCCGTGAATATCTTTTATAATTAACTCGGCAAATTGTACAGCATAACAGTTCGGATCTTTGTCAATGATGATAATATTGTAATTTTCTTGTTTGGCAAATTGTACGGCTTTCTTACCAAACTTTCCCCCGCCGACAATAAATATTGTGTTTTGAACCAAAAAAATCCCGTCTATTACTTTTAAGTTTCTTAACTTATTTTTAGTAATTAATAAGAGTGTAAAATAATATTTTTATATCTCCTTAAACTTTTTCAATAGAGAATCCGCCATTTGATAAGGGTCTAACTCTCTGTCTCCAACTTTTTCCACTAACTCGTTGACTTCCTTATCAGTTTCCATAAGATTTTCAATTTTTTTTTCAATTTTAAATTTTAAAATCTGGAGAATTTCGTTTTTAATTTTGTCTTTAAGAAGAATCTCGTTGAATCCCGATTCTTCTAAAAATTTCTGGTGTTTATCCAAGATCTCCAGAAGATCATCAAAATTTTCACCAGTAAGTGAATTTACTTGAAGTATTTTTGGAGCCCATAATTCCCTTTTTTCATATTCTTGCATTAACTCATCGTTTTGATATTTAAACGTTTCATTTAATTCTAACATTTGCCGGATTTCGGCTTCCTTTTTATCGGCTCCTGGTATATCCATTTTATTAACTATGAAGATATCGGTTATTTCCATTAGACCGGCTTTGATTGCTTGAATGTCGTCTCCCAATCCAGGGACGACTAATACCAGAACTGTTTGGGCTGATTTAAAGATATCCACCTCTGATTGTCCCACGCCTACGGTTTCTACGATAATTACATCACATCCGTACACATCTAAGATTTTTATTGCGTCATCGGTCGCCCGAGCTAATCCACCGAGTTGCCCCCGATTGGCCATACTACGTATAAACACGTTTTTCAAGGAAAAGTTTTCTTTCATTCTTATTCTATCTCCCAACAAAGCGCCACCAGTTAAGGGAGAAGTTGGATCAACACAAATAATACCCACGTTCTTTCCTTGTTTGATAAAGATCTTTGTAAGGTTTGAAATAAAAGTGGACTTTCCACTCCCGGGAGCCCCAGTAATTCCCAAGATATATGCATTTCCGGTTTTATCGTAAATGGAATTAATGATCTTTTCCGCTGCTTGAATATCGTTCTCAACGAGAGTAATTAATCGTGCAGCGGCCCGAGTATCATGATCGGTAAGCCGTTGAATTAAGTCTTGATAAACCATCAGAACCCAATTTATCTTTTTAAATTATTTTTTACAAACTCAACAATCTCTTTCAATTCCGTGCCAGGACCATGAAATCCTTTCAATCCGCATTCTTTGAGATAGGGGATATCTTCATCCGGGATGATCCCTCCCACGCTCACAAGCACATCATTGATATTATGTTCTTCTAATTTTTCCATGAGGGCAGGACATAAAGCATTATGCGCTCCGCTTAGAATACTGAGTAATACGGCATCGGGATCCTCTTGAATAATGGTATTTAAAATATCATCGGGCGTCTGATGCAGCCCGGTATAAATTACTTCCATCCCAGCGTCTCTTAACGCTCTTGCAATTACTTTTGCCCCCCGGTCATGACCGTCTAAGCCAGGTTTACAAACGAGCACTTTTATCTTTCTATCGTTTGACAATTACTCTCCTCTCCTAAAAAATAGAATCTTCTTTATATGTTCCAAACACTTCTTTAAGCACACCTACAATTTCTCCCACTGAAGCATATTCTTTAACACAATCTATGATATAAGGCATTAGATTTTCAGTGCCCTCAGCGGCCCGTTTCAGCTCGAGCAACGCTTCTTTTGTTGCCCCTTCATTTCGTTCCTTTTTCACTGACTTGAGCTTTGCTTTTTGCTCTTCTGCAACTTTTTCATCTACCTTTAAAATTTCGGTGGATTCCTGCTTCTTCGATTTATATTTATTTACTCCAACGATAATCCTCTCGTTATTCTCAACTTCTTTCTGATATTTATAGGAGGCATTAGCAATTTCTTTCTGGAAGAAATTCTTTTTTATTGCTGGAATTACCCCTCCCAGTTCTTCAATTCTGTCAAAATATGCATTTGCCTCTTCTTCCATTTTATTTGTTAACCATTCGACATAATACGAGCCCGCTAAAGGATCGACAGTGTCTGTAACGCCCGATTCATGGGCGATAATTTGTTGGGTTCTTAAGGAGATGCGAACCGCTTTTTCTGTTGGTAGACATAATGCCTCATCAAACGAATTGGTATGCAATGATTGCGTTCCTCCCAATACCGAGGCGAGGGCTTGGAGAGTAACCCGTACTATGTTATTTTCTGGTTCTTGGGCAGTAAGTGAAACGCCCGCAGTTTGTGTATGAAATCTAAGTCGCATTGATGTGGGTTTTTCTGCACCTAATTCTTTCATTTTCTTTGCCCATATTCGCCGTGCAGCCCGATATTTACAAATCTCCTCGAAAAAGTTATTATGGGCATTAAAGAAAAAGGAAAGTCGATGGGCAAAATCATCAATATCTAATCCTCTTTCCATCGCCCATTTTACATATTCAAAACCATCTGCTAAGGTAAATGCTAATTCTTGCACCGCAGTAGATCCAGCCTCTCGTATATGATATCCACTAATACTAATGGTATACCATTGCGGAACATGCTTGGTACAATATTCTATTGTATCAACAATTAATCGCATTGAAGGTTCTGGAGGGAAGATCCATGACTTTTGGGCAATATATTCCTTTAAAATGTCATTTTGAATCGTCCCACGTAATTCTTCTGATGGAACTCCTTGTTTTTCTCCCACCACGATATACATTGCTAATAAAATAGAGGCAGGTGCATTAATTGTCATGGAAGTAGAAATTTTAGATAAATCAATTCCGTCAAACAAGATTTCCATATCTTTTAACGTATCTATCGCCACACCTTCCTTTCCTACTTCTCCGAGTGCCATTGGATCAGTTGATTCATATCCGTATATGGTCGGTAGGTGAAAGGCAACGGAAAGACCAGTTTGGCCATGCTCTATTAGATATTTAAATCGTTTATTCGTCTGTTCTGCAGTTCCGAATCCGGCAAATTGCCGCATTGTCCATAATCTTCCACGATACATATTTTTATATGCGCCGCGTGTAAAGGGATATTTCCCTGGTTCGCCTAAATCTGCCGCATAGTTTACGTCTTCAATATCTTCGGGTTTATATAATCTTTTTATATCAATATTTGAAAGATTTTTAAAATGATCTTTCCGTTTTTTTGGTAACGGCTTTCCCTTATCTTTTTTGCTACTTTCAGTCATAATAATTCAGTATAAAAATATTATCTTATCATATGTGCTTAAATTTGATAAGTAATTACAATTACTTATAATTTTAGAAAACTTAAAATTTTGAATATTAAATTCTTAGGCTTAGAATTTACTAATGTGTTAAAATTCGATCCCCGGTCTCGCTTTAAACCCATCGTAGTATGGATGCCGAACTAGTTCAAAATGAGTAACGTAATCGGCAATGTCGCATAAATTTTTATTGTACGTCGTCCCCGTTAATATGACTTCCACATGATCTGGTTTGGCTTGGACAATTTTAATAATTTCTTTTGTATTTACCAAATCAAACCGGATTGCTTCGCCTATCTCATCTAAAACTACTAAATCATAATCTCCTGAGGAAATCACGGATTTAGCGTATTCCACACCTCTCTGGGCTTTTCGTACTACTTTTTGTGGAGGTTTTTCGTCCGGATAGATAAATTCGTAGCTTCCAAATTGCTTTATCGGGATTAGGTCTTTTAAGAAATGAACCTCCCCGATAAAATAGCCTTGGTGTTTTTTCTCTTCGTCATGAAGCTTGAGAAATTGAATTAATACCGGCTTAAATCCGTGTCCTAAAGCTCGAATGATTGTGCCCATGGATGTTGATGTTTTCCCCCTTCCTTCCCCGTAATAATAATGCACTAACCCATATTCTAAATGTGGATGATTCGTCAAAAAGTGTCGACCACTCAGTTGTTTTGAAATGTTTTGAATAAGAATTTAATAAATTATCATTGTTAATAAATAAAAGCAATAAAAATTTTTTATTTACATTTAATTTGGAGCAAAAGAAGTCCCTCTCCTTCTTAAGTTATCCATCTTTAGCTGAAATTAAAAATTATCCTAAATTTTAATAAATTAAAGCTTAATACTATATATACATATAGGAAGTAAGATCCATTACAATAAACTGATACTTGTATAATTTTGAATGTGATAGATGATGAATGTTGTCGATCGTTATAAAATGAAACTCACCGTGTTAGGAGATCCGAGTGTGGGAAAGACCTCACTGATTCATCATTTTTGTGAGGGTTATTTTAGAGATTCTTATCTTTCCACTATCGGAGTAGAATTTCTGACGAAAGAAGTTGATGTCTCGATAGATGGGGAAGAAAAGAATGCAATCCTGCAGATTTGGGATGTAGGCGGCCAAGACCTTTTCTCAAAACTGAGGTCGAGCTATTTAAAAGGAGCCCAAGGTGCGCTCATTCTATTCGATGTAACTAATAAATCTACCTTATTACACATCGATTCATGGATAGAGGAAGTGTTACGCTCTTTAGACTTAAGCTCTGTGACAGATCTTCCGTTTATTGTAATTGGAAACAAAATCGATTTGGATTTTGATCAGAGACTAAAAAAAAAAGCAGATAATTTTATGAAAAATCAGTTTGAATCACAAATACCCATCCATTATACCAGCGCAAAAACTGGAACTGGGATGAATGAGGTATTTGAAAAAATTACAAAACTTATGATTAAAGAATTAGACGAGAGATGAAAATGAAATGGGAATGGAAGAATTTCAAGAAGAATTGGGAAAAGAAGAGATTTTAACTCAAAAAGCGAAGAAAAATAAGCTTTCTTCTGGGATTAGAGAGTTTGATGAAATGATCGGAGGAGGGTTTACTGGAGCAAGTATAAATTTAATTCAAGAAAGTTTAGGATGCGGGGGTGAGATCCTCTGCTATTGTATTGCCCGTGCAAACTTAAAGCTATCAAATAAAGTCCTTATCATTTATTCCGATCCCCTCTCCGAGTATTTAGTTAAGAGGTTAAAAACATTTGACAGTCCCGTGCCAGAAGACCAAAAAGAACAAGACGCTTTCATTGGGAAAGGAAAGGAACATGGAAAAAATTTATATATTTTAAATTTAGTGGAATTAGCGGAAGCAGATATTTCATTAATGGAGGATAAGCATGAATTACAGATCCAGATTTCTTCTGCGATTAGGGATATGTTGGCTAATATTCAAAAGGCAGGGGATGATTATTCTGAGAGATTTATCTTTTACCTTTCCTTGAATCCATTTTTAATCAAATTAGGAGAATCTACATTAGATTTAATTTATAATAATCTCATTAATGCCAAAAAAGAAAATTATGTGCAAGTCGCCTTGTTACAAAAAGACTTGATTTCGCATGAGGTGATCGCCCGAATTCAGAGTTTATGTCATTTAATCTGCGATTTGTCTGCTTATGATATTGGAGGTTTAACGGACAATCGAATTAAAATCTTGAAACATGCTGGAACCGTCCACGATATTAAAGCTGAGCCATATGTATTAGAGTATAACCGTGAAATGGACAAGTATAACTTCTTAATCCGAGGAGCTTTTCTTACTACCTTTGAAACCATGAGAAACTTACTGAAGTATCAACATGGAAACGTTTATCTTGCCAATATTCCGTATCTAATTGCACCGGTAAACTATTTTAATTCATTGTTGGATATGCCGCTCAATATAGAGATAGATGCTGGAAAGAGGGAGATTAGAGAAAAAAGCCAGGGAATCGGACGAAAACTAACTTCCGGTACTGAAACCACCTATTATCTTGAAGGGTTAGAGTTATTGAAAGCGACCCTCCGAAGTCTTTCTTTGTTTGGATTTGGTAATTTTGAATTGAAGACATACGAAGAAAAAGAAGCATTATTAGAGATTTCAACAAGTTTCAACAAAGAATTTCATGAAAAATCCTACAAGTTATTTATAAAAGGTATGATCGAGGGTATCATACGCCGATCCATCAATAAAGATATACGCTCATTTCGCATCATTAAAATCAGTGGTGTAAATGCCGGTAATTATCCAAATGAACATGAGTATAAACTCAGTATCCGATTAGAAGTTGCTGGCGAGAGCTAAATTTGGCTCACTTGTTCTATGGGTTAACTGCTTCGTACGCTTCACTTATCGCTGAACATCCTCCGCATCTTACGCAGCCCGCCTTATGGATGAGGGGATTCACCCCATATTTTTTCATTAATTTTGCAGCAAGATTATAAATTTCTAATAACATATTATGGCTTGTCTGGGGTAATTCTTTCTTAGAGTTTGGAATTGGTCTGACAGGGGTAATAAAGGGAACAACACCGATAGATACGAGTTCTTCCAATCGCTCCCGAAAATCCTTGGGAGACTCTCCAAATCCAGTGAGTATAAAGCTTTCCACTTGGCTTCTCCCGAAAACATCAACTGCATACTCCCAACTTTTTTTAAATTGTTTGTAGGGGATTTTCGCTTTTCCTGGTGTTATTACTTCCCGTACAACGTCATTTAAGATTTCAATATGGATGCCGATAGTATCGGCTCCCGCATCGTGCAACTTAGAATAGAGATTCATATCTTCTATGGGTTCAATCTGAATATGGAGGGGGATCTCTGGATGGTCGTTTTTTAACTGTTCCAAAATCCTTATATATCTATTGACGCCTTTATTTTTCTCGGCAGTTGTCCCGCTTGTCAAGGTCATATGAGCGCATCTTCCCTCTTTTTTGGCTTGTATTACCACCTCTGACAATTGTTCTGGGGTTTTGTCCAAAATGGTAGACCCATATTTTAAACTGAGTTCTACCCCACAAAATTTGCAAGCTTCACCGCATTTCCAATATTTACACTTTTGAAATACCGTACTTGCAAGACAATCCACGCCATGAACTAAGGCAATTTTTTTCATTTCAACGCCGTCCGAGGTTTTATAACTTGGGTCATAATATTCTGGTTCTGGGACTAACTTAAGTGTGCAAAAACTCTCCTTATCTGCAAGATCATATACCTCGAATTTATCATCTTTTTGGTGTTTTAGCTTTAGACTGGTTTTTTGTCTGGTGTCCCACATTGCAACGTTTGCTAAAGTTTTACCATCTTCAAATAAAAAATATCTTCCCCCTAAAGGGCCGGCCCCCCCTTTTCGACCGTATTTCAGATCGATGCCGTGTGCTTTATAGGTAGATTTCAAGTTCTTGTCTAAATAGATGCCTTGACATAGCAGTTGGGTCTTCTTTTGAAGAATCTTTTTTTTAAGAATTTCCGTCATTCTTTCTTTCCCGTATCTTTTATTTTATTCCTTTCCTTCACGTTACAAAACTTATGGAATTATTTAATGTTATTTATTATGGTCCATATCTTAATTTTATTTAAATCATATATCAGCTAAAAAAGTGCCCTAAAATCCGACAAAACTAAGGTTTCTAAGGGCAAAATGATAAATTTTATAATTTATATTTCGTTTTAAAATCTACCTTATAGGATTTTGTTAATTACATCCTTAATTATTTAAAATAAAATTTTAGAAGAAGTGTAAAAAATGCCTGATAGAAGACCGTGGCGTTGCTACCGAAAATGGAATCGACGTCCGTTTCAACATAAACGAAGTGAAAATCACAGATTAGAATATGCACGAGGAGGAAGCGAATCCAAAATCCAACGCTTTTGGGGAGGTAATAAATTTGTTAAATGGAAAGATTGGGATCTTGTTATCGGTTTAAAAGTGGAAGAAAAGATACAAATTTCCAGTAATGCCTTAGAAGCCGTAAGAGTCTCCATTGGTAATATGGCGAATAAACGAATAGGAAGAATGAATTACCGATTACGAATCAGACCGAAACCGTGGCAAAAGTTCAGAGAGAATCGTATGTTGGCATTTGCGGGCGCGGATCGTGTTCAATCTGGCATGAGAAATTCATTCGGACGACCGTCTGGGGTTTGTGCTCGTATGAGAGCGGGACAGATTCTTGCGGAAGTGGGGCTGAAAATGGAACATCTCGATTTTTTCAAGAACAGGTTCAGAATCGCAAAAATGAAAGTGCCAAGTACATGCCAAATAGTTGTGCTTAAATACGAGACTTTAGATAAGCTAAAACAAGCGGGCTTACCGCTATACGATGCCGAAAAAAGACAAGAGATTGACTTTTATCAAATCATGCCCCAACAAGCGGAAGAAGTGTAAAACCCTTTTGTAGAAACCTTTTTTTAACACTTATTTTTGTCAAAGTACCAATTTAATAATCATTGAATATTTTTAATTATGAGTAAATGTGAAAGATTTAGAGAAATTTTTCAACCCCAAGAGTATCTTAATCATTGGCGTGTCCCGCAAGGAATATACTTTTAATTACACAATCTTGAAAAATCTATTGGAGATATTCTATCAAGGAAAGATTTATATCGTAAATCCTAATGCGGACGAAATCCTTGGCGTAAAGTCATATCATTCCTTAGAGGAATTACCCGAAGTACCAGAATTGGCCGTGATTATGTTGGGCCAAGATATTTTAAACATTGTAGAACAGCTAGGCAAATTTGGCGTAAAACAAATCTGCATTCAGTCTGAATTGAAAACCGGGATAAAATATGAGGAACTCATTCTTAAATTAAACACTCTCTGTAATAAATATGAGATGGCTTACTTGGGCCCCTCTATGATCGGGATTCTAAATTTTTTGGACAATTTTACTACATCGATTATTCCCGTCCGTCAATATATTGTCCGCAAAAATAAATCTGCAGATTCTGGATTGAGTTATTTGGCCCAATCTGGTGGGCTGGCTGGGGCGATGGGGTGGTGGAGACCTCCTCAAGATACTCCCATCTCAAAGGTTATCCATCTTGGAAAGAGTTCCTATATGGCCGAGGCTGATGTGATCCACTACTTTCTTTCAGATAACTCAACAAAAGTAATTTCGCTCTTTTTACGGGATATCACCCCTGATTTAGTAGATGCCGTTGAAAAAGTCGCTCCCCACAAACCTATTCTGTTTTTCTATGTGGGGAAGGATAAATCTATGGAAAGCAAATTGGAAAAGGCGGGAGGCATTCCGGTAGAAAATTATATCGAATTGTTTGAAATTGCGAAAATCTTTCTCTGGTGTCCCGAACCGAACGGTCGCCGTTTAGGGATTATCGGTCCCTCCTCTGGAGCTATCTATTTGATTGTAAATGAAATGAGAAAACAGAATCTTTCATTAGCAAGACCTGATAAAGAATCCCAGAAAATCCTTTTGGATGAAATTGGAGGGAGTACGTGCGCATTTGGGAATCCCGTGGATTATTGGCCTCCTGACAGGTTCATCGGCACTAAAATCTGTGAAATATATAATACTTCTTCTCAAACCCTCTTAAACGATGATAATGTTGACGCGTTGATTTTAGCTTTAGAGTTTTTCATCGAAATTGAATTCGATTTCAATATATTTGAAAGAGTTAAACAAGAGTTCAAAGAAAAACCCATAATTACTATCTTAATCCAAGCCGAACAGGAAGGGGCTAAACGTGTCATTAATACCGCCTCTAAGTTAAAAATTCCCGTGTTTGAAAACGAGATAGAACGAGCTGTGAGAGGATATAGGTATCTCTTGGATTATGCTAAAAAAATAAAGAAAAAATAAAATTAGTGTTCTAAAAAATTTCGGATAATTCTTGCGGTATCTTTGCCCTCTCATCCATCAGACTAAGAGCATAGACTTGTTCTCCACACCCACAAGGTTTGCCAACGAATAAGTAGTATTTGAACTCCTTCTTCCACGTACAGACTTTGATATCCTCGATCTCTGCGACTTCCCCACAGACACAATATATCTTATCTTTTTGGGGATAGTTGGGGATGACATCGTCAATGTCTTTTGACGTTACTTCAAAATCGCTCTCATCCAACATCTTATTAATTTCGTCTGCTTTATTCTCTTTCAGAGTGGGTACAAAATTTTTAATTTTTCCATCCTCTGTGCGAATTTTGGTCAACACAATAAAATTGGTTTCTCCGCCTTCACTAATTTCTTGGGAGATCCCCATCTCTGCCTCCTCTTTCAATTGTTCTGGAATAGGAAATGGTTCTACATCATCGGGATAGTCAAACGTAAACACATATTGATACTTTCCTCTCGTTTTGCGTTGATTAATTAATTTTAAATTCTCATAATCTGAGCTATGTAAGACAAATTTAATCAATTGAAGCGGTACTTCCCAATCAAGTAATTTAGTTCTCACATTAGCAAGTACATCGTTTACAAATCCTTTAATAATCAGGATATCGTCTCTATTCTTGGTATAAAATTCGTCACTGTGGGATCCTTTAAATTTATTCCATTTTTTTACCACATAGCTCCGGAGAAGGTTTGGAACCATACAGAACAGACAAACAAATGGTAATATGAAGATAGGATCGAGAAAGAACATCAGTATCGTTAATAGGCCAATCACAGGAAGAATTACAATTATGCTCAGTCTTTTCATTTTTGTATCGACTGGTTTATCCACACCATGCTCAGCTGCTAAATCCTCTGCATTTTTTTTTAAATTCTCAACGGTGGAGAGAATTCGTTTTTCTTCGAATCCCTTTTGTAATAGTTTATCTTCTTCGTTGCCCTTTCCGAACTTTTCTACAAGATCTTTAATCTCCTCTTGATATTCCGAAATTTTATCATCTTTATAGATAAAGTCAAATGACTCTTCTGAAAAATAATCAAGAAATCTGGAGATAAATAACTTTTTCTCAATTTCTTCAATTTGCTCTTGGGTGAGTCCTAATGCGTCTTGAATCATTGCCGCTTGTGATTCGTTTTTAGAACTTTTTTTTTCCGTTTCTTCGTTTATTTCTGTTTTTTCCTTTTTTATTTCATCTTCTTTCTTCGTATTTTTCATGAGCAGTTATTAACCTTTAAAATATTTTCTATTATTTTTATTAAATTCAACTGCAATAAAGAAGTTTTTTATTATTATTGTTGAAAAAGGATGCAAAGCATCATCATAGAAATTGTAATAGTAATTTTTCAAAAAACCACAATTTGCTTTATTCTTTTAAAAAATAATGATTTTTGGAGAATGAGTAAAAAAAATTATTTAGAGCTCATATTTTAATCAAATAAGTTAATCAAATGAGTTAAAAAATGAGTATAATTAAACATTTTAAAGGATAGAGTTTTCTTTTGCTATTTTGAAAAATTTTCTAATTTTCAATAAGAAACGATTAGAAAAAATTGGAAACATTAGAATTGAAAGAAAGTCAATTAAATAAGGGAGATCGGATTAGGTAAAGGAGCTTACTATACCGATTGAACTTCTTTAACACCATCAACATATTTTTTCAATGCTCGCTCAATTCCTAACTTTAGGGTTTGTTGAGCATGGATACAGCCAGCACAATGTCCTTGCAGTTGCACTTTCACGGTCCCATCATCTTCAATTCCCATGAGCTGCACATCTCCACCATCACGTTGTAGATCCGGCCTAATCTTATCCAAGACCTCTTTTACTTTTTTTTTATCAACCATAATTCTCACTTTATTTTGTTTGATTTTATTTCTATTTACTGTTATATTATAATTAAAGCAATTATTAAAGCATTCTTTTTATGTTTTACAAATAATTATTCAAGAGGGTTACATTTTTGAATTAACTCACTGAAATTTATTATAATTTAAAAACTCTAAATAATTTTTCAAAATAATTACAATTATCTTAAATATTCAAATATAAAAAAATGAGAACTAAAAATTTTGCAGAGGATTTATCTAAAGCACAAGACTATTTACAAGAAGAGGAATTCCAAAAAGCACTTAAAGTGCTTTATCGTCTGAGAGAAATAGAGCAAAAGGGAGATTTTGATAATTCGCTTACGCATAAGTTATATCAACTGATCTCCAATGCTGAATCGATGCATAACCAGAAAATAATTATATCCTTCTTAGAGGACTTGAAAAAAGAACAAGACAAAGTAAATCTTGACGAACTTCAGGAGGTTGTGAATGCTAGAGAGGATATTCATATTAAAGAGGGGATCTTGGGCAGAGAGATTGAGCTCCTAATCCTTAGAGGGGTTCTCTCTGCCAAAATTCAAGGAAATGAATTAATTTTTAAAAAATGACTTCTTTCGCAGATCGTTAAAAATAACGCACAGAAGAAGTAAAAGTAGTTTGTTGTATTAAACTCTGAGGGTTATCGGTTCTATCCCTGTTTGCTTTCCGAATGAGGGGATAATCCACATATACATACAATACTTAGTATCTTTGTAAAAGGGACGGGCAAAATTACTATGCCCTAAACTGCCAGGGAAAAATAAACCTTCTCCATCACTTAAGTCACGGCATACGGACTCTCCATCAACATTTATCATATATTGGGAGACGGAATAATTAGGATCATCAATGCACATGATATAGACTTCTGGAAATCCAGGATGGATATGCGGATAGACCTCGGTTCTTCCACTTTCATTTTCCTCTAAGTTGACACTCGTAATGACCCCTTGTTGTAATGATTTGGGGGGAATATTTGTAAATCCTGCCATGTAATACTCATTTTTAATCGCTGTCCATACCGTTCGAAAGGTAGCCATTTTTTCTTCGTTCCCATGTTCCCCTCTGTCGATAAACTTCTCGGCACCGTAATGCGCAACTTGAAAATCGCTTGAACCCAATTTATCTATTGAAGAATGTACTAAACAGATTTTATGGATTTGATTGGGTCCAAGACGTCTGGTTAGTTCTAATTCGGTATCTGGGGGAAGGAAAAAGAAGTCAAAACGTTCTAACTCATATTCCATCATCTTATAGACGATGGTTGCTTCCCCCGACAGTAAACAGCCGCACACTCCCTCTTTTTCCTTCGCTGAAATTTGTAAATCATCCTCCACATAGAAATATTCCATGTTAATCCCATTCAAAGTTCTCTGAATCTTTTCTTCCGTAGGATCATTTAAATAGTAGGAATTCATCCGATCTCGTGAGAGGGGCTCAATTTTTTCTGAATTTGCTTTACTCATTTATATTTTTCTCCTTTTAGCAATGAATAAAAATGTAATTTAAATCCTGAAACTTATATTTGTCAATAATCAATGCCAATTTAAAATATTTGTATCTATAGGATATTGAGAAAGAGCCTTTTTACGTTTTTCTCTTCAGAAGAATCAAAATCGGGGTGAAAATGTAAAGAGGCTTATTTTTAATTTATAAAGATCTTAAGAGATTTTGTTTTGTATTCTCACTTTCTTTTGTGAATTATCTTCAAAAATGCTCACTATAGCATTAATCCCTTTTTGTTTTAACTTCAATTCAATTTCTTTTTCCTCGTTTTGTCTCCATTCATTATATCCGGTAAGGATTGGCTCTGTTTCAAATAGTCCTCGTTGGAGCCCAGTTAATTTTACGGTTACCCCCTCGAGATTTTCATTTGACATATTTTTTATCGAGAGGATATATTTATTCTCTTTAGCATCAATGGAGGTAACACTAAATCGCTTTTCAAATTGCGAATTTGCACCCTCAAATAATCCTGGGGTTTGTGCTTTCCGAGCTGCGAATAAATCCAATTCTTCTTCCTTTATCTCTTTCATCTTGGCGATGGTTATGGGCACTTCTAACTCTATGGGTTTACCCCTTCTTCGCGGTCTGCCTAGAATTTTTAACGACCATCGGGAATAATCGCCATAGCGAAATCCCCATTCTTCTTTTTCCGAAGAGGACCAGAGATAATCATGGCTCGGCTCAGCAATTTCAGGAACTTTAATCAATAAATATCCTTTCTCCGTATTATCGGTTTTTGCTTTACCTGCAATAGCAGGAGGGAGTTTTTGAACTTGACTGCAATTTTTTCCATATGCTTGACAATGACAGATTAAGTTGGCACTTTGAAGCAATCTTATTTCAATCTCTCTTAATTCTTCAGAAGTATAATTGATCTTTATCGTTTCGCCGGGTTTAAACACGTCCTTCTTGAGATTTATTTCAAGTCCAGAAATGGATAAGGACACTGGATGCGGTTTTTTTTTCTCTTCGGAGGGTTTTGGGAGTATCGCTATTTCGTGTGCTTTTTTTATGGTAATTGCTTCGTCCGGGTTAATCGGGCTTATTTGTCGTAAAACTAAATGAACCTTATATTCCAAATCCCTTTTCTTAATGGTTGGAACTACATTTGATTTAATTAGCATCGGACGGGTTCTAATGTAAGTTCCCGCTTCAAAATGTCCCTTGGGAAAGACTTCTTGTTTGTTAATTTGAAGCTCTTTGTCACAAGGAGGTTGTGTGATTAAACGGATACCACTCCATAATATGTCTTTGTCCTCCTCAAACTCATATTCCGCTTTAATGCCGAGTTTGTCCCCCACAAACACAGATCCGTTGTTTAAATCACTTAATTTCAGATTCATTTCTCATTAATCCTATGAAAATAGATATTTGATATTGTATAATCTATGATTGATATTATATTTTAGTAATAGTAATGATAATAATAATAATTTTTTTTCTTATTTCAATAATTATGAGGGAGAATGAAGAAATAATTAAAAAGAATAATAAATTTAAAAAAAATTTATTCTGAATGTGCTGAGATAACCACGTCGGCAAATAATTTCATGTCGTTAAGTAGCGTGTTAAGCTTTTCTTGGGAATCCATATCAAACTCGCCGGACTTCATGACAAGCACGGAAATAATATATTTAAAGATATGCAATTCGATTTCTTGCCCGTCATCGTTCCGACCCTTGAAATCGGCAGAGTCCGACATAAAGATGTTCTCTCGCACAGTATTACATGCATTAATAAAGTCTCGCAAATCTCCTCTGAGGGTGAGTCCCGAACTAACTCCCTTTACGTTATGAACAATCACATTCCCGGAAATATCTGAGATGATAATCTTGGCGTCTATGTCCTCTAACTTTTCCTCAGCTTTTTCTACATGTTCTTTTAGTTCTGAATAGGAGCTAATAAGAATATCTCGGAAAATTGTTGCCAGCTTGTCTTGGTTGTAAATTGAGGTCAGATAATACTCAAATTCATAGTCCTTAAACATATCTAAGAATTTTTCTTTTGCCTTTTTCACATTTGTATCTAACATTTCTTTCTCATAATCCTTAGTGTCGTACTTATGAAGAAACAGAAAAATCTTGGGTTTCTCATTGATTTTCCTGTGAGTTTTTAAAATTCCCTCAAAATATTCTTTGGCTTGCTCAAACGAGCTGGGATCATGTAAGTCAACAATAGGTATCAGAATGTCATCTCCTCTGAACAAGTCAGGCTTTTCAAGATATTCCTGTCTGTACTGTTTTTGACCTCCAAAATCGAAGATTCCGACTTGCAACCCCAGAAATGGATGCCGTCTCGTCTCATATAAAATTGTAGGACTCAAGTCCTTCGTATCTGTAGGACTTTTGCCAGCAAACGCTACAGAATAAAGAGAAGTCTTTCCACAGCCCGAAAGTCCCACTAGACTAATTTTCATTTTTAGTTTGATTTCCTCTTTATATTTTAATATCTATAATAATGTATTTCATTTATATTTTAAATTAATTTTAAATTAAAAAAATTTGATTTTTATTTTGGTCCAAATGATCGTGTCTTACTATAAATCTTACCGTATTCGTCGGAGACCGCTTCCAGCAATACATCGCCTTCTGAATCTTCTGCTTGATAATCAATTTCGATTGTTTCATACGGAAAGAGTTCCTTTATATTCGTAACCCACGGATTCTTTTCAAACATGTCCTCCAAGGTGACCACTCTGATTTTAACATTCTCTAGGATAAATCCCACCGTATTTTGGATGGTAAAATGAATAATATTATCCTCCTCGTCGAATTTCTTACGTACACTTAAGGCCCTTCGTGACTCCAGTATATGTTTTGTCTTTGTATCCTCCGGTTTTGTTTCCATTCGCTCTTCTTCTTCTTCTTCTTCCATATCCCGTACGATAAAAACCTTTCTCTTTTGGATATTGTATTGAGAAACTTTTTTTAATTTTGCCAAAAAGAGCACCGAATTGAGGTTAATCTCATTGTAGGGTTTAATAGTCAGATATTCTTTTTCAGCGGCATCTTCGATAATTTCCGTTCCAATGCCCGAGCGGGCAAACACGGTGTTTTTTTTTGCTTCGCTCCCGACCGACCCAACGGAAATATCAGCATTTTCGCAGGCCAAATCGGTACAAAAATTGCAGCTGGAGGATTTATATTTATGTAGGGATTTAATTGAATAGGATTTGACGGGATCATCATCCTCATCGTAATAAACATGGAATTTTCCCTTATTAATGTCCATTTTCTCGACCTTTTCCAAATCGACCCCATCTTTTTCAAACATGGGATATAGGGACTCCGGAGAAAATGAATCCATACAGAAAAGCCCTATTTTGAGCACATGTGCCCTCATAAAATAGCGAAGCATCCCCGCGGGGGAATTCATCATTTTATCAACAGCGTTGATATTGCACGGCGTTCCCACGAAGGCAATAGAACGGTAATCTTCCCGAATCGCTTCCATTAGCGCCTCAACCGTTTGCGAATGGCAGTAAATCGAACCCGCAGCTTTTATGGCATCGTCCTTGTTGGTTACGATTTGAGCCACGGGATACCATGGATTATCGGGATCTTTCATGGTGACAACGGCCGCATCGATCAATTTTTCATCAAATAGGTAACATAATAAGCTTGTCACGGTTCCTCCATCTTGGTAACCGAGTACCTCGGGTATATCCGTATTAGCGACGTAACCGGTATCAAATTCTCCGATCAATTGAACCGGGTCCGTTATAGTTCTGGGGCATTGATTATAACAAATTCCGCATCCGGTACATTTGCCGACCAACCGTGGTTGTCCTTTAACATGGTCCCATTCTAAGACAGGACAAACGGCGGCACACGTTCCGCATTCAGTACAGATCCCCGTTCTGATGACTTCTTTCATAAGTTTTCCATATGAATCTTTTTTACCCTCGAGCTTCTTTTGAATGTAGTCAAAAGAGTATTCGTATTTTGTTTCGTCTTCTTTTACTTCATTTTCCGTCATAATATTTTCTGATTCAATATTTGTTAGATAAATTAAAATTAATAATTGATTACTTAATGTAATAAAATCCTCTAAAAAAATCTTTTTCTTTCATCATTATTGAGGGGGATTTTTAAGCATCCGATTCATTTTGTTCTATTTCCCTATAATTAACCCCAAAATCCACATATAAGTACAAAAGAAATCCCAATTCGCGAAGAAAAATTAAATTACCTTTCAAAAAAATTGTTAAGGAGATTTTTGTTGCTCTTCCATTTTCTCTAATCTCATCTGAATGGATTCAATTGCTTTAGTAGCATTAATGTGGACAAGCCGATGAAAGTCCTTCTGTTGTCTTTTTAAAGTATCCAAGACGAGTTTATCGCCGAATTTCCCGAGAAAGTTAATGATACTCATTTTTACCTTAAAACATTCTTTA
This sequence comes from Promethearchaeia archaeon, assembly GCA_046483985.1. Lineage (GTDB taxonomy): Archaea > Asgardarchaeota > Lokiarchaeia > Sigyniarchaeales > SOKP01 > JAWOCD01. The sequence goes on from JAWOCD010000090.1 coordinate 88,974, forward strand.
GGATTTACATCTAAATAATCGGCAAGTAATTGTTTGGCTCTGAGAAAGGTTCTTTTATCTCCCTCATCGAGATTTAAATTAAGGCTTTCTTCCCAGTTTTGTTTAAAAATATTATAAATCGCATCCACTGCGACCTTTTTCAATAACCAATAAGTAGATTTACCTTGAATTATCTGAATAAGGGGCTCTATGGTGTTTTTACTGCCAATTTTACCCAAAGCGATAATTGCATTTTTTCTGACTTCTAAATTCCGTTCTTTAATTAATTTTAGGAGAGGGTTGATAAATTGTTTCTTGCCTATCTCACCCATCAAATAGGCAACGCTTTCTTCTAATAAATAATTCCGAGAATTAATGACTTCATGAAAATATGCAAAAGAAGCATCAGAACAATTAAGATATATCTTTTTTACAGCATCCAAAATATTCCATTTGAAATCTAAATCAATATATTCATAGGTTTCGTCTTCGATGTTAAGCGCATTCAACAGCCGGGGAACACAAGACTCATCGCCTATTTTTCCTAATACCCTAATCGCCTCTCGACTAACCTCATTGTAGAGATCATCTATAAGGAAAAAGAGTTCTCTGATAATATCTTCATCTTTTATTTTAAGCTTTCCGATTAAATTGATTGCATTTTTTTTAACCAGAAATTCTCCGTCTTTTAAAATACCCACCAGTTCCTCCTTCAAATCTTCCTCAAAAGTATCAAACACTAAGAGACATTTATCGTTAAACTCCACATCTTTCTTTTCTAAACAGGTACCGATAAATTTACATAATTCATCTCGCTTGGATAAGAGTTCGGATAAAACTTCCGAATCTTCTAATACTTGTTCATTTTCATCCTTTAATGTAGGGGGGAGATCAGCCAATAGGGAGCCGATTAGTTCAATGATCGAAATTTTATGGTCCGAGCTAAAAGATTTATCTCGGATAGAATTCAGTAAAAAGGCAATACATTTTTGTGGATTCAAATCCAAAATACAATTTTTAATAAATTCTTGTATGGCTTTTGATTTGAATTGTAATTGTTGGATCAGTAATTCCAGTTCCTCTTCCTTCGGATGGATTTTTAATACAGCCTTTAAAGCATCTAACCTGACTTCCAGGTCAATTTCCCCATTTTCCAATATCCATTTTAGCGGTTCTAAGGCTTTCTCAGTTTTGAGATTTCCCAATGATTTTGCTGCTTCACGTTTTACATCTTGATTTTTTTCGGTAATTACTATATCTTCTAAAACATCAAAGCATCTATTTTTTAGTTGGTCTGAGTTGCTGGATAGAAGTCCCAAATATTTAACTGACTTCCTCCTTAAACTAATATCCCGCTCTTTATCGATAATCTCAACTAATAAATAAACTGTATTATCTAAACCCAGTTTATCTCGTTTTTTATAAATCTCTTCGGGCAATAATTTAGTTTTTATCATGAAAGGCGGGGTATTTTTTTCTATTCAATTTTTTTTAGTTTAAACTCATTAGACTATTAACAAATAAGATCAATTAGTCTTAAAAATATTATCAAAAACCCAAAAAATCAAATGAGAGATGATCAAGATCACCAATAAATGAAGATTCTATTTGTATTTTTATCAGAAAGATTATTAATAATGATATACATGATTAAAATTTGGAGAAATCAAAAAATTAGAGTAAATGCATTACGATGAGGGGTATGCCAAAAAGACGAATCTTCCGAACTGTATCGCGCACGGAATGTTAATGATGTCCATGGTAGGTGTTTACATTGAGGAATGGGGAGGCTCAAGAAATGGTGAGAATCTCGGTCAAATCTCGGTCAAATCGGAAACTCAAGAGGGGCGCCTCACTACTCAAGGAACCGCTTTACTTTCTATTTAATTTTTCTTAAATTATTCTTCTTCTATTTTAGAAATAAGATCAATTTATCCTAACAAAATTATCAAAAAGTAAAAAAGTTAAGCGAAAGTTGATCAATATCCTCCATATTTCTTTTTTTATATAAAGGTTAAAACTATGCTACTTTTTTCGATAAATAATAATAAATATATATAGGAAACACATAAATATCTTAATATGTAATAATAGAATCTCAAAAAATTAAGGATTCTGATACCTACTTTAGTTAAAATATCTGAACTCCTTAAACAAAATTAAAAAAATATGGAAAAAGCGATATTTATAAATCTATTAAAAGAGGTGGATGTGTTAAAAAAAATGCAAAATGTAACAAATCATCGGATTGGAGTCTACTGTTGTCAATGAGGAATAAACATTAAAGGCAAAATTGACACCGCAGAATTAGCAGAATATGGGAAATCTTTTGATGAAGTCGTTATATCCAAGACGCACCCGTTCTTATGCACTGAAAGCGGTCAAAACGAAATAATAGAAGATATTGAGGAGAAAAATCTCACCGCAATTGTTGCAACGGCTTGAACCCCACGAACCCATGAACCAATTTACAGAGACACAATTTCAAAAACGAATATTAGTCCTTATCATTTTGAATTGGTTAATGTCCGAGAACATTGTAGTTGGGTCACAGAATCAAGGGAAGAAGCGATGGAAAAGGCAAAAGGATTATTACGAGGCGGTATCGAACGCGTCAAACTTCTAGACATTGTGCCCATAAGAACGGTGCCTATTGAAAGATCCACATTGGTGGTGGGTGGTGGAATTGCCGGAATGAATGCTGCCTTAGATCTTGCAAATCAAGGAATCAAAGTCTATCTGGTGGAAAGAAAAACAACAATTGGGGGCCGTATGGCTCAGCTGGACCGCACATTTCCCACGGATGATTGCAGTATCTGAATTTGCGGGCCGAAAATGTTGGAAGTCAACAGGCATGAAAACATCGAAATTATAAGTTATGCAGAAGTTAAGGAAGTAAGCGGATATGTGGGTAATTACGAAGTTACCGTTGAAAAAAAGCCGAGATATGTGACAGACGATTGTAATGGATGCGGAGCTTGTGCAGATGTCTGTCCCATCTACACGGAAAACTATTTTGATGAACATTTAGGAGTACGCAAAACCATTGATATTGCCTTCGGGCAAGCTGTTCCTTTTCTCTATGATATTCATCGGGACTCATGTGTTGAATGTTTTAGTTGTGTGGATGAATGCGAACTGGATGCGATAGATTTCTCCCAAAAAGCTGAGGATATCCACATAAAGGTGGGATCAATTATTATTGCGACGGGATGGGACATCTATGAACCTTATGGCGAATATGGTTATGGCGAATATGAAAATGTGGTTCATCAAGCCCAATTAGAACGAATGTTAGCCCCAAACGGACCACTAGGAGGTCATGTACATCGGGTTTCGGACGAGAAGACGTTGGAGGAAATTGTGTTTATTCAATGTGTGGGAAGTCGGCAAAAAGGAAGGACCTATTGTAGCGGAATCTGTTGCATGTTGGCATTAAAGAATGCAAAATTACTAAAAGAAGAATTTCCTGAGGCAAATATCACTATTTGCTATATTGATGTGAGAACAAATGAGAAGGGTTTTGAAGAATACTATCAGCGTGCAAAAGAATCGGGTATTCGTATGATAAGAGGAAAAGTGGGAGATATAAAAGAGGATCCGGAAACAAAGTGCGTAGATATTAGAGTGTACTCATCTTTAACAGACGAGATCATCCATATTGATGCAGATTTGCTCATTCTTTCTTCGGCCGTCTTACCTTCTAATGGCACCGAACAAATTGCTTCAGTATTAAATTTGGATGTCGATACGAACGGATTTTTAACCGAATCGCACTTTGGTTTAATGCCCCAAGAAACTAAAACAAAAGGGATATTTATTGCAGGGTTTGCTCAAGGCCCAAAAAATATTGCTTATTCGGTTTCCCAAGCACGAGCTGCTGCAAGTAAAGTGGCTGAATTAACGTCTCCAGGAGAAATTGATTTAGAACTTATTATCGCAGAAATAGATGAGGAACATTGTATTGGGTGTGGCAGATGCGAGCGGGAATGCCCGAATAGTGCAATCAGTATTGAGGTTGATAGCGCAATAGTTGATGAAATAAACTGTGAGGGGTGCGGTATCTGTGCTACATGTTGTCCAACTGAAGCTATTGATATTCGCTACTTTAGAGATGAGCAATTATATGCGCAAATTGAAGGAATAATTGGAGGGGTTTAAAACTATGGACAATAATTACCAAATATTGTGTTTTGCTTGCTTGAAATGAGGTTATTCAGCTGCAGATTTAGCAGGCGTATCCAGAATGAAATATCCCTCTGCCGTGAAGATAGTGAAGGTTCTCTGTACAGGAAGAGTGGATGCGAAATATATACTTTATGCGATCAAAGCTGGTGCCGACGGTGTAATGGTGGTGGGATGAAGACCTCACGAGTGCCAATTTAAAAAAGGGAACTTCACAGCCCAAAAACACGTGGATTTTGTTAACCGTATTCTGGAAAGAAGAGGATTTGGAAGCCATAGGGTTAATATGTACTGGCTGAGCTCTGCGGAAGCTGAGAAGCTGGTTCAAAGCGTTGAGGATGCTTACGAAAAAGTGAAAATGGCTGGTATCAATCCGATAAAAGCTAAAAAACGGAATCAAGAAAAAGAAAAAGAAACGGCTCCCTTTGTAGGATGAAGCTTATAAAAAAATAGTAGTTATAAGCGGACCAACCTTGCAATGGGTGGGAGTGTAAAAATTTACATTTAAAATAATGGATTTATCAAGACAAAGGAAATAAGGAAAAGATATATGGTTCAAAAAATAGAAAAAGACGTATTTTCGGATTTTTCTTCAAAAGAATTAATGGATGCAACTTATTGGGCTGCCCAAAACTTCCAAATTAGGGGTTTTTATGAAGCAAAGGAAGACATTCTTAAATGCGGCAAGTTTTCTGAAGAGCAATTCTTTGAGATTTTTGATACAATGGTTGATGCCGAAACTGAGCGGAAGATCATCTTGGCACGATTGCGGAAATTTAATGATTTACTTTCTCTGAACCAGATTGTTGATCGGTTTCCGGAATTTCCACGGGAACAAGTGATTCGCAATGTGATCTATCTAAAAGAACAAGGATTTATAGAAGAGATTGAAGAAATCAAAACCAAAAAGATTATGAAAAAAGTAAAAGGTGAGGAGAAGGAAATAGAGTCAAAGCAATACTTCTATAAATATCAACCAAAAAGTCTTTCCGACGATCATTACGAGCATTACTTTACCCCCGTTTCACTGATATATGAAGCCGGCGTCTGCTCTAATTGTGGCTGGTGTTCTTCTATTTGTCCGGTCGATGCCGTTAAGATGGATCCTGAGACTCTAGAGATAGATGATGATTTATGCATTAAATGCGGCTTGTGTTATTCAGTCTGTCCCCGATCCTTTTCTATCGACCGAGTGTATGAGAATATAGCACATTTGGATTCAGCCATCACATTTTCGGAAAAAGTCGGAGCCTATTTAAATATGTATTCTGGAACCACATCTAAAAAGCAAATTAAAGAGGTTCGACAGGACGGCGGGATTGTTACCTCGCTATTTGCATATTTATTGGAGGAAGACTTAGTAGATGCCATTATTGCGGTTCAGCACTCAAATGATCCTTGGCGACCCGAACCCGTTATCGTGGAGACTATCTCAAATCTCTATAAAACAGCAGGCACGAAATATGCAAACGCGCCAGTATTAAGCATTATTGATGCAGCTCAAGAGTATGAAAGGATTGCTATAGTGGGTGTTCCGTGTATGGTAAAAGCTCTCTATAAAGGTGCGCTTTACCCCATGGGATCACCCTTTTTTAAGAACATAAAATATATCATCGGGCTCTTTTGTATGGAATCCTTTTCCTATGCAGCGATTGTTGATTTAATACAAGAAAAATTCGACCAAGACATCAGCCAACTGACGAAGATGAATATCGATAAGGGAAAATTCATAATAAATTTACAATCTGGAGAGCAAATGACAGTTCCCTTAAAAGAAATCAATTCTTATGCACGGGACCAATGTCATTTCTGCGAGGATCTTACTTCCGAATACGCCGACATCTCAGTAGGCTCAATCGGATCTCCGGGGGGAAGATCGACGGTAATTACCAGAACCGAGAATGGAGAAGACATCTATCAAGGTGCCATAAGCAAGGGATACATTGATTCAAAACCAATAGATAAGGTTAAACCTGGTCAATTTCTTGTAGAAAAAATCGCGGGTATAAAACGAAAGAAATGTAAAACGATTAATTTAACAAAAAACTAGAAAGGGTTTTGAATATGGTTAAAACTTTTGAGGATCTAATCCATGAGGTTCATGAAAAAAATATTTGTCAACAATGTGGAGGCTGTGTAAGTTTCTGCAGCTCGGCAGAATTTGATGTTATCGGTTTCAAAGACCCATTTGAGCCCCCAGAATATATAAATGAAGATCAATGCCTTGAATGCGGGATATGTTATTATATCTGCCCTCAAACCCACGTATTGGATTCCGAATTAAATCAAGCATTTAATTTCTCTGGCTATGATTCCATGCTAATCGGTTCCTATAAAGATGTATATTCATGTCAAGCAACAGATAAAAAATTCCTTAGTCATGGAACAGATGGGGGGGTGGTAAATTCCGTCATAAATTACTTGATTGAAAAGAAGAATATAGATGGAGCTATTGTTTCCAAAACAAAATCTCCGTTTTCACGAGAAGCAACTTTTGCCTCTTCTAAAGAAACCTTACTTAATGCCTCGGGTGCTCAATTTAACATTTCTCCTCATTTAAATGAGATTCAAAAATTCAGTACATATCCTCATACTATTCCCGAATTAAACCATTATAAGTTTAAAAAATTAGCAGTGGTAGGCACACCGTGCCAGTTATATACCATTAGATGTATGCAAGAATTAGGCGTAACCCCTTCAGAAAATATTGGAATCTGTTTGGGGTTATTTTGTTACGAAAATTTTTGTTTTGATAAGTCCCAGATTGAAAAATTTGAGAGAGATTTCAATATCGAGTATGAGGATATTGAAAAAATTAATATCAAGAAAGATGTTGTGTTTAAACTTAAAGATGAGGGACAAGGAGGAAAAACTATCCATATCCCTTTTAATCATCTTAAGGATTATATGAGAGATGCATGTAAAGCATGTAATGACTTCCCTAATATTTATTCCGATATTTCCTTTGGAGGATTGGGCTCTCCTGAGAAATATACCACAGTAATTCCGAGAACTGATATAGGGATGGAATTATTTCAAGAAGTCCTCAATGCGGGAATTATCGAATGTAGAAATGTCGACCAATCCGTTAAGGAAAAAATGCTCAGTACGATATCCCAATTTTCTAAGAAAAAAATTCAACGTAAGTCAGAATTTATGAAAACTATTAAATCAGATGGTGAATAACATAACGCAAACAGAACAAAAAGCAGAAAAAACACTCCAATTATCAGAAACTAACAGCACTTTGAGCAAAATTTATCAACCGGATTTAAAAGATTTATTATATGCATGCTATCAATGTGCACGATGCACGGGTGTTTGTCAGCTAAGCAAGGTTCAAGACTTTAAACCAAGTCGGATTATTCAAAAAATACTTGAAGGCTTTGAAGAAAAGGTATTAGAAAGTGGAGTATTATGGAATTGTCTTATGTGTAATTCATGCTTGCAAGATTGTCCGGAAGAAATTAATTTTGCGGATATCGTTCGAATGGCGAAATATAAAATGGTGAATGAGTATACTCACAAACCAGAACAATATACCGCACATAAAGGAATTTATCCTATGATTTCCGAGATTATGAGTAATGAATCTATTGAACCTAAGAGAAATCTTAATTGGATTCCGGATTCTTGCTCTATTGCTGAAAAAGGGAATATCTTATATCATGTCGGATGCCTTCCCTATTTTAAATTTGAGTTTGAAGGAATGGATTCCATCGGAATAAGTACAATTAAACTACTTTCAAAAATCGAAAAAGAACCAATCGTTGTGTTAGAAAATGAAAATTGTTGCGGCCATGATTTATACTGGGGGCAAGGAAACTTTAAGGCATTTATCAAATTGGCAAGAAAGAATATTGAAAATTTTGAGAAAGCCGGGATATCCACTATTATTACCACATGCGCCGAAGGATATAGAACGTTTAAAGTAGACTACCCAATGATGTTCGAGGATTTTAATGAAAACTACAAGGTAATGCACATTATTGAATATTTATATGATAATTGGAAGAAGGGAAAAATCGAATTCCGAACTCCCGAAGATATGAACGAAAAGGTTAGTTTTAGCTTTCATGATCCTTGCAGAATAAGTCGATTTTTGCCTAAGACAAATAAAATTATGGATAAAGTGCGGGAGATATTCTCTTCTTTAAGTTCTTCAAACTATGACTTTAGGGAAATGGAACATCATAAGGAAAATGCGCTGTGCTGCGGTGTCAGTTCCTGGATGAATTGTAATGAACGCTCCAAAGCAATGCGATATAAACGTCTTTTAGAGGCAAAGGAAGTTGGAGAATGGATGATAACTACTTGTCCAAAATGCATAATGCATTTTAAATGCCTTCAAGAGGATTTTGATGATGTTTCTTCTTTGAAGATCAAGGATTTTACGGAATTTATTTATTCTCTTGTCAAAGTTATTCCGAACGGAAAAGATAAGGAGGATGGGGAATAATGGAAGGGGCTGTGCTCGTTATTGGAGGAGGAATAGCAGGAATACAAGCTTCATTGGATTTGACTGAACTGGGTTTTAAAGTATATTTAGTAGAAAAATCCCCCTCTATTGGGGGTCGAATGGCACAGTTAGATAAGACATTCCCCACTTTAGACTGTTCCTTATGTATCCTCGCTCCGAAAATGGTAGAGGTCTACCGGAATCCTAATATCGAGTTATTGGCGTATCATGAAGTTAAAAAGGTAAAAGGAAAAGTGGGTAATTTCAAGGTAACCGTTCTTAAAAAACCGCGATATGTGGACGAATCTAAATGCAAGGGTTGTGGAGATTGCGCAAAAAAATGCCCAAAGATAGAAGTACCTAATATTTTTGATATGAACTTAGGTAAGAGAAAATCGATTTATATACCTTTTCCTCAAGCCGTTCCTCCGGTCTATTTGATTGACCCGGAACTCTGCTTAAAATTAACTAAGGATGTCTGTGGCGTTTGCAGTAAGGTTTGTAAGGCAGATGCAATCGATTATGATCAAAAACTTGAAGAATTTGACATTAACGTGGGGGCAATAATAGTTGCTACTGGCTTTGATATGTATGGGGAGGAACTTAGCTCAAGATGGGGCTATCAGTTTGAAAACGTGCTCAATGGGCTTGAATATGAGAGGATGTTATGTGCTTCTGGCCCGTTTGGGGGTCATGTACTCAGACCGAGCGATGAAAAAGAGCCAGAAACGATAGCTTTCATCCAATGTGCCGGATCAAGGGATTTGCACGAGGGCGTTCCCTATTGTTCCAGTGTATGTTGTACTTATATAGCCAAAGAAGCAATTATTACGTCTGAACATGCCGCAGAAACAAGCTGTTATATTTTCCATCATGATATTCGTGCTTATGGAAAGAATTTTTATGAGTTCACCCAAAGGGCGAAAAATGAATATGGGGTCAATTACATCTCCACAAAAATTAATAAAATAAGGGAAGACCCCGAAACTGAAGATCTATTGATTCAATTCGAGAATTTAAAAAATGGAACATTTGATACATTTCGAGCCAATTTAGTGGTATTGGCCACTCCCTTGGTTCCTTCGAAGGGAACGAGACAATTAGCTGAGATATTAGATGTAGAATTGGATGAATATGGCTTTTTTAAAGAAAAGAGTTATTTTCAGAAAACATTGTCCTCGAGACAGGGAATTTTTCTTTGCGGTTTCTGTCAAGGACCAATGGATATTCCAGAAACGGTTGCCAATGCAAGCGGAGTCGCAGCAGAAGTTGGCTCCCTATTAGCCCCCGAGAGATTTTCCCAAATAAAAGAAAAAGAGATAGAGACTCCCGAAAAGATTGTAAAAGTTACTGATACCCCTCGTATTGGTGTCTTGATCTGTCATTGTGGGATAAATATTGGTAAATATGTGAATGTACCTGAAGTAGTGGATTACATCCAGCAATTACCAAGTGTGGTCCAATGTGAGTCAAACATGTATTCTTGTTCTAGTGATTCCCAAAGTCGTATTAAAGAATTGATAAAAGAAAATGATTTGAATAGATTTATTGTTGCTTCATGTAGCCCTAGAACCCATGAATCTTTATTTCAAGAAACGTGTCAAGAAGCGGGACTGAATAAATACTTATTTGAAATGGTAAATATAAGAGATCAATGCTCTTGGGTTCACATGAATGATATTACTGCCGCCACCCAAAAGGCAAAGGATTTAGTCAAGATGGCTGTTGCCAAAGCAAGATTATTGAAGCCGCAGAAAGAAGAAACCTTGACTATTACCCCTGCTGCTTTGGTAATTGGAGGAGGTATTTCGGGGCTCACCGTTGCACTAAATGTAGCCAATCAAGGATATCAAGTTTATCTGGTAGAAAAAGAGGAAGAACTGGGTGGTAATCTAAAGCACTTACATCACTTATATCCTCATAATACAGACGCTTCAGAGTATTTGGACACGGTTCTTAAAAAAGTATCTGAGAAAGACGAAATTAAACTGATGCTTGATTGTTATATTGAAGAGATCAAGGGCTATTTAGGAAACTATGAGGTTTCAGTGGCTATATCAAATAAGAAAAAGGAGACTTTTAATGTTGGCACTATTATTGTCGCGACTGGGGCCAAAGAGTTTAAGCCGGAAGAGATATTCCACTATGATGGGCAAACTGTGATTACTCAAATGGAGTTAGAAGAAAAACTGAAAGATAACCCCACTACATGCTTAAAATCGGTAAATCGAATTACTATGATCTTATGCGTTAATGCCCGACAGAAAGAAGGCAATGGTATAACCTACTGTTCAAATGTATGTTGTGCGGTTGCGATAAAAAATATTGAACTTCTTAAGAAATTAAAGCCTGATCTTGAAATTGTTGTATTATATCGAGACATTCAGATGGCTAAGAAAGAATTTGAGAACTATTATCGGGAGCGACGAAAACATGCAATGTTTATCAAATATAACTTAGATAATATGCCATCAATAACTAAAATTGATGGAAAGCACGACATGTTTCAAATAAAGGTTGAAGATAATAACTTACAGGATGAAATAACTTATACCTCTGATTTAATTATTTTATCCACTCCCTTAGTTCCTGCTGATAATATGGATGAACTGGCAAAAATGTTAAAAGTCCCCTTAGATAGTTCTGGATTTTTCCTGGAGGCTCATGTGAAATTGAGACCTTTAGATTTTGCAACAGATGGCATCTTTTTATGCGGATGCGCACATTGGCCAAAAAATATTCAAGATTCTATTGCTCAAGCAGATGGGGCGGCAGGAAGGGCATGTCGATTTTTGAGTGCTGGTGAAATTACTACCTCAGGATTGATTGCTGAAGTTGATAAAATCTTATGCATTGGATGTGGAAAATGTGAGGAGGTTTGTCCATACAATGCGGTAAAATTAAGAGAAATTTCAAGCGACTTTGAAGAAATAAGTATTTTGATAGAGAAATCTGAAATAAATTCTGCATTATGTAAAGGATGCGGAACTTGTGCTGCTACTTGTCCTGTAGGAGCGATTTCCGTAAAACATTACGATTTTGACCAAATTAATGCTATGATAGATACCTATTTAACCGAAAAAATACCCACAGAGGGAGGAGAAGATGTCCAAATCGAAAAAACAACCTAAATCCAAAGAGGCATTCAATCCCGAGATCTTAGTCTTTTGCTGTAATTGGTGTAGCTATGCTGGAGCAGATTTAGCAGGAGTTTCACGCTTTCAGTATCCGCCTAATATCAGAATTATCCGGGTGATGTGCTCGGGAAGAGTTGATCCCTCATTTATTATAAGAGGTTTGAGAGAGGGTGCCGATGGTGTCTTAATTACGGGATGCCATATAGGCGATTGTCATTATATTTCGGGAAATGAGCACGCAAGAGACAGATTCACACGCTTATATGAAATCATTATCAAACAATTAGGTATAGACAAGAAAAGAGTTCGACTGGAATGGATTAGTGCTTCTGAAGGAAAACGTTTTGCCGTATTAATTACAGAATTCACAGACCAAATTAAAGAGTTAGGTCCCTTTTTGGGAAAGTAGCTTTTTAGTGAATTCCTCGTGAGTCAAACCTTAAAAAAAGTAATTTTTTTAGACTAATCCTTTTATTAGATTAAACCTAAATACAATTAATAGAAATCAATTAAGGTATGGATGATATAATGGAAAAGACTATTCGACAAAAAATTCATAATCTGAGAAAAAAATTTCATGAGAAAATTACCGATTTTTCGCTCGTGAAAAAGGCCATCATCGCCGTTATTCCGGGTTATTTGGGTTTATTAATACTTGGAGTAATTATCGCGTTTCTGTTTGGAGGGACGAGTCAAGGACCTGGGGAGTATTATATCTGGACGAATTGGATCTCGGATTTAGGGGGATCTCCATATACGCCAGCTCCTTTTCTGTACGATATCGCGTGTATATTAGCTGGTATTTTAACTATCCCGTTGACGTTTTATTTGGAAGCCAAATTTGCTCCTCTCCCAAAAGATTCTAATGATCTTATCAATTGCTCTCGCTTGAGATATCGGCTGGCAAGTTACGCCTTTTTATTTAGTCTTATTGGAAATGTTGGCTATATGGGGGTGGGCATTTTTTCTGAAGATAGGAATTTTTTTAATCTCCACGTTTTTACATCCAGTTTAGCATTTGGAGGGTTCACGTTTGCTGCATTTTTCTTTGGTCTCATGGTAATTTTATATATCAGAGATATTCCCAATTGGCTAGGACTATATGGCGTTATTGGTCCCATGACGGTTATCATTTTGTTCGGGATTTTTGGTGGCCCTCTGTTTGAGTGGCTGCTGCTTTTTTCAATTTTAGCGTGGATCATCCCGCTTTCTATCTACATCATGAGAAATGAGGAACAAACAAGTAAATAAAAATAAAAAAAAAATTCATACTTTTTTCTATTTCTTTTTTATAGGTTCTGATTTTCTTCCTTCAGCTTCTTTAATGCCTCATGAATCGGCAAATGCTTATATTGATAGGCAGCATCGTAATGTTTTTCACAAAACCAGTCTGCATACGGAGGATGCCCAATTTTTCCCTCACGTTTCATCTCTTTTTCCCATTCAATATCGGTGGGTCTTTTCTTGAAATGGATGAGACCTCCATTTTCCATATCCTTTAACCGTTTTTGACAAATACGACAAATTGGGGGCTTCATTTTTACCACTAGAGAGCGAGAAAGCACCGTCCTTTAGGGCGGTGAAGAATCGCACATACATTTATAAATAATAGTGACTGTTATTTAGATATTAAACAAAGACATTATATCCTTATTAAATTATCTTAATTCAATTATCTTGACTCAATTAACCAAAGAGTCCCATAGGACATATTCTCTCATATATCATTTAGACTTCGTAGTTAAATTCTCTTCTTTTAACATATTTTGCTTTTTTTGTTCATGTAATTTATCTATTTTTTCCTTTATCTCAAAATAGCGTTCCTTTGTAATGGGAAAGCCCAGCATGGATAGGATTCCAATTCCGAGGAAAATGGAGGGAAAAATACACATTAAGGCCCTTAACCCAAAAATTGTGTTCTCAGTGATATCCTCTGGGACAAATACTTTCCAACCGACACTATTGAATACCAGATTTATGGTTAAGATAATTCCAATGGTCGCTAGACGAATGACTAATGCGTTTATTCCCATGTAACCGCCTTCTCTCCGCACACCGGTTTTTAATTCATCTTCGTCGATAATGGCCGATATTGTAACTGCGCGAAAAAATAATGCTCCCGCTAATCCTAAACCGGTTAATGCATAGGCAAAAATTGCTCCCATAAAAGTAGATATAAACATGAATGGTATAAGCGTAATAATAAGGGACAACATTGCCAAGATGTGACCAATTCTGACCCCAAATTTGATGGTTACCTTATTCCAGATTATCATACATCCGCCGGCCGAAATGAAGGTCAATCCTAACAGAAGGGACAATATGGTAGAATCCTCAATTTGAAGTACGAACCGCCCATATAACGGAGACATCATTGGCAGCATGCCGAACATATAAAAAACAGCAAAGTTTGCAATGACATATCGCCGGAAAGATTTATTTTTAGCAGAGGTCTTTAACGATTCTATAAAAGAAGGGGCTATTTCGGAATCCTTTGAATATTCCTTCCTCTCTTTCAGTCCGTATTTTATAAATATAAAGGCTGAAACTGCGGTTACTATTGCCATAAATAAGCCTGCCACCGCGTAATTTACTTGATATTGGGGGTTGTTATAATCAGGGATAAAAAAGCTTGGTGTGATAAATGCAAAGATTAGGGCAACAATTCCCACGACTTGAATAATATTATTAGCCCTTGCTCTTTGGTTCACATTGGGATACATTTCTGGAAACAGAGACACTTGATTGAGACTAAACATTGTATAAAAGAGGTCAAAAAGTAAGATCATGATCATCATGTAGATAAACGCCGCGAGTTCACCTGCTGGAGGAGTCCATAGGAGGAATAAAATTATACACATGGGCCCTACACCTAATAAAATCCACGGCTTTCTTTTTCCTATTTTTGTGCTGGTCTTGTCAGAGAGCGTGCCCAAAATTGGGTCATTTATCGCATTCCAGATTGACCAGATGATAAATGCAAGTGTGATCCAATTCACATTTAAGCCGACGATCACGAAATAAAATGTAAAGAGCAGAAAGGAAAAGAATTGCGAAGCGGTGATGTCGGCAAAATTGGCAAAGCTATAAGCAACAGCGGTTTTGGTTGAAAACTCTTTATCTTCTTTATCTTTATTTTTCATCATTTAGACCCAGATTATATATACAATTATTCTTAATATACTTAAAGAATATATTGCTTTTTTTTCTTTTTTATTTTCCCTAAATCCACCAGAGGCCAAAAACAAATTATCGGAAAATAATATATCCCCTCTCCCCTAAGGCTTGTAGTCATTTTTCGATTGACGCCAGAAATCCCGTTAACGGATTACCATCCATCATGAGTTTATCTAAGCTTATAAGGGTTTTTAGCGATTCGGGGGCGATTCGTTGGTTGATTTAAGGTAAGTTTAAATACCTCACTCACATTAGTAAGGGGCTAAATCGATTATGGAAGGGCGGTTAAGTTATTATCCTCCAAATTGAGAGGTTCTAAATTGATAAGGGAACATAGAGATTCAAGAAGAGTGTTATAAAAATGATTCTGTTGGTTTTTATGCCTCTCTTTTAAATTTCAGTTTTGTTAACATGGTTTCACAGAATTAGAGAACCTTCTGAAAGTAAGAAGTTTATTGAAAAATCCTATTCATACGTTAAAATGTACAATCTTTACAAAGGGGTTAATAAGGCGTTAAAAAGGTATATTTTGTGAGGTTAAATTTTTCCACCTTTAAATCTGGTATGTCTGTTTTATTATGTTGCCCTACAATTAATGGATGTTTAATCACTATTTTAAGATCTTCAACATATAAATTATCAAAGAAAACATGGTGTCTCTTATCAAAGTCAATAAATTTTTTGAACTTCTCTTGTTCAGGAGTTCCGTTCTTTTTAGTTTTTAATTCTAACATTATGAATTTCTCCTTTTTTTGCTTATTTTATTATACGATTCTCAATGTCAAAATGGATAAATAAAGGCTATTATTATATTCTATAAATTTTGTCATGCAAGTCTAAAAGTCAACATTTGGATTCCTTTCCTATATCTTGACATCGCATACAGACATTTACTATTCGTTTTTCGATAATGTTTAAAAAACCATAGAATAAAGGAATTATTTCAGTTCATTTTACCAGCGCTTTCTAAAGCCTTATTATTACTGTATCAAGTGGCATATCCATATTAAACATAGAATATTCTGAATAGTAAAATGTACAATTAGGTAAGAATCTTGCCATTCTGTAATTCTAAAAAAAAATCTGCAATTCTAAAAAATTTAAAATTATCTTAAATAAAAGAAGATATAAAGTATTAAACGATTAAAAATAGGATTTTAAAATATGACTCAAGATTCCTTTTTACAAAAGATTGTTTGTACCAATTGCAATGCGGATTATAATGCTGATGAAATCCATAATGTATGTAGATCATGTGGGAAAGTTTTATTCCCTAAGTATAATATCGAAAAAGCGAAAGAATATCTCTCTAAGGATCAAATCCAGCAAAAAAAAGTGTACAATATCTGGCGTTTAAATGAATTAATGCCTGTAAGGGAACCGAAGTTTCGAATATCACTTGGAGAAGGGTGGACACCGCTTGTTAAACTCGATAATTATGGCAGTGCTTTCGGGTTAAAAAACTTATATTTGAAAGATGAGGGACAGAACCCCACTGGTACGTTTAAAAGTCGTGGTCTTTGTTCTGCAGTTTCAAGAGGAAGAGAATTAGGAATACAAGACTTTGTCATCCCAAGCGCTGGTAATGCTGGAGCGGCATTATCTTCTTATACAGCTCATGCAGGTGTTAATTCTCATATCTTTGCACCTGAAGATGCGCCTGAGTTTATTCGAAAGGAAATAGAGGTAATGGGGGGAGACCTTGTATTAGTTGATGGGTTAATCGATCACGCAGGAGAAAAAGCAAAGACCGCTGAAAAAGAGAACGGATGGTTTTCTGTTTCTACTCTAAAAGAACCTTATCGGGTGGAAGGCAAAAAGACGATGGGGTTTGAATTGGCTGAGCAATTGGATTGGACATTACCAGATGTTATTATCTATCCGACTGGTGGGGGAACGGGAATCATAGGCATGTGGAAAGCCTTTTCAGAGCTAGAGGAACTTGGATTAATTGGTAGTAAAAGACCTCGTATGGTTTCTGTCCAACCAGAAGGATGCCAACCAATTGTACGAGCATTTGAGCAAGGAAAAAAATTTGCTGCCAAATGGGAAGATGCTCATTCTTTTGCTGGAGGAATACGGGTCCCTTCAGCGATTGGGGATTATTTAATCCTTCAAGCCTTAAGAGAATCCGATGGAACCGCTATTGCTGTTCCCGATTCTGACATTAAAACAGCAATGTACGAGTTAGCCAAACAAGAAGGAGTCATGTTATGCCCTGAAGCAGCCGCAACGGTTGATGCAGCAAAAAAATTACTTAAAAAAGGGTTCTTAGATAAAGATGAGAAAATTGTCTTATTTGGGACTGGCTCTGGACTAATTACCCCCAATGAGTGGTAATTTAAAATATAAATATTATTTTTTTTGTATCGTGTTGGCGTTTATTTTTTTAGTCGTATTAAAACCGATAAAGCATTAGAAGATGTCAACAAAAGAAGAATCGCAATCTGATTAGACACTCTTCCCAAAGATCAACGTAAACACTTCGAAATTGAAGGGAAAAAAAGGGTGCACTATGCCACGCTCCTAAAGTTAATTACCGGTTTCATGAAATTAACCCAATAACAAGAGGAAAAGTAATATTGTTGCCGCTCGTTTACCTTTCTAAATATTTTTAATTCCTTGGAATAATTCTGTAAATTCTGACCCTTCTCGATAAAATACGGGGGGTTTTCCTATGGGCGCGTCGATGTTGTGCCATCCTTTTAAAAACTTCTTATCGCTCCAGACGTGGATCCATTCATTGCTCGGGAGATATACTTCCCACTCCTCTTTGTTCTCCTTTATGACGGGAGCCACTAAGAGATCCCTCCCAAATAGATATTGATATTTAATGGAGTGGACTACTTTATCATTTTCATAATGTAAGAATAAAGGACGCATCGGCGAGATTCCCGTTTTTTGATACTGATCGGAAATCCTCTGCAGATAAGGAGTTAAATATACGTGTATTTGAGACATCTTGGCCAGGTGCTGCAATATCTCCTCACTCGAATCGAATTGGACATTATTTTTGGGTTGGTTTCCCTCATGCGTTCGCATTAACATGGTAAACACGCTCTGCTCCGCCCATCGCATCATAATTTCTTCATTTCTGGTGAAAAAAGGCTTAAAAGTAGTGTAGCCGCCGATGTCCGTGTGATGGTATCCTACTCCGCAGATTCCAACAGATAGTGCCGCGGGAATAACTGATGCAAGTCCGTCGTCCATACTGAATGTGGGAAGTTGGTCACCACCCCATTCCATGGTGGTGTATCGGGAGGTGTGAGAATATCCCGACCGGGTAAAATAGACAATCTCTTCCAATTTCCCCGCCTCTTTTATTGCTTCGTAATTTGCTTTTTGCCAATCGACCGGATATTGGTTATGATATTCTTTTGGAGAAACTCCGGAATGAAGCACCGCATCCATGGGTAAATACTCTCCGTAGTCGCTCATCCAGCCGGAGAGTCCCGCCTCTTCGATCATATATTTTTTCATAACCCTTTTTATCCATTCGTAAGCCTCTGGATTTGTTAAGTCCACAAGAGCAGCGGGAAATGTGGTCACGTAGATCATATAGTCCTCTCCTTCTTGATTCTTTACGCAATAATCTTTTTCCTTCGCCACCTTGTAAAGATCACCTTCTGTGTGCAAGAACGAATTTATATATCCTAAATATTTAAAACCTCTATTGTTTATCTCCTTTACAAAATCGGGAAACTCCGGAAATCGGACCTCTCGTCCTCCTCCATTCCATTTCCAGTCCCAAAATAATTGAGTTCCAAATTTGGTCACATTAATCCCTTCCCAGTCTTGACTCCAGATTGCCCCTACCTTGATTCCCGCATCCAATGCAGTCTTTAAGCGCTCGCTTACCCGTTTCTTTCCGCCTCTTCCTTGGATTGCCAACCACATTCCATCATATACCCAATTCGGTAATTTCGGTTGGATCCCGTTTAATTTAGCTAAACCGCTTACCGTCTCACGAGCAGATTCGAATTTATTGATTATAAGTTTTTGGGGATTTCCCCAGAAATAGAGATGATGCCTGTGCTTTTTTTTGAAATTAAATTCCGCATAAACCGTGCTTTCTGCATGCACATAGTAATTCGCACTGGAAACAAATGATGGTTGTACGTGATACGAGGTATACCAATGACCTCCTGCTTTTGCGACCAGATTCAATAGCCATGTAATAATTTTGGGGTCTCCGCGTCCTATCCCTTGCTCACTTACCCATATTGGAACTTTCTTACCTCGTAAATTCAGTTCCGAAAACTGTTCTCCACAGCCGTAAATTGCCTCCTCAGGAGTCGCGTGAAGATTAATTCCATACCGATTGAAATCCTTTTGCGATGGATTTAAACTGATCTCCAATTTTCCTTTACTGATATTGCAGATCATTTCAACTGTAGAATCCTCCCCATAGAACTCAATCGATATATGGTTTTCTTTTTCTTGTAGAATCTTAAATTGTGTTAACGCGTATTTTTCATCAACCTTGTCTTTAAACTTAAAATGTCCATGTTTTTCCTTGATCTTACTATGTCCCATTCCAACGGTTAGAATGGGGTGTTTTGTATCGTGTGAAAAGAGGAGATGATCTTTAAAATATAAATTAAATTTTTGGTTATTGATTTTCTCAATTCTCATTATTTATTCCCATTTATACTCATTATGCGTATTATAATCTTTATGATATTCAATTGCTAATTACATTAAAAAAGAAAATATAGCTTAAAAAATTCTATATATTGTTTTTCCGGCTATTTTATGACCTTCCAGCCATTGATCTTTGCAAATATCTCGAGCGGTTTGATGAAATCTCCGTAGGCTACGGAAACATGATGTGCAATCCCGTTTTCAATGATTTTGTCTAATACCGTCCGTACTCCATCTTCAAATTTTGCTTTCAGATAGGTTCCGCTCAGTTCTTTTTCCATGGGGATTCCTTCTCCCAGTTGTAAAAAGAGGCGATATTCATTGGGAGGAGCATAGTCCATCCGCAATAAGGAAAAATCTCCTGCTTCCATCACAAATCCCGCAGTTACTCCTTTCCCCCCCGCGAAATAGGTATCTAAGGTCCTTTTACATTTTCCATCCCATAAATTACATGCTGCCACCCCACAATGCCATAAAAGGGCGAAATCCTCCTCAAAATTGACTTGAGAAAAATCTGCGAGAAATGGTGTTTCTGCTCCGATTGCTTGATGGGCTAACATGGAGATGCTTCCTAAAATATCCCCCTCACAGGTCAGAATCTTTCCTTCCGACTGTAATATTGACATTGCCGCACACGGAGAAATTCCAAATTCATCGGCAAATTCTGGCCAACATCTAATAGCGACTGATGTTAAATTATTCTCTTCTAAAAAGTTATCAAATTTAGCCGTTAATTCAGCAACCTTCTGGAGTTGTTGCTCATCGATTTTGGAAATATCAAAAATAGACTTTATTTGCTCCTTTCTCTCGGCGGTTGTCTCTTTTTCTACGGGGTGCTCAAATACTGAATTCAGTTCATAATGATCGATTAAAATTCCCAGCTTTCTACAGAGGTCTAATTCATCTACATCTAAATTGAAAAACCCTCGCGCTCTATAACCAATAATCCCGATATGAGCCTCATTTAAGGCTTTAATGATCCGGATGGCATCTAACCAATCTTCATTGATTTTATCTCCAATTACGACATGGAAATTTCTGATACCCGCTTTATAGAGATTGGATGCATTTAGATTTACCCCACAAACGGAATTCAACCTGATTCGTCCTCCATCATACGGGAGTTCATCTAACCCCCATAATAAAAGCGGCTTTTTTAGGACTTTATTTAGTTCTAGTATTAAATGTCCTAAAGCAAAGGTCCCGCTGATACAGATTAGACCATCAATTTGATCTTTAGCGAAGGAATTTGCCGCCTCTTGCGCGTCTTCAATCTCAATGACTAAATTATCCATGAAGTTCCATTCAACGGCTTCAATGTGCTTTAAATCGTCTTGAATTCCCTCGTATAGCTCTTGCGCAGCTTCAAAATCGAAGGTTTTCCGTGCTAAACAGACTACTCCAATTTTAATTTGTTTTTTCAATTAATGACACCAACTATTAAATTTTTAAATTCAACTCTACTATTAAATTCAACTTTACCACTAGAATGCGAGAATGCCCCGACCTTCAGGGCGGGGATAAATCACACATACATTTGTAAACGATTAATACAATAAAAATATTGATAGATGATAACCAAGTTCCTCGTGTAACCGCAAGGACTGGGGGGTTAGCGTTTGAAGCATATCTGTAAGACTTGTGCACTTAGACAAGCAACTGTAATGAATTATGATTCCATCGCCCTATAGGGCGTGGTAGTTCAATTCTCCATAACCGTAATTTCGGTAACTTCAGAATTTCTTAACGTTGGAAAATTCATGCAATGATTAAAGTAATCAACCACATCAACGCAAATGAGATGGTTATCGTCAAATTCACAATGATCCCCGTCAGTTTTTTTAATTTATCGCTGTATTTATATTCTACGGCAAACGGAACCGTGGCCATCCCCACCGGAAGAATTAGTCCCACCAACAAGATGGTCCGGTATAAATGGCTGTAAGGTAAGGCAAAAAATAAAATCAATCCTACTGTTAAGCCAAACCCATATCGAATTGCCAAAACCTTCATGACACTGACCCATTCAGATTTTTGGAACTTGAAATTGAGATAAATTCCGAGCAGTAGGAGGGTTAAGGCCATATTTGCGCGGGAAAGAACACCAATTAGTTCAGATAAGAAGAGAGGGAATTCAAACCCGAACAAGTTCAAAATTACTGCGATAATAAAGCTGACCAAGGGAGCAGAGCTCACCAGCTTTTTTAAAATATATTTGCCGTTTATTTTACCGTCTTCGCCATTTTTTGGAGAAAAGATCGCCGCGATTACATAGCACAGAATAAATACTACAAAAGCATTGCCGAAGTCAAATAATGCGATATGCTGTAAGCCCTCTATTCCCCAGATGCCTTCTATTATTGGGTAGGCAAAAAGCCCGATGTTATACCCGATGCTGGTCATTAAAAGAATCCCCTTTACTTGCCGATCGTAGTTTTGGAATAACACAAATCCGACGGAGACCACCATGACAGAGAACCCAAGGGAGATAAAAAACAACAAAAATAATTCTGACACTAATTCTAAAGTGGTAATAACATCAAAAATAAGGGCAGGCAAGGTCACATTGAGAATAAGTTTTGCGATACCCTCGCCTTCTTTCTCGGTAATAATGTGGGCTTTTTTGATCACATATCCGATGAGAATTATGGTGAGGGATAAAAAGAAAACTAAATTGGGATTCATTGTGTTTTTCCCTTGGTAAAAGATTAAAAATAAAAAAAATTAAATTATAGATCTCCTATTTCTGTGTCGTCCCATGCGTTTTGGAAGATTTTCAGCCCTTTATCGGTAAACGGATGCTCAAAACTCTCCTTATAGACATCGAAGCCAGCGGTAACGACATCAGCGCCCATAATTGCCGCATCAACAATTTGTTTCCCGTTCCTGAGGGCCGCCACGATGACCTCAGTATCAAAGCCATAAAGATTGTAGATTCTCATAATATTGTTCACCAGTAAGGTACAGTCGACTCCGGAAGCTTCTTGCCATCCGATAAACGGAGAGCAATAGGCGGCGCCGATCCGTCCTACTTGGAGAGCTTGAGACGCCGTAAATACTAAGGTCACGTTTACGGGAATCCCGTCCTTGCTCAGTTTCTTAGTTGCAATCAACCCTTGTTCATTACACGGGATTTTAATGGCGAAATTGTCCGAAAGGCTCGCGATCTTCTTTCCTTGTTCTATCATTTTCGCGGCTTTTTCGATATGAGGATCAATTTCCACCGAAATCGGGAAATCAATATCCTTAAATTCCTCGGCAAATTCTTTTACGACCGTAAAAAATGGTTTTCCGCATCGTTTTACATGTTTCGGATTAGACGTGACACCGTCGATACCCCAATTTTCCAGAGCATACTTAATTTCGTCTATTTTTGCACTATCTAAAAAATACTTCATTTTTTTGTTTGGAGTTCTATTTTCATTTATGAAATTATACTATTTTTTGCGGTCATTCTTTAATTGTGTAAAAGAAATTTCTCAACCCATTACTAAATATCAGATTGAGATATCAAAAAATAGTTGTACTTAAGAAAGTAGAAAGAACAATAAAAAAATTATTATTAGTTTTTATTTTGAATTTTTCATTCAAATTGGATGGGTTCCAAAAACCCCGTCTCTCTTAGATCGTATATATTTGCGATTATCTTTTCCTTTGGCGTCTTTTCCATCATTGACATCAAATAGTTTAATAATTTGCTGATAAAGAATGCTTCGGTATCCTCCTCTAATCTCCTTGCTACCGAAATAATTCGCTTCTGGAAATTACTCAGATCGATTGCGGGCGGGGTCTTATTAACAACGTGTGGGTTATTGAGCGTTAAATTAAATACGTCATTAATCAATTTCTGGTAACCTTCGAATCCTGCTAAATCCCCTCTAAAATCCTTAAGAGGTTTTTCATAAGCGGTTTCAAATTTTTCTATAAATTCATCTAATTCCCCCTTTAGATTTTCAGAAGGTGCACCGCCTAAAATTAAACCGACTCTTATATATTCACCGTCTTTCAATAATATTTGATAATCTTGGTAATCTAATGTGGTAATGCTTCTCTTTCTTCGCTCGGTATCGTTTTTAATTTCGTACTTGAAGTTTGTTATGGCATGCAAAAACCCACTGATCAAATCGCCATCAAATTCTATCTGCCCATAATTTTGCTTGATAAGAGCCACCCCCCCTTCCTTATGGATTACCAAGATATACTCCACGTTAATTGCGTCTAAGAAATACCCCGTCTTTTTTTGCCATTCTTTTTCTAGCTTTTTCTTTTTGGATCTTCGATAAAGTCCATATCCCGTCAATGCAATAACCGTACCTATTAAAAAGGGTATATACGGTGTGATTTCATTTACAAATTGTTCGCTTGGAGATCTCACTTCGATATTTTTCTTAGTCTGTTCTGCAGATCTATACTGAGCTGTGCCATTATAGATTATGCTAAAATCGAAGGATTTCACCTTTTGAATTGCATAATCCGTTTTTGCGTATCCTTCATTATCTGTGGTTGCAGATAAGGTTTCCTCCTCAATGCTTCCGTCTTCATAGATTTTTGTGATTATTATCTTTATCTCCTGGTTCTGAATCGGTTTGTCCCCCGTGGCGAGTTTAAATTCAAATGAAATAGTGTCTTCCCATACATAAGAATCTCTAATCTTCGTTAAAAGTTTTAAAGATGGTGTTTCTTTTTCCAATACGGTTATATTTACCGAATTTGTCACGGATTGATAATGCTCAGCCGTCATATTAATATGTACTTCATATTTTCCGGGGTCTAAATCTTTGAGGTCTAATAATCCTTCATACCATCCGAAGTCTGAGGCTAATTCCGAGAAATAGTTTGAATACGGCAGACCTTCGATTTTCATCCGTACATTTGCGTTTACAATATCTTGATGTCTAAATGTATCTTTAAGGACTACCAGCATTTCTAATGTTTCTTCTTGATACAAAGATTGATTTTGGTAATCTTCGGGAATGGAAATCTCTGATGGATAAGCCCAAAAAGTAAACTCGAAATCTTCTTTTGCTTCCTTATAGCTAATAGACCCGTCTCTTGAACGGTTTGCTACAATGCTTAAATTATAGTATCCAATATCTAAATAATTGAGGTCAAATGTTATATTGTAGTTATCCGAAGACTCTTCTATATCATAACTCTTGGTGGGAAGGGACGTAGTTTCATTATAAAGTTGAAAATTGGCGTCTGTTAAATTTTCCTCGTTTTCCGTATCATTATATCTCATTGAAATCCATGTAGGATCGCCAGCGATCACACGGGTGGATGAATTAGATAATATAGAAAGTTTTGTCGTGCGTGGTTCGCTAACTATCTTAAGGGTATCGTTTTTGTTATTTTCAGAATAAATTCCTTCTTTCTCAGTATAGAATTCGATTGTGATATTTTTCAATTCTTTGTCCTCGTACAAGATATCCGTAAGAATCGTCACGTTATAATTCCCTTGATTATCGTCCGATATTCGATATGCGGCAGACTCCAAAACTTTACTTTCACCGCTTAAGTTGGTTTTAAGACTAAGTTCCATTCCATCGAGCCCCTCCCCTGTGCGACTATCATTCAAATATAATGAGTATTTTGCATAGTCTCCCAATCGGTAAATTCGGTTTGGATTATCTGCTCCCTTGATCGTTAAATTGTGAGAGCGAAAATCCACCTCTAAATTGTCATAATGGTGTGTAGAGTTGTTGTAGTATTGATTTTCAATGGTAATATTCAGAGAATAGTTGCCAGCTTTAAAATAATCATGACTGGTATCCAATGTTATGTTAAAATTTCCCGTTTTATATCTACTCACTTTATATTCCTCATATTGGTCTAAAAGATTCCAAGCCCCCGAATTATACTGGGCGTGAATAACGATATTCTCGGGATCTATGTTTTCCCCGTTATATTCGTTTTGTAACGAGAAATTAAAATTGGCTTGCTCGTTTTTCAATACTTGAGACTGTGCGTCCAAAAGCGTCAGGTTCAGTTCTGAATTGACAACATTAAAGGAGGTACTACTAATACCGGCTATTGTTCCATTGGATGTCATTAGTTGTACGTCAATTTTGGAGTTATTTTCGGTAATGGATGTGTTTAAATCGGGTCTCCAGAGCGGAAACTCTACATAATTATCGGTAACTTCCTTTTCCTCCGAGATCTCCGAGGTGTCTGAATAGATATTCATCCAAGCACTGCCTTCGTCATTTTTTAAGGTACTTGAGATATTGATGTAATCAGTAATATTAACATTAGCAAGGGCAGATATATTATACCACTTTTCTTTCTTAGAACTCTTTTTACAATCTATGTGCTCAATAATGTTATATGTCTGGTTGAATATTATATTCCACTTATGATTAGTCGCGTTGAGAATATCCACATAATCTGAATTTTCATCCGAATCGGTATAAAAAGAACTTTCATTGTAAGTTGAATTATGTGCCCAGTAGTTGGGTTTAAAGAATCGTGCCTTTTTGTTATAAGCAGCATCAGGAAACTGTTGAATTGAGAGCGATGAGTTCCATAATACGTCCGTGTTTAGAGATGCGTTGAATGTATTTGATGAGACTGTATTGTATCGAAACTGACCTTCAAAGGTTACATCATACTCCACTGGAGAAAACCACGGAGAGTGGATGGGAATGTCAAATGTATTACTCTCATGCGGATAAAAGGTATGATTTTGATACAACCCAGAGTTATTTACATCTGTATTAAATACCGTTAAATTTACTTGCTGGGGATCTGGCGATTTATTTAGAGGATCGAGGTTGACTTTCATCATCCCGTTCCTCCCAGTTTGTTGACTCCATACCTTCGAACCTGAATCTTTGTAAAATCTAAGATTGTATTCATCCCCACTTTGGTTATTTGCATAATAAAAATAAGCATCTTGAGCGTCTACCCCCCAACTAGGAAAATCAATGGATTCAAAAACAGCAAAGAAGGTTCTATTGTAGGTATTTGAGATATTGAGCATTCTTTGGGAGAAATTTGCTTGATACCATCTCGCGGGTTGATCAAGATTTTTCTCGGTAAGATCAATTATTGTTTCATCTTGTGATTTGTTTATTGGACTATCAGGTTCAATTTTACTGGTATTAAGAGTCGAATTGTAAATATTTATTGAGAATTTAGAGGGCGAAGGATTACCATAACTTCCAAATGTATTATTCCCTCCCCAATATTGTAAAAAGAGGGAGATATTATTCAAATAGCAGGTATTTGGTACCGTAAATGAGGTGGCGTAGCGAACTTCTTCCTCGCTAAACGTATCCGATCCATCGTTTCTAATTTCAAAGGGCACATATTTCCCAGTCGTATGAAGTCTTGTGAAATTTAATTCAAAATCGGTCATGTTCCATTCCGATTGGGGATAATCTGGATTATCAATAGTTAACCCCCCGTCGGATGTGCTCTCTTCTTCATATCCTTGCTTTCTTGTATGATATAATGAAACATTTTGCGGATTTCCCGCGTTACTTAGACTTCCATTTGCAATCGTGCCCGCATTCTTTAGCGGGTCAGTATTGAAGTCTAAATCGTTTTCTGGATTTTTTTCTATTTTACCAGAATTTACCGTATTTCTAGGCAATTTTGGCATAGGCATTAGTAGAATTACCGAGAACAAGAAAACCGTAATAATTATGATATTTCTAATTTTTTTTAAATTCTCCATAAAAATCAATTTAAGATATTTTTATTTCCTATAAAAAGCTGATATCTATATATAAGTAATGTCTAATTTTTGGGTTATATCATAATATCTTCAGAAATTGAACTATTTACGATATAATTAATAATTGAGACTTGAACCACTCAAGTTTTTTTGATAAATTATCCACTTCAAAATTATTTGCGCTCGATTTGAGATGGTCTGAAAAAATTCTGGATTCCATTCTTTCTTTCCTTATAAAAAGGAATAGAGCTATAAAAAATATATAAAATCTTTAAGTACTTAATATTACTCTTTTTTTATGAGTATGACGGCGGATATTACATATAAAACAATTATTGGTGGTGAAGGAGCTGTGGGGAAAACCACGCTTCTTAAGCGATACGTAGAAGGATTATTTGTGGAAAACACCCAAATGACCATTGGTGTCCAAATCCATAAAAAAACTCTAAATATTGGAAATAACGTCTCTTGCGATTTGCAGCTCTGGGATCTAGGTGGTCAAGACAGATTTCGCAGCTTTCTCGACAGCTTTGTCAGGGGGACGAAGGGAGCACTATTGCTTTTTGATTTGACCCGACAGAAAACACTGGAAAAAATCGACCACTGGGTCGAAATCATCCGAAAGTTTGATTCCTCCATTCCAATTCTCTTAATCGGATCGAAATATGATCTTGTGGATATGATTAGTGTTTCAGAATCGGATATTAGAGAACTTATGGAGAAGCATAATTTTATTGGCTATCTATCTACTTCTTCCAAAACAGGGCTGAATGTGGAGCGTGCATTTGAGAGCTTAACAAATTATTTACTCAAAAAAAATAATATGCAAGAGAAATTACGGATTGAAGTCTAAACATTTGACTTTTTCTGTTCTCTATGTATATATCACATTCAAAGTATTTCTCTATGAAGCAATACTTAAAAATACAGCAATACTTATAAATACGTAAGTTTATAGAGGGCTCTTACCTTTCTCTAAAACTGATTTTAACCCCGTAGAGTTATTGACTTTATTATTCCAGAACTTTGTCTCTTCGTGAATCTGTCTTGTCAACGATTCCAATCCTTCTTGGACTTCAAATTAGCGTCACCAAACCAGAAGGAAATCTCCTAATAAACGTAAATGAACTCCTTCATGATATAATGATAATAAAAAAGTAAGAATTGACATAATAATTTCAGAACAACAATAATTTTGAAAGTCTATAATTTATCAAAAAACTTTTGAATTTTCCCCCTTTTTTGGGCTTTTTTCATTTTCGGAAGTGTGAAGAAAAAGGTTGTTCCTACTCCCAGCTCACTATCGAACCAGATCCTCCCTCCGTGTAAATTAACTACTCTCCTTGCTAAGGGGAGCCCCAGCCCAGTTCCCTCTGAATTACTGATATATGGACTTTCTATCCTTTTAAACTCCTTAAAGACTTTATCATAATCTTCTTTTTTTATACCTATTCCTGTATCTCTAACTTGAAATTCCCAGAACTTCTCAGTCTCACTAAAATCTATGGAAATAGTTCCGTTGACTGTAAATTTTACCGCATTAGAGAGAAGATTATAAAAAATGGATCTTAATTTGATCGGGTCGGCTTGGATTTTTCTAGGATTTTCAGTTCCGTTTATTTTCACTTCAAGGCCTTTCTCTTTTAGTATAGGCTTAAATTCAGATATAACATTATCTAGAAAAGGCTTAATAGAAATTTCTTCAATTTGAAGTTCCATTGCCCCAGATTCGATTTTAGAAATATCCATTATTTCGTCAATTAAATTTAATAGATGCTGACTACTCGAACTAATATTCTCCAAAAATTCGAATTGAGATTCTTCTACTTTTCCGTAGGCCTCTTCAAGTAATAGGTCTGTAAAGCCTATGATTGAGTTCAGAGGTGTTCTTAATTCATGAGACATGGATGCCATAAATTGGGATTTAAATTGAGATGCTTTTGTCACTTGTTCTAAATAAAGTTTCTGTTTTCTTAATGCTAGTTGGTGCTCGAATTTATTACTAATGATTTCAGAAACAATCTTTAGAGATGTCAGCATACTTCTCTCCCATTTTCTTGTTTCTTCTAAATTATCGTATCCTATGAATCCATAGAGTTTATCTTCAACATAAATGGGATATACTAAGATTGATTTAACCCCTTGTTCCTCCAACATCTCCTCTTCTGTTGAGGCTTCGGGGGGCATATTTGAAACATTTTCAATATGAATAAAATTTCTTTTTTTTAGTGTTTCTATCCACCAAGGAAACATACTCTTAGGCAAATTCTGGAGGTTATCCTTCTCGGCGGATACACCTTCAGCACACCATTCATATTCGTTGCTCATAGTTCCGTCATCGTTAAAAAGGAATATATACACACGATCCGCGGCACTTGACTCTCCTAAATCTTCTAAAGTAGCAGTGATTGCTTTATCTAGGTTTATCGTGCCTACAAAACGAGAAGATATTTTTGAAATTACTTTTTCAAAATTCAATTTCCTCCTTATAAGCTTATTGACTTTTTCTAATTCTTTTGTTCTCTCTTGAACCTTTTTTTCTAATTCTCTGTTAAGTTGATCCTTTAATTTTTGGGTCTCCTTTATAGAGGTTATGTCGGCGAGGATCATTTGGACATATTGCCCATCTTCATATCTGAAATGTCTGGAATTAGTTTTTATCCATCGAATTTGATTCTCCCTATTTTTAATTCTAAACTCGATTAACTCAGGTTCATTCCCGGAAAACAAATCATTTAGATTCCTCTTTAACTTATTTAATTTTTTTTCTTCAATAAAAATATCTAAATTATAGAATTTTTTTCCAATAATTTTACCCTTATCCATTTTTAGTAGATTCTCTAGTTCTTTATTGCAGTCAATAATTTTACTCTCAAAATCTAAGAGCAATATTGGATAAGGTGCGTGTTCTATTAAGTCGTAATATCTTTTTTCCGATTCTTTTAATTTTTTTTCTACCCTTTTCTGCTCTGTAATATCCATGAAAATACAAGCAAAATATTCTTTTTTTGGGGAATATGCCGTTACATAATACCATCGCTGGAGCGGTTCTGAAAAGTTTTCAAATTCAATTTGATTACCTGTAAGTGCTACTTTTCCATACCGACCTATCCAATTCGCGGGATCATTTTCTATTCCAGGTAAGACATGAGTGACTTTTTTTCCAATAATATTTTCCTTTTTTAACCCCGATAGTTTTTCAAAGTGGGAGTTCACTTCTAAAAAGATATAATCAATTGGTTTCCCTTTTTGATCATAAAGTGCCCTATGGTAAGCAAATCCTGCCGACATATTATTGAATAAGGAACGGTATTTCTGTTCTGATTGCTTTAAAGCTTTTTCTGCCATTTTTTCCCTAATATAAGTTTCTAAAATTGTTGCAATATTCTCAATTAGATCTCTTTCTTCCTTTAAAAATTTACCTTCATCGAATTCGGGTGTTTGTTCTAAATAATAGACCTTAATGGCTCCTTTTGGTTGTCCGTTGATAGTTATCTTGGTTGACAGTTTCCATTTTGTTTTATTATAATTAGTTGTTTTAAACTCTTGCCCTTCATATGAGATTTTAGCACAAGTGATTTTTGGAAACTGCCACGCTTTAGGTATTAGTTTGACAATTTTTTGAAAGATTTCTTCCAATTCTGAATTGGCTTTCTGAATCAACTCATAGATCTTATAGAGACAACCTAGTTCCTTTATTCTTTCCCTCAATTTTTTTTTGGTTTTTTTTCGTTCAGTAATATCCCGAGAAATAATTATTCCCTTTAAGTTTCCCTTATTATCTGTAAAGGTTTTTCCTCTACTTTCAAGCCACACCCAATGCCCGTCTTTATCCCTAAATCTAAATTCTGCGCTTGCTTCTCCATTTTTGAATCCTTTTTTTGCCAGCTTTAATATTTTTTCCTTATCATCGGGATGGACTAATTTAATGGCTTGAACCCCTAAAATATCCTCTTTTTTGTATCCCATCAATCTATAAAAAGCATCTTCATTAATGTATTCATACTCAAAATTATCATTTATTACCATGACCATATCGTTTGCTTGATCCGAAAGAAATCCATATTTCTTTTCAGATTCTAATGTAATCTCCGATTCTGATTTCTTTTTTGTAAGGTTTTTTGAATTTACTTTCCGCGCAATGTTTAAAATAGCATGGACATTGTCATTTTTACACAGTGGGATTCCATAAGAATTTATAGAAATTATTTCTCCTTGTTTAGTCTTCATTTTGAAAATATTATCTCTTGTTGGTTTGTTCCCTTTACTAATTTTCTTAATTTGTTTCTTTATTTTAGCCATACTTTCCTGAATAAATAAATCCGGAAGTGTAATTGAGCTTATTTCATCTCTATTGTAGCCGAAAGCTTTAACTGCTCTTTCATTCGCATCCAGAAGATTACCTTGCAAGTCGTGGATAAAAATAAGATCCTTTGAATAATTAAATAACCCACTATACTTTTTTCTGATCCGGTCTTTACTATATCTCATATTTAAAATTAAAAGTTCATTTTATAATAAAATGAATAAAATTTTTATTTTTTCTTTTTTTCATCATTTATTTTTTCAATTTATCATAATTTAAATATGATGTTACTAAGATTATATTAGTTATTACAGGTCATTCAATTCAAGGCTTTATTTTGGTACTCCGTACAATGGATGAGACCTTAGAAAAAAATTGGCAAGATGGTGACTGAGTGGAAATCCTCCCCTCTCATAAACAACTAGGACACCGCAATCGCGGGAAGCCTATAGATTAAACTTGGGATAAACCTAGAGAAACCGTCTAATGATCCTGTAATAACTCTTTTTCATTCCAAGAAGTCAAATAAATGCAGTGGCTCAAAAAGAATAATATCCAAGAGAAATTATGGATTGAAGTCTAAACATTTGGCTTTTTCTTCTATTTCTATAAAATGCATTTTTTCATGAAGCAATACATATAAATACGTAACTTTATTAAGTTATTGATAAGGGATTTTATTTGAACATTTTTTGGATATATTTGAATTACTTATAGGGTTATTATCTTGAATATAGATTACACTTTCAAGGTCATAGTTGCGGGAGATGAGCAAGTCGGAAAGACCACTCTCCTCAAACGCTTCGTTGAGGGAAAATTTAGCGCCACTACTAAAATGACCATTGGGGTAGATATTTTACGAAAGAATGTGGAGTTGGATAATGGAGAGCTCTGTGCCTTGCAACTGTGGGATTTTGGGGGACAAGACCAGTTCCGGTTTTTCCAAGACGGGTTTGTACGGGGTTCTAATGCGGCGTTTATGATGTTTGACCTGACAAGACCCAACACATTACTCAGTTTAGAAAAAGAATGGATTAAAATTGTCCGAAAATTTAATAAAGAGATCCCCCTTCTACTTATCGGCACGAAATATGATCTGCAGCAGTTAATCTCCATTAAAGACCAAACAGTCTTAAGAGTAAAAAAAAAATTTGGTATGATAGATTATATAAAGACTTCTTCTAAGACCGGTTTTAATGTAGAGAAAACCTTCGAAATAATTACGAATCATTTACTGAAACAATTATTTTAATGAATTGTTCGAAATCGTGTATGTACGATAATCCAGTGTACGCTTTAAGGTATTTATTCTTCAAACAAGGGGACCAAGTACTTTTTGTCAATGAGCTCTAAAAGTGTCGCAGTAATTCGTTCCTTGGGTTCATTCGGCAACACGCTGATGAGATAATTGCGGAGTTCCGCGATGTTTAAATGTTTTTCGGACATTAATTCAAAGGTTTGAGTTATCTCTAAAACGGTTTTCTCAAAATCTTCTAATTTGGCTTTGACGAGTTTCGGATTGATGACATGGGGAGTGTATAAGGTAAGCCGAAATTTCTTCGATGACAATTTCATAAAATCCCGGTAATACTTCGTAACGCCGTCAAAATCCTTTAAGTGTTTTTCGTATTTCGATTCAAATCGCGTGATAAAGTTAGATACACCCTCTTTAAGTGTATCAGAAGGCCTTTGATCTAGGACCAACGCAACTCTCACATATTTCCCATCTTCTAACATGATTTTATAGTCCTG
>JAWOCD010000094.1:0-9962 GCA_046483985.1 Promethearchaeia archaeon
TGATATATTTCCGAACAGTTGAAATAGAGGGCACCGGGATTTGAAATTCCTTTTTTAAAAGCCGGTGGATCATAGGAGCACTTCGTTGTGGAACTTCCTTCTTTAATTCCACAATACAAGTAAATATCTTCTCCGGATATTTACGCTTCCGTTTAGTGGGCTTTTTCGAGCGATGTTTTCTTTTCTTGCCATCTTGTTTTGCCTTTTTTAACCCTCTGTAAATCGTCCTTTTAGATTTCCCGTAATGTCGTGCTAATTCTTCGATTGACATCTTCTTATTATAGCGTAATTCCTTCACTTTTTTATAAAAATCTTTCTTTTTCCTTCTCGTCATATTTTTATTAATTCATATCTCTTTTCCAATAATTTAAGGATAATCTATAAGGGATTAAAGATCAATTTAAACCCAAATACTATTTAGGTTGTATAAAGAGATATAAATCCCAAGATCATTTCAGAAATCTCTTTTTTAATGTGTCAATTTCATTACTGATCTTACGGGCAGTTGTCAAAATTGAGAAGAAAGAAAACTTTCGAAAATCAGTGAATTTACTGACATTTTCGATTACTGATCACGTTGGGCAGTAATGATTTAAGTGTCAGGTCATTACTGATTTTGTGACATTTTTTAATTACTGATCACATTTATTTTCTATTTACTTCGAAAAGCACCCGTTTTTCGGAAAATTTATATTAGTTGTGAAACTTTTTTACATAAATAAAAAAGTGATATCAACTATGGCAGACAACGAATTAGAACGAATTCGACGTAAAAAAGCAAAAAGACTAATGGAAAAGGCTCAGACAACTCAATCAAATAAAAAAGTTAAAAATATTGTTAAAATTAATTCAATGCAAGAATATCAAAATTTGATCAAACAATATCCAGAAAAGATCATGGTCTTGGATTTCTGGGCGGAATGGTGTGCCCCATGCAAAACGTTCGGTCCCATATTTAAAAAACTTTCCAAGGAATTTCAAGAAGAATTCATTTTTGGAAAGGTTAACATAGATCAAAATCAACAGCTTGCGGCTCAATTTCAAATCTCTTCTATTCCCTCTACTATTTTCGTAAAGGAAGGAAAAATAATTAAAAAATTAGTGGGAGCAGTAGGCTATCAAAATTTGAAGAGTATTTTTCACAAATTAAAAGAAAAGAACTAAATTACTATTTTTATAAAAAAAGGAGTTACAATAAAATGGAATTAATGAATAAACAATTAAAAGAATTAGAGGAAATAGATCATATTAACCACAAAATGTTAGAGGAGAAAGAAGTTTTTAAAAGTAATCGACTCTTCAATTGTATTTTGGGACTCAATAGTTTGGAAACCAATATATTTTCTTACTTATTACAAAATAAGGATGTCAGCACCAGTGAATTAACAGATGTGTTGGATATGGATAGAAGTTCTATACAACGAGCGCTGCAAGATCTTAAAGAATTAAATATCATAACTAGAAAATCTATGTCAATGAAAGAGTATTCCGAGAGAAAGGAGTTAAGTGAAAAAAAAACCAGAGGATATCTATATGTCTATAATAGAAAAGATATCAATTCAATAAAACAAGAATTCAAGAAATTATTGGATAAATGGTATAAAAGAATGGAATGTTATATTGAAGATTTAGATAACTTGTTCGATTGTTATGAAATCAAAGGAGAACTATGCTCCGATTTTGATTTTGAATGAACTTCCCTCTTATTTATAATTTTTATATCTTCTCAATTTGCACTTTTGATTCCAAACTCTTTACCAAGTTCCTGGAACCGGGTTGAGTTCCTTCCATGGAAATGCTTGCTGCCGCACAAGCAGTTGCTTTAATCAATGCCTGCTGGAGTGAACAATTTTTGAAGAGGGCATATGTAAAACCAGCAATCAGAGCATCCCCTGCTCCTATAGTGCTTTTGACTTCAACATCTATTGGTTTTATTTTGAAATTTTCTCCCAGACCGAAATATAGTGCCCCCTTCTCCCCCATGGATAAAAGTATTGTTTGCGGTCCTTTTCTCTTTAAATGGTTTGCTGCTTTAAGAAGTTCAGAAATCTCTTCAGATTTAATATCAGTCAATCGGCAGAACTCATGAAAATTCGGCTTGATAAGATATGGATTGACTTTTATACCTTCCTGGAGCACGGACCCAGCAGCGTCAAGAATGACTTTTGCACCTTCGGGTACTACTTCTATTAAGTTTCGGTAAATCGAATTAGAGAGATTTTGTGGTACACTCCCGGAAAATACTATAAAATCTTCTTTTTTAACCTTCTTTGCTAACAAGATTTTCAATTCCTTCAATTCACTCTCTTGAATAAACGGGCCTTGTTCGTTAAATTCCGTCACTTGTTGGGTTTGAGTATCAAGTGCCTTAATATTCATCCGGGTAGAGTCTTTAATCCTTATAAATTCCTCTGAAATCCCCATTTCCTTTATCTCGTTTAAGATATATCCCCCGTTTTTTCCTCCAAGAAAGCCTAAGGCAATGGATTCTCCATTTAAGGAGTGAATAACTCTTGAGACGTTAATACCTTTTCCGCCTGCATCAAGACGGGTTGATTTTACCCGATTTAAATCTCCCAACTTAATGCCGTCCAATTCGATGGTTCGATCAACGGCAGGGTTTAATGTGACAGTATATATCATATTCCTCCCTCTCTAAAACAGCTAATTATGATCTCTTAGGTTACTATGGCTTCCTTGATATATTGTTCTAATTCGTAATCTGACATTTTTTCCAGGGCAGCAAAAAACCCACGCTTATGGGCGAAGATTGTTTTATCAAAATCATGCAACCGATATAAATCTATTCGTCTATCATTGCCCAACCTCTTCACACCAATCGATCCCTCTGGTCGGTCATTAGGAAAGACAAGAATACCTGCTCTTTCATTAGGCCATACTTGTCTTCTCTTCTGCGATGCTAATTGGTGTAAAACATTACTGTTGGAAATTTTCCTCGATAATAATATAATGACGGGAATCCCCTCGATCATTTTATATTTCCCCTCCCTTTCCACCAATTCTTGTATCTTAAAATATTTTTTAATTCGGGTAAAGAAATGTTCTCCGAATTTTCTCATTAATTTAAAGAAGACCTCAGATCGGGTGATTTTCTTTTTGGTCTTAAACCAGCGTAAAAAATACCGTTCTATAAAAGAATCAAGAGAATTTAGAGCCTCATAGGTAATGTCTAAATCCCGAACTACCTCCTTAGACCCGCGAATATCCATAAGAACCATAGAGGGTATCCACGAATATACTTCATTGGCTTTTTCCCAAATATCCCATTCTTTTAATAAAAGGGAAAAGGTGTTATCCCTCATATCTCTCTGGTGGTGATCAAATAATCGTAAATCTGGATTAAAGTCATTTCCGACATCAAGTTTCCAGATTTTGGGATTCTTAATCTCCTCTTCGGTCGGTTCTTTCCTCACTATTTTTTTCACTTTTTTATCCTTATACAGTACCAAGCAGCACGAGAGAAAGTCATCGAGGTGGGCTTTGCCAGGATGGGTAATGATAAAATGAGAGATTAAGTTCTTACCTCCAATTCTCGAAATATTAAAATCATAGTAACATTTACTGTAATTTCTAATTGTTCAAAAATTTTTTTAACTTATAGCGAAAGAAGTTTGATCAATAAAAAGTTGGAGGAATAGGGAAAAGAATAATCTATCAAATATCTTATTTGTTATTTTTGATGTTGTGATTCATATTTAAGCGCAATCTTTAAAAAAATGGAAATTTGGAAAATAAGTATAAGATTTATATATTTAATATGATTATTTAATTTGAATATTTATTCAGAATTAATTTTTATATTAAACATCAAAATATTAAAAATTGTAAATGTGGTGAATAGAATGAGTTTACCCAGTTATCAAGAGTTAATTGAAGGTGATAAATTTGATAAATCCACTAAGTGGAGAACGGACACAAATATTGAAAAGATGTGTTGGGGATGTGAAAAAAAATATACATCGGGTTATTTAGTATACGATACATCTAAGACACGGAGAATCTTTTTTTGCGAAGACTGTTATAAAAAATTAGTAGAATAAGGGCTTTATTTTTACTTATTTTTTCTTTTTTTCTGTTAGAATTGCCAGATTCCAATAACTAGAGGGATGATTCTGAACTAAAAATATATATATTTATAAACAAATACATCTTTAAAATAGTTCACTAATACTTTTAATTGGATTAATATGGATAAATCATCAAAAAACACCTCACTATTGTCGATCATTTTATTTATTACCATCGTCGCGCTCATTTATTCTACCCAGAATATGATATCCCCCAATCTTTTAATGATTTCCGAATATTTTGGTTTTGGGGAGGAAACAACTCAGCTTGGGGTGTTAACCTTTACGTTTACCCTACTTTCTGGTATTTCAATGATTATATTCGGATATTTGGCGGATAAAATAATACGTAAATGGATTGTATTCGGCGGAACGCTTATGTATTCTTTTTTCTCGGTGATGACCGTATTTGTTCCCAGAGGTCTTACGGGCTATTATTGGTTTTTTTTCTTGACATGCATGAACGGAATTGGGTATGGAGCCATTATCCCAAGCGTATTTTCGTTGATTGGGGATTTGATCTCGCAAGATAACCGGTCAAAGGGCTTTTCCTTTTTCTCTATCGCCAGCTTGATCGGGATGGCGCTGGGGATGGGTTTGGCAACGATCGCGGGGCAATTTGATTGGAGAGTTTCCTTTTTCGTTGTTGGAATCACAGGATTTGTCAATTCGATCTTTATTTTTTCATTCAAAGAACCCTCCCGAATCGGGAAAGATTTCGAAGACGTTGTAGATAAAGAGGCAGTAGAGTACACATATCGAATTAAGAGGGATGACCTCAATTATGTGTTTAAAAAAAAATCCAATATCTTTCTTATCATTAATTTCGTGGATACCATACCCACAGGTATCATCTTGTTCTTGTTGTATGCCTATATGGAGGATTTCCATAATGTCCCATCTGATTTGACGCTGGTGTTCTTGGGGGTTATCTTGTTAAGCACATTGGCCGGCACTGTAATCTTTGGATTTATCGGGGATCATCTATTTCAAAAAGGTTATAAAAAGGCACGAGTATATCTTGCGCTGATGGCAAATATCGTGCCAATCCCTTTTGTGTTTATCTCCCTTTTAATTCCCTTTGAGGCTCCCTCGGGTGCGTCTCTGCTTACTTTATTAACCATTCCAGGAGCGATCTTAATGATGATTCTGATTTCCACGGGTTTGTTCATTAACGGTGCAGTTAACGGATCGTGGTATGCTACGGTCGTTGATATTAATCTGCCGGAGCACCGGGCAACGGTATTGGCGGCTGCAAACTTTTTTGATATTATTGGTCGGGCAATCGGACCGCTCATCGGGACCATTATTGCAGATGCTTACGGCTTGCTCTCAGGCATGATGATCTCTATCGTGTTCTGGATTTTCTTGCCCTTTTTTTGGATTCCCGTACTCCGCAATGTCAAGCAAGAGATGGAACGGACCAATGAATTGCTTAAAGCCCGGATTAAAGAACTGAAAAATAATTGAACTAACACACCCTAAAGAGCGATGAAATGTGAGATATGAGAATTATTAAAAAAAATAGGATATAATTTTGTCGAGTAAGAATTTTAAAAAAAGAAAGAAAAAAATA
The DNA here is from genome assembly GCA_046483985.1 of Promethearchaeia archaeon. GTDB lineage: Archaea > Asgardarchaeota > Lokiarchaeia > Sigyniarchaeales > SOKP01 > JAWOCD01. Next base: position 5,665 of record JAWOCD010000094.1, read on the forward strand.
AACGATCTTTTACTAAATTTATCATTTAAGCGTTTTCGAGCACGAACAGCATGGAGTTATGTGGTATATAGAATGCATCTTTGCGCTTAATTATAACTGTGTGAAAATATTCGGCCAGCCCAAGAAATCCTCGGATAACCGCCTCATCCTCTTCAAATTTAAACTCCGCCGTGACAATTGCTCGTTTTCCGCTGAGCTTCACGGAATCATATACTCGCTCATCAATTAATGGAATTTTCAATTCATTAACAATCTCGTAGACACGCTTAACAAATAGTTCATCACTACCGCCCAATTTTAACAACCTTCCTTTATATTTCTGATTTTTTAATTTTTTGAAATTTCGAATCGTTAACTTAATTAATTAATTATATCATTATAATTAATTTTTATATATTTATTATTAGATATATTAGGATTTAAAAGTTTATTCACCATAATGGTTTCCATAAAAATTTAGGGTTACCTCATATAAAATTCTGGATATAGGGGTCTTAAAAATTCAAGTTAGAATTTTGCCGAACCGATGTGCCACCACACGAAAAAAAGTTTTACAATGACTTCTCGTGGTTTAGCAAGGATAATCACGGCTTATTTGGAAATGAACTCAGTAATCATCCATTATATCCCTGGTAATTCTTTGCTCTTCTGTCTTTAGGAGAGGCAAAATTCAAAATGGCAAAGATCAACTTCTTAAAAAAATGTTAAAAATAAGGAATTTCCATAGATTCTCCAAATCTCCCATCCTATTCCAGTTAGGACATACTCCAAAAAAAGTTTATAAAGCATGTGACACAAGTTTAAATAAGAAGCCAGAAAGATGGAAAAGGAAAAGAAGTGGTTAAATCAATCCGTAAAATATGGGAAATCTGGCTACACCCTGGATTTTTGTCTTTTGGTTATTACGCGCTTATCGCGTGATTGATTTTGCCCTCCTTATCCTATACCGTTTGAGAGCCCGCACTCTTTTTGGGCTCACAAGTGGTCAGATTTCCCACCCAAATTAGAAATTAATCTCTTTATTTTTGGTTTTAAAGAAGATCTGGGACATCTATATAACTCATCTCAAAAATTAAGTTTGGGATTTGTGAATTCGGTCTTCCACTAAATGAAGAAGGGCCTTATAAAGTTTAATTCTCTGACCCGTACGGAGTCCCAAGATTTCCTCGAAAACAATCTCATCAATCTGGTCTATAAATTCATCTAATTTATGAATGCTTACATCCTCAGGGTCGTCCGAATTCAAAGTATCAAAAATTGTCTGGTTTGCAAAATCATCTTGGGATATTTTGGCAAAGAGACGGTCAATGGTGGAAGAATCAATTCGATCCAAAACAGACTCAGCAGGGAGAGGAAGGTGTTCATAATCGCATAGCTTCAGATCCAATGCGCCATCCCCTAAGCCCAGCCTTCCTTCCAACTCCATCAGTAGCGGATATAATGTAGATTTTAAAAGAAGGAAATTAAGTCTATTTATATAGTCATCACCAAAATCTAATCCGTACAGACGAGCATCAATATCAAAGCGATATTTATTAAAGGAAAATACATAGCGTTCATGTACATCTATAATGCACACAATGGGTTTTCTTACTTTAACAGAGAGATCATACCATCTATGGCGAGAGGAGCATGTAGGACGCTCATGAAAATCCATGGACTCCCCCCATTTAATATAGTTCAGAATGCCAGGAGAAAGTGCCTTTTTGGTAGAGTTAATATGGAGCACAATGAGTTTAAGATGATGGGGAGTAATTATAAGCTGATCCAGTTCCTTAGGACTTTTTATTAAATAATTGGGTATATAATGCATTTCCGTCTCCGTATCATAATAGACTTGCGGAAAGTCTTTTCCAGCATATTCCTTACATTCCCGCATCCAGTAGGAACGCTCAATTATAAAGTCAGAATCAGAGTTCTCCTCTATAAGTGAGCCAAATTTATCTCTTAGATCTGAATTCTTAAACGATACCAGGAGGTTCCCTGTCTTCTCATCCATTTCCGTTTTGAAATATGTATGTGAGGTATCCAAGCTTGGGACTGGTAAGTAAAAAAATGCGTTGGCACCTGTGGTATAACCCCGTTTGTATTTCTGACCGATTGCAGAAAAGTGACTTTCAATAGCAGGGTAAATTTGAAAATAGATAAGTGGTGCTCGCAAAAATTTGCTCCACTTAAAAAGTTCATACCCTTCTCCAGCCTTCGGGAAATCTGAATCTTCTGAGGGGGTCTCAGTATCTTCATAACTCAGCGAGGCCCCTGAGATTTTCCACAAGTCTGATTCTGAGATTATGATGTGTTTATAAGTTTCGGAGTCCTTAAACCAGATAGTTGCAGTGGAGTAGGGAAATTTATGAAATGCCCTTTTAGTTGGATGGAAAATGGAACCAGATATATTTAACTTATGGAAACTTTCATAAGGGATATAAATGTTGATAAAATGAACATCTTCCTTGAATAAATGTGGTTCCTCCTTTTTTGCCCCCACGGTAATAATTGTATTGATATCAGCATCCTCAAAACTCTTTTCTTTATGATTATTAATTAGATATTTTAACTGCGCAAATCGAAGTAAGCCTTCTTGGAGCGTTTCTCCAAAGTTGGAGTCCAACCATGTGTTAGACGTTAAAAATGCAAAAATGCCTCCTGGTTTAAGAATGTCCAAGGCTTTAAAGTAAAAGTAGACGTAAATATCGCATGTTTTGCCGGTGGATAATCTGAAATTCGATTTCACATAGGACTGCAGAAACTTTTTATATTTGTCTCGTGATTCTTTTAATTGTTCTTTATTGAGATTGGATAACTTTTCTCTTTCAGTATCTTGATAATACAATTTTTCTTGGCGTATGTAGGGAGGGTTTCCAATTACAATATCAAACCCTTCATTTTGACCCATTATTTCTGGGAAAAATTTGCTAAATGATTGCGTTAGAGCATTTCCAGACTTTAAATTTAGTTTGATGTTATCGAAATTCAAACGACCAGAGGGGATAGATTGGGCATTAAGTTCCGAAAGCAAAAATAAATATAATCGGACTTGGGCAATTTCGATACTTGTATGTTGGATATCGACCCCATAGAGATTGACGGTAAGAAGTTTTAAAAGAAGCGACAAATTAGTATTTATTCCAAATTTTTGATATAGTTTAATCAGATTACGGAACACACCTATCAAAAAGTCGCCCGAACCACATGCTGGATCAATTATGGAAACTCGATCTAAACAATCCTTCATGAAGATCTTCAAACTTTGATTAGATTTTACACCCTCCCATTCATTTAAGGACGTGAAGAATAATGAATGTAATCCTTCCGCAACTTCTTTTTTTTGTAATTCATTAGTTGATCTCTGAGCCATTTCAAGAAGATATTCGTAGAGAGAATACTTGGTCATCAAATCTACTTCGACTTTAGGGGTAAAAAAAATACCAGCGCTCTCTCGATCTCCTTCTATGAGTGCCAATTCAAACAAATCACCCAAAATACTCGGGCTTATATCCTTCTTTTTGGTATCATCGAAAAGGCGCTCTTCACAAGTAAATTTATACTTCTCCAAAAATTCTTCAAGAAGCTCAAAGAGAAGCTCATCCGGAATAAAAATGTCTTTTTTCTCGGTTGGTTTCCGTTTAAATATATTAAATCCAAGAGCTGGAACTTTTTCTAAAAGTTTAATTACTGATCTTGGCAACTGCTCAAGGCTTCGTTCAGAAGGAGATTTTTCTGAAAGAAAAACGAAGAAGGGTCGAAGGAATTCCTGATAAAAATTAGAATACAACTCTGAAGAATGATAAGCCTTACTCAATTTTACAATAAAATTATTTAAATGGAATATACGGACAGATTCAAGAAATTTTATGATAACAAGCCGAAACAAAATTAGATGAGCATGTTTTTGGGCATGGTTCAATTTAATATTATGAGATAAGAACTCTTTCTGGATTCTGCCAACAAAATGACGGTATGTTTTCAAAAACTCTTTTTTGACTTGTTCGATGATGACATCCCTTCTTTTAAGAAGATAAATTTCAATTCATTAAATCTCAATTATCTTTCTAGTTAATTCTAAAATTATTAATCTTTTCTTTTTTTTCCTTATCATAGAGTAATGGGTTAATTTTACAAAAGAAGGATCAATTATAAAATAACCGTTTTTGGGATTATCTACACGGAAATTACCCCACTTGCCACATTAGGCACCTCTATTAATCGCAAATTATTTGTAAGAAACGACCCCCTGATGGTGCGCTCTATTCGGATTTCATCCAATATTTCGGGATTATTTCGGACGATTATCCATA
>JAWOCD010000021.1:0-66777 GCA_046483985.1 Promethearchaeia archaeon
CAGGACTATAAAATCATGTTAGAAGATGGGAAATATGTGAGAGTTGCGTTGGTCCTAGATCAAAGGCCTTCTGATACACTTAAAGAGGGTGTATCTAACTTTATCACGCGATTTGAATCGAAATACGAAAAACACTTAAAGGATTTTGACGGCGTTACGAAGTATTACCGGGATTTTATGAAATTGTCATCAGAGAAATTTCGGCTTACCTTATACACGCCCCATGTCATCAATCCGAAACTCGTCAAAGCCAAATTAGAAGATTTTGAGAAAACCGTTTTAGAGATAACTCAAACCTTTGAATTAATGTCCGAAAAACATTTAAACATCGCGGAACTCCGCAATTATCTCATCAGCGTGTTGCCGAATGAACCCAAGGAACGAATTACTGCGACTCTTTTAGAGCTCATTGACAAAAAGTACTTGGTCCCCTTGTTTGAAGAATGAATACCTTATAATTGAGAATACAGAAATCTTGTGGAATTCTATAACTTAAAAACGACTGATAAGAAATATAAAAATAAATAAATTAATAGATATGGTTGCATCCGCACGTATTAGAGCATTTATGGATGTGGAAAACGAAATTGTATATGAAACCGTTTTCGAAACCCTCTGCGGATTTTAAGGTTTTCAAACCGCAATTTTCCAATGGTTTAGAGAAAAATTAGATTAGGGCGGTGACAGAACCAGTTCCATACTTGAAACGTTGTTCATTTCGCCATTTTCAGACTCTAACTTTTCCGTGGTGATGATGATATCTTTATATTCTACACCTTCCATAAACCGGTGTCTTAAGATTTCACAGACATCCACCGCTTGTGAGATAGCACGACCGCGTGCCTTTACCACGCAATCTTCTTCTTTCTTTAATACCATCATCGCAGCCATTACATATTTCATGGTGGGTTTCTTCCCGATGTAAACAGCGTTTTCATCTTTACTCATATTTTTTCTCTCTCCTTAATTAATTGATTTTTTTTCAGTAATTGTATTAATCATTATCTATTTAATAATTTTTTTGGAGAAACTAGTAAAAAAGGTAGATGAACTTTACGAGAAATACCAAATAAGTTAAAAAATTGAAAAAAGTTCTTCTCAAACATTTATATTAGCATCATCCAAACTTTCTTTTAGGAAAAAAATCAAAGATCAAGACCTTTTTGAAATATTATTATGCACAGATTCATTATAACCATTAAGGGGAATAACAATAATAAAAACAAGTGCTGATAATTTTCGGTATTTAATTCCAGAAACCTTATTTGAGAAGATTACTCAACAAGCTGCGGATAAATATCCATTTATCACTCACGGATGGCTTTTTGCCGACAGAAGAGAAAACTTTGGCATCTGTACAAAGTTTACAATGAACCCAGAGATAAATATAAAGGAAGCGAAAGAGCATAAAAAACCAAGATCCTGGAAGCGTTATCAAACCTCAAAGCTGTATAATATGCGGAAGTTCAAAAAGAACCAAGATGTTGATATTGTATGGCAATGGCATTCACATCCTTCTACCGGGAAAAAACTGCATGCGATGGATAAAAGAATTTTGAAATACATGGGACAAGGCGTTATGATAATCGTGATCCCCTCCGTTCCAAAAAAGGATCAAGATGCAACCATTGTTGGTTGGTATTACAAGAAACAGCGTCGGAAAAAACCCATAATTAAAAAAATGACGTTTGAACTTATTTTTATTTCTGAATAAGGTTCTAATCTACCCTATTTTTTTCTAAATATTGATTTTTTGACCTCGAATTCTAACTGCAAGACCATAAGATATAAATTCAAGAACATATATTATTTTATAATTACCATAAAGGGTGACAACTTATGTCAAAAACGATATTTTTAACAACAGATGAGACAAATTTTTTGAATCCCAAAATGGGGTTTTTCATCCCGGGGTTCATTCCAAGTCTGCCACGAGATAAAATCCCCAAACCAATACAAGATCTTTTGGAAAAATATATGTTTTATAAAATTCCTCACCGGAATGGGGAGGTATACCAGTGTATTTATGGTTTAAGGAAAATCGAAGCGATCCTATTAGAGGCAGGTTTTCAGTGTAAAATTATCTCTCCGCAAGTCATAGATCAGTACGCAGATGAAGCAGCGTTGTTCGGAGTGTATTCTATGGATCCCCTAGGAATAGGTCCAGTCACAGCCACGCTTCAAGGAGTATTCGGTGATCCCAGATATAATATGTTAGGAGATTCAAACTATTATAAGCCCCCGTATACTCATCTTAAATTCAAAGAATTGATCGAAAAACTACAAAATTTTAATAAAACCATAGTAGTGGGCGGATCTGGGGCTTCTCAGTTCGATGTTTTTCCGCAAGCTCAAGAGAAACTGGGTATAGACCATCTTATAATTGGCGATATTGAAGATGAAGCCGCAACTATTTTTAAAAAGCTCTTAAACGGTGAAGACCTTCCGAAAGTAATTCATTGTGAGCATTTACCTAAGGAAGCTAATATACCTGCAATCAAGGGACCGGTCTGTTATGGGTTAATTGAAATATCACGCGGATGTGACAGACATTGCAAGTTTTGTGATCCCCAGATGAAACGATTTCGGTGGATCCCTAAATCTCAAATTATGAAAGAGGCGAAAATTAATCTCCAAACAAATTCGGAAGTTACTTTAATGAGTGAGGATGTATTCCGGTATGGCACAGACCCTCATCAATGGACGCCAGATTGGGGGCTTTTGGATTTAATTCAAGATCTTAAAAAGATTCCCGGGTTAGAGTCAATTGGCTTATCCCATGCTTGCTTCGCCAGTGCTTTGGCGGCACCAGAACAAATTGAGGCTTTAAGTGATGAGTTAAATCTTTCTGAAGAGAACTATCTTTCAGTCCAACCAGGAGTAGAGACTGGCGCAATACATATTTTAAAGGAATATATGCCATATAAAGCTGCTCCCTTTGATCCCGAACAGTGGCATGATGTGGTCATTGACGGATGGAAACTCCTCACAGAAAATCATATCTACCCCGCAGCGACCGTCATGATAGGGTTAGAGGATAAGGAGGAAGATATTCAACAGACTCTATCTCTAATGAAGGAAATCACGAAATATCCGGGAATGTTTTGGCCGTTATATTTTTCCTCACTTGGGAATTTACGAGAGAAACATCGATTTTTTGTAGATTGGAACGAAATGAGCCCGGGCCACCAAGAATTATTCCTTCTCGCTATTAAATATATGATGAAGCAACACGACAAAATGCATTCCCACCTCTTCGGCTCATCACTCATCGGAAAAGCGATCAATCATTTTGCAGCGATAGTGGGACGAACGGTGATTGATCGTGCTGAATCTCCTGAATATATCAAGGGTAAAAAAGACTTAATAGCATTTAGTAAATTCTTTGTAAGGAATTTTGTTCAACATTCTCGAGAACGCTTGAGTCTGGGATTAAGAGGGAAAAAAGCAACATTTCAAGGAAAAATTACAAATTAAGAAATTCCTTTTGTTTCTTTTTTATTTCTTTTTATCATAGACGGCAAAAGAAAACTTTTTAGGGCGTGGTAGTTCAATCAATAAATCATTCTGCTTCACTATATCACTTTTTTAATTGTCCATCTTCCATAAAAAGTTAGAGATTGTTTTGGAGTACCTCTTGATAGACTTTATGCATATAATCCACGACAGGAGCAGACCAAGTTCGCGCCCTATTCAAATTTAAACTCACATGGTTAATCTTCGGCCTGCATTAGGAGTTCAAACAGAAAGAGGAGAACTGTCTTCTTTTTGATGGTATTTAAATACTTTGATTTCATCAATCATGATGGAGAGCCATCCGAAGACTGCCGGCGGGGTGGAGTCTATCCGTCCGAGTTATAAGGTAGGACCACAATACAAGAAGGCAATGGACGACTATTACGACGCCGAAAAGGAGAGGAGAACGTCGGTCTCGGAGGAATTCGTCGGGCACTGGGAAGGCAATGGGGATTTGAATGGCAATGGAGATGTGGATGGCAATGCGGATGGCAATGCGAGTAGTAAGGGCAAACACCTTGGGATGAAAACTGCCCCTTCGACCGCCATTCCTGTCTCAACTATGATCAAAACGGCCAAAAGGACCACTGACTTATCCTCGAAGATCGCGAAAAATCTGTTTTGGCTTCTAAAATTTAAGAACCTTAAATTTTTTTTAATAGTTCTTTTTTTAATTGCATCATTCTCTCAACAAAATCAACAGCATCCGCATAATATTTTTGGGTATCTTTCTTATTAAACCATGTTAGAGGGTTATAATCTCCCTGTTGGCGTGCATTAGATAACTCATTTAGTATCTTAGCATATTTTTTCTCAACCATATTAGTTTTAACGAATTTCATCCCAAAAATCATCTTTAACCCACTATGCGTTTTTGGCTCCTCATCAATTAATAATAATACACCTTTGATAGAAAGATAGACCGCATAGTATGATCGACTAATTGAATCTGCAAATTTATTTTCTTTTAATAAAATTTCTGCGCTTTCTAATTTTTCTTTTGACTTTAATAAATAATCATTTGCAAGTTCTATCCTGTTTTCTCTTTCTCCCATAAAACTTTCCCTTCCTTTTTAATTGTTTTTATTATCGGAAATTTCTCCCTTTTCCACTCTCCCAAATTAAAATAAATCCAATTTATGATGAGATAATTGTCAATATAAATTGCGGCAGTTATATTATTAATTATCTTTCGAGATTCACGGTTTAACTTATTGAGCGGCCCAACAAGACAAATATCTATATCACTGGAGGGTGTATCATCTCTTCTCGCAGTAGACCCAAATAAATATATTTTATTCAATACTACACTATTTTTTAATTTATGTGCACATTCTTTGCTAAGATATTCTCTTTTTGGATAGGAAATCATTTTTATTCAGCTATACTGCGAAAGCTACATCGCAACTTTTTTATTTTCTATATGTAATAAAGGTTTTTCAAAATAATAAATATCATCGATTTAAATTAAACAATGCTATTAAGCTATACTAAGATTCGATCATAGTTTCTAAAATTCGGGACAAATATGGACACTAGTTAAAATCTAGTTTTATAACCATAATTCCTCAGTTTCTCAAAAACTTCGATAAATTGAAGAAAATAACTTTTTTAAAATCCAATTGACGAGATCCCTTCATTTTTGGATAAGATGAGACTCAAGGAGAAATTCGAGTTACAATTTTATAATGACTAAATTGATTGGAAAATTCCTATATAATTCTGGTTTGTCTTAAAAATTTACAAATGATTTAAGACTCGCACGATTAACTATATTAATATGTGTGCGCATTTTATTGAGAAATTCATCACCCCCGAGAGTATTGCAATTTACGGCGCAAATAATCAAGGAATGGGCATTGGTTCTATACAATTGATGAACTTAATCCGGTACGGCTTTAAAGGAAATCTTTATCCAATTCATCTGAAATTGGAAAGAATAATGGGATTAAAAGCTTATGAAACAATCGCCGATGTGCCGGAAATTCCTGATTTGGTCATTATTGCATTACCGGCCAAAATTGTACCTCAGATTTTTCAAGAATGTGGAGAAAAAGGGGTAGAGTCTATAGTGCTTGTTTCTGGGGGATTTCGGGAAACAGAAAATCAAAAGACATCTGGCTTAAGAGCCCAAATAAAAGAGGTTGCGGAGAATTATGGGATGAGATTTATCGGTCCCAATTGCTTGGGGGTATATAATGGCTGGATATACCCAGAAGATAAAAATAATGTGTTTAATATGAATATCTGGGCAGAGATTCCACGCGGAAAGTTTTCCATTATCTCTCAAAGTGGAACGCTTTCCAGTCATATCTGGTTTGACCCTAAAAATCTTGACCTGGGTTTAGGTAAATCATTTTCCGTTGGAAATGAGGCGGATATCAACGTAATCGATGTTTTAAAGTATCTGAAAGACGATCCCCAAACGGACGTGATTGGGTTGTATATTGAGGAGATCAAGGAGGGACGTAGATTTATGGAGTTAGCAAAAGAAATCACCCCACATAAACCAATAATTGGGATTTATGTGGGCGGAACTGAAGCGAGTAATCGCGCATTGAAAAGTCATACGGGTTCCATTGCTGGAAACTCTCGAATATATGAAGGCGTGTTTCGAGAAACTGGCATTATCAAAACCGAATTGGTGGAGGAATTTTTGGATTTAGATCGATTTGCAGTCAATGGAATATTCCCTCAAGGCAATCGAGTGGGAGTGTTAACAAATTCCGGAGGTCCGGGAGTTATGATCGCACATAATGCAGAGCAAAACGGATTAGTTGTTCCGGAATTTAGCGGGGAACTTCAAGAAAAATTGCGTGAAATGGTTATTCCCACAGCAAGTACCCGCAATCCTTTAGATACCACCTTCGATTTAGAACCCTTTAATTATTATGTGAAAATTCCAAAAATTTTAATGAAGTCCGGGGAAATAGATATCCTCATAATTTACGGTGTGTTTGGCCTACAAGATGTGTTACGGGAGTATTTAAAAGATGAAGGAATACGATCCACCGCGGAATTTAAAAAAATGGTCGAGAAAAATAAACCACCTTTAGAAGAGATATTGATCCCACCTATCCAAAAACTCTCACAAAAAACCTCTATCCCAGTAATATATATTAATCCAGAGAATTACAACTCAAAGTGGTCAAAGAAAATAAGACAAAAAGGAGCTCTACTTTTTAAATTATGGGATAGACCGACCAGATGCCTAAAGAAACTTGTTGACTATAAAAAGTATAAAAAGAATTCTTTTACGAAAAAGTAGAATTTCATTCTGTTAAAATGCCTAAATAAGGATGTATTTAGGCTAATAGCCATTTTTGTTAAGGGAAATGTAATTAAGTTATAAGCAATAATTTTAAAAGAAGACTTAAAGAATAAATAATTAGAAGAAAATGATTTTAGTTAGGCTTGATGACAGTTCATAATTATATCACTGCGGAATCGGTTACAGAAGGACATCCGGATAAGATATGTGACCAAATCTCGGATGCAATCTTGGATGCCTTTTTGGAACAAGACCCAACAGCCCATGTTGCCTGTGAAACTTTTGTTACCACCGGACTCGTGTTACTCGGAGGGGAAATATCAGCCAAAAAAGAAGTGGATGTAAATTTCGATAAAATTGTTCGAAATACCATTAAAGAAATCGGTTATACCGATCCGAGTTTTGGTTTTGATTATAGAAGCTGTGCGGTAATTAACATGCTTCACGAACAATCTTCAGATATAAAGCAAGGTATAAAGGGAGAGAAAGTTGAAAAGATAGGGGCGGGTGATCAAGGAATTATGGTCGGATATGCAACCAATGAAACCCCAGAGATGATCCCGCTTCCCGCCAAACTTTCGCATCAACTTGTGGAAAGCTTAGCAGAGGCGAGAAAAAAACAGATAATCCCATTTATTCGACCAGACGGAAAAAGTTTGGTTTCGTTAGAATATCATAATGGGAGGGCAACCCGAGCACAAGCAATTATTATCGCGGCCCAGCATAATGAGGACGTGAGCAACGAAACAATAGATAAAGAAATTAGGCATAAAATCATTAATCATGTTGTTCCAGCAAGATTAATCGATGAAAACACAAAAATTTATATTAATCGGACGGGGAGATTCGTAATTGGAGGACCGCACGGAGATTCTGGTCTTACGGGAAGAAAAATCATTGTGGATTCATATGGAGTATGGAACCATGGTGGAGGAGCCTATAGTGGTAAAGACCCCACAAAGGTAGATCGATCTGGTGCCTATATGGCGCGATATGCGGCAAAGAATGTCGTTGCAGCGGGCTTAGCTGATGAATGTGAAATCAGACTTTCCTATGTAATTGGTCATCCCAACCCCTTATCGATCAATATGAATTGTCAAGGTACCGAAAAAATTCCTTTGGAAGAACTCTATAACAGAGTCTTAGATACTTTTAGTTTTAGGCCTGGAGTGATTATACGGGAGTTGGATTTACGGAGACCTATATATGAAAAAACAGCTGCTTATGGTCATTTTGGGCGTGATGATCCAGACTTTACATGGGAAAAAACTGATAAAATGGAAGCACTCAAGGGTTAACGCTTAAGAAATTTCCCTCTGAGATTTTATCGAAAAAGCAAAAGAAAAATTCATCCGTTAGGATGGAGATGAATTTTGCGTTTGAATTACTAAAGATTTTATAAATTCAATATTAAAGATAGTTCTAAATCTGTTATTTACCAAATATATTCAAAAATGTTATAAATCTTTATTTCAATTAGCTTAACAAGGATATTAATTTTTCCTCATAGGTGTTTAATAATTCCCCGTAGAAGAAGAAAATTATTTCGAGATTCGGACTCTGATATAAAAGAAATTTTTCGTGCTGTTATTTCTGATGTATTAAACCTTTCCATACATAAAAAAGGAAAAGATACCATCTATATGATCCGGAAGGATCTTTCAAAGGATTATACTGTGGAAGTAGAAGTATCCGAAGCTCCAGTTTTAAATAAATATTTACGTGAACCCGAATCTTATGAAAGAACTCTAGCGGATTTGGAGATATTAGAGAACGAAGTGTTAATTATCAATGAAGCAATTAAAAATATTTTCGGAAAAGAAAAAGGTTTGGATCTCAAATTAGTACGCCTCGGAATTGGTGCTACTAAAAACGATTATGTTACCATCGATGAATCGGATCTCCGAAAGGTAGATATTGAATCAACGTTGGATGGATTACTGGACTTTATAGGAAAGAACCGAGAGTCAGTTGTAGGTTTTTTGGACAGAAAATATAACAAAAAGGCCGCCAACATAGAATTTCTCAATTGTTATAAAGGCAATCTTTCCGATGAGATTTCCTCAATTAAGCTTAAAATTCTTGCATCTCTGAAGCAAAGAAGTTTTTTCTTAAAAAAAGCACACAAATATTACGGCCTCCAAATGTTTTTAACTATTACCACGAAAACTTTCGATGATGATAAATTAATTAAATTATTGCGAGAACTCGGTATTGATTGGGAATTAGTCATATTTCGGAGGAGAATGGCAATTGATGACTGGATTGAGAAAGAAGTTGAGCGAAATTCCCGCATGCTCAAAAGATATTTCAGGTATATTTATGATGTATTTAATTCTTATGATATTGATAATATCGTTGAAATCATTGTTGAAAACCAAGTTCCCTTTAAAGTCGCAAAGAAAATGGCAAAAATGCTTAAGAATGTGAAAAAGGATCGGGTAAAGAAATCTAGAAAAAAGCCAAAGGGTCTAACCCTAAAAAAGGCAGAAATTATTGCAGCAGCTCAACTTGTTTGCTCCTACCTCGGGATCGATATCGACTGGAAATCTGATGTACCAGAAAATGAAATTTTAAAACTCCAAGAAGAATTCACAAGTATTGATTGAACTACCACGCCATAAATGCTGTGGATTCATAATTCATCGAGAATTCCCGATCTAATATCACTCTTATATTCTCTCCAAACGCATTAACGAGGGTCGGTATTACTTATAAATTTAAGTGCGATTCATCTTGCCCTAAAGGACGGTCCTTTCTCATACTCTAGTGGTACAATTATATTGTTTTTTTAAAGTTCTCATAATCCTGTGAACGAATAAAGCTTCCAGTAAAATCAAGATAATCGTATTCTCCATATTCAGTTAAAACATAATCCTCTAGGAGTTGTTCTATATTATGATCTATCCGCTCTTTCGAATATTTTGACCTCAAATTTACATGCAAGACTTCCCAGTTTGGAGTTGGCAAATTATCCGGATCTTTATAAAATCTGAGAACATACCGGATTATATCCTTCATACATGGAGTAAAATATCTTTTCATAGGAACTCTGTGATAAATAAATTTGGGGTTGCATAAAAAATTATATTCATTTCTCCGCTATTTCCTTTCTGTTTCTTAGGATTTACTGGGGGGAAGAGACTGAAGAACTTATCAGTTAACAATTAGGCAATACCGCCTTTAGGCGTGAATAGTTCAATCCCTAAATATAAGAATAATTAATAATTGGGTATGGGTGCTATATATTTCTCAGAGCAATAAGTTATGGTCCCAATTAATTCCTTGAAATCAAATGGTTTTTCTAGAAAGCAAGTAGCTCCCACAGAGAAGGCTAACTCCTTTATTTTATTATCGGCGCTAATAAAAATAATTTTCACCTCTTTATTATATTCTCTAATTTCTTTCGTGGTTTCGATTCCATTTTTAACTGGCATATGATAATCCACTATTATAAGGTCGGGTTGTTCCTTAATGTCTTTCAATAACTCTATGGCGGTTTGCCCGTTTAAAGCCCTACCTATTATGTGGAATCCGTGCAATGATAAAAAAGCGTTATAAATTTTCTGTAAGGTTAGATTATCATCAATAATAAATATTTTAATTTTCATTGCTAAGTTCACCTGAAATCCTTCAATATATTTTTCTTCATTAATTCAATTAACTTTATGATATATAGTTATATTATTATATAATAATATTTAAATCTTTTGAATATGTTCAAAGACGGAAAGACATAATTATTGGATTATTTCTAAAAAGATTCTTATATAGTTATCATGTGATTTTCACATAGGATTTAACTTTTTAGTTTCCAATGCCAATCTTTTTATTGAAGTTCTCTTATTATTTGTAATGATAAAATATAATTTTGATAATTTAAAGTATAATTAATTAAAGATCATTTTAATCAGAAATCATCGTTTAATGCCCGATAAAAACCAGTAAAAACGGTAAGAATATGAAGAAAATAACTAACGCTAAATCAGCGGAAATTTCCTCACAGGCAAAAGGTGAGTTATCTCAAAACTATGCAAATTTGGATAGATTAAATGATCTTATTTTTGTTTTAGATAAGGATTTAAATATCCGATATATAAATACCAATGATCCCCTTGAAAAACTCAATTATGACCCTCAAGAATTAGTAGGAAAGCCAATTTCAGCGATAATTTCCCGAAATTACAAAGGAACTTTTGAACAAGCACGGACGAAGCATACTCCGATTGAATTACAGTTCAAAAAAAAGGGAGGAGGCAAGTTATGGTATGAAATTCTCTTTGGAGAACCTAACCACCAGGATGATACTTCGGAATATATCTTAAGTTGCCGGGATATTACACAACGAAAAAAAAATCAAGAAGCGATAAACTATGAAATTCAATTACAAAGTATTTTATCAGATATATCAACTCAATTTACCGACCTTAAAAATATTGAAAAGAAAATAGGAAATACTCTTGAAAGACTTGGAACCCTAAGCGATTCAAGTAGAGTTTATATTTTCTTATATGACTTAGAAAATGAAGTAATGAGTAATGAATTTGAATGGTGTGCTAAGGGAATCAATTCGCAAATCGACGAACTTCAAGAATTAGCTTTATCTAATTTCCCATGGTGGATCAATAAGCTGGAAAAAGATGGAATTATTAGAATTAGTAGTCTATCGGACTTACCAAATGAGGCAAAATCTACAAAGCAAACTTTAAAAGCTCAAGATATTAAATCTCTTTTAGTACTTCCCCTTCATATCAGGGGGAAAGTCTCTGGATTTATAGGGTTTGATGACGTATATGAAACTTCAAAATGGACTAATAAGGATCATATGCTATTAAAAATCTCATCCGAGATTATTAGTAATGCGATTGAAAGGAACCAAGTTCAAAAAAGAATAAGA
The DNA here is from genome assembly GCA_046483985.1 of Promethearchaeia archaeon. GTDB lineage: Archaea > Asgardarchaeota > Lokiarchaeia > Sigyniarchaeales > SOKP01 > JAWOCD01. Next base: position 11,685 of record JAWOCD010000021.1, read on the forward strand.
TCTTCTGAAAAAAAATATCGGGAAATCTTAGAAAATATAAAAGAGATCTATTTTGAGGTCGATTTAAAAGGGAACCTTAAATTTTTTAATAATGCTTTGCCCCAAATAACCGGATATTCTAAGGATACTCTCTTAACTATGAATTTTCGAGACCTTATTGTAGATGAACATCAAGACTATGTATTTAAAAAATTTAATCAAATGTTTAGGGGAAAAAAGGGGACTTCCTCCATAGAATTTAATTTAATCGTAAACGACGGAGATGTTCTCACTTTTGAAAGCTCTACATATTTAAAGCATGATTCTCAAGGAAAAATTATTGGTTTCTATGGATTTGGAAGAGACATTACAGAGAAAAAGAAATATTTAGAAATGCAACAAGAGTTCAACAGAAAATTAGAAAAAGAAGTAGAAAAACGGACGGAAGAACTAAATGAAGCACTCGAACAACAGAAACTTTATATGGATGAAATTCTCAAATCTTCAAAATTTAAGTCAGAATTTTTAGCAACAATGTCTCATGAATTGCGAACACCCTTAAATGCGATCATCGGATTCACAGATCTATTATTGCAAGGAGTCTATGGAGCACTTAATGAAGAGCAAGAAGAATTTGTGGAAGATATCAAATCTTCGGCCGAACATCAATTTGATATGATAAAACAAATTCTAAATATTTCTAAAATCGAATCGGGACAATTAACGCTAAATTTAAAGAAATTTTCTCTCACTTCTGTGGTCAATCAACTTAAATCAAGCTTACGCCCCCTCTATAAGAAAAAAGGTCTTTCATTTATCGTAAAAGGACTAGGGGAAGATAAACAAATTGTGGCAGATCCAATACGTTTCAAGGAGATATTACTAAATTTACTCAGTAATGCAATAAAATTTACTATGGAAGGAAAGATAACCTTAATTATTAAAGAAGGATATAATAGTTGGAAATTTAAGGTAAAAGATACTGGTATTGGGATTGCAAAAGAAGATTTTGATAAAATATTTAAAGAATTTGGGAGGGTTGATTCGGCATATGTTCGTTCCACATCTGGGACTGGATTAGGGTTATCTCTCACAAAACGTTTGGTGCATTTACATGAGGGAGAGATAAGTTTTAATAGTTTATTAGGTATGGGATCCGTCTTTAAATTTACAATATCTAAGGAATTGGAACAAGAATTAGAAAATAATAATTAATCAAAAGATAAGGAGTAGAATATGGAAGTATATGAAATCATTAAAAGTGAAATAGAAAAATACCCCTTTATTACGATAATAGGAAAATATGACCAAGTATTAGGTCCGAGAGCATTATACTCTTCGGTAGAATTCGAAGATAAGCAATTTGTTCGAAATCTTTTGCGGGATGCATTGAATACGAAAAACGAATATGTAATTTTGGACTTTGAGAAATTCTATTCCCAAATCAGTAAAATTGAGGTCAAGGATCCAAATGCTCGTGGAGGAAAACAGCTTTATGCAATAATTCTTTTAAGACATGGAAATATGCCTCTTCTTCCAATTTTGCATTTCAAAAGAATTGAAATGATGTTTCATAAAATTGGGGAGGATAAGATTCTTGCAGATAATGCGGAGGCATTTAAGAAATTTGTTCAAGAGGTAAATGAAATTTATTTAAATAAAAACGAAATTTTACCTCTTGAATCATTAAATCTCCAAATTCGTAGTGGAGTAAATACAATTCAAGGATTTTGCCAATTAATATTGCAAGAGAAGAAAAAGAAAGGAGAAATTTCGGAAGAAAATGTCCTGAAGTATGTAAAAATGATGTTAGATTCCTGTGATGAGATAATCAATGGATTAAAAAACCACTTGAACGGATCTCCAAATAAATAAAGAAACAATTATTTGATTGTCTATATATTTTTAGGAGAACTAAGAAATGGCTAATAAGAAATTAATATTAACTGGCCCCCCCAATACGGGAAAGACAACTATTAAGCGTATTTTTTTTGAGGGTGCAAACCCCCTCAAATTATTAAAGCATTCTCTTAGGCCAACACGCGGAATAAATTCAAGTGTTTATTCCTTATTTAACGAAAAATTGGGAGTATTTGATCTTGCCGGTCAAGAAAATGAGAATTGGTTTGATAAAGATAAGGAGGTATTCCAACATGCAAGCGTTGTTCTCTGTATCTTTGAAATTAAGAATTCCCTAAAACTTATCGTTGATTTTATTTTAAGATTAATTAAAATCAAAGAGCAACTTAATCTTGAGAACTCGGAAATAATAATCTTTTTACACAAAATTGATTTAGTCCAATCTTCTTATTGCTACGAGAAAATAAAAGCATTAAAATCATTTTTTAAGCTAAAATATCCCGACTTGTTAAAAATTCAAATATTTAAGACATCTGTAGTAGAAGAACACTTCTTTGACACATATTACATTATCTTGGATGTCCTAAATCTCATATTTAAGAAGAATTTAATTGAAATTAGCCACGAGGAATTTGAGGGTTTAAAGAATGAATTATCCATTTTACTGAAATCCGATGTGCAAGTCAAATACAGTAAGCACGATTTAGCAAATAAATTCAATATGACCTTTCCACAAATTGAAGATCATCTAAAACGCCTTAAGGATTTGGGATTCATAAAATTTTTTGAAAATGATCCTCTGTATTTTCAATTATCAAAACGAGCTCTCTACTTTAAACGGGGAATTTTTAAAGAACAGAGAAAAGTAGACCCAACTCGGAAGAATAAAGGACTCGAACTTATCTACACTTTTAGTAAATTACAAAATTAATTATTTATCGTCTTTTTCTAAAGTGATTTTTAATCAATCTATCCAGATATCACGTTCTTTTTGGGAATTTTAAGTTATAAAACTTTTCTTGAATTTGAGTTTCTCTATTTACCGTTGGAGTGCGAGAAAGAACCGTCCTTTAGGGCGGTGATGAATCGCATATATATTTATAAAGGAGCGCTACTAAAATGTAATTAATGGACGATAACCAAGTTCATCTCCCAACCGTAGGCACTACGTGGTTGCCGTTTGGAGATAATGTAAGACCGATGTTATCTGTGTCAGCGATTCTCGATGAATTACGAATCCATCGCCCGTTAAGGCGTGGTAGTTCAAGAGGGATTTACAGAACTATTCAAAAGCAAAATCTTAAATATCAATAATATAACTTATTTTAGTATAGCAACCAGAAAATAATGTAGGAGAAAAAAACTCTTTAGGGTTTTATTATGGTAAAAGGATTAGTTCACTTAGGATGGGACAATAAAATTGGAGCTGTTATAGAATTTCAACATCCAAAAACATTAGAGATCAGTGAAGATATGACCAATAGGATTTACATGGCACATACGGCTCAAGATTCCAAGAGCGAGGAAGATTATTTAACCGAGTTGGATGTAAACGATAAGGTTATTTTGAGTTATTGTGATAAATCTAGAGTTTCCGAAGTTGGGTATGAAATCCTTTTTATCATATTGGATGAACGGGAAAAAGTTAATTTATTTGGGTTAAAGAATAAAATTTTGCAATTTTCTCAAGAATTGTTTGCTTTACCGGAATCTGAAAGAAAAGGATATATCGAAGATAATCTGGACACTTTTTTCCCGAAAAAACAGGAACGAAAAATTCTTTTTTTGGGAAGAGCAGGGATCGGGAAAACAAGTATTAAAAAACTCATTTTTGAAGGAAAAAACCCAAAAGAATTAATATATAATCCTTTGTCCCCTACACGTGGTCTCTCTCCATCAGTTCATTCTTGGTTAGATTTGGATTTAGGGGTATTTGATTCCTCTGGACAAGAATTTGATAATCTTCTCGAGAGTACAACGGATAAGAGATTTGCTTTTCAAAATGCAAGCGCAGTTATCTATATTCTTGATTATCCCAGCTGGATTGGTCAAAAGAATCAGCTCTTAGAAGATATTGAAAGAATATCTCAAATAATGGAAAATAATGAATACGATTCTAAATTAATCATCTTTTTTCATAAAATTGATCTTATTAATAATTATAAGAAATTTAGGAATCAAAAAATTACAGAAATTACTGATAAGATACAAAATATTGCAAATGTTCCTATATATTTCACAAGTATTTACCCTAAATATCTTTATAGCCTTTATAATGCATTCTGCGAGATACTGGGTATGATTTCTAAGCAACACGAGTATTTAAAAAACTTACTTGATGAAAAGATTAAGGATTATTCCAAAACAATGGCTTTTATTACAAATCCCGATCATAGCATAGTTGCTCAATCAATCTCCAAAGATTTTGATGTAAGTTTAGTAAACCATATACAGAAATTAACAGCCCAGCTTAATCAAAGTTTTGCTGATATGGTTAAACAAGATAATATTAATTATTTGCTCATGTCAAGTTATAAAAATTTGACAGTTATTATGAAACACCTTAATTTGCCGGAATATAATATTGCAAAAATTATTTGTGTTTCAAAGACATTAAAAAATAAAAAATTAGTTCAACTGGCTCATCAATTCGGAATAAATTTAGGGAAATTAGAAATAGAATATTAGTTATTTAATATTAAAAAGAATTACATTTTACTTTTCAGAAAAACTATGTCAGAATCTGCAGAAAAAATCATTAAATTCTTTTGTGAAAGATTTTTAGATATTGATTATTATCCCAGTAAAATTAAGAAAGTTCGAAATCTCTCTATTGAGAAGCTTAAAGGACTTAATAAAAAAGACATTAAAAGATTAGAAGAGATAGGAATTAAAAAAATAAATGACTTTCGTAATATTCAAAGATCCGACTTTGAAGATATTACATCGAAAACTAAAATTAAAAAATCGGTATTACAGAATGGACTAATTGCTGCGACGTTGATCGCAAACGCGTGGCAAAAAAGAAAACTTTATACAAAAAAGATGAAGAAAAAGATCACAGTTGCGGGCTTGGATTATGCAGGAAAGACTTCAATCATAAATCGATTATTTAAAAATCAGCAATTTGAAGATGTTATAGATACGGAACCGACCAGGGGCGCGAAAATCGAAGAATATGAATCAAACCGTCTAAATTTGGTTATATGGGATCTTGGAGGGCAAAAAAACCATATTGATGAGTATCTTTCAGAACCAGAAAAGTTTTTTCTTCAAATAAATGTACTTATATATGTTGTAGATGTCCAAGATGACACCAGGTATGATGAATCTGTGCAATATTTAAGAGATATCATAGATATCATTGATTTCTTAAATGAATATCCTTATGTTATTGTATTGCTGCATAAGGCGGATACTGACGTAATGAATGACCCAGATTATCAGATAAGAATCGAATATTTAACTGAAAAGATTTCGGAAGTTTTTGAAGTCAGAAAGAATCCATTACAGTATGAAATGATCCCCACAAGTATATATAATATGTATGCAAACGAGCCAGAAATAGCCAGAGACATTAAATTTATATTTTCAAATAAGAATAAACAAGCAGAAATAGAAAAACCGAAAATCAGCGAAGAAATTAAAGAAGAGATCAAAAAGATCCCGAATATCGAAAAAAAGCTTCAGAGTATTCCAGTTATGGAAAAGAAGATTCAAAAGATTCTGGAAATCAACTTACAATCCATGAATAAAGTAAAATCTGAATTAAATGAAATTAAACGAATAATGGGACAATTGGTCCCCTCTTCTGTGTCTCAGTCTCTATTTTCGATACCTTTTAAAAAAGTATCTTCCAGATTTTTAGCAGAACAACAAAAAGAAGAGGAAGAGAAGAGAGAGAAAGAATTAAAAAAGAAAAGAAAAAAAGGAGAGGGCCCCCCGCAGAGATTGGATTCTCATCCAAAGGTTAAGAAAAAGCGAAAGGATGAAGAGCCAAAAGAATCAGAACAAGAAGAATTAGGGCAAGATGAAACTGGATCATTAATCCCTCCATCAACATCTGATTTAGAGCATTTGAAACCTCCACCTAATCCTCCTAAATCAAAATCTCCGTCGACGCAAATGAAAAATCCCGCAGCAGTTAGAGGGGATATTTTATCAGAACTAAAAGAGATGTTCGTAAAGAAAGGATTAGCCAAACGTAAAAAACGTAAAAATTAAAAAATTGAAAAATTGTAGGTTTTTGAAAGATTTTTATAAAACTATACGATTTCGCATCTCTTGTGCCTTGTCCATAATTTTGGAAATTTCATTCAAGTCGCTTTCCAAAATCGCTTTCATCAGATTTATTTTCAATTGCTTTACTTTTTTCAATTCTACTTGTAATTTCTGGTTAATTTCTTCATAGAGTTGATCTATGCTATTATACAATTCTTTTGAATAATCTTCATCGTAGATTTTAAGATCAATCATACTATCATTGTAACTTTTATTTAATTCCCTTAACCATTTGTTCCCCGGTTCTTTTAAATTAACCATACCATCTAAGGACCCTTGAATTGCAATTTTTCTGAATTCTTTTGAATATTTTTCAAATAATTCGTTAAAATAGTCGATGATTCGATACTTAAAGTATGAGAAGTTTGTTTTGGGATTCATAAAGATACAGATCAAAAATTTACCATGATTGAATACATTCATTTTTAAATTTGACCCCTTGAGATCCAAAGATGTTAAATCTTGGATATTCACTTCTCTTGCAAATTTTTGGATGGCAGAAATAAACATAGGAATTAACGAAATATCAAACTTAACCTCTTGGTTAACTTCTCCTTTACGAGGAATTTGAGAGATATATTTTGCTAGTGCTCCCTCTTCTATCTCTAATTTTAGACATATACGACCGTTATCGTCAGATACAATGCAGCCAATAAAGGGAGGGATATTTTTCACATCTTTCTTCTTTAAACGAGTGCTACTTGAATACCCTATAAAATCTTCAATCGAGAAACCTTCCATTATTTGATTATAATTGTCTTTTCCTTTATCTGTGAGACTATAGACTTTTCCCTTATTTACCTCCATAATTTTTACTTGATCTCTCTTAAGAAGCATTTGTATGATTTTTTCTATGAGATCCTCGGGTCTATTTAATTGGAGTATTAATTCTTTTTTAGAAAGCACCAAGTTCTTGCTTAGCAGATTTAATACTTTAAAAGTTTCTTGGAGCAAATTGATGTTTAATCTCTCGTAAGGGATTGAATCAAATTGGCAAATCTTTAGTATTTCTAAAAAGAAAGACAAAGTATCTTGAAAATATTCTTGTTTAATACTTGTAAATACTACCCTTATTCCGTATTTATTTTCCAATTTCGGAGTGAATTGTTCTTTTAAGTCCATGATTCTCTGACGATCTACCAGATCGATTTTATGGAGAAGAAGATAAACCATTGCACTTGGCGATAGCTCATTTCGAAGTTGGATAATCTGTTCTAAAAAATTCTTAATAGTCTTCTTCTCAGTTGTTACCTCAATAACAATTAAAATTAATTTAGCATCGTAAAAGATCTTTTTATCTTCAGTTTCAAACCACCGTTGGTTTTCTTGACCTGATAAGTCAAACACACCGATTGAGTCTTGCATTTCCAGTATTATTGATTCTATCCCATAAGTAGGTTCTAATCCATATTCTAAGAGACTCCTGGGATTCTCTCCTTCAAAAAAGACTTTTCGCAGAGTAGATTTTCCAGCTTTTGGGGGCCCTACAAAAATAATTTTTTTTGAACTCATTTCCTTGTAATTCTGTATTTTTCTTATTTTTCTTTAATTAATTCTTTAGTTTTTAATTTTTGAATATGATTATTAATTCTTTTTAGATCTTTTATATTTTCTTCCACTGCTGCTTTCAGTAAGTGTTTCTTTAACTTCCTAATCTTTTTATACTTTTTGTTTTTTCTTTCAGAAATCTGATTGATTGTTTGATAAAGGGAATTAATGAGATCGAAATCAAAGTATTCCATATTTTCTTTGGTTTCTTTATATTTTTGGTTAAGATTTTTAATCCATATTCTCTCTTGATTCCGAAAATCCTCTACAAATTCTTTTTTACCTACAAGAACTTTTTTCAATTCCTCTCCGTATTTTTGGAATAATTTTTTAAAATGTTTTCTAATCTTCCCAGCTATTTTTTCAATCTTAATATTTGAATTAAAAAAGCATGTAACAGTAAATTCTCCGTAACTGAAGACTTGCATACGTAACCGATTTCCCATTAAATTCAAACCCGTTAAATCTTTGACATTGATTTCTTTAGAAAACTTTTCTAAAGCGCTTACAAACATGGGTATTAATTCGATATCGAACTTTTCAGCTTCTTTACTCTTAATCTGTTTTAAGGTATTTTCAAGCAAATTATCCTCAGATTCCAAAATACATATAGTTTTTCCATCTTTATCAGCTATTAATCCACCAGCAAAAGGAGGTATCTTCTTGTCTTGAGGTAGTATTGAAGAAAGTGTATTGGAATCTATCGTTTTGAAATCTTTTAGTGAAACTTTTTCGAGGATTTCCTGAAAATGCTTTTCTCCTTTTTCTGTAAGGCTATATTTTTTTTTATTCGCAATTTTTTTACATTTAAGATGCCTTTTCCGTAAGAGCAATTCCGAAATTTCACTAAATTGGTTTGGCGAAAGATTTTTCATTGTTTCCATCAATTCTTCTTCTGTTGGTTCTTCTTTCAAGGAAACCGAGTCAACGAAAGTCAAGGTATTTTTTAGAAATGAAAGATCAATTTGTTCTGTTTCTAAATTTTTTCTTTTCAATATGTTTTTTAAGATCTTAATAAAAATTTCGAAAGTGGAAAGAAAGTAATCTTTCTTAATACTGGTGAAATAAATCTCTAATTTCTCGGCACCCTTCAGCCCTTCTTGTATATACTCCTTTATTTCATGCAATTCATTTGAATTAATCAAATCGATTTTGTGAATCAATAAATTTATCTTTGCAGAGGGAACAATTTCATCCCTAAGATCTAATATCTTGTGGGCAAAGCTTAATATCTCTTCTTTAGGGGTAGTGACATCAATTACATTTATTATTTCAGAGGTATTATAGAAAATAGAACGATCTTCGGACTCAAACCAACGTTTATTTTCTTGTCCCGATAAATCAAAAATACCTATTTTCTTTTGCAAATTTAATACTTGAGTATCATATCCATGGGTAGGACTAGGGGGAAAATAATTCAATAACTTTTTTGAGCTTTCTCCATTAAAAAATACTTCTATCAATGTCGTTTTACCGGCGTTTGGTTTTCCAGTAAATAGAATTTTCTCGGATTTTTTCATCTTCGGGAATTTATGTATCTAATGATTTAGAGTTAACTAATATAATAATTTATTAATCTAAATATACTCATTATATTTATATTCTAGTAAAAAGAGTTTAATTTAAATTTAACTGGGTCTACAAAATGAAGCAAGTATTCGTGGTAGAAGATAATAAAAAGAATATGAAATTGTTCAAGGCTATATTAAACCTTATCGATAATATTGAAGTTCATGAAGCAACTAGAGGGGATGAAGGCCTTGAGGCGATTGAAAGTACCGAAACTGTGCCCGACTTAATTATTTTAGATATTCAATTGCCTGAAATTAGTGGAATCGAAATCTGTAAGAAACTTCGTGAACAAGAGGAGTATGAAGATGTTATAATGATTGCTGTAACTTCGTTTGCGATGAAGGGAGATAAGGAGCGGATCATGTCAGCGGGATTCGATGAATATATTTCAAAACCGATAAAAGTTGCAGATTTTCGTGCCCTTATTGAGTCTTATCTCTCTGACTGAGATTAATTCCTTTTTTCCTTATTCTTTGTAATTGATTAGTTTTAAATAGTACTTCTTTTATTAAATATATAAATTTAATATTTTTGCAAGGGATTCCCCCTTCTCCATAAGAAAATTATTCAAGTGTTTTAGTATCAATGCAAGAAGACTCAAAGATTTCAGACTGGAGGTTTAACTGTCTGCTTGACGTTTCAAGGATTATCGAAAAAAATATTCCATTAAATGGGACTTTACAAAAAATAGTGGATCGGATACCTCTCTCGTTTCCTTATCCTGAAAATACTGCTTGTAAACTTATTTATAAACATAAGGATTTTAAATCTAAAAATTACAGTAAAACCAATAGAAAGGTTGTTTCTAAGATAAGGGTAGAAAATGAAATTCACGGAAATCTTCAAATTAATCGATTGAATCAAAAATCGCCTTATGAACATAATAAAATCCACAAAGAAGAGAAGGATTTAATTGACGCACTTGCTGAGATGATAGGGAGATATTTGGCATATTATTTGGCAAAAGAGAGGTTAAGCGAATCAGAAAAAAAATTTAGAGTTATTTTCCAAAATGCTGCAATCGGTATTGCCCAACTCTCTATTGAAGGGAAATTTATTAAAGTAAATAAGAGATTCTGTGATATTTTTGGATATAATAAAGAAGAGCTATTTGAATTAAATTTTCAAGATCTTGCGGATTCCGGCGATCTCGATAAGGGTTCCGATGATGTACATGAGTTGCTTAAAGAAAAAGTAGAAAGATTTATTAGGGAAAAGCAATATTCTAATAAGACGGGGAAGACAATATGGATTTCTTTAACGTTTTCACTAATAAAGGATGAAGATGATCGTCCAAAATATTTTATTTTACTCGTAAAAGATATTACAGAAAGAAAGCATGCCAGAAAAGAATTGAAAAAAAAAGAGAAATTATATAGATCGATTGCTGAAAACTTACCCAACGGTGTTGTCCATATTTTGGATGAGAGTTTAAATTATATCCATAACATGGGAGAGGAATTAAATAGATTAGGGATTGACAATGAGAAATTAGTGGGGAAGAATATTTATGAAGTTTTAGATGAAGAAACGGCAAAATATGTTGCTTCTAAATATGAAACATGTCTAAATGAAGATAAAGTGGTTACTTTTGAACGAAAATTAAAAGATTTGACATTTTTAATCAATGCAATTCCCGTAAAATTGGACCCAAGCAAACCATCTCGAATCCTAGCTTTATCTGTGAATATTACTGATCGTAAAAGAATGGAAAGCAAACTGAGACTGTTGAATAAGGAATTAAGAAGGTCAAATGAGGATTTAGAACAATTTGCCTATGTCGCCTCCCACGATCTTCAAGAGCCTTTAAGGATGGTCTCAAGTTTTACTCAATTGCTCAAAAAACGATATCAAGATAAATTAGATGAAGATGCAAATGATTTTATAAACTATGCGGTTGATGGGGCAAAACGCATGAAAAAATTGATTAACGACCTATTAATCTTCTCGAGAGTGGGTACACGAGGAAAACCATTTAAATTAACTGATATGAATAAAGTTATAGAAGATATAAAACTAGATTTAAGACAATTAATAGAAGAAACTAATGCAAATATCTTAAGCAAACGATTGCCTACAATAAAAGCAGATAAGGGACAAATGAGGCAAGTATTCCAGAACCTTATTTCAAATGCAATTAAATTTCGTAAAGAAAAAGAGGATCCCGTAATAAGGATATCTTCTAAAGAAACAGAAAGCCATTGGATATTCTCTGTTGAAGATAACGGAATTGGAATAGACGAAAAGTTTTTCGATAAGATTTTTATAATTTTCCAAAGATTACAAAAGAAGTCTGATTATGGAGGCACAGGGATTGGATTAGCTGTATGCAAAAAAATTGTAAGAAGACATGGCGGGAAAATCTGGGTGGAGTCAGAAAAAGGAGAAGGATCAACATTCTCTTTTACAGTTAGTAAAAATATTAAACAAAAATAAAGCAAAATAGAATTCTTTAAAAAATTTGAAAAAATAATATATTTTAAGGCGAAAATTAAAAATGTTAGGAACCGAAAAAGGAAAACCCGTTGAAATCTTATTAGTCGAAGATAATCCAGGGGATGTGAGATTAACAAAGGAAGCATTGAAAGAAAGTAAAATCATTAACAATCTTCATGTGGTAGAGAATGGAATAGAAGCAATGAGTTTCCTTAAACAAGAAGGCGATTATAAGGATATGCCAGAACCCGATCTTATCTTATTGGATTTAAATTTACCAAAAAAAGACGGAAGAGAGGTCCTTGCTGATATTAAGGAAGATGAGAGACTCAAAAGAATTCCAGTAGTTATATTGACCACCTCAAGTGCAGATGAAGATATCCTACATACATACAATTTGCATGCTAATTGTTTTATAACTAAACCGGTAGATATGAACCAATTCACAAAAGTTGTGAAAAATATTGGAGACTTTTGGTTCAGCATTGTAAAATTACCTAAGAGAGAGGATTAATGAAAAACCAATATTTCTTGTGGGTCGAAAAGTTTGAATAAGAAGGTAGCAGATTCAGAAATAGACATAATTTTAGTCGAAGACAATCCCGGAGATATCCGATTAGTTGAAGAGTTATTGAAACAAGCAAGAGATTTTAAATTTAGTTTTAGTTCTATTCAAACACTCGACAAGGGGCTTCAAAAAATTAAGAACTTTAATTTTGATATTATCCTTTTGGACTTAAGTTTGCCTGATAGCCGAGGTGTGACGACAATAAGAAAAACCCAAGAACACGCAAATAACACCCCGATTATTGTTTTAACTGGTTTAGCAGATGAGGAACTCGCGCGGCAAGCTATTCAATTTGGAGCTCAAGACTATTTGGTAAAAGGACAAATTAGGAGTAATCGACTTGTAAGGTCGATTTATCATGCTATTGATCGGAAAAGGATGCTGAAAAAGATCCACGATCTTGCAAGTTTTCCTTCCGACAATCCTTCTCCGGTTTTACGGGTCAATAAACATAAAATTTTATATGCTAATCCAGCTGCAAAATCACTCTTTGATATCAAAGATATCAAAAAAGGGGATAATATTCCAAATGTATTAAAAGGGTATATTAAAGAGGCATTCAATAATAACGATATTGTCAATTGTGAAATCGAGAGAAAACAAAAAGATTTTTCTTTTATCCTTAAACCCATCAAGGAACTTGATTATATTAATATTTATGGAATGGAGATAACGGAATTAAAAAAAGCAGAAAAAGCAAGAAGAGAAACACAAAAGCAATATAGTGAATTGTTCAATCATATAAATGATGCAGTATTTATCCATGATTTGGAGGGAAATATACTCGACTTCAATAAAAAGGCTATGGATACCCTTGGATATTCCCGAAAAGAACTAATACAATTAACTGTTATGGATTTTGATGCTCCCGAATTTGCCAAAAATGTTCCAAGAAAAATCCAGGAAATAAAACACAAGGGCCAATCAATAGTTGAGACAGCTCATCAAACTAAAGAAGGAAAGATTATCCCAATAGAATTGAACTCGAAGATTATTAATTATGAAGGAAAAGACGCAATCCTCAGTGTAGCCAGGGATATAACTGAAAGAAAAGATTATGAAAAAAAGATAGAGAAATCAGAAAAACGCTATAGGGATCTGTTCGATAATTCTCCCTACCCTATTATTATCGCTGATTTAGAGGGAAAAATTCTCAACTTTAGCGTCCCCCTCCTAAGAAAAAGCGGATACACGAGAAAAGATATGATTAATAAATCATTTAATGAAATAGAATTTATTCCTAAGGAATATTCAAAATATTTTAACAGAATTTTTCAAAAACTTCAAGAAGAATCAAAAGTTAAACCCTTAGAAGTGAAATGTCTCCCAAAGAAAAAAGATTCGTTGTGGCTGAGACTCAATTTCTCGTTAATTGATATAGAAAACGAGAAAATGGTCTACATATTAGGGCAGGATATTACTGAACTAAAGAGATCCAAACGAAAATTGTATAAAACGGAGAGATCGCTGCAAGAATTAAATACATTAATAGAAGATGCCCCATTAGCAATAGTTCTATTGACTCCAGAAGGAAAAATTCTAAGAATGAATAGAGAAGCAATCGATTTATTCGAGTGTTCCCATAAAAGGGAATATGAACACAATATATTTCATTTTTTCCCGGAAAGTGAATTAGATAAAATAATTTCACATTATAAAGAAAATATATATCATCCAAATAGAAATAAGAAATTCGAAACATATATAAAAACCCTTAAAGGCAAAAAAACAGAAGTGGAAATAACATCCACAATTTTTAAAATTTCAGATCGTATTGTTATCCAATCATTTATATCAGATATAAGCGAAAGGAAAGAACATGAAAAAAACAGGCAAAAATTATTGGACCAATTATTAACTTCACTAGAAGTTAAATCAAGATTTTTTGCAACAATATCCCATGAATTGAGAACTCCATTAAATGCAATCATTGGTTTTTCCGACATCTTATTAGAAGAATCTTATGGAGAATTAAATGAGGATCAGAAGGAGTTTTTAGAAGATGTGTTTTCAGCTTCCAATCACTTGGAAGAATTGATAGGATCGGTCTTGGATTTTTCAAAAAGTGAAGCAGGAAAATTGAAATTAAATAATAAAAAATTCAATATTTGGGAAACAATAAAGGAAGTAAAAACCCTAGTAAAGCCAGCCTACGAAAAAAAGGGACTTGAATTCATAGTGCAAGGTATGAAAAAAGAAGATACTATTGTTGCAGATCCACTCAGATTCAAGCAAATCCTTGATAATTTGTTAACTAATGCGATAAAATTTACAGAGCAAGGATATGTCAAAATTAAAGCAATACAACATTCAGATCATTGGGAGTTTCGGATAAAGGATACGGGAGTAGGGATTAAAAAAGAAAACTATGATGTGGTTTTTCGGGAATTTGGAAGGGTCGAAGATGAGATTATTAAAGAGATTTCGGGGTCTGGGATAGGTTTAGCTCTCACAAAGCGATTGGTTCAATTACATGGAGGAGAAATTTGGTTTGAAAGTGAATATGGAAAAGGGACTACATTTATCTTTACAATCCCAAAAAGAGAGGGAAAATTTCCGAAACAAAAGAATTAAATTGAAGATAATCTTTATAAGATAGTGCATTTAAAGGAATCCTGCTTATTTAATTGAATAAAACTAAGAGAATGGCATATAATAACTTACTAAAATATTCATCGGATATTGTATTTATCTTTGACTTACAAGGGAATTTTATTTCAGTAAATAATAATTTTCTTAAAAAGCTAAAGTACAGAAATAAAAAAAAAATTTCTGAGCTTAAAATATCCGATATCATTCATTTCTCAGAAAAAGAGTATAATGCCCCAGAATTAGTTGAAATCTTCAAGAAATCATACAAAAATAAAACCTCAGAGGATTTTCAATTAATTGGGAGAAAAAATGAGGAAATACCAGTGCGGGGGGATTCAATACCCTTTAAAAAAGAAGGAAAGGTTATTGGGATTTTAATTAGTGCTCGACATACTGCACAGAAAAAGAAACTTGAACATGAATTAAAGTTGAAAGAAACAGAAATCAAACAAATTTATCAAAAGAATCCAGAGATTAGATTCTGGGATTTATTTCAGACAAAAGATAGTCAAGAATTATTTAGACAAAGCGAAAGACTGTATAAGAATTTATTTGACAACGCTCCGATTGGAATTTGCACCATTGATAAAGAAGGCAAGATTTTACAAATTAACAAACGGGCGATGGAAGTCTTTCGTTCCGACGATTTTAGAATATTAACTAAGGATCTTAGTATTTTTAATTCTGATTTCTTTAATAACTCTGATTTTACTAAAACTTTAAAAAATGCTATAAAGACTGAAGAGACTACAAGTAAGACCATTAAGTTCTCACCAGATAAAGAATTCGAAAAATATCTTCATATTCGTATTGTTCCTCAATTTGACCAAAATAAGAATTTTATAAATCTTTTATGCATTATAGAGGATAGAACGAAATTAATTGAAGCTCAGCAGAGGTTAAAAGAATCTAAAGAGAGATATGAAGATATCTTTGATCAAATGGAACATATCATATATATTTCAGATCCCTCTACCTATGAACTGTTATATGTTAATGACATAACTAAGCAAGCCTTCCCGGGGAAGATTATTGGAAGAAAATGTTACAAGGTATTTCAAGACCGGGACGAACCATGTCCCTTCTGTACAAATGATAAATTATTTGGAAAAAATCCAGAATCCCCCCATATTTGGGATTTTTATAATGAAAAGCTCGGAAAATGGTTTCATATAATCGATCAATCAATTGATTGGGGAGGGAAAAAAGTTCGGCTAGAATTTGCAGAAGATATTACAAAAAAAAAAGAAACGGAGCAACAACTTAGAGGAGCAGAAAAAAAATATCAGGGAATTTTAGAAAATATTAAAGAAGGTTATTTTGAAGTAAATCTAAAAGGAGAATTTACACTCTGCAATAAGGCCTTTTGTAATATTCTAAAGGACTCAGCTGAAAGTATTTTGGAGAAATCCTACAAATCATTTATCGCTGAAGACTATAAGAAATATGTTTATGAAACGTTCTACGACGTTTATCAAACGGGAATAATCAAACGGGCTTTTCAATTTCGAATAGTAAGAGGGGACGGACAGAAAAGATATGTTGAATCATCTATATATCTACGTCGTGGGAGGGATCAAAAAATAAAGGGATTTTCTGGGTTACTAAAAGATATAACTAAGAGGAAAGAGGGAGAAGCTCTGAGAAAAGAATTTAGGCAAGAGTTGGAAGAAGAAGTTAAAATACGGACTAACCAATTAAATGAGGCCTTAAAAAAACAACAGGCATATCTTGAAGAAATCTTAAAAGCGTCCGAATTTAAATCAAAATTTTTAGCAACAATCTCCCATGAACTCCGAACTCCCTTAAACGCTATTATCGGCTTTGCAGACCTATTATTGGAAGGGTCATATGGAGGAAACCTCTCAGAAACCCAAGAGGGATTTATAGATGATATTAAATATTCCGGTAATCAGTTATTGAACTTGATTAATCAAATTCTAGAAATCTCCAAAATTGAAGAAGGTGGGATTAAATTAAATAAAAAGGAGTTTTCTTTAAATAAAATTGTTACTCAGGTGGTTTCTTCATTTCGAAGTCTGATGGATAAAAAAGAATTAAAGATAGAAATAGAGAATTTACAAGACAATATGAAAATAATTGCAGATCCTCTCCGAATAAAAGAAATCTTGAATAACCTCATCTCTAATGCCATCAAATTTACTGAAGAGGGGGTTATCACTTTAAAACTCGTTGAGAGAAAAACGGAGTGGGAATTTCAGATTTCCGATACAGGAATTGGTATCGCCCAAGAAGACCATGAAATGGTTTTTAGTGAATTTAATCAAGCAGGAGATCCAGATATATCCCCTAAAAAAGGGACGGGATTAGGATTATCAATTACAAAACGTTTGGTTGAACTACATCAGGGAAATATATGGGTTGAAAGTAAGCTTGGAGAGGGGACAACTATTTATTTTACAATTCCAAAAAGTAGTGCCTCAAGGAAACCTAGATCTTAACAAACTAAACCCTTATCAGTTAATTTATCTATTAGGCCTTCATTATCCTCTGAAAAGCGTGAAGAAGACTCTTTCTCCCGGATTTCATAATAAATAGAAAAATTTTCCTCTGCCCTGAAAAAATCAATGGTCCAAATTAGCGTTTGAAATTTTTTAGAGGTAATAATTGAGGGTTTATGGGAAAAATTTTCTAAACACATAAAATTGGGGACTTGATCAAAAATATTAATATCAAAAAGGGAAGAGTCCGAGATATTTATAATTCTCAACTTGATAATTAATGTTTGAGCATTAGATACCTCAACTATTGTCTTTTTCCCCTTAATTTTTTTCCTAGATTGTATTCCAATCTTTAGATGAGATGTTTTCATTTTATTAAACCTCCTTTTTTTATACATATCGTTATATGCCGATATGCCTATATAATATTATAGTTGTAAAAGTATTTAAATCTATTCATTTTATCATAATTAGGGATCATGGGAAATAAACAATTTTTTCATAAAAGAAAAATAAAAAAATAAGTGATTTCTTACGTGCAAAATTTGAAATCAGATATGATTAATATCTTCAAAATGCTGGCAGATTCTACAAGACTCGACATCATCTATTTAGTGAAAAATAATAAGGAGTTATCTTCAGGAGAAATTGAAGATTCTTTAGATAAGAGTCAATCTACAATTTCCCAACATTTGAATAAACTTTGTAACGAGGGTTTGCTTGAATTCCGTATGGGAAAACGAAAGGATATTGACTCACGGCCAGTCAAGTTATATTCAATAAATGATAAGGAACTATTTACAATTCTTTCAAATTTTAAAAATCTCATTACCAAAATAAAAACAAATCGAGTAGAAGAAAATTTAGAAGTATTGACCGATTCAGATATATCAGATATTTTAGAATAAGCATCGGATCAAAGCCGGAGCTGATAATGTGACTAAAAAAGGAAATTCCAACGATATAAAAGAGAGAGCAAAAATAATCCTTCTGGGATTAGATAACAGTGGGAAAACCTCTATAGTATATTCCTTGCAGAAGAGGAAAGGTCTGCATAATTATTCAAATATTAGCCCTACCAAGAACCATAATATAGAGGAAATAAATACGAACGAAAAGGAATATATTATCTGGGATATTGGGGGTCAAACAAGGAACAGAGAGGACTTCCTTTCAGAATTTGAAATAAAAGTCGAAGGAACAAACAAAATAATTTATGTTATTGATGTGCAAGATATCGAACGTTATGACAAAGCACTTCAATATTTATCAGAGGTTATAGAAAATCTTAAAAAATGTTCCTTGAATGTAAAGATATCTGTATTTTTGCATAAGTTTGATCCTCATTTAACTATAAACCGACAAAAGCTTCAAGAACTTATAAGAGAAATAGAAGATCTCATTCCCAATCAGTTTGAATATAGTATTTCAAAAACTAGTATTTTTACGGTTTTCCGGAAAAAAGATCTATTATAATATTATAGACATCCTCTAATATACTGGTCAAGACTCCATTTTTAGGTTTTTAGGCTTTCGGAAGAGTAAAATAAAAGGTGCTTCCTTTATCTACCTCACTCTCAAACCAGATATCTCCTCCGTGAAGTTCCACGAGCCGTTTTGTAAGTGAGAGTCCCAATCCCGTCCCTTGTATTTTTTGAGTCTTATAATTATGGGATCTCCCAAACTCCCGAAAGACTGCATCATAATCCTCCGGAGCAATCCCCATCCCCGTGTCTTCAACTTGAAATTCCCAATGATCACTTCTCTCTATCCCCCGCATTACTATCTTCCCTTCAGGAGTAAACTTAATCGCATTACTTAATAAATTATATAAAATTTGCTTAAGGCGGATAGGATCGGCAATGAGTTTTCCATTCTTGGGAATTGAAATGGAGGTCTTTAGATCCTTTTGTTCATGCAAAGGTCGGATAATCGATTGAATTTCTGAGAGGATGTCCCAGAGATCGACCTTCTCTTTTACGAGCGAAATTTTCCCCGATTGGCTTTTGGAATGTTCCAAGACCTGATTTATAAGGGAGAGAAGATGTTTAGCGGAGGTTTTAATATCTCCGAGGAAACCCTTTTGGTCAGAATTTACATGACCATATACCTCTTCTAATAGTAGGTCGGTAAATCCAAGAATTGAATTAATAGGAGTTCGCAATTCATGGGAAGTGGATGCCAAAAACCGGCTTTTAAATTCCAAATTTTTATACAATTCTTCTATTAAATGATTCCGGACATTCTCAAATTCTTTTTCGCTGGTAATATCTTGGAGGGCGAGGATGACCTCTGACCAATCATCTTTTTTCTCTGGGACCAGTTGTGCATGAATAGCCAAGATTAATTTTTTTCCTTGAAGGGTCTGCATTCTAATCTCGCCCGCATATCTTGACTTATTATTTATGAAGTGCTGGATTATCTCGGATAACTTCTGAATGGCTGGGGGCGTAAAAATTTTTAACCGATTGGAACGCAAATGGCTTTTACTTTTACCCCCAAACAACTTTATAAAGTCGGTGTTTAATTCGTCGACTTTTATCTTATTAATCCATTTCGCAAGAGACTCCTCCGAGGCAAGTTTATCTATATGTTGATGAGAAGGAAGAGGAGAAGCATCCAGATCTTTCTTGATTTCAGAAAGGTCTAACTCTGCTAAGGGGTCTGGTGAATTATTAAAAATCATCCTATACCGTCTCATAGAAGTCTTGATTTTTTTCTCGGACGCTTTTTGGGAAGTTATATCACGAAATATACCCATGACATACCGTTCTTTATCAATCTGCATATATCTTGAATGTACTTTAATTGGAATTTTATGCCCAGATTTATTTTTGATAGTCGATTCGAACTTAATATCTCCCTCCGTTTTGAGTCTTTTTAACCGCCTTTTCACAGTCACTTTTTTCTCTTCCAATTCCAAGTCAAATAGCGATTTGCTTAACATTTCTTTTTTAGAATATTGGAGTTTTTGGCATGCCGTTTTATTTGCATATAAAATATTCCCTTCAGTGTCATGCAAGAGAATGGAATCAATTGCACCGTCTAATAAATTCGCCTTAATCCGGTTGCCTTTCTTAAGTCTGTTCTGATCCATCTCCAAACGGAGATTATAGAGTGCTAAGGCAAGATTACTTGCAACTTCCTTAAATAAGGAACGTTCGAAATCGTCAATTTCATAATCTTCATGTAGATCGAGTTTCAAGATACCGTAGATGGCCTCCTTATATTCCAATTTCATTAGTAAAGATGATTTCTGTTTATAAATTTCTTGGAGAGGACAATTCTTGCAAGCTTCCTTCCCCTCTTTGAAAGTAATTATATTTTTGTTGTTACGGGCTTTATTGAAGCAAGGAATACTCTTTTTTGCCTTTAATCTGCTTTTTAGTTTTTCCAAATGATTGGGAGGGTATCCAGCATTTGCGAACAAATCGAGATTTCCGTTGTCATCAAAATGGGCAATACAGGCACTGTAATATATTTTCGCATCTACAAAGATCTCGCATATATTCTCTAAAAAATTATCTCGGTTGGAGGTCCTAGCAATAAACTGATTTACATTACTAATTACTTGTAGGACTTGATTTACCCTACTTATTTTCTTAAACTTATGAGCTTGGTCCTCAATTTCCTGAGATAACCGTGCCTTATTCTCTTTTAAACTATTAATCTGTTCTAATAATTGATCAATCTTTTGTCCCATATCTCTTCTCTTTCTCCTAAAAATAATAAAATTTATTAAATTTGTTAACAGATGAAATTTAGACCATTTACCGATTTATCTTTTTTTTCAAATGAGTTAAATCTTTACTTTCTTTAATTGTTCCTCATGAATTAGGGTTATAAGGAAACGTATTTGACTTTTCCATCCCATATCACTGAACTATTATTACCCTATTAAAATATCCAAATATCGCTTAGCACAATATAAATCTAAAAACTTATATATAAATTTAATGAAATCCTCAATATTCTCCGTTAATTTTTGAAATATATTTATTAAATACCGTTTTTTGAAAAAAACCAATATTTTCAAATTTTGTTTAAGGTATTGCCTATAAATAATTTCCACTATGCCAAAATCTCTTGACAAATTTCCTTCAAAAATCAGTATGAAAAACCTAATTTATAAGATTAAGTTAATATGCTAATTTCCTCAAAGGTGCTTTTTTCGCCCCCAAAATTCCAAATGCTAATGTGGGTATTTGTCTTTTTATCCACAAATTCAAGTACCTTATCACCTCTCGTTGGTTCTAATAAGGTGGAATACCACGCCCTAAAGGACGGTGCTTTCTCGCACTTCAGTGGTAAAATAAGAATGATTGTTCTTTCTTGGAAGACAAAGGGCTATTGAACTTTTTCCGTTATTTTCCAATCCAAAAATAATAATTTTTGTGGGGTTGCTCCATCTCTATCGGACCACTTGTTGTTTAGATAAAATCCCTCTTAGTTCCCAATCATGATAAAGTATCTTCAATATCTATGTCTGTTAACTCTTCAATTTTATCTGTATTAAGATTAGACATATATGAACTAAGTAAGTTTAATATTCGATATATTTGAGGATCTTTTATTTTATAATACTTTTTTCTGCTCTCTTTTCTCACTTCTAATAAATTTGCGTTTTCTAATTTCTTCAATTGTTGAGAAATAGAAGATTGGCTCTTATTTAAAGATTTATGGATTGTAGTCACTATTCTTTCCTTACCATCTTTTAAAAGATTCAAAATATCTAAACGGGTGGTATCACCCAAGACTTTTAAGAATTCCGCAAGTTTCTCATTTAAACTCATTTTAATCACTTTCTTAAATTTAGTTAATATATATTATAATAGTGGATTTTCTGAATTATAAATATTATTATATTATTATATAAGAATTAATTTCTCAATAATCTGAAAGGACTCCAAGTCCATGATTTTTGCCTTGCTGGTGACCGAAGAATGGGGAACTTACAGGAAAAAGTTGAACCAAATGGTGGTGGCCTTTCAAGCCCGAGATGCCGAAGAATTAGAACGCATTGAATCGCACGGGCTTGACCTGGATTTCATAAAAATTAAAAATTAAAAATTAAAAAAATTATTAAAAATTGCACTATTTCTAATTCTATGGTTGATTTTTGGTTATTTTTTGTTGAAGCGATTCCCTTAGCAATTTTGATCGGCATTGCCGCAGCATGTATCGGATATACTGCTTGGGGCATCATGGTACCTCTGTTATTTGTAGGATTTGGATTTGGAATTTTTGACGCAATTGTAATAAGCTTAATGGTGGATTTTGTTAATTCAATAATATTAACGGGGAAGTATTCAAAGCAGGATAAAGTTGATTTCAAGGAGGGTACAAAATGGGGGCTTCTCTCTTTAAGTGGTGCCATTATTGCAGCTTTTTTCGCAATAAGCATCTTGCCTTCAAATGAAGAGTTTTTGCGGGGGAATGTTGGATACGTGTTCTTCCTCTTGAGCGCGTTCTTTATCTATCGAGGATATAATTTGGGTAAACAACAAGAAAATAATGACTTTATAGACAAGAAAAAAATGTCCATAGGGTTGTCAAATAAAACAAAAACAGCAGTGATGATAGTGGGCGTGTTAGGTTCTGGGATTTTATCAGGTCTATTAGGTATTGGCAGCGGTGCAAATTATGCTCTATTATTTCTGTTCATACTAGGCGCAGAAGGCGGGTTTGATATACTACGGGCAACGGGTACGAGTTGTTATATCATGGCAATGGTTTCTGGTACCTTGGCCATTATATTTAGCGTTGTTGGACTGGCCAATTTTGGATTGATATTGCCCTTTCTGGCGGTTGGGATAATTTTTTCCGCGATTGGTACAATTTTCGGCTCAAGTATCGCTCTAAAAGTTTCAGAATCGAAATTAAACTATCTTGTGGGTATCGCAATCCTCATAACGGCATTAGTAAGCTCCCTTCAAGCAATAATGCTGAATTAAGGCTTTTATTTTTTTTCTTTACCAATATTAACGGGAGAAGGTCAAGCTTCTTATGTCTACTGACCTCTCATATAAACCCTTTTTGAGGAGGGAACCTTTCAGGATAACTGAAAAGAGGTTTCTACGACACAGACCCCTAAGAATGTGCCTATCAGCCAATATTTAGTGGACTTGTAGGAATTGCTTTCCTTTAGTGAGAGGAGGCTTCAATTAATTGGATTATTTAGGTTAAGCTTTTCGATTTGAATCGAATTCATTCAATTTAAATAAATTTAAATAAATTAGATTAAATATTTTAAATAACCTCATATCCCAGAATTTAAAAGATGTTATACATAGTTTTAAGGCATAGTTTAGAGATCTCCTCCAAAATATGATGTCGCAAAATGATGAATCTTGTCTATTATGTTTGAAAAATGTTAGTTATAAAATCAATTCAAAAGCAATTCTATCTAACATCTCGGTAAAGATTGAAGAGTTAGGAATTACTGGAATTATAGGACCTTCCGGTTCTGGTAAAAGTACATTGTTACGGATTATTAACCGTCTAATTTCACCCTCAGCTGGGACCATTCTCTTAGAAGGAAAGGATTATATTCAATTTACTCCTCAACAACTACGAAAACGAATTGGATTAGTTCAGCAAAAACCTTTCTTATTTCCAGGAACCGTGAAGGAAAATCTATTATACGGACCTAAAATCTGGGATTTACACTATTCAGATAAGGAATTAATTAACTTACTGAAAAAAGTGGCCCTGTCTGCTACGTTTCTTGAGAGAGAGGTGGATAATCTCTCAGTTGGAGAGCAACAGCGAGTAAGTTTGGCCAGAAGTCTAGCTAACAACCCCAAAATACTTTTATTGGACGAACCTACATCTGCTTTAGATATTGTGTCGGAAGAAATTATTGAGAATTCCCTAAAAAGCCTTAGGGATGAAGGATTAAAAATTATTATTGTCACTCACAGCTTAGATCAAACCAAAAGATTAGCTGACCAACTATTATTCTTAAAGGAAGGACGATTAGAAGATCTGGTCACTGCCACTGAATTTTTCAAAAGGTATGATGAAGCTACTATTAGGGGATTTTTCAAAAAGGATAATAAAGGCCCAACAAGCCAAAGAAAAGAATTTAAAGAAAAGAGGGAGATATAAAAATTGTTATCACAAATTAGTGATGATTTGATCTTTGGTATTATTTCTCAGAAAGCACTAACGGATATACTCATCCGGTTTTTAATTTCCCTAGTTCTATTAGCCTTTATTATCGCTTTGAGCTATTGGAATAATATTGGCATGGAGCAAGACTTTCTTTTTAGTTTTGCCCGGGGTTTCATTCAGATCATTTTAGCAGGCGCAATCTTAACAATCATTTTTGAGATAGAAAACATATTTCTGCTTTATGGGGTTATGCTCTTCATGTGCGGGTTCGCAGCCCATACGGGCTTTTCAAGATATGATTATGGTGACTTGAACAGTTTTAAGATTCAGTTTACGTCCATTACCATAGCAAGTATGCTCATCATGATCCTAGTGCCCCTTTTAGGGATTATACCAATGGTTGGAGAATTTTTGATTCCTATGGGAGGATCTATTATCTCCAATACTATGGTGATTTCAAATATTTCGCTAGAAAGGGTATACTCGGATGTTAAAAAGTCACGCGGTAAAATCGAAGCTGCATTAGCTTTAGGTGATACGCCGAGTAATGCTATATCTCCTATCATACGTGATTCTTTCCGGGCAGGATTGACTCCGTCGACAAATAGAGTGGCGGTCTTAGGTATCGTTACAATTCCTGGATATATGAGTGGGATGATTATAGGTGGTATTGAACCCGTGGTTGCTGCAATTTACCAAGTTATCATTTTTTTGATGATTTTAGCATCTGGATTTATGGGTGAAATCATTTCTGCCTTTTTACTAAAGCAAGAACTTTTCACCGAGGCGGACCAATTATTACCTGATATCTACATTAAGGAAACTCCGAATGAGTAAAAGATTGGAACCTTTTTCTTTTTTCGGACAACCGATAATAATCTGGTACTTCAGAGATGGAGCAAAATAATTACAATATGATAATGCAGAAAATTAGAATGACTGATAATTGTTTAATCTCCAAATCAAATTCCGATATACTTTACGACACACCTATTTAGAAAACTGAATCATTATAAAGTCTTAAAAGTCGTTATTGAAGATCTAGAGGGAGTTAGGGAATTTGACATTCCAGAGAATTTTAATAATAAAAATAAAATAAACCAAGTGATCCAAAGCTTCTGGTCGTTTGATACATTTCGAAAGAAACTCGAAAATTCTTTAAAGTCTCTTTGTTATGTGGTCATCAAATGTACACGAATATCTAAAAGCACCTTTTTTGATTTATTAGAAGGAAAAATTTTATAAATGTATTTTGAATACTAAGTAATAGTTAGTTTTCAGATTATTAATAATCTCATAATTCTTAGATCCATTCAATTTTGATTTAGGAGAATACACATTATAATAATTCAAAATAGGAGAAAGACTCTGATATGAAAAAGAAAAAATTAGATAAAGAGAATTTTAGGAAAAAAAAAGTTTTTACCGCCAGCATTGGACAGTGTGTGCATGTTGCTGGGGTTTTCAATTTCATGAATATTGCCGAGGAGCTTGGGTACAATTGTAAGTTTCTTGGACCAGCAATACAAATTAAGGAACTAATCAGTAGAATTAAGAAACGTGAACCCAACATTTTGGGCTTAAGTTATCGCTTAACTCCTCAAACAGTTGATCAATTGCTTCAAGAGTTTTTTGAAAAATACAAGGATCTAGAAATAAAACCGCATAAGCTATTTTTTGCAGGTACTCCCGAGGTAGTGAAAATTGCACGAAAGTTTGATCAATTTGACCATTTTTTTATTGGCGGCGAATCTAAATTTGAGATCCTTAATATCTTGAAATTTAAAGAGGATTCTTCCAAGAGTATGAAAGAAGTTCCCATGGATTTAATTTCAAGGATAAAATGGAAGAAACCTTATCCAGTAATCCGTGCCCATTTTGGACTTCAAAATTTAAAGGATACAATAAAAGGTATACGTAAAATCGCAGAAGCAAATGTCTTGGACATAATATCTATTGCACCCGATCAAAATACTCAAGCATATTATTTCCATCCCGAAAAGAGAGATGAGACCTACTCGGGTGCGGGGGGAGTTCCTTTAAGGTCACGGGAAGATTTTATTAAATTACACCATGCAAGATTAAGAGGGAACCATCCTCTTCTGAGGATATATGCAGGAACACAAGATTTCATAAAGTTGGCAAAATTATATAGGAATACCATCCGAAATGCATGGGGTGCCATTCCAATTTTTTGGTTTAATGAGATGGATGGACGTGGCCCCCTTCCACTGGGAGAAGCAATACGACAACATCTTGAAGCTATTCATTGGCATGGAAAAAATGAGATTCCCGTTGAAATCAACGACTCGCACCACTGGAGCTTACGTAATGCCCCAGATGCCGTTGCTGTCGCGGATATGTACTTATCTGGAATTATTGCCAAGAAGCTGGGAGTAAAACATTTCATAGCACAATATATGTTTAATACCCCTCCGTCCGTTTCTTTTGAAATGGATCTTGCCAAGATGTTAGCAAAGACCGAATTACTTCAAACACTAAATGATGATTCATTTTCAATAATAAAACAAGTGAGAACGGGATTGGCAAGCTTTCCCTTAGACTTGGATCGAGCAAAGGGTCAATTAGCGGCCGCAACTATGGTTCAAATGGCCTTAAAGCCCGATATTATTCATGTAGTAAGTTACTCAGAAGCAAGACATGCTGCCAAGGCCGAGGGGGTGATTGAAAGTTGCCGGATTGTTGATCAAGTCGTGAATCAAATGTTTAACAGTGAGATGAATTTCCTCGATGATCGGGTAAGAAAAAGGAAAAAGGAGCTAATTGAACAAGCAAAATGGATTATTAATTTAATTCCACGATTGGCAAAATCTAAAGATGAGAGGAAACACCCCTATACGAGCCCTACGGTCTTAAACCGATTAGTTAAGTATGGGATTTTTGATGCCCCCCACTTGAAGAATAATAAATTTGCTCGTGGTAAAATTCAAACTAAGATCAGCAATGGAGCGTGTTATTCATGGGATCCTACAAAAGAAAGAATCCTTGATGAGAGAAAACGAATAAAAAATCTCGTTAAGATAGATTCGAGTCATCTTCAAGAATTGACGGGCAAGAAGTTCGAAGGTTTGGTGATAGGAAAGTGAAATTTTCGGTAATAGGTGCCGGATCTGGAGGGCGAGCTTTTGCAGCTTATTTATCTTCTAAAGGACATCATGTCTCCTTATATAATCGTTCTTTTTCACGAATCAGACACATCCAACGAAAAGGAGGGGTTACGGCATCCGGAGAGATCAACGGGTTTTACCAGATTCCTGTTGTTACTCAAGATTTAAAACGTGCTTTAACCGATGCTAAAGTTATTTTTATTGTTATTCCAGCATCTGCCCATAAGTCTATTGCGAAAAAGATGGCGCCATTTCTCGAAGATGGGCAGATCATTATTCTAAACCCAGGAAGGACGTTTGGTTCAATAGAAGTCAAGCAAATAATCCAACAAGGGACGGGTAAATCATCGGTATTAGTTGGGGAGACACAGACTCTTCTATTTACTTCACGCGCTCTAAAGAAGAATAAAGTCAAGATATTAAAAATTAAAAATTCCGTTGGTTTTTCAACTTTCCCAGATAAGTACGTTAATCAAGTTTATAATGTTCTTAAAGAGATTTTCCCCCAATGGGTACCTCATTCTGATTATTTCGAAGTTTCTATGAATAATATAGGTATGCTATTGCATCCCACAATTTCTCTTTTAAATTCTGGTCTGATAGATCATGGAAAAGAATTCAATTTCTATAAAAAGGGGGCTACCCCCAGAATTTGCCGTATATTAGAAGAAATAGAATTAGAAATCAACAAAATTTTTGAAATGTTTGGGCTGGAGGGATACCGTTTTTGTATATGGGCGGAAAAGACTTACGGGGTGAATGCAATGAACATTTACGAAGGGCTCCAAAAAATCAAAGCTTATGATACAATTACTGCTCCAAAGCAGCTGGTAACTCGTTATTTCACCGAAGACGTTTCGACTGGTTTGGTCCCATTTTCCTCTTTGGGAAAATATTTAGGGATACGGACTCCCACTATTGATTCTATTATCCATTTATCCAGTTTAATTTGCGGAATTGATTTCAGAAAAGAGGGAAGAACGGTGGAGAAATTAAATATAGGCGATTTAGTTAATAGACGAATTGAACCCGATGTAATTATGACTTCAGAAACATTTGATATGGATATACCCTTCCTTTAAAGTGATTATCATTAGGATTATTAGTGGAATTGGAAGTTGATTTAAAATATATGACTGGAATCTTTATGTATAAAGATTTTAATGGGGGAAACGTTCCTGAGAGCATAAAGTCTATGGAAAAAAAGATCTCCCATCGCGGTAAGTTTCTAAAGAAAAAAATTGTGAGTCCACACGGATACCTCACGGTCTATTTTAATAAACCCCAAATCACCAATCAATTGATTGAATTCTGGGATAAGGAGAGGGATATATTGGTAAAAGTTATTATTGACGGACAAATTTTTAATGCGCACTCTCTTGCGAATCTTCTTAAAAAGCATACCCTCCACCCTAATCGAAACATCGGAAAACTGATTTATGAGGGGTATAACAAAAAAGGGTATTCCATCTTTAAAAAATTGAGTGGCTATTATTCCATCTTAATTGTTAAGGAAGAGAAAGTAATAATTGCTAAAGATCCCATTGGACATAACCCTTTGTATTATTCAAACAATAATGGTTGCCTTATTATCGCTTCGGAATTAAAAGCGTTTATCAATGATGAAAATCAGCCAAGATATCTTCAGCCCGGTGTTGTACATATTTTTGATGGCGAGGATTCCAGCATTAAAAAATTCCATAGTTTTGAACAGTCTCTCAATAAATGCCTCTATGAAAGGGACAAACTTTCGAACATAAGAAAAAGTCTCTTTAACCGGTTAGAAAGAGCAGTTCAGAGGGCAATTAATACCCCTGGCAAGGTGGGTTCACTTTTAAGCGGTGGAATCGATTCATCCGTTATCTGCGCTTTGCTAACCAAACATTTACGCGAGGTTAATGTTTTCACGGTCGCAGCTCAAGGCTCCAAGGATTTACAGTTTGCAAAATTATTTGCTGAAGAGTATAACGATCAGCTGAATCATAAGTTTTTTATTATGGAAAAAGAGGAAATGATTGAGATCATTCCCGATGTAATTTATCATTTGGAATCATTTGATGCAGCATTAATCCGTAGCGCCATACCCATGTATTATATTTCTTCTAAATTAGAGGGAAAGGTTGATGTATTATTGACGGGTGAAGGCGGAGATGAATTATTTGGAGGGTATCACTATTTAAAAGAATTAAGTGAGAAGGAACTCCAAGCAGAATTAAAACAGTTGCTTGATATTGAGCACGCTTTAGGTCTCCAACGGGTCGACAGGATTCCATATGCTTTTGGAATCGAAGCAAGGGCACCGTGGTTTGATCTTCAACTTTCTAAGTTGGCTTTTCAAATACCTATGGGGATGAAACTTCGAAATCAAGAAGGAAAGATAATGGAAAAATGGATCATCCGACACACTTTCAAGGATATTCTACCGAGGGAAATTGCTTGGCGCGAGAAAGCAAAATTTTCTAAAGGTGTAGGGTCACAATTTATGATGAGAGACCATTTCGATGATCTTATCTCAAATGAGGAATTTGAAAGAGAGAAGGAAATATATAAGAATATAAAAGTAAGATCCAAAGAGGAGCTTTATTATTGGAGAGTTTTCCGTGAAATCTTTAATCCGACGAGAGAATTCATTAAAAATCTACCTCGAACTGAAAATTTTTCTCTTTAAAAATATGCATCTTCATTTAACCAAACCATTTTGATTATAATTCTTTCAAAAATGAATAAACCAATGCTTTCTAAAGATGAGAAGGATACTACCGATAATGTAGATCCAGAGGTAAATAAATTTTTTTTTAATACCCCCAAATTATGGGATGAATTAACTGCAAATCAAGATCGTTTTCAAAAGCAATCTAAAAAAATTTTAGATATTGTTGGAAAAATTTTCCCAACCTATAGCATATCTTTATTAGATGTGGGATGTGGAACAGCAGGTCATTTTGATTTATATACAGATCGGGGGATAAAATGCACCGGAGTAGACTTAAATCCGAATATGATTAAGTATGCAAGAAGAAAATATCCCGAGACTGAATTTTATATCCAAGACATGAAGGATTTGACTTTTCAAGAGGATTTCCAAGTCATAACTTGCTTAAATAGTACATTCTTGTATAATATTACGAATAAGGAGATTATTTCCACACTAAAATCATTTCAAAAAGCCTTGGTCTCAGAAGGTATTCTTATAATCGATGTATCCGAACCGGTGACCTATCTACTTCATTGTGGCCGGAAAAATTTCAAAAAAGGATATACATATGAGATTTCTACCAACAAAATTAGCATTTCAGTCCAAATTTCACTCGAATTTTTACCCAAAAAGCAAATTTATAAAGGCACCAGAACATTTAAGAGAAAAAATGATGAGGAAATCCTAACAAAAGAACCGATAAAATACAGAATTTTAGGAGTTCGAGAATTAAAGTTTTTCTTAGAGCAATGTGGGTTTAATATTCTTAATGTTGAGTTGCCTAAAGATAAAAGGGATTTAATTCCACGAAGAATTTCTCTCGTGGCTCAAATACAAGAATGATTAGTTAAGATATTGGATCCCTTTTACCTTTATTTCTTCTGTTGGGGGATTTCATGCCATTCACGATGAGAAACCTCTTGTATTTTAGGGGATATTTCCTGTTCATGAATTAAGTATTTTTGTAAAATGACAAGATCATTTATATTAGGATTTTAGTTAATACTAGTTAAAACAAAATTTTTGATTCGTTATGAAAAAAAATACTATATCATTGAAAGGGGTTTCAAAACATTATCAAATGGGTGAAACCACGGTAAAAGCTTTGGATGATATTGACTTAGAAATAACTGCTGGAGAATTAATTGCAATTCTTGGCCCTTCTGGGGCGGGAAAGACAACTTTGCTCAATTTACTGGGAGGGATTACAACCCCTACCAGTGGAACAATTAATATTTTTGGAAAACAAATACAAGGGTATTCTACGGCTGAATTAGCGGGATATAGGAAAAAGAATGTAAGTTTCATATTTCAATTTTTTAATCTCTTACCCACCTTGAATGCCATGGAAAATGTAGAAGTTGCCATTGAGATGTTAGGGTCTAAAGGAAAAGTGAAAAAAATCGCAAAAAGTTATCTTGAAGATGTCGACTTAGCGGATCGAATTAATCATTTTCCGTCCCAATTAAGCGGAGGGGAACAACAAAGAGTGGCGGTAGCTCGCGCACTTGCTAAACAACCATTCACCGATTGTAATTTTATGGTATTGTGCGATGAACCCACGGGAAATTTGGACGAGAAAACAGGTGACAAGATCCTTAAATTAATTAAAAATCTAAGCGAAGAGCATAACGCTACCTTTATAATTGTGACTCATAATGAACTCATAGTTGAGAAGTTAGATGCCAATGAAATTCACATCCACGATGGGAAAATAACCGAAAATAACTAACGGGGTAAATAATTGAATGAAAAAACTTTATTTAAAACCGATACGAGACTTAAAACATATGGGCAAGCGGGGGATTGTAGTAATCCTTATCTTGGGACTTTGCATTGGATTTGTGCTCTCAATGTTTTTTATGTCCACGGATATATTACCCGTTTTTCGGGGGTTCTATGAAGAGGCAAATGCCGCCGATTATACATACGAAACTTCTGGATTTAATTCAAGCTTTATTGAGGATGAAATTGCGCAAATAGATGGTGTAGAGGACATCCAAGCAAGATTGATTGTTCAATACCCTTTAGAAATAGAAGGCCGAGATGAAATTTTACAGCTTCGATTAGTGGGTGTTGATATAACTGAAGATTTTGATAATACAAAAAATTTGGATATTTATTCCTACGAAATGGAGGATGGTAGGAATTTGGAACCGGATGATGATGAGTTATCGATTATCTTGTCCAAACGATTTGTCGAGAACAATGAGGAAATAGAGGTAAGAGATAATTTAACCGTGGGAGCGTTAGGAGATGAAGAATTTAACATTAAAGGCTCCTTTTTTTCTATGGAATTCGTTATGGTCAACACATTACCAGAAGTCTTATTTCCGGTTCATGGAACCATGGGAGTTGCCCTTCTAAATAGAACTGTACTGCAAGATCTCATAAGTGAACATCGACCTGATCAATTCGAACCGTATCATCGTTGTGATTATAATGAATTACAAGTAACTTTTCAAGAAGGTGTAGATGCTGAAAGTGTTAATGATGAGATTGAAGATGTATTTAAAGATTCTGGGGTCATAAGAAAATCAAGTACTCCATTTGAAGAAAGTTATACGTGGAAGATGATGGAGGCAGATCTAGAAGGCTCTGCAGAGTTTATGAGCGTATTTATGGTGCTCGCATTAATTATGGCTTTTACTTCTTCCCTTTCTATCTTTATGCGATTTGCGATAAATCAAAAACAACAAATGGGAACGCTTTCTTCTCTGGGCTATACAAAAAAAGATATCTATAAATCCTTTTTGGTCTTGGTTCTTCTAATTAGCGTGATTGCGTCCATAATAGGTGCCTTATTCGGTTATCTAATGATGTTTGGAATGTTTATGGAATTTTCGTCTGAAATTTTAGGTATTACGTTTTTTTATCCGTTTGAATTTAAATTTCTCTGGGGGTCTTTTGTCTTATGCATAGTATTAGCGTTAATTTCAATTCTTCCGGCAGTTCGGAAATTATTGAAAAGAGATATGGCAGATCTATTGTATAAAAAAGAAAAGCTCTATTCAAGAGTGTCCCACATGAAACAAACATCTAATATAAAGGCATCCACAAAGATCGTGTTGCGAAATCTCTTTAGACATCCTAAAAAGTCACTTCTTAATTTGATTGGAATCGGTTTTTCGCTTTTAATCGTTGCAGCATCTTTAGTAATGGCTACCTCTGTAGATTATACGGTAAATGATAAAATCTATGAAACAGAATCATGGGATGCATCTATAGATTTATCATCTGCCGAGTTTAAGACAAATATCATTAATGAAATTGAAGATGTTGATGATATTGAGAAAGTCGATTACGCACTTAAATCGCCGGTTATCATGGAAAATCCCGAAAAGGATGATATTGATGAATTAAATACTCATATTTTGGGATTATACGAAAACTTTTCCATGCATGAGTATAACTTAGTTGAGTTTAAAGGAAAAGAGAGCAGATTATTCGAAAACAGTGATGAGGTAGTGGTCTGTCTTACCATTATGAACAGAATGGAACTCGAAATAGGGCAAGAGGTAAATTTTACAACACCGATGGGACAAGAAAAAGAATTCGAAATTGTAGGAGTTTCGGACGAAATTATGGCAATCTCTTATGTAGATTTAGATGGTTTTGGGAAATTTATGAATATGACGAATAAGATCAACAACATCTACGTTCAGTTTAAATCTGAATTATCAAGAGAGGAGCGAAAGACTGCAATAGGAGATATTTATGACGTAGATGAGAACGTGATGCTTGTCCAAGACCTGGGGGATATTGTAGACGATATCGGTTATTATGCTGATACGCTGATCCCATTCATAGGAATTCTTATTGGATTTGCCTCAATCGTTGCATTCTTTATTTTATATAATGCAACTCTCATGTCAATAGGAGATCATGAGTCTGAATATGGCATATTACGGTCATTGGGTTATAAGAAACGAAAAATCTATAAGACAATTATATCTGAAAATCTTTTACCTCTCTTGATCTCGATTGTCATCTCGGTGGTGTTGACCCCATTCGTAGGAACATGGCTACTATCGTTGTATGAAGAGTATTTTGCTATGTCTCTTTTCATCCCTCCATGGGTATATATTGCGACAATAATAATACCAATCTTGGTGATTCTATGGGCAGGTCGATCTGGTATGAAATACATTTATAGTAGAAACCTCTATAAACAGGTCCAAACCAATATATAGGATAGTATAGGTTATCTATAAAAATCAAATCTTTTTTTCTTATAGCAGATGTAATTCCTATTTTGAATCTTAATTATAATAAATAGTAACTTATGAACAAGAGCACTACAGCAGCCACCAAAGACCCCCAAGCAAATTTATTCCAATCGAAAATGCGTTTGCCATTAAACGGCACGAATGGAAAAAATACTAAGATTACATCTAAGACAAGAAGAGTTCTCCCTATAAATCCGATAAGAAATAGCAAATCAGCAATTAATAACGGTAAGCTAAACATATTCAGTATTATGAAACTTAACCACGTTAGAATTAGCACCGATAGAGAACTAAAAAATGCACTTCGGCCGAGTTGTGGGATGAATTCTGAATACCGCCATCTTTTAACATCAGGATAAAAAGACCCAGGCAGGATAAAGGGGAGAGAGAAGGCAGCTACACCAAAACTTAGAAAGTAACCTGAATCCCAAGGTCGATATCGCATTGGGACGTTGCTCCCTCTGACTTCCAACCACATAATAAATAATCGAAGACCAACAATACTTAATAAAGCCAGAGGTGCTAGGAGGATAAGTTGCCAAGGAAGTAACCTAAATCCAAATCTAGACCATATTGCAAGGAGGACAATGAGGGAATTCAGAAAAAACGTACGAGCTAATTGGGTAATTTGTTTTTCGTGTCTTTGTGGTGCAGGCCGTATCCAAACAAAATGACCGATATCCATGTAATGAAATATATTAAACCATATTTTGATCATTTGGAAAAAACTATAACGTCTGAGTTGTTCTCCCATCGATATGATCTCAAAACCACGGGTAGCGAATATCTTACTTGATGAGGTATTTAATCCTTCAACACATGCGAAGATAACATCGCACCCTTCATTTTCAAGGTACTGGAGCGCACCTTCTACCAGTTGTTGTCCTACTCCTAATCCTTGCACCTTTGGAGACGTAAATAACCAAGAGATCAACCCCCCTTTTTGATCATCAGAGATGTTAAACATTTTTGGCAAGACACCGCCAACCAGTTCTCCCCTCAGTTCGGCAACAAAAATATCGGATGTAAAATAAAAGAAAATCCACTCAAAAAATCTGAAAGCGTCTCGAACCAGTTTTCGTACCTCTTTCTTTTCATCATCTTGCATAGG
This sequence comes from Promethearchaeia archaeon, assembly GCA_046483985.1. Classification (GTDB taxonomy): domain Archaea; phylum Asgardarchaeota; class Lokiarchaeia; order Sigyniarchaeales; family SOKP01; genus JAWOCD01. Next base: position 47,262 of record JAWOCD010000021.1, read on the forward strand.
TCGAATGGTGATCTCCATAATCATCAAACCTAATAGAATAATTTTAATAATCTTAAAAATTTTGGTAAACCTTCATCACATCTGATCAACAAACAGATATCATCTATCTCTTTTCAAATAGGGAGGTTGAGGCTTTTAATTATTTTATTGATCGGCTTAACACGCAAATCTGCGGGAACAGAAAATATTTTATCAAGAAATTTATTTTCATATTAGGTATTCTTCAATTTATGTGCATACTTTTCAACTTACTCTAACTGCATCCATTTTTTTAATCTTTTCAACACTTTTATTGATCCTTCTTAATTCTTTTTCATTTTCTTCCACTGCTGCTTTCAGTAAATGTTTCTTTAACCCTCTTATTTTCTCTATTGTCCTTTTATCTCCTTTTTGAGTTAGTTCAGAAATCTTGTCTAGAGTCTTATAAAGGGAATTAATGATATCAAAATCAAAAACTTCCAGGTTTTCTTTGAAGTTCTTATATCTTTTATTAATTTTATTAATCCAAATTTCGCCTTGACTTTGAAATTCGGGCAAAAAAGCTTTCTTACAAGTTGAGATTATTTCCTTTAGTTTTTTCCCGTATCTTCGAAGTAAGTATTCAAAATGCTTCTCTATCTTCTTAGATATTTTTTTTACATCTATATTTGAATTAAAAAAGCACGTAACTGTAAATTCTTCGTAACTGAATACTTGCATACGTAACCGATTTCCTTCTAAACTTAAACCTGTTATATTCTCAATATTAATTTCTTTAGAAAATGTTTCTAACGCACTTACAAACATGGGAATCAATTGGATATCAAACTTTCCATTCTTCTTGCTTCCTGTTTCTTTTAAGGTATTTTCAAGTAAATTATTCTCAGATTCCAGAATATATATTGTTTTTCCGTCTTTATCAGCAATCAATGCCCCAGCAAAAGGAGGGATCTCTTCTTTTTGGGGTAATATTGAAGAAAGAATATTTGAATCTAATGTTTTGAAGTCTTTTAATGAAACAGTTTTGAGAACCCTTTGGATATGTTTTTGCCCTTTTTCTGTTAAGGTATAGGTTGATCCATTATCCGTCTTCTTAGATTTTATGTGATTTTTCCGTAAAAGAAGATTCGTAATTTTATTACATCGCTTGAGCGAAATATTTGCTCTCTCGCATAATTCTTTTTCATTGATCTCCTTTTTTAGAGAAATAATCTTAACTATAGTTAAAACATTCTTTAAAAACAGAAAATCCATTTGATCTTGATCTGTTTCTAAATTCCTTCTCTTCAGTAATTCTTTTAAAATCTCAATAAATGTTCTAAATGTGGAGAGAAAATAGTCTTTTTTAATACTTGTGAAATGAATTTCTATACTATGGGAGGTCTTTAGGTTCTTTTCCATAAAATTTTTTATCTCGGCAAATTCCTTTGCATTAACCAAATCAATTTTATGAACCAATATATGAATCATTACATTAGGAACAAATTCATTTCTGAGCTTTAACAATTTGCGGGAAAAATCCATTATTTCATTCTTAGGAGTAGTGACATCGATAACGGCTATAATTTCGGAAGCATTATAAAAAATGGAACGATCTTCAGACCTAAACCACCGCTTATTTTCTTTTCCAGATAAATCAAAGACCCCTATCTTTTTTTGCCAATCTATCTCTTGAATATCGCACCCGTAGGTAGGGTTGGGAGGTAAATAGTCTAATAATTTTTTTGTGCTTTCTCCATTCAAAATTGCTTTAATTAATGTGGTCTTACCCGCATTTGGTTTTCCAGTAAATAAAATTTTCTCGGTTTTTCTCATATCTTTAAAACGTTATTTTTACATGATCCTTGCTTAATCTTTTTAGCATTTATAATTCCTTATTATCGTGTTTTTCATACCAATAACACAATCGTTTGGCTCTCCTTTCGATATTATTATAAATTTAGATACTTATCCCTTATAAATGTGTGTCTAATTTTTTATCAACAGTCTTTTTAAGATTTACCGTTAGAGTGCGAGAAAGCACCTTTAGGGCGGTGATGAATCGCACATATATTTATAACGGAGCGCTACTATGGGACTTTTTTATTTTTCTTTCAGCTTCTTAATCTCTTTTTCTAATTTTTTTGCCCTTTTTTCAGCCTCCATAGTCCTATCTCGAGCTTTTTTGACTTAATTAATTTTCGAAAATTGGAGTCACTAATTGTCTGGATATTATCCTTTATATTGGTAGGGAATTTGTTTTAAACCACTTCTTAATATCTTCAAAGGTCTTTTTGCCTTTCGCGGTTTGAATGGTCACCTCGTACACATCGTCATTTGAAGTTTCGAAAAAATAACCGTTCTTATTTAGACAAATTACCGCTATGATAAATCCGATTCTTTTATTCCCATCCGCAAAAAAATGTTCGCTTACTATATCTCTATATAGGATAGCCACTCGATCCCAAATAGTGGGCTGTGGATGGAACGGAATCCCCCATTCGCCCTTATCTATAGTCGCCTTTAATCCTTCTTGATTCATCAAAATCGGCTTTTTATCTAAGCACTCCTGGAATACTTCAAGTATATACGCTACTGAGGGGAGCCATACCATATCAATCCTCTCCCAATCTCCTTATTGCATCGCCGTATTTTTTCATTATTTTGTCTATTTTATCCTTATCTCCTTTGGGACTTTTTCCCTTCCTAATTTCTTCCTTTTCTTCGAAATTTTTGCGAAAATAGTATTGGATTAAAAATCTAATTACTTCTGCGTCATTTTGAATTCCTAAGGAAGATTTAATTATCTCAAATCGAGTTGACAAGACTCCATTCAATTGGGTGTGTATTTTCTTTGAAGACTCGGTCATTTCAATCCTCTTCTTATTTTACTTTTTTATTTTTTTAATGTTACTAAGAATACTCTTTTATTTAACTTTTTGCATTATTCTGCAATTTTTTCCTTCAAAAAGTATCAAATCTCAGCTTTTTCCTTTTGAATTTCATCCGACTTCCTTTTGAGTTCAAATTCATGCAGAATTAGCGTTCCCTTCTCCTTGTAGAGTATTTTGAGATATTTACCTTCGCCATTTCTGAGCAGCTTGTTTAGAATGGCCATAAAAAGTGCTGGATAACAGCACTTGCTGTCTTATCATCAACTTTAAATTCCTCAAGATTTATTGCTTTTAGAATATGGGCTATAATATGAGTACAGATATCAAGGAGGATCTGTGTTAAGATTTCAAATAATCTCTCAGCTATTAATTGAAGTTCTGTATCCTTCTCTAGGGTTTTTATAGATTGTGCGGTAATGTTTTCCCAGATTTTCCAGTATTTTTTACTTGAAAGAAATTTTTGCCGGATCCAAGAAAAATCAACTTTCATTCTCTACACCTCTTAATTATTTAATATAGTCTGCTTCTTTAAGCAACTGATCATACCAAATCTTATGATCGTAATAGAGGGGAAGTAGTTTCTCCAAAAACTCGGGAAATACTTGAGGGTTTTGCTCATAAATCAATAATCGATATTTGATTGCGTTGAACTGTACGTGTAATGGAAGATTTTGCAGGACGGAAATCTCTATTTTTTCAATCTCAGCTAATTCACTTGCTTTTACATGGAGTTTTGTTAAAATAGAAAGCTGTTGTTTACCAGGGAATTCCTTAAACTTAGGGATTGAAACGAAAATATCCACATCGCTCCACCATTGATTCCTATTTTCTGCCCACGATCCGCCAAGACAAGCAAACTCAATATCATATTGTTTGAAAAGATTCCTCAACTTTCGACCAAGATATCGAGTCATTTCTTCTTCCGTGTTGGGAAATCCCTTATTTCTTTCAAAATCTTGACTCTCTGCGCGTCTCATATTAAACCACTACATTATAATATTATTTCCAATTCTCTATGCTGTTGATTGCTTTTAGAATATTATTCAAATAGATATGTAGTTTCAATTTTTGTTTCAAAAATCTTTTCTAAATAATTTGAAAGGCCAATTAGATGTATTAAATCTGCATCGGATTCAAATTCAACTACGCTATTCTCTTTTTGTTCATTATTAACGTAAGATCCAAATAGACCAATATTTTTTACGCGGTACTTTTTGTTAAGTTTTTCTTTCAAATTACTTAATGTATTGAGAAGTGTTTCTTTAGTATTTCGCTTTTCACTCATATCTATCATCTATGGATATAATATTTTGAAAATTATATATATTTTAGTGGAATTAGCAAAAAATAGAGATTTATAAAAACTGAGGAAATTTAACGATCTGCGAAAGAAGTCCCCATCCCTTTAGGGTTTGCCTTTGTCTCTTCGTGAATTCACGAAGATCTTACAATTCTTAAAATCTTTCTTTTCTCGGTTTCAGATATCTCTAATGAGTTAAGAATTACATCGATCTCATCCCTTGAAAGCGAAAATCTCTCAAACACCAGTGCATCCACCAGATTTTGGAGTTTTCTAATTTTTTGGAGAGAAAAAATAACTCCTCCAACATCAATATCAAGTTCTTTTTCCTTAATATGCTCTTTTATTTCCTTATTGATATAGCGAATGAGATTATCTGAATTTTCCCAAGGATTTGGTTTAATAATTGTAACATCGGTTTTTCTGAAAAAATCATGAAGAGATTTCACTTTTCTCCGTGAATCCAACAATTCTAATATTTCCAGAAATATAATATCCCGATAACCCCTTTTATCCGCTTCTAGGTTAAGAAGCAAGCTTTCAACAGATTTCTTAATCCCATAAATTTTTAGAGAATTCCTATTTTCTAAATGGAGTCTAAATTGGTTAAATTCCTTTTTTAAGATTGGATCATCCTCATCGGGATAGATATTTACATCTTTGATCAAAATCTCTTCAAAATTTCCTTTTTGAATTTTTCCTTTATCACTCAATAACAATTTCTTAAGCGTTTTTTGGTCATTACCGTACTTGTTACTAACCATTTTCCAGATTTCTCTATACTTCAAAAAAATTCTTTTATGGGTTATGATTTGGTAAACTAAATTCTCTATTTTCCTTTTTTTTTCTTTCGATGCAGAAGCGATTGGCATCTTCCCCAGCGGAGTAGCAAAAAACTCCATGGTTTTTCCTTTTAATTTCCCCGCCGTTTTATACCAAAAATTTAGCACTTTTGAATTCAATATCCCCAATAAATATAAGATACTTGCGTTTGATTTTGGAACAATAGCATACATATCGGAGGTACCAAAATGGCCTTTTTCATCCAATGCAAACCGATTTTCCTTGGCTCTATAAGGACAAACTATTTTTTCTCCAGATTCTTCGAATAAGTCCACGTTTTGTAATCTCTGATATCCATACCAAGGATATTTCTTTCCATCATAATCATACCTGGATTTAAGTTCTTGCTCAAATATTATCAAATAGCCGGATATTCCCTTATAATTTTTAATATCAAGACGTCCATCTTGGAGTGGAACAGTATAAATAAGAAAATTATTGTTTTTTACCAGTGCATATTTCTTTATTTGACTGTTTGTCACTAACGGTTTTAAAAATTCCTTTTCAATAAAGTGAACTTTTTCGGTCTTTCTATCAACGACTTTTACCGAATTTGGAGTAATATCTACCCAGTAACCCTCTCCTTTTTGAGTTGCCTTGTCAAAATCGATTCTAAATTCACTCTTTCTTCCCGGGACCACACCTTGACCTATTTCACATAAATCTCCCAAGCGATTGCAATCATTTTCTAATTTTTCTATAATCTCTAATTTATTCATTTTTGATAATTTCCATTTTTCTTTACCCAGACTATCTTGTTCGATCTGAAAAAGATCTAGATGTTTGTCGGAATGGGAATCTTTCTCGTAATTTTCTGTTATATGTTTAACTAATTTTTCATTGCTAAATTGTTGACTTAAATTAGAAAATCCTTTCTTGCAGTAGACATACTTAAACTTATTTTCACTAAGTTCATTCCTCTCTCTCTTTTTAAAGATTAAAATACAGGTGTCATTATCCGCGTCCTCAAATATTTTTTTAATCTTCCCAAATCTTATTAAGGTCTTTAACTTTACATGCTCCAATATAAATTCTCTTAAATTGTCCGCATAATCATTTTCAATCCAATAATCTTCAACGATATAACCAAAAAGCCCCTCATTTTTCATTAATTTTATTGCCAGTATGATAAAATAGTAATAAATATCACTTTGACTTCTAAAAAAATCCTTCCACACTTGGTCATTTTTAAGATATTCATAGATATAAGACTGGACCAAATTTCCCTTTCCTTTTCCTCTTATAGTAAAATAAGGAGGATTTCCTATAATGATTTCAAAACCTCTATTATCATTAGATATTTTATTCCCATTTCCTTCAAAGAAAGTAAACCAGTATTCTAAGGGCCAATAGAAGGGTTTAATTTCATCTAATAGTTCCTCAGAAATATCATTTTTCTTAATTGAATTCTTCAATAAACCGTTTAAATCTTCTTTAATTTGGGCTTTGATTCTGGTTATATCTTCAATTATTTCGATATTCTGCGGGTTATTTAGATATTGTCCTCTCAGGTCACTAATTTTTTCTAATTCATTAGAATAGTGGACTGAAAGATGATCTATAACCGTTTCTTGAGGTAAGTTAACTAAAGAATCCCCATTTCCTAAATTTAGTTCCAAGTTTGGTAAGATATGGTTAGTATGACTGGGAACTTTATAAAATTGAAAAGATTGGGGTGAAAGTTTTATTGCCTCAAGCCAAATATTCAGCTTCGCTACATCTATTGCATTTTCGTCTAAATCATTCCCATATATATGTCTAAGAATTATTTTAGGAATCAATACTTGCTTATGATCAAAATCCAGTTTCTTCTTAAGATTTAATATTTTTTTAAAAATTTCTTCTTTTTCTTCAGATCTTATCACTTTTCCATTAGAATCATTATATTCTTCATAATATTGGGTTATTACTTGATTTAACTTGGCATATTTTTTCCATATCAATTTTAGAGTTTTTATTAGAAATGCACCCGATCCGCACGAGGGATCTAGAACTTTAATCGAGAAAAAATCATTTAATTGGTGTTCACATTCAGAAAAGTTTTTTCTTTCAAGATTTTCAGAAATTTTCGATATTATAGAATTGAATTTAGTTCCCACGGTAGTTTTTACAATATAATTGGTAATATATTTTGGAGTGTAATATCTTCCTTGCTCTTTTCGGATTTCAGCCAAATAAGTCTCATAAACCTTACCGAGAATATCCCCATCAATTCGGCGGAAATTGTATTTAACTATTCCCGGTATCCACCCCTCTTTAGATATTCCATAATCGACCCCTAAGATTAACCTAAATTTCTTATAGAATAAGTCAATATTCTTCTGTTTTTGATTTAGATATTCCAATATTAAAGCTTCTTCTTTAAATAATTCGATACCGTACAATTCAAAGAAATATTCATTAATATCTTCTAAAAACTTGCTTAAAATCCGGGTTTTATTTTTCGCCATCCATTTCTTATTTATATTTTTCCACTCTTCTGCAATGAAATTTTTTTGAATCACCCAGAATTTATCTAATGATTGAATGAAGAGGAATTTATTTATTAAGTTTATAATTAATTTAGTTTTCTCTTTTTCTGCTACATTAAACTGAACTTCATCCAATTCCTCAACCCATTTTTTTAAACTTTTATAAAAACCTTTATCAAGCGGTTCCCTGTCCGAAAGGTCCTCCTTCTTATCAAGATAATACCAAAAATCGTCAACTTGTTTAAAATCCTCCAGAAGCTGGAAAAATTTAACTTTTCCAAAATATTCACATTCTTTCCTTAATGAAAAACTTTTACTAAAAAGGAACCACTCGTGTAAATTTGTCAGCACCACATATTCATACTTACCATCCAAATATTTTAAAATCTGTGCCTGGTGATTTTCCGGCTTTAGTTTTAATCTTATTAATTTTTTAAAGGGTCTTCCCGACTTTTTCTTTTTAAAAATTCCCTTGTATAAAGGTTTTATCTCAAGACCGATTTTTTCCCGGTCTGCTTTTATTAGATAATCTAAAAAACCGCCTTCTCGATTCACTTTAGGGAATACATCTTGAAATAGATATTCTGCAAGTTTGGAATTATTTGAGAAAAACAATTCCCCGAGTGCTTGTTCTGGTTTTGAAGCCTTTCTTAAAGAGTCTAAATAATTTTTCACTTCTTTACTTTGCAATTGTTCTAAAAACTCAGGTAACTCTTTTGCTGTAATCTCTTCCTTCTTAAAAAGGATTTCTAAGTCTGCTATGATTTTGTTTGGGACTCGATTTTTGTTCATATAAATTAAGCCTTTTAATGAGTTAAATTTTCAATTCCTTGAACTGTTCAAACACGAAAATTGATTTTGTTTGCTATAACCAACTTTCTTAAACTGTAATAAATTTCAAGATTGCACCTTTTTAGAAAATATAATTTTGATTAGTTTGCTATTGTTTTTATAGAAGAGATTCATTAATTTAAATTTTGAGAAAAGATCAAGCCTATATACAATTAACACATTTTGAGATCTCCGGGTCATTCGTAAGAATTGCATCAGCGTCATAAGAATGATATAAGGCAACATTTCAAAATCTCGATATTTTTGGTCTGATAGATCAGATCTGGCCGGTTAAGGGTGTGAAGATATCGGCATCATAGATTAAGGATTTGTAATTAAAGGTTTATTAGTAAGTTTTTTAACAACTAGTTTATTGTAAAAAATCTAAATAATTTTATAGGTTAAAGTTTATTTATAATATAGATTAATTACAGCATTTTACTAAATAATCATAGAAAGGATAAATTAAAATGAGTCGGGAAAATCCTTACAGCATTATAGGATTAGATAAAAGTGAGGAAATTCTATATAAATTATTAATTCAGGCAGCAAAAATCTCAAGAACTGAAACTTCAGTAAAATATAATAAGATTAAAGTAACTGATCTTAATGAATTATCCGACTATTCGAAACCAAAGGTTTATGAGTTGGTCAGGGAATTGAAAAGAAAAAAATTGGTGCAAATTGATAATATTCGACCCATGTATGTACGGCCAATTGATCCTGAGGTCTCAATTAAACAAGTAGTAAATGAAAAGAAAAATTCTTTAGATTGGGCGAGAAAACAAATTATCAAGGAGTTAGGATCCCTCCCTAAGTTAAAATCAGGCTTTCCATTTAGCAAGGCTCCTCCCTTTAGTTTCTTAACAAATGCACAAGAATATTATAAAGCACTTAAAACGGTACTCGAAAAAGCTGAAAATGAGATTTTATTGATTTGCGGATATTTAGTCAGGCCAGAAGAAGAATTGCTCAGAGAATATCTTAGTAAAAAAATAAAAGAAGGATTAAAAATTCGAATTCTTTATGGAGGATCAATTAAAGGGGAAAAAAGATTTAGAGATCATTTTTCAGAGTATATTCTTGAACCAAATCAGTCCTTGATTGAAGAGAATACAGCCAAAGTATATATTGATGCAGTTCAGTTTTCTCCAGCATTGAGAATTACTATAATTGATAATAAGGAATTAATTATGGCCTTAAAAAGATATGAGAAGGAAGATAAGCGGATAAACATCACAAATGTGACCGCAATCCATTCGGACAACCGAGATTTTGTGCGAACTACTCATGATACCTTTATAATCCTCAGAAAATTAGTAGATATTCGAATTGTCGATTACTTAGAACAAAAACAATCACAGAAAAGATAGTTTGCCAAGGGAAAAATAACCCCAATTTGATTGATCATTTTTGCTAAAATTTATTATTTCCATCTCTTTTCTCCTCATTTCTTAGGATTATATTTAAAGAAAAGATTTTAAATATGAGGAAATTATAAATATCCTCTTTTTCTATAATAAAATAGTATAAAATTACGATTTACCTACTTTTAAGTAGTAATGTTTGATCGTTCTTTAAAGAAAGGGATATGAAATGCAAGTGGAATTAAAACATAATAATTTACTCAAGAATTTTGATGGAAAATCACTCCATCCTAAAAATAAAATACTAAAAGACCAACTATTGGAAGCAGAACATTGGATATGCATGGAACGAGCGAAATTTTATACGGAAAGTTATAAAGAAACTGAAGGGGAATATCCAACAATTCGTTCTGCCAAAGCGTTACGCCATACATTCAATAATATGACGGTAAAGATCTTTCCACATGAGCTCTTGGTGGGAAATCGATCATCAAAATTGATCGCCCCGCCTATCGCTCCTGAACGGGGAGACATGCCGTTTGTCATTGAAACCATGCTTCCAGTCCTTAAAAAGCGACAAGGTTACCATATAACCAAGGAGCACAAAACATGGCTTTCCAAGGACATTATCCCCTACTGGGAGGATAAAAGCGTCAGAAGCCAGAAAGTTAAGAGGTTTGAAGAGGCAGGGCTTGCCAGCCAGCTTTCACTAGGAAATGGCGGAATCAAGCGGTTACGGAAGGCGTTCGGATTTAAAAATATCACGAGGTTAGTCATCGACCCGACTGCCTCTCTATGGGATAAGATCAAATTCATCTTTAAATTGCCCACATGGATTAAGGCAATTAAAAACGGGACGGCAGATAACATCCTCGGGCGCGGACGTTGTATCGACACTCAAGCCCATATCGTACCTGGACATAAAAACGTACTAAAAAAGGGATTTAAAGGAATTAAAGACGAAGCTCAACAAAGGTTAGAAACCGCAACAACGGAGGAAGAAAAGGGATTTTTACAAGGAGTAATAATTGCGTGCGAGGCCATACGGGAGTTCAGTTTACGATTCTCTGAACTGGCAAAAAATATGGCCAACACGGAGAACAATGAGGAAAGAAAGGAAGAATTAGGGAGAATTGCAGAATTATGCAAAAAAGTCCCATGGAACCCCCCAGAATCCTTTTATGAGGCGGTTCAAACAATGTGGTTTACCCAGAATGCTATTATTATAAGTTATGGTGCAGGTAGTGGAATTACACCGGGACGCGTCGACCAACTATTATATCCCTTCTATAAAAAGGATATCGAAAATGATAGGATAACAAATAAACGCGCGCTTCGATTAATTGAGGAATTTATTATCAAAATTAATAATAATGTGGTGATATGGCCCAATATTCTGGGTATACGCCTTAATCATCTGGGTTCTGATATTGAAAATATTACCATCGGTGGCGTCACTCCAGAGGGAAAAGACGCGACCAATGAGCTCTCATATCTCTTTATTGAGGCGATTAAAAATACAAAACTTGCAACTTCCGCATCCTTTCGCTTTTCAGAAAAGAGCCCAAAACAATTTAAGAAAAGCGTGATCGAGATTCATAAACATACCAATAGTCCTGCCTTATTCAATGATGAGATATTAATAAAAGCGTTAGAGAGAGACGGCTACACCACAGAAGCAGCTCGAGACTATTGTTTGGTGGGCTGTGTGGAACCCAGCGGGAACGGCGATACATTCGGCGCCACGGGCGGATCAAAATTATATTTCCCCAGTATTCTCGATTTAGTCCTTAATAGAGGAAAGACCACCTTTTTCGGGACGCAAGATACGGAGGACACCGGAGATCCTACGGAATTCGAGACCTTTGATGAATTTATGGACGTCTATTATACCCAATTAGAGCAGATAGTCGATGCTGTCGCAGAAGCAACCATTCTACGGGACGAGATTTGGGCAAACAATTACCATAAACCCCTAATTTCATGCACGATCGATGGCTGTATTGATAATGCGAAAGACGCAACACAAGGAGGGTCAATCTATAAATTCCAAGCAATTGGCGCTGGTGGATTGGGTACAGTGGTGGATTCCTTAGCCGCCATAAAAAAGTTCGTGTACGACGAAAAAAAGGTCACCATGCAAGAATTAGTGAATGCCTTACATACCAATTTCAAAGATAAAGAAGAGCTACGACAAATGCTGAAAAATGGAGCCAAATTCGGAAATGACAACGAATATGTGGATAAAATCGCGGTTGAATTAACGGATAAATTTTGTGATATGGTTAGCGCCAAACAATTGCCCAATGGAGGACATTTCAAACCGAGTTTTATTTCGTATGGGTTGAACGTCTATGAAGGCGCATTAGAGCCGGCCACTCCGAACGGCAGAAAGGCGGGAGAACCGTTATCAAATAGCATTTCTCCAAGCAATGGTGCAGAGCAAAATGGACCGACTGCCGCATTAAATTCGGTGGCAAAGATCGATCATACCAAAATTGGATATGGAGACTCCTTGAATCTGAGATTCCCCCATTTCCTGGTGAAGGATGAGAAAGGACGCGAAATATTTCAATCTTTAATGGAAGGCTACTTTGCGAAAGGTGGGATGCATATGCAAACAATCACCTATGGCACAGAGATGCTAAAGGATGCACAGGAAAATCCCGAACAATATGAGGATTTAATTGTGCGGGTGAGTGGATACGCTGCCTACTTCACGAGACTTGGCAAATCCATCCAAGATGATATTATCGAACGGACTGAATTTTCGAATTTATCATGCGGACTATAAAACAAACCACACAGAACTCAGAGGGAAAAACCATGTCCGAAATAAAGTGATTTCGAGGGCATAACATTAAAGATTAATAAATAAAAAAAACACATTAAGAATATAAATAAACATGACTGAAATTAAACAAGTATATAAGAAAATTGAAGAGGTTGTGGGAGAGAAATACATTAGCGATCAAGATTTTATGAAAGCAGCCTATTCAAGAAATGTTGATCCCGCCTTTCCAGATCGCTGGGCAGACCTCATTGTTCGACCGAAAAACACCGAGGAAGTTTCTGAAGTTGTGCAGATTGCTAATAAGTATAAAATTCCGATCGTTCCCCGAGGTGGAGGAGCAGATTTGGTTGGAGGGTCTGTGACGGATGAGGGCATCCTTATGGATTTGACCCGCATGAATGAAATCATTGAAATACACGAAAAAGATTTCTATGTTGAGGTGGAATGCGGAGTAACATGGGGCAAACTTTTGTCCGAACTGTATCCGAGGGAACTAACCACCGGAATTGTGGGACCGGGAAGTGGATTTTCGGCAACCATCGGGGGAGGACTTTCCAATAGTACGGCGGGATTTGGATCAACAAAATATGGATTAATCACCGATAATTGCTTAGGCGTTGAGGCAGTATTACCCAACCCAGAAGGAACCATCGTCCGTACGGGCGCGGCAGCGAATAAGTATGCAGATCCTTTCTGTCGGTATGGAGTTTCTCCGGATTTTACGGGATTATTTATGGGCGACGTGGGAACAATGGGCATTAAAACAAAGGCATTTTTGCGGTTGTATCCCAATCCCCCTCATAAAATTCTGCGAAGCTTTATGCTGAAAAAAAATGATTATGAAAAAGTATCCGAATTAATGCATGAATTACAGCGTAAAGTACGGGACGGAATTCAAGACTTGTATGTAAACCCCTTAGTGGTAGTACGGCTCTTATCCACAATTGCCGAAGAACGTCCCAAAAAACGTGCACGATTGAAGGGTCCCGTGTTTTTATTTATCTTAGAAGCATTTGATGAGAGGATTTTGGATGTTTACGATGAAACCGTCCATGATATTATGACTAAAAATGACGTTGCTCGTCCTTTTGAATGGACAGAGATAGATAAAGCAGAACCGCATTCAGAGGATTGGGAATTCACATTAAAGTTCCCGTACACTTATTTTAATAAATTTGTGGCATTGGCGCCCCCAAAAATTTCATGTACGACTTGCCACAAGCTCCCGCTTTCCGTTATCGAAGATAGGCAAAAAAAAAGTTCCAAATTCGATGCTGCTCACAAGGATGAGTTTCCAGAGCAAAGCTTTTCACTTTTCGCCAGAAGTATTCATTTACTCCCGAACGGTCACTGCGTATTTTCTGGAGGGTTTAACGCCGATAATATGAAGGACCAAAGGGAAAAAGCAATGAAGATTTGGCATAAAAAAATTCGAACCCAAGTGCAATACGGAGGGGCTCATTATTGGCTTGGAGAAGCAATCTCCCAATCGCTCGTGGAAGCGGGAGCATATACAAAAGATTATATAAAATTTTTCAAAGATATGAAAAAAACCGTGGATCCCAATTATATATTAAGTCCCAAAAAGTTCCATTTAAACAGCTACGATGACGATATTTCTCAATATGTTAAAGGAAAGGAGGTTTATTAACCATGACCGAAACCGAATTTAATCCGAAAGAGAAACTTTTCCATTTGGGAAAATTAGAAGGTATGGTGCTTACCTGCATTGCGTGCGGGGATTGCCGAGAAGCATTTAATATAACTGAAAAACCTCCAAAATTAGGAGTATGCGTGGCGCGAGAACATACACCGGGTTTTGAACCCTATTTTGGTCGGGGCAAAATGCAAATAATCCGCTCGCTCTGGCAAGGAAACCTCGACCTCAGTAAAGAAATGGCGGAGGTGGTGTATCAGTGCACAACTTGTAATGCGTGCACAGAAGCGTGTTCATACGACATGGACAATACAGCACTTTATGAAGCATTGAGAGCTGATATTGTAGATGCGGGATGTGGGTTAGAGACGCATAAGCCGATGAATGAGGCAATAGTAGAACTCCTCAATCCCTACCAGAGAGATAATAAAGAAAAGGAGGAGTGGATGCAAGAACTTGAATTTAAGATCAAAGATGCTTCCGAGAAAACCGCTGATGTGTTCTATTTCGTGGGATGCACAGCAGCCTTAACACCGCAGATTCGCAGAGTGGCTATTAACACCGCAGAAATTTTACACAAACTAGATGTTGATTTTTCCGTTTTTGGGGAAAAGGAAGTCTGCTGCGGAAGCGTTGCGATGAGAACGGGAGATAGAAAGGCATTTAACTATGTGGCGGAGAAAAATGCGGATCTATTTAAAAAGAGCGGCGTAAAAACAATTATTACCAGCTGCGCTGGATGTTACCGGACGCTAAAATTAGATTATAAGGATATTATGGAAAATTTAGACATTGAAGTATTGCATACCGTTGAGTTTCTCATTAAACTCATAGAGGAAAACAAAATCGAACTTAAAGATTTGGGATTCTCCGTGACGTATCACGATCCTTGCCATACTGGCAAGCATATGGGAGGTAATGCCTTGTATGAAGAGCCCAGAAATCTGTTGAACAAGATCAGCAATTTCACAGAAATGAAACGGATTAAACAAAACGCTTGGTGTTGCGGAGCGGGCGGTGGGGTAAAGAAAGGATTTCCAGACTTAGCGCTAGAAATATCCAAAACCCGGATAAAAGAAGCTGAAGAAACGAGCGCAGAATACTTGGTAAGCATTTGTCCGTTTTGTTACCGTAATCTGGATGATGCAATAAAGGAGTTAAAATCCGAGATTAAAATGATAGATTTAACTAATTTACTCAATCAAGCAATTGATTAAAAATTAAGTCAAAATAACTAAAAAAAATATTAGAAGTGTGAAAAAAATGAGTTTTAAACGATCATTGGATGAAATTAAGCAGAAACAAAAAAAGTTGGAGCGAACCGAATTTAAAGACGCGCGGATGATCACCGTACTATGGGAAACAAAGCCCGAAATTGTCGAACGGGTCTTGCCTCCCCCATTGGAGTCCGTCTCTTTACCGGTTGCATTGGCATTTATTGTGGATTATCCCAGTACCAATCAAGGCCTCCCCTATCATGAAGGAGCCTTAATGATTCGCTGCCAATATGACGGAGTGCCCGGAAATTATTATCTCGCTATGCCGGTAACTGACGATAGAGCCATGATAGGCGGACGGGAGATCTTCGGCTTTCCGAAAAAGATTGCAAACGTCCACTTGGAAAAGAATGAAAGGCAAGTCTATGCCTATTCCGAGCGACTTGGGACGAAAAACATTGAGATTAAAGCGGATTTATCGAAGAAGTTTAACGACCCAGAAACGCCACAAATTATTAAAGAACTCGGCTTGCTCCCCGGTCGCGGGAAGAATACGATAAATTATAACTTCAAATATTTTCCAGCACCCAACAAGGATGGATTCGATTACGACCCATGGTTAGTGAGGCAAGAAACGTCAGTCGGTCCAAAATCCATGGACATGGGGGAAGTAGAAATTACGCTTAATTCTACAAAGCACGATCCTTGGGGCGAAATTGAAGTGGTAAAACCGCTTGGGGCATTATATATGAATACCGATAACACAATGCTCCCCGGCCAAAAAGTGGCTGAAGTAGATTCCAAAGAATTTTTACCCTATTCCTATATCGCATGGGATTGGTATTAACCTTCATAAGACTTTTTCTATTTATTTTTTTTCTTTTCCTAGTCTAATTCCCGCTCATTAATTTGAAAGAGCGCGAAAAAGAGCTGATAGATTCCAGGAGATTCATAAAAAACTTCTGATTAAAGAATTTAATCATCTGGAGTTATTAGCGAAGAAAATTTAGAATGGTTCAAATAAAGGGATGATTTTAATAATTGATTGAGGAGGAATCCATCGGGAAAAAAATATCCAAATCCCTCCCCTCAGCGGAAAGCAGTTTTTTTTAACTTAAAAAATTTTTAAACCATCATTCTTCTTCAAACTTTAAATATTGATAGCACTCGAAAAAGATAAATAAAATCGAGTATTATTTTTTATTATGGAAGATCAATATATTCTGAAAATCGGATCTAAGGGGGAAATCTTTCCGCCAAAAGAAGTTAGAGAATATCTGGGATTTACAAAAGATCAGAAGATCCTCATGAAAGTATATCCCAACAGGATTATCATTCAAAAAGTTGAAACTCTTGAAGAAATATTAAACCAACCCGCCGATACCAAAATCTCATACCATGTACTTAAAAATATGGAAAGTGAATCTGATTGAGACTTTTTTTGGATTCAAGTTATCTACTGCCCGCTCTTAATATAGAAATTACGGAAGGATGGACGAAAAAGAATCTTCTCACCTTAATTCGCTTAGAAAACTACGAACTTTTTTATTGTGACTTATCTCTTTTTGAAATAAACACAAAATGCATGAAATTGATTTTACAACATAAATTAGATGTATCTATTCACAAAATTCAGAGGGGAGTAAATAGTATCTTACAATCTCCTTACCTAAAGAGAGTAAATTGGTGGGAAAATGTCCATGAATCCGAGATACTATTGAAGCTGAAAGAGATACATAATGATTCCATAGATTGCCATCTCTTTTATATTTCTGTAGTCCTTTGTGACGTTTTTGCTACCTTTGACGCGAGTTTTATACAAAAGATAAAAGCTAATAAGGAGATGCTTGAATGGGTCGAGGAAGTAAACCCTGAATTCCGTGTATGGATGAATGATCTGAAAAGCGAGAAGATTCCATTAAAATGAACTCAACTGCGAATCTTTTGGGATATGAATCAACCACCGAAAATTGTTTTTTAGTAATTTTATCATAGACGCTCTATAGATCGCTTTGAAGGGTAAGTGAGGGGGAAAAGGAGGTAAAAGAAAGAGAACATATTGGGAAAATGGGAGCATTTACTTTTTAATAGATAAATAAATCTGTGAAAAGAGTAAAATCTGTCTCAATTTTGACTTGATTGGGTGCAAAAAGATTAGAGGCGAATTTAAAGATAATGAAACGTGCTTCTCTCTAAATCTGCAGAATTATAAAATGTTTAGATTTTCTACGACACACAGCCCTAAGATATGCCCACCAGCTAACGCTTAGTGGACTCGTAGGAATCCCCGTCCTTTAGGGCGGGGAGACTTCAATTTGTCCTTCCCTTGTGGAACTTGTTTTTTCGGTTTTTAAATAAATTACTAGTAATATGGTGGTGACGGCGGTCATGAAATGCCATAAGGCGTGCCATTGCCACCATGAATAAGGATCACAGAGCGGATGTCCTCGATAACCAAAGTGCCATAGATAATACGCTAAAAGAAATACTCCAACAGCACCTATAAGAACCAGCAAATTACGCCTGATTTGTCTTGCCCGTTTTTTGAAAATTTTGGAATATAATCCCGACCCGACGGCAAATTCGTTTAAAAAGGCAATTAAAACCCAGGATACAAAGATCAACTCTGCATTTAAAAATCTCATCAAGACCCCGTTGAAGATAAAATTACCGACTAATATCGGGTAAAACGATGTCGGATTAAGATCAAAGAGAACTGAGAGCGAGATAAAAAAAATCAAGGAAATATACATATTCATTGAAAGTAGGTCTAGATAACCCGTGTCACCTCGCCATGTTGCGTGCATTAAAAAACTGGCGATACCAATCCATATCACCGATAACCCGTAGGTGAGCAGATAATGCAAATTTTCCTTGCGGGAGAGGTAATCCTCTTTTCTCGTGCTCTTTTTATTTCTTTGGAGATCATAGTACATTAATACGATTAACCCGGCACCCACATAGAAAAAATTGGACCACGCATTTATCGGTTCGGCAACCATACGAGAGGTATCTATCTTCTCACAAAAACACTGCTGATACTCCGCAGCGCAATAAAATATTTCTCCCCACGTCCAGAAGACCGATACAAATATAAAAATAACCATCCAAACGATTACAAAACCAATACCGATAAGAATACCGTAATGTCGTTTTAAAAATGAGTAAGCCTTCACTAAAAAGCACTTTCCTATATTTTAATTGATATATTCTAATAAGGGAAACTTCTATTAAAATATTTTAATTTCAACTGATTTGCAGCCGTAGCAACTTTAAGCGAAATGGAAGAATATAAAAGAATTATGTATTTATGACCCATGCATGTTTAGACCTCTGAAGCTTATTCGTTTTTACCAATTCACGTATTTGGTTTTTATAATTTTTTCCCAATCCTTTATCATATAATAAGATTCCATTTGCAAGAGCTTCTATGGCAAGTAAATGATAAGTATTGACCATTTTCTTAAACTCCTCGGTACTATAAACAAAAAAATCAATGCCCCCTTTTGAAATATCAAACATCTTTCTCAATTTTGAAAAATAATTTCCTTTTATTGCATCAGACACGATTAATAAATCAATATCACTTTTATAATTAAAATTACCTTTAGCGCCCGAACCGAAGAGGATGATAAATTCAGCAGAATAGTTTTTATAGAAACTTTTTAAGAAATTAATCAATTTATCCGCTTTTGGATGTCCTTCCAATAGATTTTTAATCTCGGAGAATTTCTTTTTCAACATATTTTAATATCTCACCTGCAGCTGTTATTGCCCCTTGGGCTTGTTCTTCAGAAAATTTCTCAGATGGTGCGCCGCTTGTAAATGCATCGGGATATCTCGTGGAAATATAGTATAGATTCAATATTTTACACTTATTCAATATTTCTTTTGGAACATCGATCTTTTTTTTTAACTCGTCCAGAAGATCAACGAGATCATGACCCCATAAAACAATCTTTTCATGCTCTCCAATAGCTTTGATGGCTTTTTCAGCTGTTTGTTGAGCTAAAAAACATGACCAAGAAAAGTCCTCCGCCTTCATAAGATGATTTGCTGCATCTAAATTAGATCTAGCTTGTTTTAACCAATCTTCACTTCGATCCATTTTTATCTCGGGAAGGGCGGTATTTTGTTTCTACTATATAAATGACAATAACAATTTAAATTTATTTGTAATTATT
>JAWOCD010000038.1:0-4504 GCA_046483985.1 Promethearchaeia archaeon
GAATAATCAAATATAAACTCGGGTCTTGGGCTGCTTTGGACTTCACGTCCATTGAACTCAATTGTTTCTTCCAGATATATATAATCCTCGGGATAAGGCTGTTCTTCTTTGATATCAAAATTGATCGTATCTACACCTATATTATATGTCCCGCTTCCTGTTCCATCAAATGCAAAATCACCAGAGTCATCGTCATCAATATGTTCTTTATCCGCTTCGATGCTAATGTCTGTAAGAATACGGATTTCCAAAATATAGGGTCCTTGTTCGTTAAAAAAGCTGCCAAAATTGCTATCATCGGAGATGTCCTCGCTAAACCCCCCTTTCCCGAAATTATCGTCATAAAATGATCGAGACCGTGATTTATCCTCATTATATAATATAACCGAAGCTTCGCCATAGGCACTAGAACCATCTAAATTGCTACTCTCCGAAAAATCCACTCCTAAATTTCCGTCAAAGGTTGCCTCATGTGGGGTGGTTCCGTAATAATCATAATCAAATTGATATGTTGCTTTAAGTGTGTGTTTATACCCATCAGTAAATTGTAACCAACAGTCGTGGTAATCGGTACTATCATGCTGTTGTTCGCTCCAAGTATGTACATAGTATCCCGTCTGGATGTGGTTTTGGGTGGAAAATGCACCGTCTGCGGGAGAATGATCGGCATAGTAATCGTTATCTGCATGAATTCCGTTATCTCCGCATGGTGTGTCCCCGTCCAAACATGTACCGTCGATTTCTGTGTTAGTAAAATCATCTGATTCCGTTCTCGCCCATTGATCTGGACTATAATTGTTTTCCACTACGTTAATATTCCAATCTCCGGCACTAGGGGTTTTCGAATACTTTGTTTGATAGTTATGAAAATTTATAGAACCATTATTCTCATCTTGTCCAACGGTAGCGGCATCTCCATACTCTCCTGTGATCTTACTGCTTGGGCTCCAATCGTTAAAATTCTTATCCCAAAAGAAGTCATTATATTCCCTTAATTCGGAAATGGCTATTGTAGTTTGTTTGAAATTCCATTGCGGATTGAAACCTCCATCTACTGAGAGAGGAAAAGGAACCGAATAGCTGTCTGCAGTTTTATAATACTCCGTCCCACCAACCTCTCCGTGATATTCCCAGTCATTTAAACCGTAGGATTTTTCTTTAACAGCGTCCGTATATCCCAGAACACCTATGGACGTTCCTGTGGTTTGTAATTGATTTAATGTAGAGAGTTCGGGCATTCTTTGCTTAGTCTGTTCATTTTCAATATTGCTGTCATCGCCTAAATTACTGCTTTCATTAAAATCTCCTTGTCTATTCATAGCAGTAAGAATCATTAAACTGGAAGAGAAAAAGAGCACTGCCGTAAATAGCGCAAGGAGTTTTTTACTTTTATTGTTCATTGTTTTTATATACTTTTTAAAAAATTTTTAGAATTTATGAGATAATATTTCGAGGCGGATATATATAATTTTTGCTTTTAAGGGTTTTTTTAAACCAAAGAGCGTATCTCCTTTCTGGGGAGTATTAAAAATATCTACTGCCACTACCTAAAAATTTAGAATAAAGTTCGGCACATACTCCACCCCATTGCGAGTGTAAATGTTTTATAAAGCGAATTGGGGTGATAAAATTAAGTTAGACACCTCGTGCATCCTCCTGGAACGGGATAATAATAAAAAAAGTATATAATAAAATTTTAAAAAAATTAAATATGTTTTAGATTTCTGAATCTAAGTCGACACTCTTCAGTTTCTTTTTTTTCTCCTCTTGATCTTTTTCCTTTTGTTGCTTCTTTTTCTCAAGCGCGATGAGCTTTTTCTTCTTTCTTCTAATGAAATACACAGAAAACCCAAATATGAGGATTGCACCAATGATATATGCAATTAAGATTAATATCACCGGTATGCACTCATAGACTTCATCATTTGCCAGTTCATTTATTTCATGGTTTGATTTTAATGTATACTCACTTTTACCCTCTCCCGAATGAACGTATACTAAAATATAAGCCTTTTGATCCTCTGTATCTGTATATGTCGGATTATCGAAATATAAATGTTCTCGCTCTCCAATCTCGGTGGTATTTTCCGTTCTTATTTGGGAATGATCTGCATAGTCATATTCATCGGATTTAAGTGAGCAGTGCGTTAAATCAAACCCCCTGAAATCATCGAAATTATGCCGTTTCCAGTATAATCTCATATCTAAATCCAGATCTCCTTCATAAGCAAGCGTTACATTAAATTCCATTCCAATTTTTACTATCGCTTCATACCATTGCCATTGTTCATCTGTAAATGTGTCTTCCTCTTCGCATACCATCTTCTCTTCATATACCTTAGACCCCTCTTGATCGCATACTCCATACGCCAACGGTGTAAAAAATATAAAAATCAGCAATGAAACCGTCACAATTTGTTTTAATTTCTTACAATTCATTTCAATTTCACCTCAATTATGGTCGTTTCCACCCGCATCTGGGACATTTTTCCGCGCCGGATGATAGAACCCAACCGCAAGAGGGGCATTTCGTGATTAAATCCTTTTCCTCCTCCGGCTCTTCTTCGAATTTTGCATATTTCGGTTCTTCTTCGGTACTCATGATCGCACTTTCTTCTTTCGCTACTTTTGCATCCAACTCGAATTCTTCTTCTTCAAACGATGCTAATTGTTCTTCTTTAATTTCGACTTCTTTTTGTTTTACCCTTTTCTTAATCCAATTCTTCTTTACCTTCCGCCTTCCGTACACCGTAAACAATCCCATAATTCCAAGATAACCCAAGAAATAATAAATCCACTCTGCCGTAGGGTTTTCTTGAATTGACTTTTGGGCCTCCTCTAATTGAATTGTCACCGCAATTTGCTTTACTTCACTGGGATTCCCTTGCTCATTCAGTACGACAATTAAATAATAATATGTTCTTGGCCCATTAATTTCATCGATATATGTGTTATTAGTTTCATCCAACTGAGCGATTGAATTTTGGTTTTCTAACAGAGCCAATCTTTCCCCAACATTTGCTTCATTCATCTCCTCAACGTTATATTGAACTCTACTCCTATAAATTCGGTAATATTCTGCCTCTTCAACGGGTTCCCACCCTAAATTTATCGTATATCCATCGATCTCCGCCTCAAAGGATTCAGTACTAGCTGGAATCTCAAAATAAAGGGGGACCTCATAGAATTCTAAGGTCCGATTCGGATTTTCCCACCCTTGATTATCTTCAACTCTTATACGGAATTGTAGTTCTTCCCAATCATGCTCTACCGGTGAATCTTCATCCGAAAAGTCGATTTCATCGAAAATTAGAAAATAATGTGTCCCGTTCTTATTGGTTGTCCTATTGCCATCCGTAAGCGTGATATTTTGAGCGATATACCAGTCATCCCGTCCTTGTTCATCGTATTCGACAGCCGCCCATACTGTGTCATTATCTTGCTCGAGCCCTAGTGATATATTAAACTGAGGTGTTAACCCAACCTTTTCTTCAGAAAGATCGGGAGATTCTAATTCCGGTTCGGGTCTTTTATTATCAACGCGAACATCAACTTCAGCTGTTCCGGTAAGACCTGCCCAATCGGTTGCGTTGGCAACGATGGTTATATTCTCGTACTCCATATCGTATTCAAATTCTTTTGACCATCCATTCTCTGGATCGTTAATATCTCCGAGATAAGTTTGATTACCTGAGTCTTCAATGTAATAGGAAAAGTTGATATATTGGAGATCACCCGACTCATCATTAATAGAAATTATTGTTCCGTTTCTTATCTCGTCTTTATCAACGGGCTCTTCGAACCCAATCTCGGGGCGTGTATTATCAATCCGTATATCTGAAATGGTATCTGATTTATTCCAGTTGCCGGCGCCATCCGTTGTGTTGATATAAAAATCATATATACCGTCGGGAATTGAGTCATTTACTACTATCTCATCCGAGGAACTGTTCCAGTCAAGAGGTAAAGGATTTTCCATTGAATCATTCTTCATATACAGCACGGCATATGTCCCCGAAGCTGAATTATTGTCATAACTATTAAATTCGAACTGTATTGATTCCTCCTCATGATGGGTGAAATTGGTATCCCCTTCCGAAAAATTATTTCCTATCCCATCATAAATGTTTAAAAATTCGGAGATCTCAGGTTTATAATTGTCAATGGCAATGTTTTCATAAATTGTACGCTCATCCAGCCCATTGATGTCGATTGCTTGTACAGAAATGAGCACGCTTTCAAAATCCAACCTGTTATCACTTCCATTGGTATTCCAAGTATAATTAATCGTCTCAAAATCAATCTCATCAAAACGTTTTGACGTATTCCTCTCCCAAGAAAAGATCTCTATCCATGAATCTCCTTCATCTGTTGAGTACGTGTAATTCACGCTCTTGATATCTGAGAGTTCCACGCTTGAATCAATCTCTTGATATCCGGAGATTATAGAACCGTTTGAAATCGTATGTACCTGCAAATTAGGGCCATATCCGTCCAATTTTCT
>JAWOCD010000114.1:0-16986 GCA_046483985.1 Promethearchaeia archaeon
TCCGATGCATTAAGAGTACTTGTATTTAGAGTTTGGGGGGTATATGCATTACCAAAATTCATAATGAAAACAGGAACGATAAGCCCAATGACAATGCTGATGGCGAGTAAAATTTTCAAGTTTTTTTTCTTGACATTCATAGATAACAGCAATCTTCTTTTCTTCTTAAATCAATAAATCAAGCTTTTGATTTTAAATTTATTTTGATCTGATCAACAATCATTTAAATTAAAATTATTAATATTATAAATATTCTTTAAATTGTAAATATCTCAACTATTTAAATTCAACTGTGAAAACTTGTGAAAATCTCCTATATCCGAAACTTCATTAAATTAGTCAAGACAGAGAGTTTCTCGAAGCTCGCCACCAATATTAGCATCTCCCAATCCACCCTCTCTCATCAAATTATGCAATTGGAAGAGAATTTTCATGTAAAACTGATAGACCGAACAACGCGTAAATTTCGATTAACAAAAGCGGGCGAAATTTTCTTGAAGTATGCTGAAGAAATTATTGATCTCATCGATAATTGCAGAGCAGAACTCTCTGGATACTCCGATACCCTCATGCAAGACATTCAAATTAGCGCTTCGACTATTCCGGGTTCTCATATTTTGCCAAAATATTTTACAAAATTTAAAAATGAACATCCCCATGTTAATTTCAAAGTCTCTATTAATAATTCGAAATCCTCGTTAGCGAAATTGAGTAAAGACCTTGTTACATTTGTAGGAATTGGAAGTTTTTTGGGCCATTCGAAAAGAGAGTATGATTATATTTCTATCGGAAACGATAAGATCGTCATTATCTGTGCACCAGACCATGAACTTCTCGAAAATGATGAAGATCGGATCGAATTTGAGGCGCTAAAAGAGTTTCCTTGGGTAAATCGTGAACCGGGGTCCGGAACCAGAAATTTTTTTGAGCAGCAATTTCCTAGACATAAAGAACTTGACTTTAAACTCGAAATCAATGATAATGATTCCATCATTTCGGCGGTCACTGATTCTAATTATATTTCTTATTTGAGTAATTATGTCGCGCAAAAGGCCGAAGATGCGGGATTAATAAAGATTCTTAATATTAAGGAAGAATCAATTATCGCGGAGCGAGAAATTTATTTAGTAAAACAAAAAAATAAAAAATTAAAGGAAATTGAACAAAAATTTTGGAATTTTATTGCGGATATTTAAAGGTTTTTTTTCAATAAAATTTATAGTAAATAAGAAAAATTAGATATATAGAGAACGATTACTAAAAAAACAAATGATTTATATGGCTGAGGAAGCAGACCGAGAAGCCTTTTTAGATGATTTAGATAATACTATTAATAGATTCATGGATCTTTCTTTCACAAAGATTGTTGCAATCTCACATAATGATGCAGATGGCATAAGTAGCCTTCATTTGATTCAAAACCTATTATACAAGATGCGAGTTGATTATGATTATTTTATTTATAATCGTTCTATGTCTTGGTCGAACTATTTAGATGGAATTTTGCCCAGAACCTCAACCGAGAAAAAAGCATTCATATTTACCGATGTAGGATCCAATCTAAATGAATTAGTTCCTCTTATTCGTAAAAGAAAAGAACATTTTTTTATTCTGGATCATCATGAAGTTTCAGATAGTAATCTTGAGGAATATGAGCCTCCCGAAAATTTACACTTTGTAAATCCCACAGTTTATGGATTTGATGGTCTCGATCATATGGCGGGAGCTACTTTAACTTATATGTTTACAAAAAAAATTGTTCCTGATGTGTTAAGACAAGGCTGGTTAACCCTTATAGGAATTGCGGGAGATTCTTTAAAACCGATGGATCAGCTGAAGTCATTTAATCGAGAGATATATCAAGAATTGTTAGAAGAGGAAATTTTTGAAGATAGAGAAGGATTATTACTTTTTGGTGCGATGCATCAATCCATCCAAAAAGGATTAAAATATTCAATTCTCCCCTTTCTGGAAGGATTTGGTGGGGAGGATGACAAAGTTATCAAAGAATTTCTTAGAAATATTGGAATAAATCCCAAAAAGAAAGTGGAAAGACTTAATCATGAAGAGATTGAAAAGATTCAAAAACACGGGAATTTTGAAAGTGAAGGGCATTACGCAATCTTACCAAACAAAAAAGGGCATTTAAAATTTGCATTTGAACATGGATTATTACTCAACATATTATGTTTTAAGAATATAAGTGCCGCGCTTTCCATGGTACGCCAAAAAACAATTACCAGATATGCTAAACGAGTATATCATGAGTATATATCTAATTTGGTACAAAATCTCAGAACCTTAATCAACTTAGATAAGTATGAAACGGAAAAGGGAATCTTTATTAATGCAGGAAAGAGCAGAATTCCGCCCAGTAATTGGTCGGATACAGCAAGTTTTACTACCGTGAATGAAATTTTAGACCCTTACAAAATACTCTTTTTGGGGGGAGAAGAAAAACGAAATGCTATGATAAAATTAAGCATTCGATGCACAAGAAAATTTCTGGCCGCCCATGACGGGAAGGGAGTAAATAATTTAATTAGCAAAATAAAAGCGAATTATGGGGGCGTGGGTGGAGGCCATAAATTAGCCGGAGGGATTAGACTTTCAATCGCTTCTTATAAGAGACTCAAACAAAATGTAGATGACTTGATAAATTCTTAACTTCCTTAAAAATATAAATTGGTCGTAATTTTTAATTGTATGAATATTCATCAGATAAAAGAATCTAAGAGGAACATTTTTTTATTACAAGTTTATGTACAACCAAACTCTCGTCGTGAAAAAATAGAACCGGACGGAGATTATATTGCGATTTCTGTGAAGGCTAAAGCCAAGAGAAATAAAGCTAATAAAGATTTGATTAAACTACTTAAGAAAAAGCTTGATCTTTCCTCTCATCATATTCAGATCCTCTCTGGTCATACTAACACGGACAAAATTATCCAATTAGATTATTCCCCTCTTGATGAAAAAATTCCTAAACAAGAAATTTTAGATAAAATCTTAAAATAGTTTGATTAACTTCCGATTTTAATCATCTTCCCACATTTTAAGCACGTGATAAAGTGGGTCATCCCCTCATCCGCACTTCGTGTTTGTTTTGTTTCTAAATGGGCTTTTTTATATCCACAGCGAGGGCATTTAAAATCCTTTATCGTAGAAGAAAGATTTTTGTTTTTCCAATCCAAAAACTGCTTCATGGAAACAACTTCCTCGGTTAGGGAATGCTTTACTTCCTTTTTAATTTGGTAATCCTTCTTTTTCTCTTCAGCTAACCTTCTAGAAGCTCCACATTTACATTTAAGGATTACTTTTCCATCCCTTTTACTGGGAAGCATTAGGCCCCCACACTTGTCGCAGAATTCTATACTTATCTCAACTCTTAATCCTTATGATGTTTAAAAATCAATGATCTAAGAAAAATTTTATCACTTTTTTTACTACTTTGCTCACCATTTTATTCCTGTTATTAATCCACAATAAATTATGCCCGCAACTAAATCTGCCGTTGTTCCCGGATTAAGATTCCCTTTTTCCTTTTGGAGTTTCTTATCTAATTTAAATGCCATTTTTAATCCTTCTTCTGAGGTTATCCCTCCTTGTTTTAGGATAGATTGTGCTTCCTTTGAAACTGAATTTGCTGCTTCTTTCCCAGATTTTCGTACGATTAAACTATCTGGAAATTTTCCAAGAATTTTTAAAAAGGTATTCACCACCGCTTGATTTATATCTCCTGTGCGTCTAAATTGTCTTAAAAAATACGGTAATCCCGTATGTAGAATTATTTGAAAATTTGTCATGTATTCTCGAGAAATTAAATCATAAGACTGGGATATTTCAAAGACATCCTTTAGGGTTGCATTATCTTTTTGTATCTGCTTAATCGCCGCCTCATCGGTAATATCATATTTTTTAACTTTACCCAATCCCCCAGGTTTACATATATGCATCGCCTCATAGAGATCAATGGTGTCTTTCGTGGTTGTACTACTTATAATGTCATGTAAGTAAATTTCCAATTTTTCGATACTCTTTTTATTTGTTTCTATACATAAAACAGTGGCAGCAGTCAAGGGAGCTAATATAAGTAGATGGCCGAGGAGTACATTACCCCCCTTTTGCCATTTCATCATGACCGCGCCTGCAGACTTAAAAAATTTCCCTAATCTGATAGCATCATACGATATTTCTCCTTTATTGATACACTTTTTAGTCCTTTCACATAATTTTCTAAAATTAGGTTGGATTGCCGTTACCCCAGCTAATAAATGTTCGAAACGTGTGTCATTAAAATCCATAGTTCTATGTACATTACCAGGTTTGGGATAACCAGATATTTCCAAAAGACTGGCTAATGAAACGCAACGAAGTATGTCGTCAAGAGAGGACAGAACTATCTTCAAATTTTCGGGCACACAATATAATATATTTCTCAAAAATAAGAATCTTATTAAAAAGTGATAACGGAACTTCAGAGAAATAAAGAATTAGTAGTAGGTAAACTCAATAACTTTTCGTTCTTTTACCATATAACCGTCCTTATCGGGGTGATTTAAGGAAATTGGGCGGAAGTCTTCTTTTAAATCCCGTTTATATAAAAACTTTCTTATCCTCAAACGAAGAGTACGTTTTGAAAAATCTGGAGGCACTTCACAGATTAGTTCGCTTCCTTCTCGAGTAATTTGAATTTGTGGTAATTGTTCTGAAAGAAACCGTATTAAATCAACTACAATTTCTTCTCTTTGGAAACTAAGGTCTTTTACATCAATTATTAACGTCTTTGTTGATGCTCCTGATTCACTCATAATTAAATCAATTAGCTCTTTTTGTAAGAGAAATATGGAATATTATAAATTTTTTTTGTTTTTGGAGAAATGCAAAAGTTATCGTAATTTTTCGAGATCTATTTCTAATGCGCTAGCGGGAAACTCCAACTTAAAATTTACAAGCACTTCTGGATGGATTTCTCCAATTTCTCCCACTTTTTCACCTTTCACTATTATATCCCCGCAGCGACCGGCAATATATGTCTCATTTTCACCTGGTTTAACTTCAAAATCTGTTTTATATCCTAAGGAGGTCATGATGAAATCCAAAGTTGAGCGTATTTCTGTGAAATCAGCATCTTCGTGATATGTAATTGCCGCTAAATGAACTTCTCGGGATGCGCCTGTTTCTTCACTCTCGTCTAGAATTATGACATCTCCCACTTCAAATATTCTCAGTGGTTTTTCTTCCGAACGGTTAAATTGCAAGGTTTCCATTAACTTTGGTAATATCTTGGTTCGAGCGGTATTATATTCCTTCGATACGGGATTTGCTATCTGAAGTAATTTATCTTCTTCATATTTTTGATTCATATAGTCGTAATGCCGTTCAACATTACTTAAGATGAAGGTTAATACTTCTAAATATCCCGCTCCAATCATGATAGTGCGAACTTTGTTGGAAAACTCTTGTATAGGATGGAACTTGCCGATACATCCTTCTCTGATTGTTTTGGGCAAATTATTATATCCATAGCCTATTGCACAATCTTCGGTAAAATCACACGGATGCATAATATCTCCTCTATATGCTGGTACCCAAATATCCAAATACCCTTCTTTTTTTGCCTTTTTGGCATCCATTCTCACTTTTTCAAAACATTTTATCATTTCATCAGCGTTTAAATCTATTCCGATATAATCATTTACGTAATCGATATTGATTTCCCATTTATTGGGTTCCAAATCGGGCGTTATAATTTGTCCCCGTTCTCCAGGATAATTAATGTTTACGTGTTCGAGCTGAGCCCCCGTATCTGCAAGCATGGTCGATAAGATATTTATTGCTAAATTCACATCTTGAAAGTTGGTTCCTGTTAAATCTAAGAATAAATTCTTTGTCTCATCAGTAACCGTGGTCAACACACCGTTAATAATTGGAGGAAACGAGATAACTTCGTCATTATTATCTAAAAGTACTGGATATACTTCTTTCCCTTCCAAAATATGGGCATATTCAATTCCTTTTTCATGATATTTTAAAATTTCTTCAAGATCATATGGCTCGCCATCCCCATGTAATGGTACAAAACTAATTTCTTTAGGTTTTACAGCCTTATATCGAAACGGAGGAGTAATTTTATCCAAATCATGAACTCCGATTGCCACCTTTTTTCGATCTCTCCCCACAGCCCAATGGAGTTGTTCTTGAATATTCATTAATGTTGCTACCTCATCCTCGTCTAAATCTATATTCCTTATAACTCCACAGACAATATAGGGACGTACCCGATTTACACTTCCCTCTACGTTCATTTCAACGTTACCCTCCTGAATATCATATCTTGGAACACCCGTTTCGATTTCATAGTACCCTTTCAAGACCCGGGCAATACCCTCGGGACTCGAAAAATCTGGTCTATTTGGATTATATTCAACTTTTATCGTATTTTCTTCTTCGTTCACATCTTCAAGGTCCAAACTTATCCATTGTAGATCATATTCTAACTCTTTAATATCGAGTTCCTTTCCCACTAACCGTTCTAATCGTCCAATTTTTAATTCTAATGTTGGCATCTCTTATATTCCCCTTTTTTTAATAAGATTCATTCCTTAACCATTTAATTGGGTTTATATATAAGTCTCGTATGTCATCTCTCTCAAAACGTAGCATTGCAAGTCTTTCTAGCCCTAATCCCCAAGCTAAAACTCTCGTGGGATTTTCTATCCCCCATGGGTAAGTAACCTCTGGACGAAAAATTCCTGACCCGCCCATTTCTAACCATTCTCCCAACTTGTCATAATATACTGCGATTTCCATGCTGGGTTCGGTATAAGGAAAAAACCCAGGTCGGGTAATTATCTTTTCAAATCCCATCTTTTTGTAAAATTCGGAGATAACCCCAATAAGATCGCAGAGAGTTACATTTTCTCCAATGACAATTCCTTCAATTTGCATAAATTCGGCCAAGTGGCTTTTATCTACACTCTCATTTCGGAATACTCTGTCAATGGAAAACACCTTAATGGGTGGTACGTCATTATTCCGATAAAATTTCGCTAATCGTCGAATAGTTGTTGCTGTGGTATGGGTTCGTAGAAGAGTTTGTCGTGCAATCTTTTCTGACCAGTCATAACCCCAACCTGTTGAACCAGATCCCCCTCCATCCTCATGAATGGCTCTTAGTTTTTTTACGTTGTCCTCCTCGGGAAGATCTGCTGTCTTTGGATTGTCAAGGTAAAATGTATCATGAAGTTCTCTTGCGGGATGATCTTGCGGTTGAAACAAGGCATCGAAGTTGAAAAAAGCACTTTCAACTATCGGACCTCTTATTTCTGTAAACCCTAACGAGAGGAAAATCTCTCTGATCTCATTAATGAGCTGTATGACTGGATGGAGTTTACCAGCTTTTAGTTCTGGTCCTGGTTTCGTCACATCAAAACTTTTGAGTTCATACTCTTTCCATGAACCATCGCTCAACATTTTGGGGGTGATCTTACTGATCATTTTTAGCTCTTCAATTTCAGACATATCAATTTCTTTTCCATCCTCCGTAAGGTATATGATTCTCTGAGTTCTCCTTGTTTTATCAATCAATTTCCGTTTATTTAATAGACTAATATAGGATTTTTCTTCTTTAGTGAACTTAGAATAATCATATTCGTTTTTTTCTTTAAAAATGTCCATGAATTTCTCTAGGTCAGTTTTAGGAAATTTCTCCTCTAGTAAAAATACTTTATGTTCCCCGGTTGCTTTACTTTGAGCTATTAGTCGATCTTCTTTTAAATTTGAGAGACCCACATAAAAGATCTGTTTGCTTAAACAGGATTTCTCTAAAAATTCTGATAAACTAATTTCTTTAATATTATTTTCCAGTAAATAGTTAAATAATTGGCGTTCTGGCAATCCCTTTTGTAGATAGGATCTCCCTTCTTCATTTAATGTAACTTTATTTATCTCAATTTCTTTAAAATCCGCCAAATTATGATCCTTTAAGTCATTAATTGCGGCCATGAGTACGATATAATCAATATCCAATTGATCTGCTAAGTTGGAAGCAACGTACTCTTTACCTTTCTTCTTTAAGATTTTTAAAATCTCTATGACTTGTTCTCTAAGTCTGATTGTCATACCAAATCTTGATCACAAATTAATTTTCTATTATAAATGAATTAAATGTTTAATTTATTTAAAGTTTTTGACCTTTATCTTCTCTATTTTTAACGAAACTTGGTCTATTGTAAATTTTAGAGGAGAATTTATGCCATATTTTTGGATTATCATTTTTTTAGAATTGTCTGATATCTTTTTCCGCAGCCAAGAGAATATCATTCATTTTTAGAAAGTTTATTCTCTTGGCGGATTAAAGAAACTAAAAAATGAGATAACTGGAACATGAGCTTGTTGTTTAGAGATATTTTTTTTCCCAATAATTACATTCATCTCTTTTTTCACTCACGATCCTACTGTTTAATAAAATCTAAATTGCGATACCTAAAAAATTTTTTTAAACTAGTATCTTTTTAAAGTATTAGTAAAAGGTGAAAAAAATATTGGTTGAATTAGAATATGTTGATTTAGATTACATACCAGATGAAAATGATTTGGTGGCAATGTATTATGTTAAAAAAGCCCCCGCTTGTATTGATTTACCGCATGCTAGCATGGAAATTGCGAAAGAGAGTTCTATTGGGACTTGGACGAACATTAAAACTATGTCAGAAGATATTGCGGAACGTCTACGTCCCTCAACATTCTATATTGATGAAGAAAATCAAATTATAAAGATTGCTTATACTTCTGAATTATTTGAAGCTGGAAATATGCCCCAAATTCTCAGTGCCATTGCTGGAAATATTTTCGGAATGAAAAAACTGAAATATTTACGTTTATTGGACATCTCCTTTCCTAAAGATATTTTAGAAAAATATAATGGCCCTAAATTTGGAATAGAAGGAGTTAGAGACATTACAAAAGTGCGGAATAGACCGCTTTTAGGGACTATTGTTAAACCAAAGGTGGGATTAACGGAACTTGAACATGCCGAGGTCTGCGAATCTGCGTGGAAGGGCGGCTTGGATATTGTTAAAGATGATGAGAACCTCACGTCCATGAGATTTAATAAATTCGAAAAGAGAATCGAGGAAACGCTTAAGCGGCGAGATAAGGTGGAAGAGGAAACCGGTGAAAAGAAAATATATATGCCTAATATTACTGCTCCTCTGGATACGATGAAAGAACGCGCGGATGATGTTATTTCACATGGAGGAGAGTATGTTATGGTTGATGTGTTAACTTTAGGATTTTCTGCACTGCAAGAGATTAGGGATTATCTAGATGATAAAGATGTAGCATTTCATGCCCATCGAGCTATGCACGCGGCATTAACCAGAAATAAAAAGCATGGAATAACTATGCTGGCACTTGCTAAATTGATGCGGGTAATAGGCATGGACCAGTTACACACCGGGACTGTGGTGGGGAAAATGGAAGGGGGTCGACAAGAAGTCCTTGATATAAATGCTGTTATAACTAAAAAGCAAATTCATGGAAATAATCGAAGTACCGTAGACCAAAATTGGTTTGACTTTAAACCCATCTTGCCGGTTGCTTCTGGCGGACTATCCCCTCTTGATGTTCCAAAGTTGATTGAGATCTTAGGAAAAGATATGGTTTATCAATTTGGAGGGGGATGCCATGGACATCCAGACGGTACAGAAGCAGGAGCTAGAGCTATCCGACAAGCGGTAGAAGCTACTTTAGAGAATATTTCGTTAAAAATGTATGCAAAGTCCCATTCTGAACTTCAGAATGCAATAGAAAAATGGGGCAAATAAGGTTAAATTAAAATTTTTTTTTTATTTTTAACCCACTAAGTCGGGATATAATTTCGAGAAATAGTAATGAGCATGCGAACTTGCAAAAATTCCCGCTTCTGTAACAAGACCATCTATATATCTCCTGGATACTGTCTCAAATGCAGGGTTTGATATCTCTATCCCGTCGGGAGGATTCTTCCAAATTTCAGCTTCCTCTCTCATTTCGATTTTTTCTAAGATCCCAAAAGTCGTTTGAGGTTGATACTTTAAGAGCGGTGATGCTACATAAAAGGGTACATGCTCCTCATGTGCTACCAGAGCTAATAACCGAGATCCAATTTTATTTAACACAGTTCCCTCAGAAGTTATTGAATCTGCTCCGATCAGAATTAGATCCACTTGAAATGTATTGACTGCCCAGCGCATAGCACTATCTACTACATGAATGACTGGGATACCGGCATCTAATAATTCATTAGCTGTTTTCCTTCCTTGGAGCTTCGGTTGCGTTTCTGTATTAATTACTTTAAAATTATCTTTTCCCTGACTTTTGGCTTTTAATAGAATTCCCGTGACTACAGAAGAATGACAATGAGTCATTACTATAAATTCTTCTTTATCTTCTCCGATCTGAGGGATTCTATGTGCTCCAATTTCCGCAATCCTTGTTTTTGACTCATTTATTAATTTTTCATATTCGTCTTTAATATTCCGGATTCTTCCAGGTACATCTTCCACACATAATTCCCCTTTACATTTTTTTAACTTATTTAAGATATAATTGAGCCCATTCTGCATTGCGGGCTCTGTTGGACGAGTGCTTTCTAATATCTTTTTTCCCTTCTCTATTTTTCCTATGCAACTTTCCAGATCATCGCATTTCAATCGGCTCGCATAATCACTTAGAAATTGGATTGCGCTTAAGGCGACATTGGTTGCTCCTTGAATCTCTAAAGAACTGATCTTTTCAGCATTTTGTTTTAATCTCTCCATAACTTTTTACCACATTTCTTCTTTCTTTAGTTAATACTAATCTGAATATAAATATTTAATTTTTTTGATTATTTCTCTCGTTTTTCTCAGTCTTTTTGGTAATTTCCTCTTTCTCACTTTTCTTTTGCTCCTCTTGAAATTGTTTGTAGTCCTCCGATTCAACCTCTACGTAAAAATGACCGACATAATTACAGTTAGTACATCTATACATCTCTGGAGCAAGCCATCCACTCACATTGGTCGCTGGTCTTAATGTTGGTCTTTTGCACTTTGGACATAATCTTAGAGTCATTTTACTTTTGAACCTCTTTTTTTCAATTATAATTAATCACATAAACCAATTTCCTTCCATTTCTTATAAGTTATATGGTATGATAAATTTTAAATTATTGAGGTTCGGTAAAATCTAAGATCATTATGATAAAAAGCAATAAAATATCATCAAAAGAATTATAATCCCTTTTTATTTTATACATATAGATGAATCAACTTAAGAATTTATAGATTGACCCTAATATTCTGCTTTTAGCAATCATAAGTAGTGAATATGACTAACTTGGAATTACAGAGAAAAAGTATGCCCCATGAGCCGGGAGTTTATCTTTTTAAGGATAAAGATGATGTAATTATATATGTGGGAAAAGCCATCGATCTACATAAGCGAGTTTCATCTTATTTCCTTAAAACGAGTTATAATGATCCATATTATGCAGATAAAATCAAAAGACTGGTAAAACGTATTAGATCAATTGAATACATCGTGACGGAAAATGAAAAAGAGGCATTAATTCTCGAAAATATCCTTATTAAGAAGCATTATCCTCGCTTTAACGTGTTTATGCGAGATTCGAAAAGCTATCCATGGGTTTGTATATTCTATTCCGAAAAATTCCCTCGCATTAGGATTCTCCGAAATCCCGAACAGGATTCGGGGGAAAATCTCTTTTTAGGCCCTTATACGGATAAAAAGGATCTCCAGAGGATTCTACGTGATTTAAGAAAGATCTTTCCCTATTGTTCGTGTAAGAAACCAATCAAGCAACGCGATCGACCGTGCCTTTATTATCA
This sequence comes from Promethearchaeia archaeon, assembly GCA_046483985.1. Lineage (GTDB taxonomy): Archaea > Asgardarchaeota > Lokiarchaeia > Sigyniarchaeales > SOKP01 > JAWOCD01. The sequence continues at coordinate 11,874 of JAWOCD010000114.1, forward strand.
ATTAAAATTGTGTCCAGGACCTTGTATCGGAGAGGTAAACGAGGCAAGGTATTTGGAAAATATAAAGCAGATTGAACTTTTTTTAAAAGGAGAAACTCAAGAATTGAAAGAGCAGATTTCTCAAAAAATGAAAGAGTCAGCCGCCGCCCAAGAGTATGAAAAAGCTGCATATTGGCGTGATAAACTGGAAGCAATTGAAACTACCACCACGCGCCAAAATGTGCTGTCAGAAGATGAGATAGATAAAGATGTAATCGGGTATTCCATTAGTGAAAATTACGTTACTCTGATAATTATTCATATTCGTGAGGGGAGGATGACCAATAAGAGTCCATTCACGATCGATTTAAGGGAAAAAGTAATCCAAAAAGAAAACATTCTTCCCTCCTTACTTCAACAATATTATCATGATATTCAATTTAATCTCCCAGATATTATTGTGGTTCCTCAAAAGTTTCAAAACATAGCTCTTATAACAGAAGTGCTGAAAGATTCCAAGGGGAATATTAGCATTCGAATGCCAAGTAATGAGAATGAAAGAGGATTAGTCCGAATTGCGAATAAAAATGCTGCAGTTAATGTGAAGCAAAAAGAACAAATGGATGAGATAAGGGAAAATGAGATGGAAGAGAAGAGAGTCATCTTGAAAGAGGCACAAGACCTATTGCACCTGCCCTCTATTCCTTATATAATTGAAGGCTTTGATATCTCAAACACCAAAGGCACAAATCCAACGGGTTCAATGGTGTATTTCCAAAAAGGAGAACCCAGCAAGGAGAATTACAGACATTTCAACATCCGTTCTAAAGCAACTCCCGATGATGTGGGAATGATGAAAGAAGTAATTTCCAGACGGTATCGGGCCCTTTTGGAACAAGATAAAGAGTTACCCGATCTTGTTCTTGTGGACGGTGGGAAGGGACAAGTTAACGCTGCGGCATCAATTATGGATGAATTAAACTTAGATATTCCAATTATCGGCATAGCTAAAAAACATGAAGAAATCTTCAAACCAGGTCAGAAAAAATCCATTTGCTTGCCCGATGATTCACCTGTTTTAAAAATATTTCAGCATATAAGAGATGAAGCTCACCGATTTGCAATAAACCTTCATAAAAAACAACGTAAAAAGAGAATTACTGGTTCTGCCTTGGAGGAGATCAAAGGAATTGGTCCAGCAACTCGGAATAAGTTACTAAAAACTTTTGGTAGCCTTAAAAGGCTTAAAAAAGCCTCGTTAGAGGAAATCCGTGAGATTGTGGGAGAAAATTTAGCCAAAAAAGTCAAGAAAAAATTTCCCTGAGCGCTCTCTCAGCTTTTATCTGTTTAATGAACAGATCAGTTTACTAATCAAACAACTTTTGAATTTCTAAAATTTTTTTTATTTACAACTAGATGTTATGTATTTAAAATAATTTTAAAAAATAGAGAAATTTATAGCTAATTATTCGTTTTATTCTCCCCAATCCTCTTCCGCAATTTCTGCTTCTTGGGCTTCGGCCGTTTTTCCGTCCAATTTGGTGATTTCTAAATCTACACCACAGTCTGGGCACGGTACAACTTCGCCAACGATTGTACCCTCATCTAAGTCGAATTCAAAAAAGCAAGCGGGACATTCAAGTTTAACCATTATTAAAAACCTCTTTCAAGATATAATTCTCATATAAATAAATAGGTGAGTAATTGATATTATTAAACATTGAAAATAAATTTTCCCAATTATCCAATTCTCTTTTCCAGTTTGAAGTTTTTTTCATATTTTTTATCCGTAATTGTTTCCTTTCCTTAATTTTTGGATGATTGAGGGAAAATTAAATAGATCTTAGTGAGAAATGTTTCAATGTTTAACTGATCTTTAAATTATTAACTTAATATTTAAAATTTAGAAAGAAATATCCTATTACTATATATTTATTAAAAAAGGTATGATGTGAAAACATGGGACTTTTTAGCAGAGATAAAGAAAAGGAAAAAGAAGAAGATATAATGTATGAAGAGTTCGAAGAAGAAGGAGAAGCTGGAACCTCTGGAGAAGAACCTTCCATGGAAGGTTTGTTGGCTCAAATTAACCTCAATGAAAACTTAACTGTTACCCAAGATCATGATATGAATGTGGACTCATCGAAATTTAACGGGAAATTTGAGATTAAAAACCCCAGCACTAAAGACAGAATTTGGGACTTAGATATAAATTTAAAAAATATTGAGCAAACGAATCTCGAAGAAAGCGAAATATATGTAAGAGAGTTAGGCGTAACGGAAGGAGAAAATACAGATAGACGAGAGTATCAGATTTCAGGTGATATAGAGAATAAGTTATTGGCAAAAGAATTTATATCAACCTTACCCGAAGCCTATGAAAACTGGGATATTAAAGAATTAGAAAAAATAATGTTACAAGAAGCGGAGGAAGAGGAAGAACTCGAAGCGGAGGAAGAGGAAGAACTCGAAGCGGAGGAAGAGGAAATTGGGGAAGAATATGAGGAAGATATGGATGAAGATTCTTTTGAAGAAGAATCTAAGGAATTACCAGTTGAATCTTTTGGGATTGCAATAAATAAAGTTAATAATGTAGTGTTCCTAATTGCACTACGAAATCAATTTGAAGGGACAATTAAAGATATCGAGCTAGTTAAAGAATTACCTTCAGAGTTTGAAAATTTAGTAATTTTAGAATCAACTCTTGGGTCGTCGGAACGGGAAGATCATAATATTATCTGGAATATTGATGAATTAGAACCGAATAGAACAGTTTATCTGAAGTTTTCTGCCGATATTCAAGTGGAAACTAAAGAAACTGTAAAGACGGGATCAATTGATATTAATTATGAAACAAGGTCTTCCTTAACAGAAGGTTTATCAATTGAAAAGTTCGAAGCTTATACTAGAAATAGATTCACAATTGATCAAATTGAGAGGGATGAAGAACCTGGCGTTTGGGATTGTAATTTAGCATTTGAAAACCCATCTGAGTTTTTAGTTGAATTATACGATGTAGATGTGCATGAAACGGATGAGCCTGACAAAAAACTTGTTGAAATAGAATCTGAATCTCCCATACAAGTGGCAAGAGGAGAGGAGTGGTTATCCCCCGATTTTCAAATAGAAAGCGAAGAATATCCGCATTTACAAAAAGAAATTAATTTTCGGGTAGGATATGCTTTAAATAAGGAATTAAAGGGAGAAATCGCGGTTGGAGAAGTTGATTTAGTATTAGCCAGTATTTTTGGAGAATTAATTTACGGTATTCCCGAGGAGGAAGAGGAAGTTAAAGAGGAAGAAATTGAAGAGGAAGAAAAACCCATTCTAGTGGTCCCAACTTATCAAGACTCTACCATTGATTCCACCCTAAAGGTGGAAAATGATGGTTCCGCTCCTTTAAATGAAATTTCTTGGCAGCAGAGATATTTTACAGATGAATTTCTCCCACCCTCCGACGATGAAATTGTATGTCTTAAGGATGGTGAGGAGATTTCCATAGACCCCGAACAAGTAACCTACGAAGATAATATCCTTAGAATTAATTTTGACAATCTGAAGGATTCTGACATGGGAATGTTCGACCCCGATTCTGAACTTGAATTCAACTATCCAATCCATGTAAATAATCCAAGTAAAGATGCAATCTTTGATTCAGAAGTCATCATCAAGGGGAACACTTATCCTCGAAGTAAAGAATTGGAATATATACCCGAACCCGAGACGACACCAGCCATCAAGGCTGTCCATACTAGAAGGAAATACAGAGTCGGGAAAGAAATAATACCTGTGGGGTCATTTGGTGAATATGAGATTATTTTAGAGGTAGTTAATAAAGGAAACATGCCCCTTGAAGATATATTTGTTAGAGATAAGGTGGCTGATCATTTTGAACGGTTAGAGTTTTCTATGGAACCGGAGATTATTGATTTGGATGGAGTGGATATACTTAAATGGCAAATAGATGAGATTGATGTCGATTCAAGCGTTGTGTCGATGACAAGGCCCTGCCGCTGATGGCGGAATGTTTCGACGAGGGTCGTTTCCCGGCCGAGCTGGTGCCGGACATTGCCGAGATGGGCCTGCTCGGCTCCAGCCTGGAGGGGTACGGCTGCGCCGGACTGAACGCGGTCAGCTACGGGCTGATCTGCCAGGAACTCGAGCGCGGCGATTCCGGCCTGCGCAGCTTCGTGTCGGTCCAGTCCTCGCTGTGCATGTACCCGATCCACGCCTTCGGCTCCGAAGAACAGAAACAACGCTGGCTGCCCGACATGGCCGCCGGCAAGGTGATCGGCTGTTTCGGCCTGACCGAACCCCACGGCGGCTCCGACCCGTCGAACATGAAGACCCACGCCCGCCGCGACGGCGACGACTGGGTGATCAACGGCGCCAAGATGTGGATCACCAACGGTAATCTTGCGCAGATCGCCATCGTCTGGGCGCGCACCGAAGACGGTATCCAGGGCTTCATCGTCGAGACCGACAGCCCCGGTTTCGAGGCGCGCGAGATCAAGGCCAAGATGTCGCTGCGCGCTTCGGTGACCTCGGAGCTTTATCTGGACAACGTTCGCGTGCCCGAGGGCAATCGCCTTCCCGGGGCGAAAGGGCTCAAAGGCCCGCTGTCGTGTCTCAGCCAGGCGCGCTACGGCATTACCTGGGGTCCGATCGGTTCGGCCATCGCCTGCCTGAGCGAAGCACTGACCTACACGGCTGACCGCGAGCTGTTTGGCCGGCCGCTTGCGGCCAACCAGGCCGTTCAGATTCGCCTGGCCGACATGGCGCTGCGCATAACCCAGGCCCAGCTGATGGCGCTGCGCCTGGGCCGTCTCAAGGACGCCGGCCGGGTGCATCCGACCCAGATCTCGATGGCCAAGTGGAACAACGTGCGCATGGCGCTCGACATCGCCCGGGACTGCCGCGACCTGCTGGGCGGTTCCGGCATCACGCTGGAGTACGTCGCCATCCGCCACATGCTCAACCTGGAGTCGGTGATCACCTACGAGGGCACCGAGACCGTGCACCAGCTGGTGGTGGGGCGGGAGTTGACGGGGTTGAATGCGTTTTAGGGTTCCTGAAACCCCGTTTTTTCAAGTAACCTGCCTCCACCTGCGTTCACCTGCGGTTTCGATCAAAG
>JAWOCD010000018.1:0-12806 GCA_046483985.1 Promethearchaeia archaeon
TCAGCGGCTGAGGTGGAGGATCTGCCTGAGCAGCGCTTCTTCGCTGACTTTACCGTATTCTCCGTTATAGAACATTCCCACGTGGACTTCGGATCTGTACAAGCCTTTGGGAGAATAGCCCGCTCCCTCAAAAACGCCGATTTTGCCCTGATATAAATTTTGATATTTTTCTTTAATTTGTTCTATTTGAGTATCGAATGAACTTTTGGTTTCTTCTATTTTATCTTTGAGGGCTTTAATTTCTTCAGGATCAGGCTGGTTTTGCCGCAGCCGCTCAATTTTCTTCTGCAGCTCAGCCAGGGTCTCATCTCTCTCCTTACGCAGACTTTCCATTTCATCTTGGCCCCAGGGTGTGGGAATCTTTATTCCCGGGGTCAGTAAATGAGCCCATTTGATGTTATCCGGATCAAGGAGTGCTGTGATATTGGGTTCATGAGGTTCTATGCCCGGTGGATAGAATTCATTGTAGGAAACTGTGGAGGCGAAGTATTCATCTGCCAGATTTCCAAAACCATGGCCGAATTCATGCATAAAGACATCTTCACTTCTTTCATGATCGACTGTAGTCATGGTGTAGTCGTTGTAAATACCACCCCCTCCGTAACGTTTGCTGTTGGCAATGACGATAACCGAATCATAGGGAGCGCTGGAGGCAATATCCCGCAGGGCTTTGTTGTCGTCAATAAGGAGATAGCGCGGAAGGTCGAGAGCATTGAAGGATGCGCTGACGGAGGTATTTCGAAAAATTCCTTTATGCGGCTGGTCCACGCCGGATTCTGAAGAAGGCCTGAAAACACCCCGAACATTGAAGCGCTTTTTTTGTGACTGGAATGGTTGGGTGTTAAACAGAACATCGGTAAGTCGGGTCATATCCTCCTGGAATTTTTTGGCGTCCTCTTTTGTATATCCTTCAGCCACAAACACAAGGTCCACTTTATCATGGGGGTGACCGTTTTCAAGTAGAGTGAACACTCTGTCGTCCGGACAAGGAGTGTGATGGATTATATTCACATCTTTGGGATCAATTTTTGTGGAGAAAACAGGGCGGAGGAGGTTTTGCTGGCTCGGGTCTCTGCCTTCGATCACTAACAGAATGGAAGATTTAGGAAAGGGAAGGAGCAGGGTTTGATGGAACGTCTTATTGATTCCTTGGAGAGCCGGATTTGTGGTGCGGTACTCACCAAAGATGGTGGCAAAGCCACGGGAGTAAATGAGTTTATTGGATGAAATGGAGTACACTTTGAGATAGTACATCCCGCTGTTGAACGGATCGATAAGCTTTTCAGGATTGCCGGCCCATCCATCCTGTCTGTAGATCTGGTCAATGCTGAAGAAAAGCTCCTGGGCGTCTCCTGTTTGAAAATAATCAACCCGCATGGTGGCGTCCATGAAGTAATCATCAAAACGGATGTCTGTCTGTGAAAATAATATGGCCTGGAAAAAACAAAAAAGAACAAATAAAAATAATAATCTTTTTTTTCTCATTTTTCCTCCATTTTTCTCTATTTCATCAAATTTCTAGTCTCAACGCAGCTCTTTCGTACATAATACACAGGAGAAACAATTCGAGTCAATAAAAACCGGTTTTCACTGCGGATGTGATGAACTGATTATACTCATTTAAAATTTTTATTTAGCTTTCTTCAGCCATGTGGACAACATGCTGTGGAAAGGGAATTTCAATTTTATTGGCGTCGAATTGTTCTTTAATCTTTCGGGTTAGGTCGAATTTTGTATCCCAGTAATCTTCTCTTTTAACCCAAGGACGGACCACAAAATTGACGCTCGAATCAGCCAGCTCTGATACTGCGATGGTTGGGGCAGGGTCTTTGAGGACTCTTGGGTCTTCTTTTAGAATTTTTTCAATCGTCTCATATGCCTTGGATATCGAGGATGTGTAGCCGATTCCAACCACCATATCCAATCTTCTCGTATCATTTACAGAATAATTCTTGATCACATCTCCGTTGAGCTTGCTATTTGGAACGACAACTTTGACGTTATCAGGAGTGGAAAGGATTGAATTAAATATTCCGATTTCTTTGACTGTGCCAGAGACTCCGGCTCCAATAATGAAATCTCCCACTTTGAAGGGACGAAAAATTAAAATCATAATTCCCGAAGCAAAATTGGAAAGAGAACCCTGTAGGGCAAAACCGATGGCAAAACCCAAAGCTCCGAGAACCACGACAAATGATGCGGTCTGTATTCCAAACTTTGCCAGAGCTGCGATGACAGCAAAGACGATGATCAGGATATAGGTTAAACTTGCAACAAATTTTATGAGGGCCTCATCCACATCAGATTTCCCCATGATTCTAATGACGATCTTTCGGCCGATACCTGCTGCAATACGACCGATAATCAAAATCAGTATAGCGCCTATGATTTTGAGTCCGTAAGTTGTGGCAAAAACAATCAATTGATCCATGAAAGTTTCCATATCTTTGTCTCCTTTTTTAAAGTTTTATTTTAACTATAAGATAAAGCAATTTCTGTTGATGATTGTTTTTTGATCCCATCAATTTCTCACCCTCTTGATAATACTATCATACTCTCAGGAATCAAATCTTTTGATTTTTTCTCTTCAAACTGATTTCACACCTCTGCTCCCATTTTTGATAAAAAAATTAGGTAAACAGGTATGACGGTACTGTATTTTATGTATGAAATCCCTTATGTATTCTTGTTTACTGAAGGGTGTGTATTTTACCTTACCACAGCCTATGCACTTTCACTTACCGAGAGGGGTGCAAAAGTCCTTGAGTTTTACATCAAGTGTGAAAAACCGACAGAGCAGGGGATCGTTGAATGGAGAGACTTTGTGGAACTGTCCTTTTTTATCTGTCCCTCCCTCTGTAACCAGAAAATGGAGGTGAGGATGAAAGTTTATCCGGCTTCCGAATGACTGGATCACCGCAATGATGCCCGGAGTGATATCTTTTTTTGTGACTGCCTTTGATTTTGTCGTGCTTGCTTCACTCTGGGCTGACTACTATTTGAAGAGAATGCATGAGGAATCTCTGGAATCAGCCAAGGCGGCTTTTACGGTAATGGGCATGGCTGAGATCGCGGACGTCATGGCCAAGGGATATGAGGAAAACGGTTACCGGGGGGCGATGACCTCCGCAGCGGAGACCATGGCGGAGTTTTCGAAGCAAACTTATATTTCTCCCTATTTCATTGCTGAGACCTATGTTTTTGCCGAAGGCCATGGAATGGCTTGAGAAAGCCTATGAGATAAGAGATCCCATAATGCCTTATGTGGGTTATCACATTTTTGATCTCCTGGACGACGACCCCCGGTACCAGGAACTTCTGCGGAAGATGAACCTGCCTCCATCAAAATAATAATATTATAAGCCAGGTTTAATATCCAATCATCCTCTTACTATCGCTATGAATTTTGAGAATTTCTCAAGAATGTCATTTCTTAAGTCTTGAATGAATTCATCAGGACCGTGTTCTTTTTCTACAAGCAGACATCCTTTACTTGTCTTCCGATTGAAATATTTATAAAGGTTTTCAGGAGTATCTACAAAGTATCCCTTATCTCTATATTGTTCTACCTCTTTAAAGATTGCAGCTTCATCAGGCACATGTCTAAGAATGAAATACATATAATGTAAATCTTTAGCTCGCTTTAATTCATCTTCTCTATCTAAAAAGGTTGCCCCTTTATGATAAAGAAAAGCGGATGGGCGTGGGCAATAAATTTCATATTCAGCTTTTCGTCTGTCATCAGAAATATCTACTTTGCATCTATGGTTAAGAAGAAAATCAAATCTATCTACTTTATTTATATTTATCTGTCTTCCGATTAAATTGTCTATCGCATCCCTGCTGATTTCAGGATATGTGATGAATTCCACAGGAATTTTCCCTCCCTTATACAAAACAACAGGATACATTTTTCCTATTTCTAAGTGACGCTCTGAATAATCCAAAGCAGAGAGTTTGTCAAAAACTGTCTTTTTCTTTTTCACACCTTGGATATCCCCAAATCCAAAATCGATGTCAACTGTTGTTATTATCTTTTTAGGTCTTTTCTTCCATAAATAATTTGAATAAATATAGGGAACCCAACCACCTACAAGTGTAAGGTTCTCAAGATATTCCTTAAGATCATTTAGAACACTGAAAAAAGCGGATTCAAGTTTATGTTGTTCAAACAAGAGACTTACCTTGATTCCCTAAAACATTCTCAAGAAATTGCGCATGCTCTCTACCTCTCGGCTGAAAATTATAAAGGTCAAGATAGAGCTGTAAATTAGAGACAACATGGAAGCCTTTTATTACCTGAGAATTAAACAATATGCTTTTTTTATAATAGGGATTAATGATATAAATATTGCCTCCACTTACCAGTTCTTTGAGGTCTAATTCTTGTCGCAGTCTCAGAATCTCCTTCTCCCAATTTTTTGAAAAAAAATAAAAGTAAATATTATCCGTTTTAACATAGGATGTGATTAAATTCGCTCCAGAATGAAGAGTGAAAGCATATTTGTCTTTATTTTGGATAGATTTAATTTTCTTAAATATATCTTTTTCCGGAGAATAATATAAATCGACTTCGTTAAATTCAAATCTATAATACTTTAGCCAGGCATTTATGAGCTCTTCCTTATTGGTGAGAACAGTAAAACTTTTAGGTCCTTTTTTTACTCTCTCTACAAAGCCCAACCTGGATAATTCTTCCAAAACCTCTTGGGCAAATCCTAAACTCACTTTGTTTTCACCAATAAAATCTCTTACTACCCATTTTTTATTTGGATCTTGAAGCATCTTTCTTAATATTATGGACGCTTTATCTGCAAAAATATTCTTTCTTCTTTTCATGCTCTTTATAATGTTCACCATTCTTCTTATGTTCACTAATTTGCGTACAATATACTATAAGCGAACATTATTGTCAATGAAAATGAAGGCGCAGGACTTTCCAAACCTGTTCGATGTTCTGTTTATAGAGCTCAAGATGTGTATCTATCCAATGGTTGATGAGATGAACAAGATGGCATAAGGATAGGAATTTGGTTTTTAAGGATAGGAATTTGGTTTTTTTGTTGGTGATAATTTTCCCTCCATTTCATCAAATTCCCATCATCTAAGCGACTTCATCACTCATCATACATGTAAAATAAAGGTCAAGTCAACAAGCAACCCACCAAAAAGAGAGAACATCAAAAAATCAGTCTAATAGTGCCACACAAAGAACAGAGATCTCCCTTACCCCTGAACTAGGGGATTAGAATATCACAAATACTCTGATAGTTCCTCAGCGGCTATAGAGAGCTGAGCTTGAGGAGGCGGGGGCCGAGCAGCCTTAAAAGTCAGATTAAGGTGTTTGATGATCTTGTCTATGACTTTGTGGTCTTCAATAAAGGAGACAATTCGCATGGTTCCTCCGCATTGGGGACAGATGAGAGGATCGATACTGTGCACATTGAATCCTGTATGACGCCAGTGAAGAATCTTTTGGAAGGCTCTCAAATCGGTTCTCATATTCCGGAAGAAATGGCTCAAAATAATGGAAGAGCACACTGTAAAAAACGGTGCGCTCCGGATGATGTGGGCGGTAGACCCTGCTCATGGCAGGGATAGTGATTCAAGAAATGTGCCGGGAAGGAGAAGAGATTAAAGTCCTCTGTTGATTGATAGGGTAGATTTTGGAGTGAAGTCGTCATGTGTCAACCGTCGTTTACTTGAAGAAAAAACAACAATTTTTGTTCCTATTTTTGATAAAAAAATTAGGTAAACAGGTATGACGGCACTGTATTTTATGGTAAATTATAGGGGAGACCCGTGATTTGATGACGTGGGCGGTTAGCTCAGTTGGGAGAGCGTGGCGTTCGCAAGATGATAGCAGGGAAGATGCTTAAGTTATTGAAATCAAGGGAAATACCAGTGATATCAGCGACTTATCTTTGATTTTCCTTTCAATTATAATACCATAATTTCAGCAATTTTCAATCGATTTTGGCACTTATTTGGCACATGGGGAGAAGTCTGGTTTGATCATAAGAAAGGGAGTTTATGGAACATAAAGATATCTATGGAAATAGTAAACAATGGACAGTCTAAACCATTAATGTGTCTTCTGGAATTTTTTCAAATGATACACTTTTTTATCTTATTGTCTCTATGTCATCTGTTTTCAGTTTTACAAAGTGTAACATATGTTACAAAACATATAATCTTATCACCGCCATATCTTTTATTTTCTGTTCTATGGATTTTGTTAGATGTAACATTAATTTTTATGTGGATGATTGTTTATAAATCATATCTAATTGATTTTAAAGGAAATTAATAGATTGGTATGAATTTTGCTCAATTTAATAATATTGGGAAATATTTTAATGAAAGGAAGAAGAGATGATGTTTGTAAAATTATCAGAAGGAAATATTAGGAAACAAGGTTTTAAAAATAATGAAGTGAATGATGTAACGCCAGAAAGTTTATGCACAGAGCTATGTGCAATGATATGCGAAGCTCCTGGTGGAGATCGAAGCAATGACACTGTTTTGGGATGGAACATTGCTGGATAATAAACTAATCACCATCTAAGTAATTGTATAAAATGTAAATTTGTTCAATTAATTTCATTTCGTTATTTAAAAAATTTTATTTGATCTTACCAAAGGAATGAGGGATTTATTTTATTAGATTCCAGATATTTGAAGGTAAAGTGATGTTGGGTTCATTGGAAACGAGGTAATGAAAAAGTTGCCAAAAAGAAAAATTAGATATTACATAAAGACACAAGAAAGGAAATATCTTCTTTAATTAAATTTGTTTAAACATCTGAGATAATTCATATTTCATTTCGCTCCTGTTATGAGAAATAATTAATATTACATTACAATAATTTGATAAATTAAGTTCAAATTTATGTCAATAGAAAAGAGAAGTATTTATATTAAGAAGGGAACATTTATTTATTTATGTGATTATAATTTTATTATCAATAAAGAAATTGAGAAAGAATTTATAAAATATAAGAGGTTTAGAAAAATTGAGGTTAGAGATATTATTATTTCTAGATCTAAACTATCAAGAGAAGTAAAAAAAATAAGACAGCTTCAATTTGAGGTAACACAAAATTGTAATTTAAATTGTAAGTATTGTGTTTATGGAGAACATTATGATCGTCGTAAAAAAGCAAAAAAAGAACTGGAATATAAAACTGCGAAAGCAGCAATTGATTATGTTTTTAACATTATTTCCAAAAGATATAAAAAAGAATTTGATATAAGTTTCTACGGAGGAGAACCTTTATTAAATTTTGAAACAATAGAAAAGATTGTGGAATATGCAAAAAATAAATTTATAAATTGGAAAATTAATTTTCATATAACAACTAATGGAACTCTATTAGATAAAAAGAAAATAAATTTTTTTATAAAAAATAATTTTCATGTTTTAATAAGTTTAGATGGTCCTAAAGAAATACATGATGAAAAGAGAATTTATGCACATGGGAAAGGATCTTTCAGAAAAATTATGTTAAATTTGAATGAACTTAGAGATACAAACGAAAATTTTTATAACAAAAATATATCTTTTTCTTCCGTTTGGTCTTTTGATTTATCTTTAAAAAAAATATATGACTTCTATACTAAAGAAGAATTAGTTAAATACAATGAAATACTTTTATCACCACTAGATCCTGGAACAAAAAGTTATTTTAAGGAGTATACCTTTGATAAAGAGAAAAAAATGAAAGAATTTTCTAATATTATAAATTTAATTGAGAACAAAAAAAAGAAAAAGATTAAAATAAATACTTTCGAATATAATATTTTAGGAATTCATAACTCTATAGAGAATATGTTATTTAAGCGATTTTTTACTACTTTATATGGAACTTGTTTATTTAACCTTAAAGTTTTTTTGGATGTTGATGGATTCTTTCATATATGTCATATGGTTGAAGAATCATGGCCTATTGGAGATGCATGGAATGGATTGAACTTCAATAAAATGAAAGAATTGTCTGATAAGTTTATTTATTTAAACAAAGTATATTGCAACAATTGTAAATATAAATTTCTTTGTCGTAGATGTTTTGCACAATCTATAAAAAAAGGAAAAATCAATATAAAGAATTTTTCTTGTGAAAATAGGAAGAAGTCAATACAAGAACAATTAGAAAGATATGTTAATTATAAAATAAAATACAAATGATAGAATTGGAATAATGACTGAATACTTCCATCAATTTGTTAGGATAGAACAGGGTGTAGTTAACTCAATAATAATAGATTTTTTGCATAATAAACTATTTCATATAGATAATGTAACTATTAAAAAATTTTACAATAATAAGTATAATAGTATTCAAGACTTTGTAAATAGAGCAAGAGAAGAAAAATTGCTTATTAAGATAAAAGAAAGAACTTGGATTCCGTATTTCAATTTTAAAAAAGAAAAACAAATGGAAAACAATATTAATTATCTTACGTTAGAAGTCGATGAAGGAGTTAATTTAGAGATTATAAAAAGGAAAATTAACTATATCTCAAATGCTTATATTTCTAGAATAATAACATATGGTAAAAACAAAAAAATAAATGCTAAAAAAATTTTGATTAAAGGAAATATTATAAAACAAATATATAAGAAAAAAAATTTCAAAGATTGTGTTAATAAAAGTGAAGTCAAGCCTTGGTTGACAAAAGAATTAAATGTATATAAATATCAATTTAATATGAGTTATAATAGTTGTTGGGGCAAGAAAATTGCGATCTCAAATGAAGGAAATGTAAGACCATGCATTTATAGTCATTTATCTTTAGGGAATTTCTATAACCAACCAACTGAAGAGGTAATTGAAAGATTAACTAAATATTGGAATATAACAAAGGACAATATTGAAATATGTAAGGATTGTGAATTTAGATATTTATGTTTTAATTGTCCCGAATATAATTATATAAAAACGAATGATTTATATAAAAAAAATCCTTCTTGTAGTTATAATCCGTATTCTGGTAAATGGATAAGTTAATTGGATATATTTTTTTAACGAACTGCCCCCCAAAATTAGTACCACCTGGAGTGCTAAGATTTTCGTGTTATAATAGGCATTATCAGAGCGAAAGAGAAGCCCTTTTGAGGAGGCTGATGATGTCCGGTAAATATGGGAAACGATACACTCCAAAATTTAAGTTTCAAGTCGTCATGGAAGTCATTAAGAGTTCAAAAACGGTCGCCCAGATTGCTCGGGGCTATGGTGTGCATCCGATTACGATCCATAAGTGGAAAAAGGAGTTTGAAGAGAAAGGCCCCGAGATATTCGGAGAGAAAACAACCATTCATGAATATGAGAGGAAGATCCGGGAACTTGAACAACTGATCGGACATAAGGAGGTGGAGATCGCTCTTTTAAAAAATTTTTTAACCGGAGACTCAGAAGAGAGGAAAAAATCGAGTTAGTTAAAAAGTTTAAGGATGAACACGGACTCAACAGAATGTTAAAGATTTTGAGCTTATCGAAAAGCAGCTGGTATTATGCTAAGAATAAAAAACCATATACAGACAAATACAGTAATTTGAGAAAGCCATTGATGGAGATTGCCAAAAAAAATCCGGAATACGGATACAGGCGGACAACATCTGAACTTGCTGAAAGAGGTTTTCTTATCAATCATAAGGTCGTAGAAAAGCTTCATCGGCACTGGAATTTATCAGTTATGAAAAGAGTTAAAATTCCCAAACCGAATCCCATTGTTAAGCTTTTAAAGAAAGCTGGATCGAAAGTAAACTTAGTTTCCAGCCTCAGAGAGATTGATGACCTTGAAGTTTTCTATACAGATTTCACTGAGATTGTTTATTGTAAAGGGCAGGCTAAAGCTCAGCTGATGCCCATAATCGACCACAGCAGCAAACTTGCTGCCGGGCATGCTTTGGGTAAAAGTGCCAACACAGATCTGGCCATCAAAGCCTGGAAGAAAATGAAAGCAACACTGAAGAGGTTTGGCCGGAGAATTGAAGACATTATTATTCATCATGATCAGGATGGTGTTTATACAGGATACAGATGGCTCAATGAGATTATGTTGAATTCTAAAGCGCGGCTATCTTATTCAGAAGATGGAGCTAAAGAAAATGCTTATATGGAATCATTCAATGGCAGGTTTAAAGTTGAGAACCGTTTGATTTTCTGGGAGCTGGATGATTTTGAAGAATTAGAAAAGGTTGTCAATAACCGAATCCGTTATTATAATTTTGTTCGGAAACATTCGGCGCTTGGTAATAAGTCGCCAATGAAATATTTAAAAGAAAAGGGCAAACTGGAACTCTGAAATGTTAGCGCAAATTAGCCCCATAAGTGGTACTAAAAATGGGGGGCATATCCTAATAATTTAAATTCAATGTGTTTATTTGAAAAAAAATATTTAGCTTTTATTCTTCTTATTGTCAACTTAATTTCAATAATGATGAATAATTGCCAAATGGAGGAACGCACTTTTACTATCGAATCTGTTAATGGTTACAAGATCATTCATAACAAGAAACCTCTTTGGAAAGATAGACAAAAGATCACCTTGAAGTTAATCAGAAAAATAGGAGGAATCGAGACAGAAAAAGAAGAATATATTTTTCATAGAAATTTCGACATGGTTAAAGACAAAAATAGTAATAAATATATTTTATCTTGGGGGAAGTTTTTTATTCGGAAGTTTAATAAAGACTGGAATATTGTATTGAGATTTGGCAAAGAGGGACAGGGTCCAGGAGAGATTGAATGGCCCATGTGTTTATCAAGTGATTCTCAGGATAACATTTATATTTTTGACTCGAGAAGTGGAACAAGAGCCACAGTCTATTCACCGGATGGAGAGCATCTCAAAGACATCAAACTTCCCGGACGCTGCCAGAAGATGATCATTCTCAATTCTGGTGATTATGTCTTGGATACTCTGGATCTCAACAAAGAAGTCAATCCTACTATTATGGCAGTCGTATCTAATGAGGGGAAAATAATAAAAAGATTCTGTGCGGCTAAGGATTATGGGATACCTTCTCTTACTTATAATGCCAACCAGGTTTATTTCACCAATGATAATAAAGATAACATCTATATTGCTTTTGAGAATCAAAACAGAATAGAAAAGTATTCCTCTTCAGGAGATTTGATATACAGGGTGGAACAACCTTTGGATTACTCAATAATCAATAAAATGACTTTACAGGGTGAACAGAGGTGGCCTGAACTTACGTATGTCAATATAGATATTAAAATAGATTCCAAGGAAAGGCTTTGGGTGACAACTTTTAAAGACTTACCTGAGAAAAGAGGATCAAGATCTCAAACACTTGAGAATCAAGATAATCTTGAATTTCGGATTTATAGTAAAGATGGAATATGGCTAGACCGAATACCAGTTCCTGTCCCTCATTTTAAAAAAAGAATCTATGGAAACCGTATTTATTTGATCGATCCTTATTTTGAGACATGTATTTATGAATATGAGATAATTGAAATATATATAGGAGAGAAAAAAGACAATACTTTCGCAAGACAATAACGAAGAGGATGCTTAAGTTATTGAAATCAAGGGAAATGCCAGTGATATCAGCGACTTACCTTTGATTTTCCTTTCAATCCTAATACCATAATTTCAGCAATTTTCAGTCGATTTTGTCACTTATTCGTCACATGGAGAGGAGTTTGGTTTGAGAAAAAGTAAGGTAAGGAGACTGAATTCAAGAGGCATGAAAATATGATTGGTTTGAATGAACAACCAATCTTGTCAACAAGCATGGAATAATGACTCTTTACAGGCGTTGAAAAATGACCCCTCTAAAAGAGAGAGGGATTAAATAATGAAACAAAACGAGCTATACTTACTCCCGATAACAACATTGGGAGGAGCAAAGATGGTAAAAAGGGACATGTGGTATGAGATCCACAGTCGTTTCAAACGCAACGAATCGAAAAAGTCGATTGCCAGGACACTGGATCTGGATGTACGCACTGTGCGGAAGATTCTGTCTCAATCTGAACCGAAAAGATATCAGAGACAGACGAGCGGTGATACTCTGTTGACAGGCTATCAGGATTACATAAAAAAGCGTCTTGAAGCAGTTGGATACTGCGCTCAATCGATCTATGAAGAGCTCAAGGAGAGAGGCTACAGCGGAGGTTATGACACTGTAAGAAGATTCATGCATATTCCGGTTAATCTAGCCACCGATTCTGGAGTTATCCGGTCACTAGTTAGAGCGAAGCGACGCTGTAGTTTCATTATATCACCTTGTGGCCGGAATGAGTCAATGGAGAACTACGTTTTCTCATAGATTCTCCTTTAAGTTCCAGCCTATATGCGTTATGAATGACTCTATCCATAATGGCATCCGAGAGAGTTGGATTTCCGAATCGTTCATGCCATTCTGAGATAGGGACTTGCGTGATTAGGATTGTGGATGAGAGTTTATATCTATCCTCCATGATTTCGAGAAGGTCAGTGGTCTGTGTTTCGGATAAAGGACTGCGAAGCCAGTCATCGAGGATGAGAAGATGGGTTTTTCTAAGCAGGTCCAGCACCTTGGGGTAGGACCCATCTGCATGGGACATTTTTAATTTTTCAAACAAGCGGGCAAGTTGAAAGTAGCGGACTTTAAATCCATTCCGGCAGGCTGCATTTCCCAGGGCACAGGCAAGATAGGTTTTACCAGCGCCGGTTGGTCCGGTGATTATAGTATTGAGTTTTTCCTGGATCCATTCTCCTTCTGCCAGGTAAAGAACTTGACTGCGATCAAGCCCGCGCTTTTTTGAGATCTCGAGATCTTCCATAAC
>JAWOCD010000049.1:0-33034 GCA_046483985.1 Promethearchaeia archaeon
GGAGCACATTTCCACCCGGGTGGCGGTCATGTATCTGGGCACCATCTGTGAGCTGGCCGAGGCAGCGGACCTGTTTGCCTCCCCCCGGCATCCTTACACCCAGGCCCTGCTCTCAGCCATTCCCCGCCTGGGAAAGAAGAGAAAGGGACATGTCAAACTTCAGGGTGAGGTGCCCACCCCCATCAACCTGCCCCCGGGCTGCGTATTTCACCGCCGCTGCCGCTTCGCCCGCGATATCTGTGGCCAGGAATTTCCGGAACTCGTCTCCCAGGCCGACGGGCGTCTGGTGGCCTGCCATGGAGTGCGGGAGGGATGGATAGGATAGAGGACAGAGGTCAGAGGACAGAAGTCAGAGGACAGAGGGCAGAGGACAGAGGACAGAAGTCAGAGGTAAGCGACACCGCTGGCTGGCTAGTTATTCGTTATTTGTTATTCGTAACAAGCCGCCAGTTTGAACCAGGATGAAACTGGCGGGTAAGGAGTAGGGGCGAAAAATCTTTCGCCCTCTTCTACCTGGGCGAACACCCAGTTAAGTACCCTCAAGGGACCCGATTTAACCAGACAAGCAAGGTTCGCTCCTACGACTGCTCCCCCAATCGTGGTTAAAATCGTAGGGGCGAAGCTTGTCTTCTCCCGCCAGGCCAAGCGACGCGTGGCCTCAATATTGTTTCTGACATCTCGTTATTTTTTGCCCGCTTTGGGGCAAAAATATTTCAGATTTGCCGGAAGCAAAGCTCGAACACTGAACACCGAACACTTATTCCTCTTTCAAATCCTGCGCCCCCTTAAACACCCCTTGGATCTCCCGGTGCAGATCGGCGAAGGTTCCCGCAGCAATGGCTTGTCTCGCCCGGCGCATAAGCTCCAGGTAATAGGCCAGGTTGTGAATGGTGTTTAAGCGGTAGGCCAGAAGCTCCCTGGCCGTGTACAGGTGGCGGAGGTAGGCCCGGGAAAAGGTCCGGCAGGTGTAGCACGAGCAGGCTGGATCAAGAGCTGTGTCATCTGCTCTGAATTCCTGACGCTTGATGTTGATTTTGCCCTGGCTGGTATACAGGGTCCCGTTTCTGGCGTTGCGGGTGGGCAGGACGCAGTCGAACATGTCCACCCCATGCGAGATTCCGTCCACCAGGTCCAAAGGGGTGCCCACGCCCATGAGATAGCGGGGTTTGTGTCCCGGGAGCAAAGGAACGGTGTGGGCCAGAATGTCCAGCATGATCTCCTTGGGCTCTCCGACGCTTAAGCCCCCAACTGCAAAACCGGAAAACGGCAGGGGGGTGATCTCTTCGGCCGAGCGGGTTCTCAGGTCAGAGAAGAACCCCCCCTGAACAATGCCAAACAGGAGCTGGCTTCCACTGTCCGGCGGGGAGGCCTGCAGGCAGCGCCGCGCCCAGTCGGTGGTCAGGCTGACCGAGTCCCGAGTGTAATTCCAGTCTGCAGTGTAGGATACACACTCGTCCAGGACCATCATAATGTCTGAGCCCAGTTTGACCTGGATGTCCATGACTTTTTCCGGGGTGAACCAGTGCTTGGAGCCATCGATATGGGAGCGAAATTCCACCCCCTCGGAGGTCAGCTTGCGCAGGGCAGACAGGCTGAAGACCTGGTATCCGCCGCTGTCGGTCAGGATGGGGAGGTCCCAGCTGGAAAAGGTGTGCAGTCCGCCCAAGCGGGCCACGAGCTCATGACCTGGACGCAGGTACAAGTGATACGTGTTGCCCAGGATGATCTCCGCCCCGATATCAGTGAGATCATGGGGGCTTAAGCTCTTCACGCTGGCCTGGGTCCCAACGGGCATGAAGGCCGGAGTCTGAATTGGGCCGTGGGCAGTAAAGAGCTCTCCCCGCCTGGCCTGTCCGTCGGTATGTGTAATTTGAAATTGGCCTGGGTGCATGATAAGTAAAAGTTTTTTGCTCCAAAGCGGGCAAAAGAAGATAAGTTTGCCGGATTGATCAACTTGCTCTGGATTCCCGCCTACGCAGGAATGACGGAGGGGTGACTCAAAGTTTCATCCCCGATCAAACTGGCGGTTACAGCCAGAGGCGGCGCTGACACCTCGTATGAAACGAGATTTTATCCCTAAGGTGGCTCTGGCTTTTCCGAGTAGGGCTGGCCCTCTCCGAGGCCCAGCCTCTTCAATGTTTTTAAACCTCCGGCCCTCGGAGAGGCCCGGGCTACTGGGCCCAGCCATCTTCATAAACTGTTTCTTTCTCGATCAAACTGGCGGTTATAGCCAGAGGTCCCGCCAAAGGCGGGACTGACACCTGAATCCTTCGCATATTGTCATACATGCCCTTCTCATCCAGATTTCCGGTCAGGCCCCAAAAGTGTGCTCAGCCAGGGCAAAGAGGGTATCATTGCTGCTGATGCTGACCTTTCCTGCATGGCCATCAGCTCCCAGGTGGACCTCAATCCGCTCGGTCGGTCTGGAAATCTGCCTGGTAAAAGCAACTTTGATATCACCCTTCCAGATATGGTTCCCTTGGGCCCAGGCCAGGGCGGTGTCTATATAGTCCAGGTACAGGGCATGGTTGACATGTCCATAGATATCAAAGTCTGAAGCCCTGGTGGTTATGGGCACCGTGGCCTGGACGGCAAAGCCGGCTTCAGGCTTCCACCTGGCCAGATCCCAATTCAGGGCCTGCCTGGACTCGATTTCATAGGCTGCGGCCATCTTTTGTGGTATGCGTTTGAGCCGCTGAGCTGCCAGGTCATAGAGCAGCCAGAGGCTGGTGGCAGAGACGAGGACCGTTTCGTTTTCTTTGACTTCAAACTCGCGCAGGGCGCGAAAGCCTTTGATCCCTTTGGACCAGGTGCTGACAGTAAGTTCCTGCCCATAGACCGGCAGGTGATGGATTTTAAGCCCAATTTTGTGCATCATCCAGGCCAGCCCTTGACCCTCGAACAGATCCTTGGCAGGCAGCCCTGCCAGATCCGTATGCCTGATGGCGGCTTCCTCCATCCTCCGGATCAGGGCCACGGGCTTGAGTTGAAAAGACTCGTCTACATCCAGATACGACAAGGTCCAGGACTGATCGATACGCATAGAATCTCCAGGTTCAGATTTGCCTCCAGCAAAGCTGAACACCGAACACTTTCCGCTTTGCTGCACACGAGAGTGTTGTCCGGACTGGCCAGGGAATAAGCTATTGCGGATCGAAAATCAAGGAAGGAGTTTTGATATGCGCAAGGCCGATGATTTGGTCTCCATCCTGCGCCGTATCGACGGCAAGGGATATAAGGCCTATAAGGACACCCAGGGGGGTTATGACTTGGATTCGTGTGTTTTGCATATAGATCAGGTCCAAAGCGATCCCTTTGCTCCACCCAGCCGTCTGCGCCTGACTGTGAACCAGGATCGGGCGGCCATACCCGGGGAGCTGTATGCGACCCGGGTTCGGCGCACGGCCACGGAAGATTTTTTAACCCGCACATTTGCCCGGGTGATCAAAGAGATGAATCGTTCGGATCAAAGCACAGGCAAGGGCAAAGCCCTGGGGATTGATCGCCCGGGGCAGGAGATTTTGCCCCGGACCTCCATGCAAGTGGATGAAGCCCGGGTCCAGGTCCGGTTCGTTCTCGGCCTTCCGGCCCGGGGACGGACCATTTTGGGCCGCCAGGCGGAAAAAATCCTGCTGCAAACCATTCCTTCTCTGGCCGATAAGGCCTTGCTGGCGGCCAGTCTGGATCTGGACGCCCTGGGCCGGCACGTGGAAGTCTGCGAGGACCAGGAGTTTCTGCGCCAGGCTTTGCCCGAGCGGGGTCTGGCCGCCTTTGTGGGCAATCAGGCCATCCTGCCCCGGGAGAGCGGGGTGAGCGATCGTCCCCTCGACCCCAGGCAGACCATACCCTTTGTGTCTCCGCAAGATATGGAGGTCAGCTTTGACCTGCCCAACCAGGGCCGGGTCACCGGCATGGGCATACCCACCGGGGTGACCCTGATCGTGGGTGGGGGCTATCACGGCAAATCAACTCTGCTCAAGGCCCTGGAGCGTTCGGTGTACAACCATATCCCTGGAGACGGCCGGGAGCTGGTGGTCACCGACAGCAGTGCGGTCAAGATCCGGGCCGAAGATGGGCGCAGCGTGGCCGGTGTGGATATCCAGCCTTTTATCAGCCATCTGCCCATGGGTGGAGAGACCTCTGCTTTCTCCTCTTAGCGGTATTCATGTTCATGCATTAGCACCCGTTTCCGCTATCGACGGGTCCGGACAAGTTGTCCAAGTTTGTCCAAATTAATAGTTAGTGTAGTATTTAACAAAAAAATCAAGGATTTATCTATAATAATAAAATGCTAAAAGATTTTTATAAAAAAGAGATATTTCATCACGAATCGTGGATGTCGCACTTGAGAATTATCGTCTTAAAAAGCAAAAAAGCTAGCTTTTTCTAATCATTATACCACTTTTTTCTATCTTAAATATTTTGGGGTTTCTGATTTTTTTTAACAAAACTTTAAATAAGAATTAAATTTTAGTCTTTAATGAAGTAAGCCTACTTACTCAAAATTTGGTATATAAGACATTAGTTATTGAGTTTTACTTCATTGATAAATAATTAGGATCATATACAGTATAACAGACTATCTAAAAAATTGTAAAATTTTTATATTAAAATTAGGACTTAAAGAATATCATGACTACCGAAGACGAGTCAAAGATCAAACAAGGAACAATCGCCCAGTTCATGCGGAAACGCACGCAGTTGGTCGGGTTTGAAATGGGCTACTGGAAACATGTTCAGTATGCTGCAGAATTCCTCGATAATGCGCTTGATGCGATCGAGATATATCAATGGAAACAATTAGCAGAAGAATCTAAATATAAATATTCCCTTGATCAAGAGCTCTACTTGGAGAATTTGTCTATTATACAAGAAGAGAAGAAAGATCAGACATCTCAGGACCTTGATAATGAGGCAAAAAAAACCTTAATGCAAGAAGTAGGCATAAAACCCATTGATCAAGATCATGCTCAAAAAAAGCAAGAAGTACCGGAAGAAGGCGACGAAGTAGCCGACCTTAAGGAAGAAATTGAGATCGAGGAGGAAGTCAAACATATCATTAAAGATATGGAAAGCTTAATTCAACCCGTAGAACATATTAATCTTATTGATAAAGAACCAATTGTTATTATTCGGCTGACTGAATCAGAAGCAGCCTCATTCTTAACAGCAGAAATGAGTACAAAAAATGTAATGTCATATAAATTTGAAGTATTTGATAATGGGGCTGGCATGCCAGAGATAGATCTGAAGAAGTATGGAAAATACCTTGCATCCTCTAAATCCTTTGAATTAAAGCAGACTAGAGGTTCTCAAGGATTTGGGGCCCCGAGTGCTTTCAGCGATGCGCAAAATACTACGGGAAAGCCCGTTGTTACAGTTTCTAAATCTTTAAATCAAATATACGGCATAATCTCTGAGTTTTTTACCACGTCAAAAAATGAAAAAAAATATTTAATCCCTCCCACGGAAATAGATGCCCCATTTCTTCATGGCACGTATGTAAAGCTTGAATTTCTTAATATTAAATATGTAAGAGGATACGTTGATACATATGTGAGGGAAACTGCGTTAATGAACCCTCATGTCACTATAGTTTACATAGATCCGTATGGGGATGAATTTATATTTCCTAGAAAAACTGACTCGTTTCCAGAAAAACCAAAGTATGCGAAACCACACCCGTCCTCAACAAATATTGGAGATTTACAAGATTTATTAGCAAAATCAGATAATCTTACAATTTCAGCTTTCCTTCAAGATAATTTTGTCAGAATAAGTAACAATACTGCGAAAGAAATTTTAGATTTAGCAGAAAGAGATCTACAAGATAAATTAAATTTTCTTATCTTAGATGATGGATATATCTTAAAAGCAGAGAAAAAAAAGGACGATATTTATTATGCTCGGGTTGAAAAACGAGTTTATGGAAGATCAAAACGAAAACGCGATAAATTAATTGTATATCAAGTCATATCTGATGATTTATTGGATAATTATTGGGAGGTCATAGATCAATATGACTCCTTTAACAAGCAAATTGAAAAAATCAAAAAACAAGTAAAAAAGAAAAATAATAAAATTGAAGAGGCCAATACAAAAAAAGCGGCAAGAAAAATTAAAAAAGAAAAGAAAAAATTATTAAAAGAGATAGATGCCATTCGGGATAAAAAGGACAAATTGCGGGCGGAATTGAATAAAACCTTTAAAGGCTTAGAAGATGGAATTAAAGAAATTAAGAAAAAATCTAAAGTCAAAGAGATCTCTGATTTAGTACAAGAAATAGAAATTACTGAGACAAAACCGCAAGAGTTAAGTAGCGACCAATTTAATTCTCTATTTCGTTCATTTAAATCCGTGAAATATATGTCCCCGCCCACAGATACTGTAGTGCCTGTAGGGTCAACAATTTTGGAAAATACTATGATAAAAGAATTAGGGTTGAAAATATCGGATAATACAGAAGATTTTGATCGCCCAGTTGAAGAGATTGCCCCTATTGAAGAAAGCATCATAAAATCAAAGAAAGGAAAATTAAAAAGAGAAGATCCAAATATAGATGAGGAAGAATTAGAAAAGGTTTCAGTAGAAAAAGAAGAAATCCAAGATCTAGGCGCTCGAATTTTGGATTCATTTTATGAAATAGAGCATCAAAATGGGGATCTTAAGAAAGATTTTGGGTCCTCTTTGGTCTATTTAATGGAATCTGCGGAAATTGAGGAAAGGGAAAATTATAAAGAGGTCTTTCAGTTCTTTACGGAAACCTACACCATGGATGATGATTTTGTTGGTGCAGAAACCAGAAGTCCAACAAGCGGAAAAGGGTTGGCATTCGTTGTTGAAGGGGTTTTAGCTTATTCCACAAAAAATATTGAAACTCCCAACCGCTCTCGGGATGTATTATCTCGATTTGTAAATAGAACACCAAAACTAAGAGATAGTGCAGATTGCGCAATTACGAAGGCGGTACAAAGCGTAAACTGGAAGAATTATAAGTTAGATACATTCGACAACGGTTTACCTAAAGGTCCAATAAAACTTCTAGTGAATGTATCAGGTCCTTTTGTCCATTTAATGTTTAAATCTCAGTCTAAAAATTCACTCGCTGAGGATGAAAACTTGATGAGTGAAATCAAATATTGTCTGGAGGCGATAGGAAGAAGATTAAGGGTATACCTTAACAGACGGGACGCAATTAAGAAAAAGGAGAAAAGGGCTAACTTAATAGTGAAATATATTCCTAAATTTATAGATAGCCTTTATTCTATAGCTGAAACCGCTAAAAGTGAGTATGTGGATAAGTATTCCAAGGAAGATTTAGAAGAATTCATGCAAAATGCAATCGGGAAAAAATCAAAAACAGCCGAGGAAAAAGAAGAAAAGAAACCAGAGAAAAAAGAAAAAGTTAAGAAACTTAAAAAAGAACCCTCTCCTGAAGCAAAAGAAGAAAAAGAATTAAAGAAAGAAAAGAAAGTAATTGAACCGAAAAAGCCAGAGGAAGAGAAAAAAGAAAAGGCTCCTGAAAAGAAAGTAGAAGTGGATTTAAAGAATTTAGATGACCTCACCGTTAAAGAACTTCGAGCCCTAGGAGATAAACACGATATTACCTTGAAATCCAAACTACGGAAGACGGAGATAATCGAGAAGTTACAGAAAGAATTGGGCGCACCAACTGAACCGAAAAAGCCAGAGAAAAAGAAAAAAAGAGAACCACCTAAAGTTGTTCCCGAGGAGATCAAAAAAGCAAAAGCACGTCTAAAAAGATTGAAAGGAAAAGCACCAGAAAAGAAGCCAGAAAAGAAAAAACCAATAAAACCCCCAAAACCGTCCAAAACAAAACAAACTAAATTACCAGCAATTACAGATGAGAAAATACTCTCTGTTTTGAACAATGAATGGCAAACGATCAAACATCTTATCTTCAAACTAAAAATCCGAGATATGATGGATGCTCGATATCTTCAAATAAAATTAAGGGAACTCTCCCGAAAAGGAAAAGTTTTGGTTGATATTAAAAAAGGAAAAAAACATTGGAAATTAAAATAAAGAGGATTAGAAGCTATGGCTAAAAATAAGAATCTGGATTTAGAGGCAACTAAAGAATTATTATGGGAAAAGCTGAAAGAAGAAGATCAAAAGGATGTAAATTATCCAGATAATACCGTTCAAATTGATGATTTAAATAGACAAGCTGCCTTAGAGCGACTCCATGATATTGTCGATGGCTTGATCAATCAAATCATAAGACATGGTAGACCCACAGTGGAGCTTCCTTCCAGATCGAGTTCAAATATCATTTGGGATGAGGAAAATGATCTTTTATTGCTTGGACAACAGATTATGAAAAAACATTTTCATTCTCTTACTAGTGTCGCCGATATTACGAGATTAATCCGAGTTTTAGAAATTATAGAAGAATTGCTTCAAAAAGATAAGCACGCAACTAAACGTGAGATCTTTTATTCCGATGTAAAATTGTTCAAAGATCAGAAAAATAGCGATCGAAGTATAGAAGATGTGGCAACAATGCTTTATACCACCAGAAATTCTACTCATGTTGTTGCTTCTGCTCGTGGTTCTTGTGTGGGACGATTAAGAATCAGAGATAGGAACGATATCATCGATTTAGAAGGCTTAGGAAGCGGGGGATGGAGTATAAGCCCTATGTTAGATAATATTGAAATTATCGAATCCGATGCCGAATTTATACTGGTCGTAGAGAAGGATGCTGCCATGATGAGATTAGCAGAAGATCGTTTTTGGCGCGATTACCCTTGTATCATTCTTACTGCCCAAGGAGTAGGAAATGTTGCCGTTCGAATGTTTCTTAAACGATTGAGTAAGGAGCTAAAACTTCCAGTATTTAGCTTAGTCGATAGTGATCCATACGGCCACTATATTCATAGTGTATATATGAGAGGTTCAAAAAGATTAAGCTATGAGACACCCTTCTTAGCTACACCGGATATCAAATTATTAGGCGTGCTTACGAGGGATTTGGATGCTTATAATGTGCCAAATGATTGTAGGCTGAAAATGAACAAAAAGGACATTAAAAGAACAAAAGAAATGCTCCAAGAAGATTTTGTAAAAAAGAATAAAAAATGGGAAAAAGATTTAAAATTAGCCTTAGATTTGAAAGTTAAGGCTGAAATTCAAGCCTTGTCAAGCCACGGATTTGAATTTTTAACAGAGAAATATCTTCCAGAAAAATTATCGACAGGTGATTGGATATGAAAACATTTCATAAAAATGATGGAGGGATTGTTCAGCTTATTGGAAAAGAAAAAATGAAATCTTGGCCTATTGAATTGCCTATGATTTTTATAGAATATATTCGGAGTAATAAGCTGGATTCATATGAAGATGTTAAAAAAGAAGTAGAGGCTTATTTGGATGAGATACTAGAAGACGTCGCCATCCCGCGTTTAATTGAAGTGTTAGAAGGCGAAGATAACGAGGAAATTTTTGGCGCACTGGAGAGAATAAAAAATATTGCCGATGAAGATTTAGATATGACAAGACCTATTAAACCTTATCTTGAAGACCTTAAGGAAAATAAAAATAAAAAAATTCAAGATCTTTCAAAAGATATTTTAAACCTTTTTGAGCGGGAAGAGCGTCGCAAAGAATTAAACAAAAGGAGAAAGGAAATGAAAAAGAAGGAGCAACAATTTATGGACGGAAAAATCACGGGAGAAGAATATGCGCAAGCACGGAAAGATTATATTGAATTTAGAGATAGTCGTTAAGTAATTGATAATTATGAAATGGGATCAACCTAAATTTGACGAATTCATTATTGATCATCATGTAATTGGCTTTTTTTCGGAACCTATCACTTTAAAGTCTGGTAGAAAATCATATTGGTATGTGAATTGGCGTGATATCGCCGAAGATGTCTTTTTGTTAGATCAACTAACTGATTTTGTATTATCTTATATTGACCACATAGATTTAGATCCAGAGTGTTTTTTCGGCGTTCCTGAAGGAGCCACTAAATTAGGTCTTCTCTCTCAATATAAATGGGCGCGTTCAAAAAAAGACTTCCGAGAAGGTAGGTATATATTAGCTATGGGCAGAGGAAAACCAAAAAAACATGGTGAACTAAAAGACCGAAAATATTTGGGTGTTCCAAGAGGAAACGTAATAGTTATAGAAGATGTAACCACTACGGGAGGTTCAATGTTTTCTTCTGTAAAAGATTTACTCGATGCTGATATAAATGTGATTGCCGCAGTAGGATTGACTAATCGAAACGAAATTAGAGACGATGGAATGTCTGTAAAAGAATTATTTAATAGTATTGGGATTCAGTATTATGCAATGAGTAATGCTTTAGAGCTGTTACCTCAGTTAAATCCAGAACCTACTATGGTTAAGAAACTTCAAACTTACTTCAAAAAATATGGCACAGAAGCGATTCATTTTGATATTTAATCGATGTTAGGAAACTTTTATTAATTTCCTAAATAAAATCTTATTATGTTTCTTGCTCTCACAAATTTAGACATTAAGAATTTTACAGAGATTAATCTAAAGTTATTACCCTCTCCGATGCATGTTTATGAGGAAAAATCTTATTCTTTGAGAATCTCTGAAAATTTACGAATAATTACGTCTCTTTCTGATGATCAATCATTTGTTCTGGACACTTTTAACGAATATTTAGAGGAAGTCTCTTTAAGAAGTCCTATTTCCATTAATTATAAGAAATTAGAAAGAGAATTCCCGCAATATGAAACTCTCATAGAAAATTGTGAAACATCCTTCCTTGATGTCAATATTGAACGCATTTCTAGAAAAAAAACATTCAAAAAACAAGGGTATTTGATTGGAGTGGGAGAAAATTCTGTGCTTATACAAGCATTTGGGGCTCAAGGCTTATTCTATGGCCTTCAAACAATCATTCAAATATTTCGCTCCTCTCCCAGTGGAAAAATCATTAATCCAATTCAGATTATTGATTACCCTCAATTAGAAATCAGAGGTATTTCTGATGATATATCCCGCGGTCAAGCAGCAAAGATAGAGAATTTGAAAAAGTTTATCAAGATTTTAACCCACTTTAAAATTAATCATTATTATCTCGTCTATATGCAAGATATGTTCCAATATTCTAATCATCCAAAGATAGGAAAAGAAAGATCTCCCTATTCTAAAAATGATATCAAGCACTTAGTAAATTTTGCGAAAAAGTATTTTATTGAAGTAATACCTATTTTTAATGCGAATGGCCATTGGGAAAATATTCTCTATTATCCCGAATATTGGCAATATGGGGAGTTTCCCGCCTCGAATAGTCTTAATATTGCTAATGATGAGATTTATACCTTACTTGATGAAATGATAGGAGAGATAAGCAAGGTTTTTACATCTAAATATTTCCACATGGGTTCCGACGAAAGCTGGGATGTGGGAAAAGGCGCATCAAAAAAATATGTTAATGAACTAGGAATTGCCAATGCCTACTTAAAACATTACAAACGTGTGTATGAAATTATAAAAAGTCATGGATATGAGAAAATCATTATTTACCATGATATTCTTTTTAAACATAAGGATGTTCTTGAGGGTTTACCCAAGGATATGATTATAATGTATTGGAAATATGATACTGCGCATAAACATCCGATTGTGGATGATTTAAAAGCTCATCAATTTCCAATTATCGTAAGTCCTTCCATTATGGATTATAATCGTCCATTTCCTGCTTTAACTAAATCCATGTACAATATTCGAAACTTAATTAGATATGGATGGCAAGGTGGTGCTGTGGGGGAAATTACCTCTAGCTGGGGGGATTACCATAATAAGGAATTAAGAGAAAATAGACTCTATGGATTTATCTTTTCCGCTGAATATGGTTGGAAGCCAAATTCCCATATGAAATTTCAAACCATATGGACTCATCTTTTATTTCATTTTTTTGGTACTGAAGATCCGCGCTTAATTCGTATCTTTGAAACATTTCGGGACATTCAAGATAATAAGCGGCTAAATGTGATCCCATCGTTATTTTATAATCACCTTTTTAGTCATCCTTATGCTAAGAAAACATCAATGTATAAGTTAACTCGAAAAACCACAGGATTTGAAAAACTTATCCCCCGGCTTGAGAATGTAAACAAAACTTGCGAGAATCTCGACCAGAAAGTAAGAAAAAATAAAATTAATCTCAAGTATCTTGCATTTATCGCTCAGCAAATGAAATTCTATTGTAATAAACGAATAAACGCCAAAAGGTTTACCAATTTAAAATGTCAAAAGCTTTCTAGCAATGAGCTAAGGAACTATATAAAAGAATTAGACTCATTAAAAAAAGATTTAGCCGATTTAACTCGTGATTATAGAAAATTGTGGAAATTATGCGCTCGAGAATGTGGTTTAGAGCCAAATTTACGAAATTATCAGTGGCTAGCTGAGTTCTATCACAATAAGATAAACCAAATAAAGAAAAAAAGTAAATGGACAAATCCTTATATCCCAAGCGAAACAATTTATCTCACTTCTGAAAGGATCCAGCAGATCAATCTTGCTTATTATTGTAAGGTTTTTCATATTCCATATAAGGTTAAAAAAGCTTTTATTCAAGTAATTGGAGGTATCCTTACAGAAATTTATTTAAATAACTCAAGGGTTGGATATACAATAACAAGAAATACTCTTAATTATGTAATTTTAGAAAATAATATTAAGATCTTTTCTATTAAGAATAATCTCTCTTTGGGAGAAAACATTTTACTTATTAAGAATACCGATTTTATTGGTGGTGTTGCACCACTTAATCTCTACGGAGAGATAACATTTCAAAATGGGAAAAAAAAAATTATTAAAACAGATACAAGTTGGAAAGGTACTAGAAAACGAAATAATCATTCTTCAATTATAAAAAACTGGAAAACTGTGAAATCGTTCGGAAAACCTCCTAAGGCGGTAGGAGGATTAAGCTTTCCAAATTTTCAAAATGAAATTTGCTCACACCATACGGACTTAGTTGCTTTCCTCAATTCTGTAATTTCTTCCATCCCGCGCTTTTTATTTCCTCTTCTTAAGATTATTGTGAAAATCATTGATTATTTCAATATCATTGAATAAAAGGAAATAAGATTAATGCAAAAATTTAATATTATTTACATTTAATATTATGGTAGAAGCAAATAAGTGATTTTTAGGTGGTTAGATGTTTAAGAAGAAAAAGGACGATTTTGAGAAAGAAAAAGAAAAGGCCCGCGAAAAATTGAGAAAGAAAGCGGAGAAAGTAAAAGCAAAAAGAGATAAAAAACGTAAGGAAGCCGAGAAAATTTTGGATGAGGAATATGTAGAACGGAGATTGGAGTTTGAACGAAAAAAAGACAAAAAATTTCAAACAAAAAGAGATACAAAGATCAAGGAAATCCGACAAGAAGTATTGGCTGATGAAAAAGAAACTTTTGAATGCAAAGTATGCGGACAAGAGATCGGGTTGGGAAATATGCAATGTCCCAGTTGTGGTCAAATGTATTGTCCATTTTGTGGAGCCTTCTTAGATGACAAAGACTTTAGTGGTAAATGCCCCCGATGTGGAGGTTTTGTAGCAGGAGGTGTTACTCCGGCTAAACTGGTACAAACACGTGTGGAAGATATTCCCGAAGGCGACAGATTTTGGGAAGGATTACATAATTGTCCCAAGTGTGGGGGAGCTACCCAACCTGATTGGGATGAATGCCCCATTTGCGGAGCAAAATTAGAAAAAAGAGTAGAAAAAGAAGAGAAACCAAAGGAAGAAAAAACTATCAAATCAATAAAAGAAAAACGAAAAGAAGAATTGAGAAAAAGAAGGAGAAGAAAGAAATCTGGACCTAAAAGAGGAATTTAATCAGTTCTTATTTAATATTAATTTATATAATTCTTTCTAAGTTGAAATTTAAAATTCTCTTTCTTACAAATTTAAAAAATATTTTCGCCACGTATTTATCAATTTAAAGATACGCTCATTTAGCATTTTTTCTGCATCTGTCAGATTTTTCTCGTCCGCCGGTGATAATTCTGATCGGGAAAGTTTTAGTAATTTTAGCAAACGAGAATCCACCAGATTTGATAAGTACGAATTATATCGGTCTAAATTTGTCTTGGGAATGATGCGGTCATCCACCTTTTTGACTAAAAACTCTCTAAATTCTTTTAGTTTATTTAGAAAAAGCTTTTCTTTCGGATATACGATACGTTGATCATCACGTTCTCTTATAGCATATCTTTGAACATCAACATTATCACATTTTTCATCAGGCACTACCTCCAATATCTTTTTCTTAATTAAAGGCGCGGCAATAAAATATTTCAGCTTATATTTCTTTCCTTTCTTGAAAGGACCGACCATGTGACCTAATAAGGAAAATCCTTTAGATTTTTTAACACATTCCGTTAAAATTGGCTGATTTTGATAAATAAAATTAATTCTGACTAAATCTAATTTGAAATTCTTTTCAAGTTTTAAATGCTTCAATTCTTAAATACTCGTGAATAGTTTTAATAAATTAGATTAATTCTATTATTATAACCTTTATTATTAATAAGAAAATGTAAGCTATTTATTTTTGGAGATTAATATGTTATCAAAGAGAGCTTATTTCCCACAAGATCTAAATATGTTCAATAATAGTACTTCAATAATATTATTCATTATATTCCTAGCCGCCTTTGTATTTGGTTTCTTTTTAATATATCGGCAAGTGGCTTTAGTAAAAAAGGGAGAATTTGAGGTTGCTGATACTTTACAATGTGTTTTATATGGATTTATCTTCAGTATGGCTATAATGATTGTTATTGGAATGGCTTTTATCTTTGCTGTAAACACACCCAGCTTTTGGGAACCTACTCCTTTAAACCCAAATCCTCCCAGTCCCCCTAATATTAATCCCTTATGGTTAATTCTTCCAGTTTTGGTTTGTTTAATCTATATTTCAGTTTATCCTCTTATTGACTTTCTTTTTATTGCCCTAAGTGAAGAATCTGATGAAGGTTTGACGGTATTTCATAAATTTCTGGGGGATCATATCATTAATAGGACGGATAATAAGACAACCTCAATAATTTCAGCAGTAGGGTTTTATTTAGGTATTTTTATATTACCCCCTTTGATTTTTTATTTTCTTTTGGGCTTTCCATTTATCACTATTTATATAACGTGGATGATTGCTTATCCTTTAATGATTTTAACTTTTTATGGGTCAAAAGGTTGGGTTGCGGGATTC
This sequence comes from Promethearchaeia archaeon, assembly GCA_046483985.1. Lineage (GTDB taxonomy): Archaea > Asgardarchaeota > Lokiarchaeia > Sigyniarchaeales > SOKP01 > JAWOCD01. The sequence continues at coordinate 15,234 of JAWOCD010000049.1, forward strand.
TATAATGTGCTTGTACATATCGAACAACGATCCTTTTTCCTTGGATTCGAGGATACAGATCGAATGATGGAGGAGGCAAAAGATTTTCCAAATATTACAGGTCCTCGGATTTTATTAGGAATGATGCTTTTTGTATTTGTCTGGGCTTGGATATCCATGATACAAACATTAGCTTTTTATTTTTCTGGACAAATGGCAATTTCAACATATTCTTATGCTGGAATGGTGTTTGTCACGTTACTTTTTGGTATTATCGGATATTTCACCCGCTATTGGAATAGACAAATAAAATACAGGGGAATTGATATCTCTTTTGCTGGGTATCTCATGGCTGCTGTTGGAATTAATGTTTTAGCAAATTTCCTCATAGTTAACTCCTCCAAATTATATTCCTCTTTTAATTATACAATTATTGGAATGCACGAATTGATTCCAAATTTTCTCTTATTTTCATTTGCTGCTGTAATAGAAGAGGTTGTACTAATTACATTTACTTCTTATTTTATCCTCTCTCGTACTGAATTTACGGAGAACTTAAAAATCTCCAAAATTAATGAATGTGCTCAAACCTTTGACCCAATTCCTTTATTTAACTTTCTGAGAAGCGATGATCCAAAAATCAGAAATCTTGCTGAAGAAAATATTCTTTTGATGTTTGAAAGGATCCCCCTCAAGGATGAAATCAACTTGAATAAGGGGATTTTTAAAAATACACTTATTGATGGATTATGCGATCCAAATCCACATTCCCAAAGAGTATGCTATAAAATTTTACTCCAACTTGAAAAAGATGTACCCGAAGTAGTTTTACCATGGATTATAGAAAATTTGGAATCACCTAATTATGATAAGAGTATTCCTTTCGCCCGTTCTCTATTAACAGCGGACAAGCAAATTATTGAACAAATTCCTGAAGATATTATATTCAATCTAATTCAGGATTTAGAATGGAGACTGAAGGTAATTGCTTTAGATATTTTATCTCGTTTTGCTTCAACAAATAGCGATATAATTCTAACTTTACTGATGAAAAAGAGACTTCTTAATAAATTAGTAAATGATCCAGATGGTACAGTCCAAGTTAAGATATTAAATATTCTTGCGGATGCGGAAGTCCTTCTACCCCTTACATCAATAATTGAGCGTTTAAATCACTCGAATCCTCAAATAAGGGCTGCCGCAATTAGAAATATTAAAAATATTAAAGAAGAAAATATTGATTCCAAAATTGTTTCAAAATTAATTCCACATATGCGAGATCCTTCCAGTGAGGTAAGAGCCTCTTTATTTAAGACCCTTGCTAAAATAGGTAATTTTCAAAAATATTTCATTCCTATTTTTCCATTCTTGGAAGGGTTAACGGATTTAAATAAGGATGTAAGAAAAGCATCAATAATTGCGCTTGAAAGGTATTTTGATGAACAACCGGAGTCGGTTGACTTAGATATGATAATTAATCGAATAGATCCTAACAATCAAGAGATTGTGAATAGTGTTTTAACCCTTCTTGGCCGCTTGTGGGATAAAAATCCCGAAAAAATTCTTACAACCCTCCTTATTTTCATTAAATTTGAAAATCAATCGCTAAAAGAAAACATTTCAAATATTTTAATAGATAAATATCAATCTAACCCTGATTTGGTTATTAAGAATCTAATTAAGATTCCCGATGTAACGAAATTCATTACAAAAGGAATAATAACTCGAACTCTTATTAAAATTGGAGATTTAGATCCGCAGAAAGTAATTCCTCGTTTGATTTCTTATCTAAGTTCAGAATATGATGAGATTAAATTAAATGCAATAACGGCTTTGGAAGATTTAGTAAACAGATATCCCGAAGAAATCCAGTTAAAACCATTTTTAAGAATTTTAACCCAAGATGAGGATATAAAAATAAGAAAAGAAGCCTCAAAGGTAATTTCAAATGTTGCTCAAACAAAACCAGATACCTTAAAACCTGTAGTGTCTGTTTTTCTGCAAGCTATGCATGAGCAAGAAAGCTCAGTGAAATTAGTATTAGGAAAATCTTTATTGAAAATTTCTGAAAAATCTCCACAAATTCTTCCAGTTCGACCCATTATTAATCTCTTTAACGATGATGATTCTTTTATTCGAGAAACTTCTGCAAAAATTCTTGGAAATATTGGATATAAAGCACCTCGAGAAGCTGTTAATTGTTTATTAGAAAAAGGAGTAAAGGATAATGAATGGAATGTGCGAGAGGCCTCGGTCACAAGTCTAGGAAACTTGATAGAATATGTGGAAGATAAAGATATGCTGATCTCGAATTTAACAGAACTGATCACTGATGATCAATCTTGGGTTCGGCGTTCAGCATTAAATATTCTGGCTGATATCAAGAATCTCACCCCGGATGATTTACCTCTTAATAAATTAAAGACGATTATTCACACTTCCGATGATAAGGTAAAAGCTGCTGGTGCAAAATTGTTAAATCTCTATGATCAAAAGATTGATGAGGTTTTTAACCTTGCTGTTGAGCTATTAGAGCATGATAATGAAAGCGTAAGGAATAGTATGATTAATTCGATAATAAAAATAATTCAAAATGTGGGTTTAAAGACTGTTATTTCGAGGCTTCTTAAAAATTTAAGCGATGAAGGCTCGATTACATTACAACGCTCAATTGCTAAAATTTTAGGGCGAACTGCAAAATATGAAGAAGAAAAAATTAAAAAACGAGTTATTTCTCTTCTAAAAATTCGATGCGAAATGAGTCAAGACCCGCTAATCTGTAAAGTGCTAAATGAGTTAAGAGAAAGCTAATTTTTTTTTAAATTCTCTTCTATTATCTAAATTAAAATGGAAGAAAATGTGGTGGAAGGAAGAAAAATGTGGCAATTGATAGAATTACAAGATATGAGAGTCCTCCGCCAATATATTTAATTATATAACTTAACGACTTTTTTTTAATGATAAGACAAGAAGCAAAATATTCTTATTGAAAAAGTTTATTTATTCTGTTATTGTGCTTGTCTAAGTTGCAGAAACCAGATTCTCTCGCCTTTATCTATGGTCCACTCTAAATCAATTGCTTTTCTATATAAATTTTCTAAATCTAACGCCATTTTCGCTAGAGAAATTAATTGATTTTGTGATAATACTGACTTTTTTCTTTTAGATTTAGGAACATTTTTAATGCTATTTGATTGAGAAGAGATATAATGATTTTTTTCATAAATTTGGGATTTTATAACTTTATTTGGATTTTCTTTATCAATTTCATAATGATCAATGTTGAATTTTCCAGAAACAACGGTCTCTCCCAGACCAAATCCTGCCTCTATAATTATTCGTGATTTATCATCTAAAATTGGGTCTTTCGTGAATAATACCCCGCTCGATGATGACAAGATCATCTTTTGAACAATAATAGCTGTCGATGGGTAAGATCCAAGAATTTTCCTAATCTTTTTTTTCCTCGTGCTCATTATGCATTTTTTTATTGCTCGTTCTAAATTTTCTGAAGAGACCTTACCTAATGATAAAAACAACCCTGCTGTTGGAAGACCCATTTTATCCTCAAATTGAGCACTAGAACGTACAAAAAAGAATTTTGTATTTATTTGAGATGAAAGTAAATTAATTTCTTTTCTTATATCTAAAATTTTGGAATTATTTTCTAAAAGTTTTTCACATTCTTCGGGAAGAATAACATAAAATGGAGGAATTTTATTAGAAAAACTATTTTTAGCTATCCAAACAAGATTTTCAGCCTTTAATCCAATATTTAGTTTTTTTATTTCAGACATTTTCATCTGAATAAGTTCTTCTAATCTAAACATTTTAAGTTTCCTACTCATCTATTTTTGAGTAAAAGTCTTTGATAAAATCTAGATTATTATCTATTTTCAATTTATTTACATGATATCCCCTATAGACAATCCCTCTATATGCATCTAAAGTAACCTTTTCAAAATCTTTAACTGAATTAGTAATGGATCTTGCTTTTACTATCGCAGGGATATTTCTTATACGTGAAACAATTGCTAAATGACAAAGCATATTACCCATTTCACTTATAACCCCTAAACAATAATCTAACAATACATCAAAATGAGGTTCAAAGTTCTTCACAACCATTACTATTTTCTCTGAAAGATTTTGCACTTTTTTAAAATCTGTGGAAGATTCAATGATTAAAGCTTTACCCTCAGTATATCCGTTTGAAACAGTTTCTCCCTTTTTTAGAATAAAGGATGATAAATCATACATTTTAATTCTATTATTGATCTCTGTTTTTATGATAATTACTTATTATAACTTTAAGGATATCTAAAATTTCCTTATTAATACTTGTACATTCGAAATTTATTATATTTCTATTGTTTAGAAAATTTTCAATATTTTTTTTTAAGAGAAATGAAGTTCTTATTTGAATTTGTGAATCCAAAATCTTTAATGTGTTTAATTTCCAAGTAAAATTGAGATATTTTAAAAATTTTCCAGAAAGCTCTTCAGGTAATTTTTTTACTATATGATTTACCAATTTATAATTTGGTTTTGGGAGATTTTTGATTTTTTGCTTTACTGGTATATATTCATTATTAACCAAACATAAGTGCCGTGATGATGTCCAGAATTGATTAGATAAATATTTAGCTATCAGAGATGAATGTTTTGTATATTTCAATAGATCATTTGAAATCTTATTTTTTAAAATATCCAATTTAGTGCCCGAAAATTCCTCTCTTATACTCATTTTAATCATATATTTGATTAATTCAGCAAAATACTCACTGAAAATGTCAATCATTAGGGTATTCGTTCCCTCTTTAAAATAGAGATCCAGAAAATTGTTGAAATCTTTAAAACATGGAGAATTATGTGCTCTTAAAACAATTTTTTTATAACTATCTTTTAAATGAGATTCTAATAATCCATCTTTTACAAAATAATCATTCCTTCTTTGAATAAGACCAGAATTAACCGATTTACTCACATAGGAGACATGAATTGTTGTTAGATGTTTTTCCTTATCAACATTCAATATTTGGATAGAATTTTTTATTTTTCGGATTTCTTCTTCTGCTATCTCAATTTCAAGAAATCTTTTAATCTGTGAATATAATTCTAGATTAAGTAGAATTTGAAGGGGTGTTAATTCGAGCTGAAATTCCATTAAATTATTAAAGTAAAAGATTATATTTCTATTTTTCGGATTTATTCTTCTGCTATGTGAATGTAATTCTAGATTAAGTCAATTTCAAGAAATCTTTTAATCTGTGAATATAATTCTAGATTATTTTTGGTACATCGAAAACAAAAGCAATTTTAAAACTAAATGAACTTGATGGTAAAAAAGAAAAATACCGAGATTTCCAGAAAAAAATTTGGGAGCATCTTCAAAAAGAATACTAAAATCTTTTCAATTTCTTTCAATTAAAAAGATTATTCATTATTTTAATTTTATACTAATTCAGAACCCCACTTTTAATTATAAATGCTCTTTTATTTTTCATTTAATAATCTGCTTGATTATTTTTAGCCTAATATTCAAGTTAAAAAATAATCCGACATTAATGAATAAAATATGACCACTCCAAGTACAACCCCCACAAAACCGTTAAATCCCACGCAAGAGTTTGAGGATTTCTTTCGCTATTATATGGATAAACCGGGAGTTTACAAATATCATGAACAGATAAAACGAATAGATTCTAAAGGAGCAAATACCCTTGTAATCTTATATGAGGATCTTTTGAATCATAATTATAAGCTTGCCAAAATGTTAGAGGAAGATCCCGATCAATTGCTCGACCATGCACTTAAAGCCTTTAAAGATCTTCTAAAATTTGAATCTGGAGGGACCCTCACTCATGAAAAATATTTTGTAAGAGTGGCCACGCAAGATGATAAAAGTCCGTTGATGGTTCCTTTAAGAAAGCTTCGGGCTGAGGATATTGATAAATTGGTATGGTTCAGGGGTATTTTAATTCGAAGCTCCAAAATTCGCCCAAAGCTGACTAAAGCCTCATTTGAATGTCTTTTATGCGGTAGTCAATTTGAGGTGGTACAATTAACCTCGAAAATTAAATGGCCTAAGTTTTGCATTAATAAAAGATGTAAAGCGAAAGCACAAAATGATTTTAAATTGGTCACCAAGGATTCTGAGTTTATTGATTGGCAAAGTATTACAGTACAAGAAATCCCCGAAGATTTACCGGCAGGGAGAATTCCGCGTTCCGTCCAAGCAATCCTTACTCATGATCTTGTGGATTATGTTAAGCCCGGGGATAGAGTAGGGCTTATGGGTGTCTATAAGTCCGTAATCGCGGGCTCCATTAGAAGCACAAATTCAAATCTTTTTAAAACGTTTGTGCATGTTAATTATGTTGATCCGGAAGATAAAAGCGACCTGGATATTGATATCTCTAAAGAAGATAAAAAAAAGATTGAGTCTCTTTCTCAAGAACCACTGATTCAAAAGAAAATTGCTCGTTCTATTGCCCCTCAAATTTATGGACGAGAAGAACTTAAAATGGCCTGTGCCCTAAGTTTATTTGGAGGTACCCGAAAACAAAAACCTGGAGGGGGATGGAAACGAGGCGATATTCATGTATTATTCGTAGGAGACCCGGGTACTGGAAAATCAGAAGTGATTAAAAGTGCAGTGGATGTTTCTCCCCGAGGATTATATACCTCTGGAAAAGGGGCATCTGCCGTTGGTCTTACCGCTGCCGTAATTAAAGATGTGGATACTGGACAAATGAATTTGGAAGCAGGAGCGATTGTCTTAGCCAATGGAGGTGTTGCAGCTATTGACGAGTTTGATAAGATGGATAAGGCTGATAGATCGGCGCTACATGAAGCAATGGAACAACAATCATATCATTACAACACAGAAATCCTAAAATTGGATGGTGAAAAAATTAAAATTGGAAAACTCGTTGATAAAATGATGACTCTGAATGCTGATAAAGTTATTGAAGGTATAGATTGTGAGATATTACCTTATGAAGATATTAATCTTTATTCAACAGATTTCCAAAAGATATATAAGACTAAAATCAATAGAATTAGTCGACATAAAGCACCCGAGTACTTTTATCAAATTAAATTTACAAATGGAAGAACGCTTAAAGTCACTCCAGAACACCCCATGTATGTCTATCGGAAGGGAAAATTACATACAATAAACGCTAAAGATTGTAACATCAATGATTTTGTGCCAATTCCAAAATATCTACCAAATTCTTCAAAACCTATAAATTTAAAATCTGATCCGTTTGAACCTCATCCAAATGCCAAAAAGATTCATATTCCGGAGATTTTAACACTTTCTATAGCCAGAATCTTGGGATATTTAATTGCTGAAGGTCATTCCTATGTTGGTTCAGCAGCAGAAATAGGATTTTCAAACATGGATAGAGTATTATTAGATGATTTTTCAAAATTAATGGAAGATGTATTTGATATTAGTCCCATCCAAAAACGTGATGATGGATTGTACACCTTAAGGTACATTTCTGTTGAGTTATACAAATGGTTTAAAGAAAATTTTCCAGAACTACTTGTTAAGTCCATTAATAAAAGAATTCCTAAAAAAATTATGGGAGCATCAAAGAAAATCGCAAAACATTTCTTAAGGACTTCATTTAAGGGAGATGGAAGTGTTGAATCAACATCTCTTTGCTATAGAACTGCATGTAAAGGGTTATCGGAAGATTATCAAGATTTATTATTAAAATTAGGAATTCAATCTCGAATTGTTGTTGATACCTATAATAATTCGTTTAAAGTTTATATAAGAGGACAATCTCTAATTGATTTTTTTAATAATATTGTTGAAAAAGATGATAAGAGATTCAATAAAATTAAAAAGCTGATTAAACCTGATAAAATTAAAACTCACCATCATGATATTTTTCCAACTTCAGTAATTGAAGAGCTTATTGATATTAAAAAGGCACTTTCACTAAAAATTACTGGAACATATTGGAGACACTTGAAAAAGAGACATGGTATAACTCGAAATAAGCTAATTAATGAATTGAATAAAATCAAGGCTAAATTAACAAAAATAAAGGAAACTATTTCTAAAGAAAAAAAGATAAGAAATATTAGGAAATCTGGATTTTCTCAACAAAAACTTTCAGAGATTTCGGGAGTTAGTAGATCAAACATTAATTATTATGAAAGAGGGGGCTATAATAGTTCAAAAAGAAAAATAATTAATCAGAAAATTATTTTATCTTTCCTAAAACATATTAAGAATATAGAATTTAGAGTTGAAAAACTCACAGATTTGATTAGATCAGAGATTCTCTGGGACAAAATAAAGAATGTTAAGAGAATAAAAAATAAAGGCCCCAATTATAAACCTTATGTATACGATCTAACAGTGGAACCCAATCATACATTCATTAGCAATGGATTAATTTTACATAATACCGTTAGTATAGCGAAGGCGGGAATTGTTGCTACCCTAAAAGCAGAAACCGCAGTTGTGGCAGCAGCAAATCCGCATTTTGGACGATATGACAGTTATAAAACGCCCACTCAGAACATTCGAATGCCCCCTTCTCTCTTATCAAGATTTGATCTCATATTTGTGGTTAAAGATAAGCCTAATAAATCTTATGATGCCCAACTCGCAGAATTTATATTAAAAAATGCAATGGGGACATATGATGAAGAAGAAAATGAAGAGAATAAAAATGAAGCTCCCGTTGCGCATGAACTTTTAAAAAAATATATCAAACATGCGCGAAGAACTTGTCGCCCAATTCTAACTCATGATGCAAAGGAGAGAATTAAGGAATATTATCTTGATCTTCGAGGGCAATCCGACAGTGAAGAGGCAATAATCTCTATTTTAGCCAGAAATCTTGATGCTCTTATCCGTATGAGTGAAGCGTATGCCAAAATGGCACTGAGAGAAAAGGTAATCGAAGAGGATGTGAAAGAAGTGATAAAACTTTTTGATAGATTTCTAAAGGATACCGGATATGATGAAACCACGGGAAAAATTGATGTAGACCGGATTGTTGCGGGAGAATCTCGGAGTAAGCTGAATAAGCTTGAAACATTATTGGACAGAATGAAAGAAATGTTTGCGGAAAATAATTGGCAAGAATTGGAAAAACAAGCAATTATCCAAACTCTGGACTTAGAGGAGGGCTTAGATAAGAAATTTATTAGTGAAGCTTTGAAGAACCTAATAAGAGATGGAGATGTATATGAACCGAAGCCAGGATTTCTTAAATTTACACGAAGACAAGAGTAATTTAGTCGCAAATCTTTCATTTTTTCGAAAATAATCTCTTCTTCTAATATTTCATAAAAAAAAAATTCAAATATCTTTTTAATTTTTTTAGAGTTATGAATACACTAATTCAGAATCTGAAGGAAGCCTTAATTGGTGAAACAAAAGCTCAATTAAAATATAAATTCTTTGCAGAAAAAGCCCGAAAAGAAAATCTACCGGCAATAGCAGATCTTTTCAAGGCAATTTCGTTTGCCGAATCAATTCATATTAAGAATCACAAGAGAGCATTATCAGTATACACAAATTCGGAAATAAAACCATCAGATTTTCTTGATATTAACCAAGATGAGATCAAAGAGCAAGTTAAATCGACCAAAGAAAATCTTGAGAATGCCATTGAGGGAGAGATTTATGAAACTAAAACCATGTATAAACAATTTGAGAAAAATGCAGATAATATGGGAGAAATCACAGTGCGATTATCCTTTTCCTTAGCTCGAGAAGCGGAAAGTATTCACGCTAAATTGTTTAAAAAATATCGGAAGAGACTGAAAAAGGGGAAGGAAATTAAACAGCGGAAAATTTTTGTTTGTCAGATATGTGGAAATGTAGAATTTGATGAAGCACCAGATACATGTCCCGTATGTGAGCATGATAAGCAATTTTTTAAAAAATTCAGTTAAAAATTGGAATATGCTACTTAAGCTTTTTCTCTTAAATCCATTCACATTGAGTAATGGCAGCATCCTCAAGAAAACCTATTCGGCTCCAATGATCAATTAACCGATTGATAAATCTATCAGGAATTACTTCAATCAGTTCATAATCTTGTTTTAATTGCTTTATACGTCTCATTATTGATGTTAGTTTTGCTTTCTTACCTTTAAGATTTTCCCTAATGATTTTTTTCTCGTGATGGTACCCTTTTTGATATTCCTCATCATAAAAATCTATTGATTTATGAGCATTGAGATAGTCCTGAAATCCCAGATATTTTTTATGCATATTTTCAAACGCCCTTCCGAAATCGATACGTTTAAGACTCCCATCATCTTGTACAATAAAATGTCTATCATAGACATCATAAAGGCAAAGCACTTCATGTAAATAATTCATTCTCCCCAAACTAAACTGAAAATTCTTTATCTCATAGTTCGTAAGATCAGTCCCCTGAATATAATTTGTCATCAGATAAGGAACTTCACTTTTAAACTTCCAAAAACTTTTATGGTAAATTCCCGTTACATAAATTTGAAATCCTAATTCGGGATCAAAAAAATTTTTAGTAAGATGGAGGGCTAATACCTCAGGAAAATAATGTTCTCTAACATATTTCAAAAAAAATAGGGGTTCGTTATCCAATGATAAAATTCGGCATTTTTTAAAGTATCCCCAACTGCAATTGAGCAAAAAATTTTCATTTCGGTTGAATTCTATTAAGTCTAAAAGTCCCCTAATCTCTTCTTCTGAAATATCGGAAATGTCTTTCCAGAGAAATAAATTCTGTAACATTTCTTTATTATGGGGGTTCATTATTATTTCCTTAGAATTATTAAAAAAACCTTATTACATTAATCACTTTTATTATATTAAATATCTTTATATTATAGGTTAATGCCATCCAGATTTTTTGATGTAATAGAACAATATAACGAACAAGAAATAATTGAATTAATTGGAAATATAGAGAAGATCTTAGCAAAGGAGAATCACTTAATCCAAGTTCCCCAAGGACGAACTATGATAATCGGAGACCTTCATGGAGATCTCGATACTTTGAATCGGATTATAAAAACTTTTTTTAGAGAAAATTTTAAAACCCTTCTTTTCTTGGGAGACTATGTTGATCGCGGAGCCAAACAAGTCGAGGTAATTAATGTATTATTTTACTATAAAAAATTAATGCCCAATCGAATATTATTACTTCGGGGAAACCACGAAGATCCTTATATTAATCGCCAATATGGTTTTTATGATGAAGTACGTCTTAAGTTTTCAAATCATAAATTTTTATTTCGCCGCTATAATCAAGTGTTTTCGAACTTACCCCTTGCTGCGATGACTTGGAATCGGATTTTCTGTGTACACGGAGGTATCCCAGACGGATTAGATTCAGTTAATCAAATAAATAATCTCCCTGAAAAAGAAGAAAAAATCAAATCTCCAATCACTAAACAATTGGTTTGGAATGATCCTCATAAGCGTGCTAAAGAATTTAAATGGAGTCGCCGCGGACCGGGAATTAAGCGATTTGGGGAAGAAGCATTAGATTATTTTGTAGAAAAAAATAAGATAAATTTAGTCATTCGGGCCCATGAAAAATTTAAAGATGGTTATAAAACATATTTTGATGAAAAATTGCTAAGTATTTTCACTTCACGCGCGTATTCCAAACGAGTTTCCACCGTAGTGGGCATTATCGAAAGGGATGGTTCGGTTGATGTTTTAGAAATATAAAAAAATAAAGAAAAAAGGAAATTTAAGGCTCTAAATAAATCCCAATCAGATAGGAAGCAATAAAAGCCACAAATCCAACAATCACCATTTCAATTCCAGATTTCCAAGGAGATTCTCCCGTGATTTTAGTTTTCAATGATCCTGCTATGAAAAGCATGGAAAAGGAGATCAATGAAGATAAGATCAAAGAAATGATTCCTAAATCTAAGAGATAAGGAAAAATCGAAATAAAGGCGCCAAATAAAAACGAAAAAAAGGTTAAAATTGCTCCAATTACTGGACTCTCTGGTTCTTCCAATCCTAATTCACTACTGACTAGAAAATCTTTCCACGTCTCCTTATCCGAAGTAATTTTTTCCACGGCAGCATCGAGAAGTTCTCCTTCAAATCCCATATCTTTAAAGATCGTGCTTACTTCCATCTTTTCCTCATCAGGAAATAATTCTATTTCTGCATTTTCTCTTTCGATTTCATTTTGAATATATTTTGCTTCAGATTTACTTGAGATATATTCTCCTAACCCCATACTAAATGCGCCCGAAACCATGGCGGCAAATCCGGTTAAAACTACTACGAAATTATCTCCGGTTGATAGATAGGTCGCCGTGGCGACACCAATCAATAATGTAAATACAGAAATTAAGCCATCATTAAAGCCCAATATGATGCTTCGAATCTTTCCTCCTCCGGCAATATGTTGTTCTTGAAATTGATCTTCAAAAGCCATTTTTATTCCTCTATTTTGGATTACAATATTATTAATTCAACAACTAGTATGAAAAAACTAATACTTGTTGATTATAAAAATTTAAGCTTATAATTTATCTAAGCCTAATTCTTCCAACTTAGATTTATGAGGTCTTCCCGTTTTAGAGTCCCAATCTCTGACTTTATAATAGTGCTTCTTTAATTTTTGAAAATCTGGAGCTTTTCCTCTCACCACACCCTCATTAAGTTCTGTTCTAAGAACCTTGGGGAGATAATCGTCATCAGGAGTTATTCCCATTTTTACATTGAACATACGCTTCATATTGAATATCCGCTCCCCTAAAGTCTTTAGCTTCTCAATGTCAATCTCCAAACCTAACAACCCGTTAATCATTTCAACTATATAAGACGGGGGAGGATTAAAAAAGACACATGCAATTAGACTCGAATATAATGCTCTATAATTTTGAAGGCGGGCTGTAGCTTTTGCCATCTTCTTGCCGCTGGAATGCATATCAATTTTTTCAATATCAAGTTCGCTAAAATCTATTTCATTAGTTTTCCGTGATGCCTTATAGACATCCGCCGTGGTATGACAGGCGCCTCTATGACTAAAAGCATAGGTTAATGCCATCCCAAAACAAGATCGGGGGTCGTGATATGGCGCTTCTAGTTGATTAACGGTGGCAATTTCATCAAGGTCAATCCCGAATTTTTCTCCAACGGCATTAGATCCCTCTGCTAATAAATCTCCAACACCTTCTCGACTGGCTATTTTTTTTACTAATTCCAACATTGCCTCATAATTGCCCCAATCTAATTCCAATCCGTCAATATCACTACTATCGATTTTTCCCTCATTATAGAGTTTAAACATTAACGCAATAGTGCCGCTGGTGCTTATAGTATCTAAACCGTAAGTATTACAGAGATCATTTGCTATCGCGATAGATTCCAAGTTATTGTTTAGAATCATCGAGCCGAACCCGGCAATTGTTTCATATTCAGGCCCTTCCACCTTTTCTGCATGGTATTCTTTCTCTTCAATATCGATGATTCTTCCACATGCTATAGGACAACCATAACAAGCTTTTCTTTTAACAAGTAATTCTTCTTTATATTTTTCTGCTGCAATATCCATAACATGTTCCCATTTACCTTTAGACCAGTATTTGATCGGTAAATCCCCTACGCCATAAGCACCTAATACACCGGCGCTTGTTCCATATGTACGCAAAATTTTTGTGGTGTCCATTCCTAAAACAAACTTTAGTGTGTTCTTTACGCTTTCACTAAAGTTTTCTGGTTGAGCGGCTTGTGGTTTTGAATTTTTCCCCCTAACCACAATTCCCTTGAGTTTTTTATATCCTAAGATTGCTCCCATTCCAGTGCGCCCCGCAGACCGCCCTTCAGCGTTTACATTTGCATATTTTACCAAATTTTCTCCTCCCTGCCCAATACACAAAACTTTAGCTTTCTCATCCACTTTTTCCTTGAGAATTTTTTGTGTCTCCTTAATTCCTTTGCCCCAGAGATTTTTATCGATTACCAGTTCAATTTCTCCATTTAGAACCTTCATATAGGTAGGCTCTTTTGCTTTGCCTTTTATAATAATCCCATCAAATCCCGCTTTTCGTAACTCCGGTCCGAATGTCCCGCCACAATTTGCTTCTCCCCATAAGTTTGTATATGCTGATTTTGCACAAATCACGAATCTTCCAAAGCACGGTGCTTTTGTCGCGCTGAATGGACCGTTCATGATCATGAGGATATTTTCTTCACTGAGCGGCTTGGTATCCTCCTTAATGCGATCATATAAGTATCTGCACGCAAATCCAGCGCCACCCAAGAATTTTTCTCCGTATTCCTTGTTTAATGCTAAAGATTTAGTTGTTCCCTCAGTAAGATTTACCTCTAATAGCTTTCCAGAGAACCCATAATATTTCTCATTCACTATTTTTACTCATCCATACCCAAATTGATTTATTCTACTTAGGTAAAATATTAAAATACATTAAATTTTATGATTATTCAACAAACTCAAAATATGAGAAAATGAAAAAATATGAAAGCGGCAGTTTTTGAAGATGTTCGAAAGATTACATATAAAGAGGATTATCCCAAACCGAAAATTACTCCCGATCATGTATTAATAAAAGTCGCGTATTGTGCGATATGCGGAACAGATGTCACTAATTATAAGAAGAAGTTATATCAAACACCCGTGGTAATGGGCCATGAATTTTCAGGTATCATTGCTGAATTAGGAAAAAATGTGAAAGGGTTCCAAGAAGGAGATAAGGTAGTTGGAGTCAATGTTTCTCTGGAAATTGGACGATCTCCTTCTGGAGGAATGGGAATTTTTAAGGATGGGGGGTTTGCTGAATATGTGGCTGTCCATAAAAATGATTTATTTCATGCTCCTGCTCCCTCCTCATTGAAAGAATGTGCTATGATTGAATCTTATGCGGTCTCGGTTCGTGCATTAAAACATTGTAATATGCCCCAAAATCAAAAAATTATGATTATTGGTGGTGGAAATATCGGACTTGGAGCGCTTGATATTTTGAAAAATAAATACGATCCCAAATATATCATTGTGACAGAACTTTACGAAGCTCTAAGGGAGAATGCAGAAAATCTTGGGGCAGATGATGCTTTTCCTCCGAGCAAAGCAAAGTTACGGAGATTCTTTAGAAAGAACGGTGAACCCGATTTTATCTTTGATTGTGCCGGAAATGATAAGACCTTTGATTTAGCTATTAATACCATTAAACGAGGAGGGACTATTGTCTTAGAAGGGTTATATAAAGGTAATGTGGAATTTCCGCTCTTTTTAATGAATAATAAAGAAATTACCTTGATTGGCACATTATCACATGATAGAGAAGATGTGAAGGATACAATTCAATTATTTAGCGAAGGAATTGTTCGACCAAAAAGACTTATTTCGGATGTTATTCGTTTATCAAACATTCAAGAAGGATTTGAGCGGTATATGACTAAAAAAGAACGGGATTTCGTTAAAATTTTAGTGGAAATCTAAGTTATTTCCGTTTTTTTGATAATTTTTTCTGCTATTAATCTAAAGGATTCCTCTACATTATCACCCGTTTTTGCGGAGGTATCAATTATATCCAATGCGTTGATTTTGTTTCCTAACTGTTTTAGTTTCTTTTTATCTGCTTTTCGGGTAAGGTCGTTCTTATTTGCGATGAGGATAATCGGAATATTATTACTATGCTCCATTAGATCCGGATACCAGAAGGATTCGATTTCACTAAATGTTTTTTCCCGGGTGAGGTCTCCGATTATTAATGCTCCTTGAGCTCCCGCGTAATAAAGATGTCTTGTCCGAGCCCAACGTTCGTGCCCGGCAATATCCCACAGTTGAAGGTCAATGTGGTTATTTTTATCCGTTTGGACATTAAGTTCCATATTTTCTCTATCTAGTTTTTTAACATACATATTTACCCCAATACTTGCCTTATAATCATTAAGAAAATGTCCGGAAACGAATTTCTCAACTAAGCTTGTTTTGCCCACCCCAGGCTCTCCGGTAATTATCACTTTTAAAACCCAATGTTGTTCCATTCTTTCTGTTTTTTTCCTTTGCATGTCAAATTCACTTTTGGAGGAAGAAATTTTCAATAAAAATTACAACATTACATACATAAATAATAACATGCAATTTTATGTCTTTTCATTGAAATATATTTATAAAATGAAAATGACTAATAAATTAGGAAAAAATAATATAATGTGATTTGAAAATGACAACTGGAATCATTTATGATGATATCTATTTGGAGCACCGTATAGGAACTCATGTGGAAAGTCACGAACGGCTTATCGGCATTATGGATTTGTTAAAGGAACGACAATTATTAGATGATGAGGATTATAAAGTTATTAAACCGTATAAGGCCAGCCTTGAACAGATCAAATATGTCCATGAGGAAGCTTTAATTAAAGAAGTAGAGGAAATCAGTAAGTTAGCAGAAAAAACGGGCCATATTCAACAACTTGATATGGATACTTCCGTGTCAGCGAAAACTTATGAAGCAGCGCTTTATTCTGTGGGAGGAAACTTGAAAGGTGTAGATGAGATCTTAAATGGCAATATAAAGAATGGTTTTGCCTTAGTAAGACCTCCGGGTCATCATTCTAACTCCTATAAATGTTCTGGGTTTTGCATTTTTAATAATGTGGCAATTGCGGCGGAATATTTGCTAAGAGAAAAGGGACTCAAAAGAGTCGCAATAATTGATTGGGATTGTCATCATGGCAATGGCACCCAAGATATCTTTTATGAGGGCTCTCCTTCGGGGCAAGGGGATGTGGTATTTTTTAGCTCTCACCAAGATGGTAGGACTCTTTACCCTGGAAGTGGTTTCGTAAATGAAATTGGTAAGTCAAAAGGAAAGGGGCATATCATTAATTTTCCAATGCCTCCCAAGTCTGCCGAGGATGTAGTTATTGAATTTTTCGAGGAAATTATTTCACCTGTTTTGAGTGAGTTTAAGCCAGAATTTATCCTAATCTCTGCAGGATTTGATACTCACCACACCGATAGATTGACGGGCATGGGTTGGACCTATGAAGGCCCCGCACATTACCTAAAACTCATAAAAGAAATTGCCTCTGAATATGCAAACGACAGAATTTTGATTACCTTAGAAGGAGGGTATGAAATTGACAAACAAGCTAATGCGGTCTATAATTGTTTAAAAATCCTTAATGATGAAGATGAGCTAATTACGGAAAAACCGAGAACTTCAGATCCCGAACTGCTCAAATATGTGGATGTCAAGATATTTCCGAAATTAAAAGGGATTCTTGAACCTTATTGGGACTGCTTTTAGGTAATTCAATTACGGGATCTTTTCTTTTTTCCTTCTTCTCTTTTTTCATTTTGAGGGCTATGTTTTTTGCTTTGCTAAGGATTTTCTGATTTCCACTAAGGAAAAATTACATTATGAAAAAAATAAAAAACAAATCAAAACTATTTTAATCCCAAAATAAATATATTAATTAGAAACTAATTTATTCTCAATTAATAATAATTAGGTAACTAAATATGTCGGAAGAGAATGAAAAGAAAAAAGATAAAAAAGACGATCTTGATCTAGATTTTGATTTACCCGATTTAGGATTAGAGGATGAGGATAAACCATCAATGCCTCCTCCGACTGAAGCTCCACCTTCTACACCGCCACCGTCATCGCCGCCGCCATCAACAGAACCTTCTACACCCCCGCCAGCACCTTCACCAACTGAAAGTGCTCCGCCACAACCATCACCTTCAACTGATTCTATGACTAATCCGCCGGCACCGCAACCTTCTCAACCCGCAGCTCCGAGCGGACCGTCTCAATCCGAATTTGATAATTTAGAACAA
>JAWOCD010000054.1:0-9693 GCA_046483985.1 Promethearchaeia archaeon
ATCCCAACGGCACTCTTATCGATACCTATGAGATGACACAAAATGGTGACACCTTCACCTACACGTGGAGTACGGAAGGCTACGAACTTAATGAGAACTATAACTTTACCATCATTGCCACGGATGTATCCGGGAACGTGAACGATACCGAAGGAGATACCTTTGCCATCGAGGACACGGAATCACCCGAGGTGACCGATATTGTTGCCGAAGAGCCGGTAGAATACGGAACCGAGTTAAATGTCAACGCAACGGTCACGGACACCCACGAGTTGGAAACGGTCAATATCGAATTTTATTATCCCAACGGCACTCTTATCGATAACTATGAGATGACACAAAATGGTGACACCTTCACCTACACGTGGAGTACGGAAGGCTACGAACTTAATGAGAACTATAACTTTACGATCATTGCCGAGGATGTATCCGGGAACGTGAACGATACCGAAGGGAAAACGTTTGGCATCGTGGACACGGTACCTCCCGAGGTGACCGATATTGTTGCTGATGAGTCGGCAGAATATGAAACAGGTTCGATTTCTGTCAACGCAACGGTCACTGACAACCACGAGTTGGACACGGTTAATATCACGTTTTACGATCCCAATGCTACTCTTATCGGTACCTATGCGATGGACAATTCATCAGGCGACACCTTCACCTACACGTGGGATGTGGGAACATATGCACCCGCAGAAGATTATTCCTTTACGATCAATGCCACGGATGTATCCAGGAACGTGAACGATACCGAAGGGAAAACGTTTGGCATCGTGGACACGGTACCTCCCGAGGTGACCGATATTGTTGCTGATGAGTCGGCAGAATATGAAACAGGTTCGATTTCTGTCAACGCAACGGTCACGGACAACCACGAGTTGGACACGGTCAATATCACGTTTTACGAACCCGACGGCACTCTTATCGGTACCTATGAGATGACACAAAATGGTGACACCTTCACCTACACGTGGGAGGTGGGAACATATGCACCTGAGGAAGGTTATAACTTTACGATCATTGCCACGGATGTATCCGGGAACGTGAACGATACCGAAGGGAAAACGTTTGCCATTGAGGACACGGTACCTCCCGAGGTGACCGATATTGTTGCAAATGACTGGGTAAAGTATGAGACTGGAGAGTTTTATGTAGAGGCAACGGTCACGGACAACCACGAGTTGGACACGGTTAATATCACGTTTTACGATCCCAATGCTACTCTTATCGGTACCTATGAGATGGAAAATCCGTCCGGTGACACCTTCAATTATACGTGGAGCGTGGAGAGTTACGATCAAGGTAATTATTCCTTTATCCTTAATGCCACGGATCTCTCCGGGAACGTGAACGATACCGAAGGGGGTACTTTTGAAATTGGCTCACATGTTGCTTTACAAATTGGGGATGATACTAATATTATAGAAAATACGGGATATATCGGAGAGGATAATTTGACCTTCCTTGTTGCATTTAGGGCTTATGACGAAGATGGTGTTGGAGCGGATGTTGAAAACATTACCATTACCAATATTACCGTTAGGTTTGGAAATGATGGAGAATATAATGAGCACTTTACCTTTGAGGCATACAACGATACAAGAATAGAAGACGGTTTAGACTTAGAAGGCAGTGAAGACTATACTTGGGTGGAGATTAATTATACCATCAATCCCTTAGCACCGATGGAGGAAAATTTTATGGATGAAGAAGTGTGGATTGACATCGAATACGAATATGAGGAAAAAACCGAATCTGATGAGTTTCGAATCGAAGATAGACCTGGTATCACAGCTTCTGTGGATCTCTATGAGATTCCAGAAATAGCCCAACTCGAGATGGAAACAACTCCTGAACTTGCAGATGGGTATTGGTTACCCGAGAATCACGAAATTACATTTCGAATAAATGGAACTCATCTAGAGGGCAAAGACTATTACGAGGCATGGATAAATCTGACAGCGTGGAATATCGGCGAAACTGTGGTTAAAGCATCATGGGATGGAAACTATTATTCTTGTGAGATTACAAATCTTGAAACGGCAGAGTATAATGCAAGTGAACTTGATGTTATTCTGAATACCACTGATTCATTTACCGAGACCACTGGTCTCCGGTATGAAAATGACACCGCAAATTTTGATGAAAACTTTGAAGTTGATGCGAACGCACCGATAATTGATATAGATCCAATTGATTTTCCTGAGACAACGGATCATACCGGATTTTTGGTCAGCTTTAATCTAACTGACGATGAGAGCGGTGTCGGTTCTGCGGAAATCTTAGTTAAAGCCGATGAGGATTATTGGATAGATTTAGAGCAAAGTGAGTCTGATGATGACATTTGGGAAGTTATGCTTACTCAAGAAAATCTTGGCAGCGAAAGCTTTGAATATGAAGCGGAGATTACAATAAGCGACCTTACAGCGCAAGATGTTTCGGGGAATGAAAATGAAACATCTATAGGTAGGACTGTGGAAGTGGATGATACAACAGCCCCTGTGTTTGACCTTGAGACCTTAGAAATTGATGGATTAACAGGGGAGACCGAATTTCCGGCCGACCAATATCTCACCTTGCAAATAAATGTGTCCGAGGATACGGCGTCTAGCTCTGGTATCTATTATGTCAGAGTTTATTATAGAATTGACGGCGATACTTCTGCAGAGAATGAATGGGAATACATAAAATTAGTGCATAAGGGAGATGGAGTTTACTTCGGAATATTATCTGGGTCCGATCAAGTTGGTTTTACTGCCGATCAAGAGGTTACCTTCAAAATTAGAGTTTCGGATTTTGCGGAAAATGTCCGTGAAACTGAGGAAATAAAGCTAACATTTACCGAAGAAGATCCAATATTAAGTTATGTGGTCTTATTTGGTAGTTTAATCAGTTTTACTGGTGCTATGATCTATAGGATTGGATTCTACCGCAAAAAAGCAAAGATTTTAGATGTTGAGAAAGTGATGACGAAACAAAAAACGAAAACTACTAAAAAGTAAACATTTGATAAAAAAATACAAATATTAATTAAACATTTTTTTTTTACTTTTTCAGTTTCTAAAAATATATTTTTTCTACTTTTATCTTTTACTTTACTACCAAATCCATATATTTCCTCCTTACCCTAATTATCCGCGTGGGATTTTCTAAGATTTGTAAGAACTAATTGAAGCATAACAAGATTCATACTTATATCAATTCCTTCAATTTTTAAAAAAAACAAATAAGAATATTCGCTATTGATATGAGTATTTCAATCATTTTAATTATATTTTTTTTTGTTTTTTTTTAAATTTAAAATTTAAAAAGATAAAAGTTGAATTAATAGTAATAAGTTTTAATAATTTTAATTAAAAAATTAAGATGTTGATAAAACTTGCGAACTTCAACTAAAAATAAAGTCTCTTTGATAATTATCGGAGCACTTGTAATTCCTATTATCATTACCGGCGTTATTCTACCGAGGCTTAATATTGTAGAAGCATTCGAGGAGGATGCAAATGTTCAGTTTGAGATTTATGATATATACCTTGCCGATTACTCTGAGGCTGAAGATCAGAAACTCGAAGATACCCACCGATTTACCATTAAAGCATTGTTAGATATACGAAACGCCGATGAGGCGAATAAATTAATTGTACCGCAGTTTGATTTAGACTTGGGTTATTTAGGAGATCCAGTGGGAAGAGCGTGGACAACCGAAGAACTAATCTTAGAACCATTCATTAATGAGGATTCAAACTCCGCTGGATTGCTTCCCCTTTATTTTACTGTATACGTGGGAGGAGAGTCCAGAATTGTTGATTTTATAGAGGGGATATTTCAAGGACAAATGGGACCGCTGGAAATTGATTTGACTGCTTACCTTGGAGATCTTCCCGTTAATATTGATGTAAAATTAGGTGAACTCTTAGAGATTTTAGCCATGGAACTCGATCTTACGGAATTAATAGGTTTAGAAGGTGAAGACCATTTAATCCCCGAAGATTATATTTTCTTAATGAATAACACAGAGTATGAAGATTACTATGCTGATGAACATGAAGAAGATGACAAAAGGATCAAAGATTTACATGCGTTATTAAATATTAAAAACCAGACTATTTTCCGAAATGAATATGAAATCTTAAATTTTGGAGCAGAAGATACATTTAACACACTCTATTGGGAAAATGGAACAACCGGAAATAATGCGACGGGTAATGGAAATTATACGTGGGAGTATTGGGATGGTACTGAATGGGGTAATCTAGATGTAAATGACAACACAGAAGGATTTACTAAATCGGGAACTATTGAATTTGATGATCCAGAAGGTTGGGAGCGAAGGCAGTTAATCGATGGTTTTTTTACGATGGAGTATTACTATATTCGATGTAGCGTTGATGATTTAGATACTGGTGTAAATATAATTAAGGGAGAACCTGACAACTCTTCTTATATAAGAATGAATGTAAGAGAATCTTATATCGATGATTATGATCCGCCCTTATCTTCTCAAAGGGAGACAAAAGAAACAAAAGAAAATGATTTAAATGTCCAGACGGAGGTACGATCACAATCAGAATGGCCAGAGTTAGATGATCGCGACTTACCATTAGACAAAGGATTGCTCCAAACTGAATTAGAACTGTTTGAGTATTTTGAGGTGAACAATGTTTCTCTTGAGACTTTTTTTATGGAGGATATATTTGAGATCTATATAATGGATGGATTAGCCGAGGTAGCGAAAAGACCTTGGGTTGCGACCACAAATTATGATTCAGAAATCTTAGCGAAGGCAGCGGAAGACCTCGAAATAGATACTCTATTAGATCTTTTGACGGGCTACTTAAGTGCACACGATATTTCCTTCCTTGATTTTATAATCATTTGTGAATTTGACTGGGAAGGGATTATTAGTTTTATAAGTGAAGACTTCACAGGATGGAGCGCTCCCGATGGAGTTGATACCGTTACGGGAGAAAAAATCTATGCAACCATCCAAGATACCCCACGTTATCAAAACGTGATCCTTTATTCAAACGTTATAATGGTGGGGCTATTTGTCATGCTCGGGATTATATTCCCTTATTTTGCTCAAAAAAAGCAAAATCAATCGTTTATTTTCAAAGACATCAAAAACCTCGATAAATATATGGATAAGGTGAAACAAGAAATGGAGAAAGGAATTACCGAGGATGAGATCAGCTTATTGAAACAAGCAGCGTTTAAAGACAAATCGATTATTGATAAAAACGAGGAGGAAAGTAACACTTGATTTTAAAACCGAGAATTTCTGGAGGCGTGTCCTATAAGAGGCGTTGGGAATTTTTCGCAGCGATAGCGGGGATCGCATTGGGTTATCCTTTGTATTTAATTACATTGTTAATTCCAGGGTATTCCTCAGCAATCATTTATGAAGCTATACCTTCGCTATTTCGAGGACTTTTTGTTAGCATTAATGACACTTCGATTAACAATCCCTATTTTCCGTTGGCAATTTTCTTTATCTCGTTTATTGAATTTCCTTCGTGTTTAGCGTGGACAGTGCCCGGATATCTCATAGGCTATTATCGAAATAAACAGTATCATAATGTAGAAATTAAGAACAACGGATGGAAAGTATTCTGGCACGGTGCCTATTTTATCCAAGCAGCCTTTATCATTTTTTCTATTGGCTTGTTTTTTGTCTATTTATTTCAATTTCTTCCTGGTTTTACGCTGGACGATGTACAACTTTCATTTTTCGGAAGCGGCATTCTTTATTTGATGCTTTTTTTTATATCACCGTTCTTTTGGATGGGATTATTGTCTGCGGGATTAGGTGGTTTTTTAGGCTCTAAATTAGGTCTGAAAGAAGCTTCTCAAACGGAAGTCGTAATTGAGGAAGTGGAAGCAGAAAAAATATTCGAAGAAGAGGAAGCAATAATTAGCGAACAGTTGGAAGAAGCGGAGGTTAAAGAAACGCTTTGGCCCGAAGAAGCAGCAAAACAAATTGCTGCAGAAGAAGAGATTCCAATTCAAGAGGTAAATGTGGCGAAGTTAAAGGCAAGAATTAAAGAAACCGCTCCAGAAACGATGAGTGAACAAGAAATAGAAAAATGCCCGGGATGTGGGAAACAACTTCCCGCTGCCGCAAAATTCTGTAATAAATGCGGAACAAAATTAACCTAACAAATACGGAGTTGATAATAAAAAAAAATGAAAAAAACTAAAAAGAAATATTATGGAATTTTAATAGCTGTTATTCTTGCCCTTTCGGTGGGGGGAGTGTTTGGATGGTTCCAGTTCTTTGCTTCCTCGCCGGTAGAAGCGGTCGATACGGAAATGCAATTATCGCATTTCCATTCATTCGATGAAGAGATTGTCGATGTAAAATTGGGAAATTTAGACAGCGATGACCAATTGGAAATGCTTGTAGCTCGTGAAAGTAGACTGGGCATTTTTAAAGAAAGCGATGAGGAATTTGAAAAGATATGGGAAATTGAAACGACAGAGGATGAGTTTTTTGATGCCGACTCCACCATCTCAGCTTTAGCAATTGGAGATGTAATTGGCAGGAGTTCTATTCCGGATCTTAATCAAGTTTCTGGAGTTGACTCCTCCGAAAATTGCACTATTCTAAACTCACCTGCTGATATAACCTATTTAAAAAACAGAGATAATTTGACCTATGAATTAGAGTATGATGCTGAAGCGAATGGCAATTTCACGGTGGATTTGGATGTAACAGGAATTACACCGACCTCGTTTGATCTCGAAATCTTAATGAATCACTCTCTCGCTCCAGATACCGCAAATCTCTCAATTTATAATAATGAAGTGGAAGAATGGGACCAATGGGAGAACCTTACAGCTATTTCAGATATTGATGATTCCCCCACTAACATAACAATACCATCCGACGATTTACCCTCTTCGTTGAATCAGTACATTACTGCTGATAAGAACATTGAGATTGGCTTTATCTATAATGACACGGAGAAGGTCAATGTAAGTATTGATTATATCGATCTTACTAATATTTCCATTGCTTCACGATCGGATGTCATCGTGGGTAGTAGCGAGGGAGATCTTGCTATTTTACAATGCATCGATGATTCGGAAAATGACTATGAAGTCCTTAGTTCATTAGACCAAACATTTTATGATAGTAATCCTGAAGAAGATGAGGGGGGAGACGAATACTCAAACGCTATTTCAACTATTCTAACGGGAGACCTTAATAATGATGGTTCCGATGAGTTTATTATTGGAAATAATTGGGCGAAAATATATGCAATCAACCATACTAGCGGAGATGCTTTTGAGGAATTAGGTTTAGGGTCACGAAACGCAGAGAAAGGAATTGAATGGGAGTTAGAAGAACCTTCTACGATTGATCCCGGAGAATATAACCGTATTAAAGCATTAAACGCTATAGATCTCTCTGATGGCAATTTTACGTTATTTATTGGAACCAGAGAAAATTTCTATACCATCGACTATGTTATTGGAAGCGGGTGGTCTGAGTCTTATCCTCAACCAGTTACGATTTTGGACGATGCAGAGATTACAGATATTTCAATTATAGCGGAGGAGTCTGCTGGTTATCAAATAGTACTCGGTATGCTTGGAAGGGAATTCCATATTTATAATATTCTGGGCACCAATTATACTTCCAATACTAATTATGAACAGGATTGGGGAAGTGGCGATCTCATTTCCAGCGGTAATTGGGTGACTAAATTCACCTCTGGGGATTATGCAGAAGAGGGAAAAAATTCGATTGCCATCGCATCAACGCAATCTCTTGATAAAGTCCAGATGCTCTCAAAAGAATCGAATTATAATGTAAATTGGCAATCAAAAACATATATAAGAGAATCTATTACAGGATTGGAAACCATTAGTCGATCAAAACAAGACAGTTTAGTGGTTATCTCGAGCAGACGTGTTTATATCTACTCAAATTGGGATTATAAAAGTACCGATGGGACAGGATTGAGTGATCTCGGGCAACTTCTATACTATGACACGGACCCCGATGATCCTGATACAGATGGAGATGGATTAAACGATGCCGTTGAGATTTATTATTACGGTACCGATCCATTAGAAGCGGACACCGACGGGGATTTAGTTTCCGATGGATTAGAAGTAAGGATGGGTACAGATTACAATGACCCTATGAGCAGCATAATAATCATTCTTTTGGTACCGACAATAATCGCGCTTGCTGCAATATCGATTCTTATAGCGGCTCGAAGGTACATACAACAAAGACGTGCAGAATATGAGAAGGTTAAAAGCACTCCCAATTTAATGCCACAAATTCGGCGGTTAATTATTCAAAGACTTGAATCTTTCAATAAAGAATTCAAAGGATTTTCAAGTAAGAAGGAGATGTCAAAATTTAAAAATAACCTTTCTACTGAGTTGATGTCCATTGTCCTCGATAGGTTGTATAATTTTCTGGAATATCTCCGTCTTAAAGGAATCATTTTTACGGATCGCGAGGAAGAAATTCTAAAAGAGATTGTCCAAGAGACCATGGAACCAGTGCAAGAAGATATCGATGAACTATTAGAAACATTGCTAAGCTACGAGACAAGATATAAGCAATTCCAAAAAGGGTTAGCAGAAACGTTGGATAAATATCAAGACTGGAAACAACCCGCAACAAAAGCGAAAGGGAAAGTAAAGGTGGAAGATCTTATAGAATGTCCTAAATGCGGATCATTGCAACCCAAAGATTCTGCTTTCTGTCTGGAATGTGGAGAAAAGATTGTAAAACAATAAATTTTTAATTTTCTTTAATTTTTTATTTTTATCATTGAAGGCAAAAGAATATCCCGTCCTTTAGGGGGAGCCTATATTATTGAATGCACTGACTATTTTATCAACTATGAATGCAATCAGTGTCGTTCTAAAAACTGAGAAAATCCACAAAACATTAGTTCATTTGATAGATGTATCTAATTTTTGACCTATAAGACACGAAAAATTTAGGTAAAAGAGTTTTCCCTCTATTTAGGAGGGGAGCTTCAATGATAAATCAAAATTTTGAATCTCAGAAAAATTTAAGATCCGAAACATTTGAAATGTGGAGTTTATACTTGGGGATATTCGTGGTTAACCGTTTTAATTTGTTGCGTTTGGCAATAGTACTCAAAATCCGGCCGATTTTATCAACGCGTAAATTCATGCCGTAATTATCCTTTAATACAGAATGGATCTTATAAGATGATAAAATCACCACTTCCGAGATATTTTTTTCGCATAATAATTTTATAGCCTTTTCGATATTTTGGATTAATTTTTCCTTTTCTTTATCTTTATTACTTTTCATAATTCATCCTTAGGAGGTATTATTTTACTTAATTTTTATGTTTATTTGTTTTTAAAATTTTTCTTATACACAAAGAATATTCATATAGAATAATTAGCATAAATTTATAAATTACATTCTTGTATAATATCAGTTAAGGGGACTATGCCCAAAAAGAAAAGAATAGTAAAAAGTCTAAGAAGAAAAAAAAGTCCCAAGCCGAGGGTTTAGGGTTTAATTCATCTTTTTGTTTAAATAATCATGGATTGCAGATTTTAATGCATCTGCGGCTAAATGTGAGCAATGCATCTTATCATCGGATAATCCGCCCAACGCATCAGATATCTCTTGATCAGAAATCCCAAGTGCTTCCTTTAAGGTTTTTCCTTTTGCTA
>JAWOCD010000097.1:0-3553 GCA_046483985.1 Promethearchaeia archaeon
AATGAGATTTAGAATGGTGGCGGTAATTCGTTCCTTCGGCTCATCCGATTTAACATTAAGAATATATTTGCGGAGTTCGGGGATATTAAACTTTTTCTCGGTTAACACTTCAAAAGTCTGAGTTATATTCAAAATATCCATCTCAAAATCATTTAACTTTGTTTTAACAAGTTTCGGATTGATTACATGAGGTTTATACAACGTAAGACGAAGTTTTTTCGTTGATAATTTCATGTAATGTCTATAATGCTTTAATGTTCCATCGAAATCCTTCAATTTCCCTTTATACTCTGATTCGAATCGCCTAATAAATTTGACCAGTTCTTCTTTGAGAATATCAGACGGTCGTTCTTTTAAAACCAAGGCCACTCTGACGTATTTACCGTCTTCTAAAAGAATTTTATAATCTTGGTGGTCAAAAAGAAAATGGCTTTGTTCTTTCCCATCTGTTTTTTCTTTCTTAATTCCATAAATGAACGAAGTAATCGCTTGCAAAAATCCGCTGACTAAGGTACCATCTAATTCTGTACTTCCAAAATCATCTTGAATGATCGGATTACCTGCAGCTTTATTAAGAACTAAGAGATATTGAATATTCATCATATCTTGGAATATTTGTTCTTTGTGCTTCCATTTTTCTAAATTCTTTTTATATTCTATCTTATTCTTTATTCCGTATGCGCTTACCCCAATAGCGGCCCCAATGATAAATGGGATGAAGGGTAAAATGTTAAGAAATATTTGTTCCCCTTTCGAGCGAATATTGATGGGCTCTACTTTAAAGGAACAACCCTCGTATTCTACATTTCCCGAAAAAACGATTTGGATTTCCAGAGCCTCGAGCTCCTCTATAATATAATTAAATATTGCAACTCCATTCTCGTCCGTTGTAGAAAAAAGCTGTTCCCGTTCTGTTTTTCCGTTTGGATAATATTTAACGAATTCAATTTGAATTTCAGAATGAATTACGGGTTTTCCGCCGGCTAAAAGTTTGATTCGAAGAGAGAGGGTATCACCCCGTACGTAAGGGGGAGATAAATCTTGTACAAAAGTCATAGAAGTGGACTTTTTTTCCCAAATAGAAATACTGGTATTTGCCGAGGCGGATTTATAGTTTGTGGCATTCATTTCTACTATGAGATTATAGGTTCCTGGAGAGATTTTTCCAATTTTTAGCGACCCCGAATACCATCCGAAATCAGAGGCCAAATATTCAAAAGAATCGGAATATGTTGATTTTCCCTCAATTTTCATTCGAACGGTGGCATTTAATATATCTCTTTCCCGAAAAGTGTCTTTTAGAATGGTGATTACTTCAAGAGTTTGTTCTTGATAGACTTCTAAATCTTGGTATTCTTCGGGGATTGTAATTTTAGATGGATATGGAGTGATCGTCTCATAGGAATTGTTGAAAAATGTATTAAATTTTGATTTTGAGATGGTTATGTTAAATTCATAGCTTGCTCCGATATTGCATCCTTCTGAATTGAGAAAGATCTTATATCTTCCAGGCTCAATCACCGCTGTGGAGAGCTTATTTGAGCCAAAATAGGAAATAATGTGCGGATTTTCTACAGCCCCCAACTTATAAGTTAAATTGAGAAAAATTGCGTTAGAGGTATCATCGGCATAAATCTCTGGAAACGGGTCCATCTCTACACTAAAGGTGGCAGCCGAGAAGGTAAAATTGAAGGTAACTGAGCTTTTAGTATAACTTATTATATCCTCACGACTTTTATTTGCTTCTATAGTTAAGTTATACTTTCCTATGCTCATTACTTCCAAATCAAAAGTAATTTTATAACTATTTTCCTCTTCATTGATATTATAATCCGCTCGATCCAATCGTTGGGAATTATTAAAAAGGCTAAAATCAGCGTCCGATAAATTTGCTTCGGTGAGGAGATGATATCGCAGACTAATCCATACGGATTCGCCAATAACCACATTTGTAGAGGAATTTGAAAGAATATCAAGGTTAGTTTCTAATGGGTCATTAACAATAAATAGAGAATCATTCACATTTTGAGTAGTGTAAATCCCTGATTTTCCCGAATAGAATTCAATTGTTAAATTTTGAAGCTCCTTATTTTGATATAAGACGTCCGTAAAAAGGGTAATTTCATATGTTCCATTATGAGAATCATAAATCTCATAAGCTGCTGAAGAGATTTCTGTACTTGTTCCGGAAAAGTTCGCTTTCAAGGTATAATCCGCATCAATAATCCCTTCATCTGTAATAGAATCATTTAGATGGATTTGGTATCTTGCTTGTTTACCTAAATTAAAGATTCTATTTTCTCTATTTACCCTTAAAATACTCATATTATGGGTCCGGCTTTGAATTTGTAGGCTTAATTCTACTCGATGAGACGCATAGTATTGTTCTGAAAAGCTAAAATTAATGGAATGTGTCGCCGCTAAGAAATCAGAAAGGGACGTGTCAATGGTAATATTGTATATATTGTCCGTTTTTTCAAGCATATAATGATAATCCTTTATTAGGGTAATTATTGTGTTTTCCGTTTTCTCGTAGGTGATCTGAATATTATCCAAATCGAGTTTTTCGTTATTAGATAGTCCTCTTGCCTCGAATGTGCAATAGGCCGGATCATTTTTGAGGATGTCAAGGTTATTATCTAAAAGTGTAATATTAAGTTCTGATAAGACTACTTTAAATGTTTCGATTTCCATACCGGCCATAGTTCCATTGGTTGCCAGAAATTTAAGAGTTAAAAGGGTATTATTCTGGACAACTTCGGTATCTTGGTCGGGTCTCCATAGGGAGAAAGTTGATGACTCATTTGTTATATTGGATTGAATAGTCAATTCTTGTGAATCAGAATAAACATATAATTGACCAATTCCGTTTTTCATGGTAGTCTGCATCGAGCTATTAATCCAATCTGTAATATTTGCATAATCCCCTAAATTAACGTAATTAAGATTATTACTGCTTTTTTTTACTTGAATATTTTCAATCCCGTTTGATTGATTGTATATAATTGACCAAACATTATTGGACACATGAGAGAGCTTAGTATATTCATCTGTTTTTATTATAGACGCTTCATT
This sequence comes from Promethearchaeia archaeon, assembly GCA_046483985.1. Lineage (GTDB taxonomy): Archaea > Asgardarchaeota > Lokiarchaeia > Sigyniarchaeales > SOKP01 > JAWOCD01. The sequence continues at coordinate 3,076 of JAWOCD010000097.1, forward strand.
ATACCGCTCCGAACCATTGTAAGCGGAATCATAAACCCAATATGATGGTTTAAAGAATTGAATGCTTTTATTTGAAATAGATGAGTCTTCAGGAAACTGGGAACTACTGATACTCGCATTCCACACCACATCTTTATATAAGGTTGCATTATAATTACAACGTGAAAAAGTATTATATTCAAACTCTCCCAAAAAATTAGCGTTATAAGTTACATCGGAAAACCATAATGAAGAAACTGGGATTGTAAATTGTTCAATTTCATGAGGAATAAGCTGATCATATTCGAAAAAACCCGATGCATTTACATTTTGGTCCAAAACTGTGAGATTCACTTCTTGTGGATTCGGATTTGGTGAGATTGGAGCCAGCCCAACTTTTAAACATCCGCTCTTTCCCTCTAATTCCGACCACGCTTCGGTTCCGGATTTAGTATAAAAATGTGATTTGTAAGGATCATCAGGATTATTATTAGCATAA